>NZ_JBTSWB010000004.1:0-977975 GCF_054602315.1 Bradyrhizobium cedriense | reverse complement strand
GCAATCGGATTTCATCAGGGCCAGCGGTCGTAAACCCGCACCAACAGGCCGGACATATGACTGAAGCCGACCAAGTCGTTCGATATTTCAAAAAGTGCTTGCCAATAGGGGCCGTCCACATATGACGATGTTGAGAGAACGCGCGATGCCGCTCTAGAACGGCAGCCCGACATAATTCTCCGACAGCGACGTCATCGCGGCCTGCGACTGCGTGACGTAGTCGAGCTCGGCGAGCTGGATGCGCGCGCCGATGGTGCCGGTGTCGGGGAATTTGTGCAGCATCGAGGTCATCCACCAGGAGAAGCGCACGGCTTTCCAGACCCGTGCCAGCGCCCTCGCGGAATAGGCATCGATGCCGGCGCTGGATCTCTCGTCGTAGAACTCGCGCAGCGCACTCGACAGATAATGCGCGTCGCTGGCAGCCAGGTTCAATCCCTTGGCGCCGGTCGGCGGCACGATGTGGGCGGCGTCGCCGCACAGGAACATGCGGCCGAAGCGCATCGGCTCGGCAACGAAGCTGCGCAGCGGCGCGATGCTCTTTTCGATCGAGGGTCCCGTGACGAGGGCGTCGGCCGCCTCCTGGTCGAGCCGGCGCTTCAACTCGTCCCAGAAACGGTCGTCCGGCCATTGGTCGACCTGGTCATCGAGCGAACATTGCACATAGTAGCGGCTGCGTTTGGTCGAGCGCATGGTGCAAAGCGCAAATCCACGGGCGTGGTTGGAGTAGATCAGCTCGTGGCTGACCGGCGGCGTATCCGAGAGGATGCCGAGCCAGCCGAACGGGTAGACCCGCTCGAACTCCTCGACCGTGGATGATGGGACGCTGGCACGGCTGACGCCGTGGAAACCGTCGCAGCCGGCGATGAAGTCGCAATCGATCGTGTGGGTGACGCCGTCCTTGGCGTAAGTCACGCGCGGGTGACTGCCGTCGAAATCATGCGGCTGCACGTCTCCGGCTTCGTAGACCGAGGTGAGACCCGCGGCCTTGCGCGCATTCATCAGGTCGAGCGTGACCTCGGTCTGGCCGTAGATCATCACCGTCTTGCCGGTCGCGCCCTTCATGTCGATGCGGTGACGGCGACCGGAGAAGGCGAGTTCGATGCCTTCATGCACCAAGCCTTCGGCATGGGCCCGAGTCCCGGAGCCGACCTGATCGAGCAGGGCGACGGTTCCCTCCTCCAGCAGACCCGCGCGGATACGGCCCAGCACATAGTCCGGGCTCTGCCGCTCCAGGATGACGTTGTCGATGCCGTATGCGTGCAGCAGTTGCCCAAGCAACAATCCGGCCGGTCCAGCCCCGATGATTGCGACTTTTGTCCGCAATACTTGCTCCTCTCGATCCTGTAGGCTTTCGTCGCGGCCTGCTTGTCGCCAAGGCCGACAGACGATAATTATATCATATAATTGTTGGACAAAAGGGGAGCGGTGGTCGCCCGAGCAGCGACAAATCAATGCAATATGGCTGACGTGGATGGCGCAAAAAGCGCACGCCGATTCCGGCTTGAACGCACCGGCCAATTAGATAACATGTTAATTAACGAGACCGGGCCATCGAAGCCCGCCGTCGAAAACAGGGAGAGACGCGTGATGAGAAAAGCCTGTCTGGCGTTGCTGCTGGCAGCAAGCGTGAGCCCTGCGCTCGCGCAGGACAAGACCTTCGATCTGAAGATCTCGCATTGGGTGCCGGCTTCGCATCCGCTGCAAAAATCGCTGGAGGACTGGGCCGCCGCGGTCGAGAAGGATTCCGGCGGCACCATCAAGGGCAAGGTGTTTCCGGCCCAGCAGCTCGGCAAGGCGTTCGATCATTACGACATGGCGCGCGACGGCATCGCCGACGTCACCTATGTCAACCCCGGCTACCAGCCCGGCCGCTTCCCGATCATCGGCGCCGGGGAATTGCCGTTCCTGATCTCGGACGCCAAGGGCGGCTCGATGGGGCTCGACGCCTGGTACCGCAAATATGCCGAGAAGGAGATGAAGGACGTCAAATACTGCCTCGCCTTCGTCCACTCGCCCTCCTCCTTCCACTCCAAGACCAAGAAGATCGCCAACCCTGAGGACGTGAAGGGCATGAAGATCCGCCCGGCGCACGCCACCATGGCGAACTTCGTCACCTCGCTCGGCGGCACCAATGTGCAGTCTTCGGCCCCGGAAGTGCGCGACATCATCGAGCGCGGCGTCGCCGACGGCGTCACCTTCCCCTGGGGCTCCCTGGTTCTGTTCGGCATCGACAAGGTGACGAAATACGACATGGAGGCGCCGCTCTACACCACGACCTTCGTGTTCGTGATCAACAAGGACAAGTACAATGCGATGTCCGACAAGCAGAAGGCCGCGATCGACAAGAACTGCACGGTCGAAATGGCGGGCGTGGTCGGCGAGCACTGGGGCAAGTTCGAGGATGCCGGCATTGCCAAAGTGAAGGCGGAATCCGGTCACGAGGTCTACAAGCTGACGGCCGAGCAGACCGCCGCCTGGAAGAAGGCTGCCGAGCCGCTGGTCAAGACCTGGGGCGACAATGCCAAGAAGGCCGGCGCCGATCCTGATGCGGCGCTCGCGGACCTCAAGGCCTCGCTGAAGAAGTACAACGCGCTGGCGGAGTGACGCCCAGCTGCGGCCACGCACTCGCTGCACCTCTCCCGCTTGCGGGAGAGGCGCAGGCCGCCTCCGGCGGCCATTCGCCTGGAGACGCCAAGGCCGGGCCTTGGCTATGGCGAAGCGCCGGGTGAGGGCTCTCTCCTCTTGGGATTGTCCCGTTGCGGAAACACCCTCTCCCCAGCCCTCCCCCGCAAGCGGGGGAGGGAGCGCAGCTCGATCGCGGGCGCATCTTGAACTCGTCAAGCTTTTGAACAGGACACACTCATGAAGCGCGCCTGGATGGATCGCGTGATCGACTCGATCGAATGGATCGCGGCCGGCTTCGTCGGCATCGTCGCGCTCGACATCTTCCTGTCGGTGCTGCTGCGCAACACGCTGAACTATTCGATTCCCGACAGCTTCGACATCGGCCGCATGCTGCTCGGCATCCTCATTTTCTGGGGCATCGCCGCGACCTCCTATCGCGGCACCCACATCACCGTGGACCTGATCTGGGCCAATGTCGGGCCGCGTTACCAGCGCATGATCGACGTGTTCGCGACGCTGGTGCTGCTGTTCGTCGTCACGGTGCAGACCTGGACGCTGTTCGACAAGGTCCGGCTGACCTACAACGACAATGTTCAGACCTTCGACCTGCACATGCCGACATGGCCCTTCTTTCTCGTCGCCTGGATCGGCGACGTCTGCGCCGTGCTGCTGATCGCGATCCGCACGTACCGGCTGATCTTCCATCCCGAAGAGATTCATGAACCGAAAATGAAGGTGACGGAGTAACCATGAGCACTGACGCCGTCGCCGTCATCGGCTTTATATCCCTGTTCGCGCTGATGCTGCTGCGCGTGCCGGTCGGCATGGCCATGGGCCTCGTCGGCGTGTGCGGCTTCAGCTATCTGGTCGGCTCGACACCGGCCCTGAAGATGGTCGGACAGGTCACGATGCGGACGGTGACCGACTACACCTTCGGCGTGATCCCGATGTTCCTGCTGATGGGCGCCTTCGTCAGCAACTCCGGCATGAGCCGCGAGCTGTTTCGCGCAGCCAACGGCTTCGTCGGCCATTTGCGCGGCGGGCTCGGCATTGCGACGGTCGGCGCCTGCGGCGGCTTTGCCGCGATCTGCGGCTCCTCGGTCGCGACGGCCGCAACCTTTTCCGCGGTCGCTTATCCCGAAATGCGGCGCTTCGGCTACCCGCAGTCCTTTGCCACCGGCGTGATCGCGGCCGGCGGCACGTTGGGTGCGATGCTGCCGCCCTCGACCGTGCTCGCGGTGTACGGCATCATCACCGAGCAGGACATCGGAAAACTCTTCATCGCCGGCATCATTCCGGGCTTGCTCGCGATGACCATGTACATGCTCACGATCTTCCTGATCGGCTATTTCCGCCCCGACTTTCTGCCCAAGGGCAAGGTGACACCGTGGCGCGAACGCTTTGCCGGACTGAAGGACATCTGGGCGCCTGTGCTGCTGTTCATATTCGTGATCGGCGGCCTCTATGGGCTACCCTTCCTGCCGCGCTTCACGCCGACGGAAGCCGGCGGCGTCGGCGCCACCGGCGCCTTCATCATCGGCGTGCTGACGGGCCGGCTGGATCGCGAGAAGGTGCTGGCCTCGCTGCTGCAGGCGACGCGCACCGCGGCCGCAGTATTCACCGTGCTGATCGGCGCGCTGATCTTCGGCTATTTCCTGACGGTGACGCAGACGCCGCAGAAGGTCACGGAATTGCTTACCGGCCTTGGCCTTGGTCCCTACGGCGTGCTGGCGCTGATCATGGTGATGTATCTCGCGCTCGGCTGCCTGATGGATGCGATGGCGATGATCATCCTGACCGTGCCGATCATCTTCCCTGTCATCATGCATCTCGGCTTCGACCCGATCTGGTTCGGCGTCATTATCGTCGTGACCGTCGAGCTCGGCCTGATCACTCCGCCGGTGGGCATGAACGTCTTTGTCATCAAAAGTGTGGTGAAGGGCGTCTCATTCTCCACCATCTTCAAGGGCGTAGCCCCGTTCGTGGCGACCGACCTCCTGCGCCTCGTGATCCTGATCGCCTTCCCGCTGCTGGCGACCTGGCTGCCGACGCGGATGATGGCGCATTGAAAGGTGAAGCGATGACGACCCCTGTCCTCGAAACAAAGTACGTCTTCACCATCACCGCCCGCATCGGCGACGTCGTCACCGCCGGTGAGACCGGCATCGGCGTCCGTCGCATCATTCCGATCATCGGCGGCGAGGTGACGGGCGCGATCAGGGGCAAGGTGCTTCCCTTCGGCGCCGATTTCCAGACCATCCGGCCCAACGAGCTGATCGACCTCGAGGCGAAATACGCCTTCGAGACCGAGGACGGCGCGACCGTCTATGTCGAGAACAAGGGCATGCGCTTCGGTCCGGTCGAGCTGCTGCAAAAGCTCAAGCGCGGCGAGCCGGTCGATCCCAAACTGATCTACTTCCGCACCGTGCCGAAATTCGAGACCGGCCACGAGAAGTATCGGTGGCTGATGGAGCACATCTTCGTCGGCTCAGCCGCGCGGCATGCGGATCGGGTGGTGATCGACGTGCACCAGGTGATGTGAGGCCAGAAGCAAGTCTCCGCCGGCTTTGCAAACTCCACTCGTCGTCCCGGCGAAGGCCGGGACCCATACCGCGGAATCCATCGATAGCCGGTCGGTCAGAGTACCGAACGACGAATCTTCGCCAAATTCCTCCCTGGGATGATGGGTCCCGGCGTTTCCCCGGGACGACACCGAATGTGAGGGTAGCCGCTCGGCTTCCATATTGACTCCCCCAGAATTCGTTATACAACATAACTATTCTGACAAGGACGCAAATGACACAGGGAAACGCCGAGACCGCTGCCGCGGGCCCGTCCGGGCTGCTCCGGATCGAGAGGGCGGACCGGATTCTGACCGTTGGTCTGAACCGGCCGGCCAAGCGCAATGCGCTCAACGACGGCATCATCCTGGAAATCGGCGCGTGTTTTGCCTCCCTGCCCGAGGATATCGGCGCGGTCGTCATCCACGGCATCGGCGATCATTTTTCCTCGGGCCTCGACCTGTCCGAGCTGACCGAGCACGACGCAACCGGCGGCCTGCTCCATTCCCAGATGTGGCACCGCGTGTTCGACCGCATCCAGTACAGCCGCGTGCCCGTGATCGCCGCGCTCAGGGGCGCCGTGATCGGCGGCGGCCTCGAGCTCGCCTGCGCTGCGCATATCCGCGTCGCCGAGCCCTCGACCTATTTCGCCCTGCCCGAGGGGCAGCGCGGCATCTTCGTCGGCGGTGGCGGCTCGGTGCGGCTGCCGCGGCTGATCGGCGTCGCCAGGATGATGGACATGATGCTGACGGGGCGCGTCTATAGCGCGACCGAGGGCGCGTCCTACGGCTTCGCGCAATATCTGACGGAGGCCGGCAACGGGCTCGGCAAGGCGCTGGAGCTTGCGACCAAGGTCGCCTCCAACGCGCCGCTGACGAACTTTGCCGTGCTCCAGGCCTTGCCGATGATCGCGGAGGCCAATCCGCAGACGGGCCTGCTGATGGAATCGCTCATGGCCACCGTCGCGCAGAGCGACAAGGAAGCCAAGCGCCGGATCCGCGAATTCCTTGAACACAAGACCGCGAAGGTGAAGCCGAAGCCATGAACGCGCAGCCGTCCTCTTCCAGCACGGAGCGCGGCGCGAGCACTTTCCCGCTGCGGCCCATCTCTTTCGGCGATCCCGTCGTCAACATCGAGCGGCGCGACGACGGCACGATTTACCTGCGGCCGAAGCAGCCGCTCGGCGACTATCCCCTCCGCATCACCGATCGCCTGCATCATTGGGCGAATACCACGCCGGACCGCGTCTTCATGGCCGAGCGCGAAGGCGGCCGCTTCTGGCGCAAGATCACGTATGCCGAGTTGCTCGCCGCGAGCCGGCACATCGCCTCGAGCCTGATCGCGCGCGGCCTCTCGGCGGAGCGGCCGGTCGTGATCCTCTCCGGCAATTCGATCGACCACGCCCTGCTCGCATTCGGCGCGTTCTATGCCGGCGTCCCGTTCTGCCCGGTGTCGCCGGCCTATTCGCTGGTGTCGAAGGATTACGGCAAGCTGTCTTACCTGATGAAGCTGCTGACGCCCGGCCTCGTCTTCGCCGACGACGCCGACAAGTTCGCGGACGCGCTCGCCGCCAACGTCTCGCTCGGCACCGAGATTGCGACGTCCTATGGTCGCGTGCCGGGCCGCGACGTCACGCTGCTCGCCGACCTCATGGCAACGCCGCTCCGCGGCGATCTCGACGACGTCCACGGCCGGATCGGCCCTGATACGATCGCAAAATTCCTGCTGACCTCGGGCTCGACCGGCAACCCCAAGGCCGTCATCAACACCCAGCGCATGATCTGCGCCAACCAAGTGATGCTGCGCGAGACGCTCGCCTTTCTCAAGGACGAGCCGCCCGTCATCATCGACTGGCTGCCCTGGAATCACACTTTCGGCGGCAACCACAATATCGGGCTGACGCTCTACAACGGCGGCTCGATGTATCTGGACGCCGGCAAGCCGGTGCCCGGCGGCATCGAGGAGACCGTGCGCAATCTCCAGGAGATTTCGCCAACGGTCTATTTCAACGTACCCAAGGGCTACGAATCGCTGCTGCCCTATCTGCGCGACGACCAGGGCCTGCGCGCAAGGTTCTTCGACCGGCTGCATGCGATGTTCTTCTCCGGCGCGGCGCTCTCGCCCTTCGTCTGGAACAGCCTCGACGAACTCGCGGTGAAGGAAAAGGGCTACCGCGTGCCGATGCTGACCGGCCTTGGAGCCACCGAGACTGCGCCGTTCTTCATGTCGGTCAATCCGCGCACCAGCCGCTCCGGTCATGTCGGCCTGCCCGTCTCGGGCAACGACGCCAAGCTCGTGCCGAACAACGGCAAGCTGGAAATCCGCGCCAAGGGACCCAACGTGATGCCCGGCTACTGGCGCCAGCCCGACATCACGGCAAAATCCTTCGACGAGGAAGGATTCTACAAGATGGGCGATGCGCTCAAGGCCGCCGATCCCGAAGATCTCAACGCCGGCTTCGATTTCGACGGACGCATCGGCGAAGACTTCAAGCTAGCCAGCGGCACCTGGGTCAGCGTCGGCCCGCTGCGGGCGCGCTTCGTGGCGGCCTGCGCGCCGCTGGTGCGCGACGTGGTGATCGCAGGCATCAACCGCGACGAGATTTCCGCGCTCGTGGTGCTCGATCTCGACGGCTGCCGGCTGATCAACCCGACGCTGCCGACCGACGATCTCGTCGTCGCGACACGCGATCGCCTGGTGCGCGAGGCTTTTCGCGAACGCCTGACCCGTTTTCTCGCCTCGGCCACCGGCTCCTCGACCCGGATCACGCGCGCGATCCTGATGGACACGCCGCTGTCGATCGACAAGGGCGAGGTCACCGACAAGGGCTCGATCAATCAGCGCGCGGTGCTTGAGCATCACGGCGAGCTGATCGAGGAGCTCTACGCTGCCAATCCATCGAACCGTGTGATATCGGTCGCCTAAAATCATCGCCAAAGGAGAACCTCATGTTGTTGAAGGATCAGGCAGCCATCGTCACCGGCGGCGCATCGGGACTGGGCGCGGCGACCGCGCGCAAGCTTGCGGCGCAGGGCGCCAAGGTCGCGGTGTTCGATCTCAACACCAAGCTCGCCGAGACCGTCGCCGCCGAGATCAAGGGCGTGGCCGTGACCTGCGATGTCTCCGATGCCGCTTCCGCTGAAGCCGCGATCGCGCAAGCGGCGAAGGCCCACGGCCCGGCCCGCGTGCTGGTCAATTGCGCCGGCATCGGCGTTGCCAAGCGCGTGGTCGGCCGCGACGGCCCGATGGCGCTCGCCGATTTCGACAAGGTGATCAAGGTCAACCTGATCGGCACCTTCAACATGCTGCGCCTCGCCGCCACCGAGATGTCCAAGCTCGAGCCGCAGGCGACCGGCGAGCGCGGCGTCATCATCAACACGGCATCCGTCGCCGCCTATGACGGCCAGATCGGCCAGTCGGCCTATTCGGCATCCAAGGGCGGCATCGTCGGCATGACGCTGCCGATCGCGCGCGAGCTCGCCCAGTTCGGCGTCCGCGTACTGACGATTGCGCCCGGCCTGTTCCTCACGCCGCTGCTCGCCAATCTGCCGCAGGAAGCCCAGGACTCGCTCGCCGCCGCGATCCCCTTCCCGCGCCGGCTCGGCAATGCCGACGAGTTCGCCGCGCTCGCGCTGCACATGGTCGAGAATGCCTACCTGAACGGCGAAGTGGTGCGCCTCGACGGCTCGCTGCGCATGGCGCCGAAATAAGGCGCGCCAGATGTTCGTGAACCGGCGCGAGGTCCAGATCCAGTGGGGCGATTGCGACCCCGCCAACATCGTCTATTACCCGCGCTATTTCGCGATGTTCGACGATTCGACCTCGACCCTGTTCGAGGTCGCCGGCTTCTCCAAGCAGGACCTGGTCCGCAAATACGGCCTGGTGGGCATTCCCATGGTCGACACGCGGGCCAAGTTCTACATCCCCTCCACCTATGGCGACTGGATCACCATCGAAACCAGGATCGAGAGCATCAAGCGCTCGAGCTTCGAGGTGAAGCACAACGTCTACAAGGGCGAGGCGCTGGCGATCGAGGGGTTCGAGACCCGCGTCCTCGTCGGCCGCGACCCCGTTAACCCCGACAAGCTGAAATCGGCACCTTTCCCGGCGGAAATGGTAGCCAAATTCACTGGGAGCTGAGCCCGGAGCTAAATCGCCGCATCACCAAAAGAGGGGGCTGAATTACCCCCCGATTTCTGCTTTCAAAGAAACACGTCAAGGGAGGAATAGATGAAACGTTTTTATTTGACCGCTGCCATCACTGCGGCCGCGCTTGCGCTGCCGGCATTGCCTGCGCTGGCCCAGACCAGCGAAATCACCATCGGCATCACCACCACCACGACCGGCCCGGGCGCTGCCCTCGGCATTCCCGAGCGCAACGCGCTGGAATTCGTGCCGAAGGAGATCGGCGGCGTGCCGTTGAAGGTGATCGTGCTCGACGACGGCGGCGATCCCACCACCGCAACCACCAACGCCCGCCGCTTCGTGACCGAATCCAAGGCCGACATCATCATGGGCTCGGCCCTGACGCCGCCCACGATCGCGGTCTCCAACGTCGCCAACGAGGCCGGCATCCCGCATTTCGGCCTCGCGCCGTTCCCGATCACGCCCGAGCGCATGAAGTGGTCGGTCGCAATGCCGCAGCCGATTCCGATCGTGGGCAAGGTGCTGTACGATCACATGAAGGCCAAAGGCGTGAAGACGCTCGGCTATATCGGTTACTCGGACTCATATGGCGACCTCTGGTTCAATGACCTGAAGGCCCAGGCGGTTCCGATGGGCATGACCATCGTCGACGAGGAGCGGTTTGCCCGTCCCGACACCTCGGTGACAGGGCAGGTGCTGAAGCTGGTCGCGGCCAATCCGGACGCCATCCTGGTCGGCGCCTCCGGCACCGCGGCCGCGCTGCCGCAGACCGAGCTGCGAGAGCGCGGCTACAAGGGCCTGATCTACCAGACCCATGGTGCCGCCAGCATGGACTTCATCCGCATCGCCGGCAAAGCGGCGGAGGGCGTGCTGATGGCCTCCGGTCCCGTCATGGACCCCGAGGACCAGCCGGACACCGCGCTTACCAAGAAGCCGGGCCTCGCTCTGAACTCGGCCTATGAAGCCAAATATGGCCCGAACAGCCGCAGCCAGTTTGCCGGCCACTCCTATGACGCGTTCGAGATCCTCAAGCGCGTGATCCCGACGGCGCTGAAAACCGCAAAACCTGGCACGCCGGAATTCCGCGAAGCCATTCGACAGGCGCTGCTGACGGAGAAGGAGCTGGCGGCGAGCCAAGGCGTCTACAACTTCACCGAAAAGGACCGCTACGGCCTCGACGAGCGCTCGCGCATCCTGCTCACGGTGAAGGACGGCAAGTACATGCTGGTGAAGTAGACGCGGCGAAAGATTTGAGACAAGGAGAGCCGGCCCATCGGGCCGGCTCTTTTGTTTCGTGCTTGAGAGTGGCCGAGGCCCCGGTGGCGGTGCGAGGCTTGTCGAGGAAGTCCCTTAGCCGAGAAAGCCCTCACCCGCCGCGCTCTGCGAGCGCGTCGACCTCTCCCGCAAGCGGGAGAGGTGCACCGAGCCCGTGGACAACAAGATCCGCCTCACGCCGCCTGCCGCAGCGGGGTCCAGGCGAACTCCGGATAGTAATTGTCCATCATGCGATCGACATAGGCGGTGAGGTTCGGAAATCCTTCGGCGCGCTCGCGCAAGGCCGATTCGAAGAACGGCGTCAGGATCCCCGCGAGCGCGCCGAAGGCGGTGGCATCGACGCCGCAGGGCTTGTTGCCCATCAGGTACGCCTTGTCGCCGAGTTGCACCGAGAGCGCGAACAGCGAGCGCACCGCGAGATCGACATCGTCATCGGGCGCATGGCGGCCGAGACCGGAGAGCAGATAGTTCTCGGCGACGCGGAATTGCGCATCCTCGCGCAGCTTCTCGCGGTTGTGCTCCGGCGCGCCATCGAAGAAATGCGCAGGACCCTTGGCGAAGTTGACCGAATCGACCCAGCGCGCGCCGACCAGCGCCCAATAGACGTGATGCTCGATCATGCGCTCGAACGCCCAGGCCTGCGCGCGTTCCTGCAACGAGAGTCCCGCGTCGAAATCGAAGCCGTAGCGGCGCTCGATATGGGCGCGGATGAAGGTGGAATCGGCCACCGCCTCGCCGCCGTCGTCGATGAAGGGCAGCTGCCCCTTCGGCGACGCGGGTGGCATCGCCCGCTCCTTCCGGTAAGGAAGTCCCGCCATCTTGAGCTGCACCTCCGTCTTGGTGACGAAGGGGCTGATTTCCGGCAGGCCAAAGCCGGCGCCGAAACCGTAAAGCGTGATCATGCAAGCTCTCCTGAACCTGTCGAACGAGTTGACGGAACCTAGCGGTCGGCTGCTGCCACCATGGTGGCAGCAGCCGTGATATCTTCTGCGAAGCGGGCCCCGCGCCAGGCGCGACCCATCAGTTGGCGGACCAGCGCATCCGCAGCATGGACCAGCGAGCGCGTCACGGCGGTCGCGAGCGCAAGACGGAGGGCGACGACCGTGGAATCAAGCGAAGCGAGGCGGCCGAATGCCCAAGCCTGCCACGGCTGGACCTGGCAAGGCTGGCTCCGCCACAACGGGCCGGCCGGGCCGAAATGGGTTGGAATGATCATGGACAAATCCTCTTCAGTCGATGTGTTGTCCCGGTATAGAACTCCCCTGCTGCCAACACTCTGTCAGCAGCCGCGCGCCGCCTTCTGAAGAGGCCACCGACAAAAAGCAGCGACAAGAGACCCGTCATGAGACGCGCCGACCGGCTGTTTCAAATCATCCAGGTGCTGAGGCGCACGCGTAAGCCGCTGACGGCGGACGCGATTGCGGCCGAGCTCGAGACCTCGAAGCGCACCATCTATCGCGACATCGCGACACTGATCGGCCAGCGCGTGCCGATCCGCGGCGAAGCCGGCATGGGTTACATCCTGGAAAAGGGTTTTGACCTCCCGCCGCTCATGCTGACACCCGACGAGATCGAAGCGGCGGTGCTGGGCGCGCAATGGGTCGCTGGCCACGCCGACTCCGCGCTGGCGCGCGCGGCCGAGGATTTGATGGCCAAGATTGCCGACACCGTACCTGAGCGCCTGCGGCCCTTCGTGCTGGAACCCGCAAGCCGGGCGCGACCGAGTTGGAACAGGGAGCCGGACCGCCTGGACATGGCGCGCACTCGTACCCAGATCCACGAAGGCCGGAAGATCATACTGCGCTATCGCGACGAGCAGGGCCGCCCCAGCGAGCGCGTGATCTGGCCGATTTCGGTCGGCTATCTCGAAGCGGTGCGGCTGCTTGCGGCCTGGTGCGAGCTGCGCGGCGACTTCCGCAGCTTCCGCACCGACCGTGTGGTCGAGGCGACCTATCTCGACGAGAAATATCCGGAGCGGCGCGACGTGCTGCGGGCAAGATGGCGGCAGAGCCTGGTCTGGGGCCCGCCAAAGGACACGTGACGACGATGGAACGGACCACACCCCACGATCTGTCGAGCTGTTGCCAGGGTTGCGGCGCCTGCTGCGGCTATTCGGCGAACTGGCCGCGCTTCTCGATCGAGAGCGACGAGGAGCTTGCCGCCATTCCCGAAACGCTGGTCAACGAACGCCAGTCCGGCATGCGCTGCGAGGGCGATCGCTGCTCTGCCTTGCAGGGAGAGATCGGAAAGATGACGGCCTGTGGGATCTATGCCGTGCGGCCGGAGGTGTGCCGCACGTGCATGCCTGGCGACGCCGAATGCGCGATGGCGCGGCGGAGGTTCGGCTTGCCTGCGATAGAGGCCGCTTAGGCTGGAACGGCTTCGCCGATCTCGTCGTCGAGCTCGTCATCGAGCGGTGCGAGCACCGAGAGCGGCTTGGTCGATAGCGTGATCGGCTTGCGCCCGCCCGACACCGAGGGCGACGATTTTGCCGCGCCTTCGCGCGACAGCGCGTAGAGCGTCGAGCCGACGCGGCCGCCGTTCTCGATCAGGTCGCGCTCGCTGCAGCTTGCGGCAATCGCAACCGCCAGCGAGTGCAAATGGCTGCGCCGGTAGCAGAACAGCGCCAGCTTCGCGCGCGCGTCAGGGGAAACACTCTCAACCAGCCTCGGCAACCCACTCTCGCTGGCACGATACATCTCGCCAAGGAGTTCGTCGCGGACCGGGCAGAAATCGCTTTCAAAGGTGTCGCGGCTTGAAAACATTGCAGTTCTCCCTCGTGTCAGGAAGATGCAGCGCAATTCTCTAATGAAAGGTTAACCACGCGGCCCGGTAGTCACCCGGAGTGCTTGCGCCCCCGCCGCGAATCAGAGGCGCCGGGGGCGCAAATGCTCTCCCAAAGTCATGGCCGGGCTTGTCCCGGCCATTCACGGAGAACCAAGCGGCACGAAGAACGTGGATGCCCGGGACAAGCCCCGGGCATGACGACCATTCGTGATGCAAGCGATGGCTTCCAGCCAAACGCCGCAAGGGGGCAGCAGTCAGTTCGCCGCCATGAAGATGGAGAGGCCGAACCCGGTAAGGTGATGCAGCGCCTGGTCGACGCCGATCAGGGTCCAGAACCAGGGATGCGCAAGGTCGACGCCAAAATTGGCGGAGACGAACCCCTTGGCGCGGTCGATCGTGATATGGATCACGAAGTCGATGAACGCCACGAACCAGAATTTCGGGGCCACGATCAGGATCAGCGGCAGCGCAACCGCGAGGTGAACGAGGCAGTGCACCAGGAGCGGCAGGGCCCAGCCATGCTTCTGGTCCTTGCCATGCGCCATCCAGGCAGTCTGGAGAACGAAATCGCCGATGATGTGCTTGAAGGTGAGCAGCAACATCCAGCCAATGAGCGCTTCAACCGGAATCGCCGATGACATGGGTGGAAACGACAAGCTGACGCCTCATTGACGTGACGAGAAGAATTGGAGCGTTCAGCGCAACTTCTTCTTGGACCGGTCAAATCGCCGGGACGCCTGATTTATGACATCTCCCGCGACGGAATGCAGCCGGGGGAACCGGAAAATCGCCAACTGTGGCTAACTGGTGATAGGATGACCAATCGCCGCGCCCGCATCGAGTAAGGTTACCTCCGGCTCGAAATTTGCATTCCGTCACCTCCGCGCTATCATCGGCGACGGAAAATACCGTCCTTTTTTCAGACGTTTACGATTGCAAGGCGCCGGCCAATAGCCGCAAGCCGTCCGAGTACAAGGCCAGAGTGCCGCCATGAGTACCGAGGGCCCGACCGCATCATTGACACCGCCGCCACCCCGGCGTCCCAAGGTGATCAAGACCAATCAGCAGCAAGTCCTGCTCTACGTCGTGCTGACCCTGCTGTTGTCGTTCGCCACCGTCTGGGGCGGCCGCGCCTTGCTGCACAGTTCGGAGACGCTGACCTTTGCCGTCGGCGCTCCCAACAGTGACGAGGCGCTTTTCGCGGCCAAACTCGCCACGGTGCTGAAGAGCGATGCCTCCCGCATCCGGATCGAGATCGTCAACAACGCGGACAACGCCAAGGCGGTCGCGCAGTTCGACCGCAAGCAGGCCGACCTCGCCGTGCTGCGCACGGACGCCAAGGTGCCGCTGCGGGCGCGCACGCTCGCGATCCTCGAGCACGATCTCGTGCTCTTGCTCGGGCCCGGCACCAAGAAGATCAAGTCCCTCTCCGAGCTGAGGAAGAAGAAAGTCGCGGTCGTCGCCGAGAACGAAGCCTCGCTCGCCTTCGTCCGCAGCATCCTCGAGATCCCCGACGGTCCCGAGGCTGCGAGGGTCCAGATGGCGCCGCAGGGCGCAACGCTCGACAAGCTGTTTGCCCCGCCGAATGGCTTTGGCGCGGTGATCGCCATCGTCCACGCCTCCAGGGCCGTCAGGGACAAATCCTATGAGAAAGCCGCCAGACGCGGCGGCGGCTTCACGCTGAACGCGATCGACGAAGCCAAGACGCTGGCCCGCAAATTCCCCGGCATTTCCGACGAGACGCTGACGGCGGGCACGTTGTCGACATCCCCGCAAATTCCCGACGACGATCTCGACACGATCGGGCTCGAATGGCTCCTGGTCGCACAATCCAGAATGTCCCCGACCACGGCAGGGGAGCTCGCGCGCATCGTCTACGAGAACAAGTCCGCGCTCGCGCTCGACAACGGCTTCGCCACCCGGATAGAGCCGGCCTCCGTCGAGAAGGATGCGTTCGTGATCGCGCACCGGGGCGCCGCCGACTACATCAACGACGACACCAAGTCGTTCATCGATAAGTACAGCGACCTGATGTATGTGGGCGTTGCCGCGCTCAGTATCATCGGGTCGATCTTCGCCGCGGTCTACACCAAGATCACGAGGATCGCGCCGGAGAAGGCCAGCGAGCTCTCCACCGCCATCCTCGACATCGGTGAGCGGATCGAGCATGCCCACTCGCTGGATCAGCTCGAATGTCTCCAGGACGAGCTGGAGGCGATCTTGCGCGGCGCCGTGATCGGCCTCAGAGACGGCACGATCAGTACCGACGGGCTAGACACCTTCAAGCTCGGCTATGAATTCGTTCGCGACGAGATCGGCATGCGACGCGACTATTTGAAACGTCATGCCGGCGAAGCTGACAAGACGGTGCGCGATGCCGGCCCGCCCCAGCCGGACGACAGCAATGTCGTGGTGGTGAAGACCGCCCAGAGCGCCTGATCCGCAGGCTGCGGCGCCCCTAGGTTTGGCCGATTTCCTCCCGGTGAATCGGGCGTCGAACCGAGGAACCGCCTCGACCCGCAACCGTTGGTTACCGGCTGCAACCGGAGAACGCGGCATGCGTGCGCTCCTCATCATCCTCCTTCTGGCAATGCTGGCGGCGGCCGGCTATTTCGCCTACGCCGCAATGGCCGTCGAAGGTGAGCCGATCCCGACGGAAGGCTACGTGGCGCTGGCGCTGGGCGCTGGATTTTCCATCATCGTCGGCGTCGGGCTGATGGTCCTGCTGTTCTTCAGCAGCCGGCGGGGCTACGACGAGCCACCGCATTTCAGGTAGGCATACCGGCGACGACGGCGACACGACGGGCGTGATGCAGCGGCGCCAATGAAGCTGCCGGCGCCCTGTCGTTGACGGCCTCGGCCCGGGCGGGCACTTTGGCGCCGACAATGGAGACAAGAATGTCGGACACAGCCGAGGCAGCGACCGGCCCCCTGCTCGAAATCACCGGCGCACGCGCCACCATCCGCCTCAACAGACCGAAACATCTCAACCGGCTCCAGGCGGAGGATCTCGGCGAACTGACGAGACTGTTCGACCGGGTGGAAACCGATCCTGACATTCGCGTTCTGGTGCTGACCGGCACCGGGCGCGCCTTCTCTGCGGGCTACGATCTCAATTCGGTGGCCGAGCGCGCGGTCAGCGCGAGCGAGCAGCAGAGCGCGGGCTCGGCCTTCGAGGTGGTCGTCAACCGGCTGGAGGATCTCGGCATACCGACCATCTGCCGACTCAACGGCGGTGTCTATGGCGGCGCGACCGACCTGGCGCTGGCCTGCGATTTCCGCGTCGGCGTAGATACCGCGGAAATGTTCATGCCGGCGGCGCGGCTCGGGCTGCATTACTATCCGAGCGGCATCAAACGCTTCGTGGCCCGCCTCGGCGTGGACAATGCCAAGAGACTGTTCCTGACCGCGCAGAAGATCAGCGCTCCGGAGATGCTGCGCATCGGCTATCTCACTGCGATGGTGCCGGTGGAATTGCTGGACGAGGAGGTCGAAAAGCTCGCCGCGATCCTCGCCGGCAACGCGCCGCAGGCGATGCGTGGCATGAAGCGTGCGATCAACGAGTTCGCCCGCGACGAGCTTGATGATGCCGCAGCCGACCGGCGGCACCGCGACAGCATGCGTGGCGACGAGATCAAGGAAGGCATCAAGGCGTTCGCGGAAAAGCGGCCGCCGCGGTTTTAACGGCTCGCGGCGGACAATGCCGCCGCACACGATGCCACTCCGCCTCTTCGCAAAACAAGATCCTGTGGCTACGGGTCCCGGGTCTGCGCGTACGCTTGCCCGGGACGACGGCGGAGATCGCGGCGCGCGCCGCTTCAGCCTCCCGCAGCCTCGGCATGCTCCGCCGCCATCTCCACATCCGCCGCATTGATGCGCTGGAACGCCGGCCGCGCCGTCATGCGCTCGGCATAGCGGACGAACACGTCCTTTCTCGGCACGATGCCGAACATCATGGTCCAGCTGAACGCGACGCCCCACAATACGTCGGCGGCCGTCATGCGCTCGCCGAGCAGATACGGCCCGCGTTCGACAGCTGCGCCTCGAGCGCACCCAGCATGGTGTCGTAGTCGGCATAGGGCGACTGCGTGATCGGCGCCGGCTCGCGCTGCATGAACTTGTCGATCAGGGCCGGTTCGAACGACGACCCGTAATACGCGATCCAGCGCAGATAGGGGCCGCGCAGCGGATCGTTCAGGGCAGGCGTGAGGCCGGCCTGCGGGAACAGGTCGGCGAGATAGATGGTGATGGCGACCTGCTCCGTCACCAGCGCTTCGCCATGGCGGACCGCCGGCACCTTGCCGAGCGGATTGATGGCGAGGTAGCCGGGCAAGCGCTGCTCGCCGGCCTTCATGTTGAGAACGTGGAGATCGTAGGGAGCCCCGAGTTCCTCCAGCAGCACCCGCGTGCCCGTGGCGCGGCTTTGCGGCGAGTAATACAGCGTGATGAGGTTCGGATCGGTCATGGCAGTCTCCCTCTGGCCGGCTGGCGCTGGGCTGCTTGTAGCGCACCATACCTGACATCCTCTGTCAGGTATGGTCTAAGGGATCATGCGTGCGAGCCGGATGCTGTCGATCCTCACCACCCTCCAGGCCAGGGGACAGGTCACCGCGCCCGAGCTCGCGAAGGCCTGCGAGGTCTCGGTGCGCACGATCTATCGCGACATCGACGCGCTCGCCGCCTCAGGCGTTCCCGTCTACGCCGACCGCGGCGCGGAAGGCGGCTATCGCCTGCTCGACGGATATCGCGTGCGGCTGAACGGACTGTCGCAGAGCGAGGCAGGCGCGCTGTTCCTGGCCGGCCTGCCCGGCCCGGCCGCAGCGCTCGGGTTGGATGCGGCGATGATCGCCGCGCAGAACAAGCTCATGGCCGCGCTGCCCGAAACTTTGCGCGAGGACGCCGGGCGGATGCAGGAACGTTTTCACCTCGACGCTCCGGGCTGGTTCGGCGAGGCGGAAGAGCCAACGCATCTGCGCACGATTGCCGGCGCGGTGCTTCGCGGGACGCTGATCAGGATCCGCTACCGCAGCTGGCGCGCGGAGAAACAGCGCCGCGTCGCGCCACTCGGCCTCGTGCTGAAGGGCGGCAGCTGGTATCTCGCCGGCGATGTCGATGGCAGCGTGCGCACCTATCGCGTCGCGCGCGTGCTCGACTGCACGGCGCTCGACGACCGCTTCGATCGGCCTGCCGATTTCGATCTTGCCGCCTACTGGAAGGCCGCGACCCTGCGTCTCGAGGCCGAGATGCATCCCAATGTCGCGATCGTGCGGTTGTCGCCGTTCGGCGTCAAACTGCTCGACGCGCTGAGCCAGCCCTACGTGAAGGCACGCACGCAGCTCGAGGACACCACTGATGCAGACGGCTGGCGCATTGCGCGAGTGCCGGTCGGCAAGACGTCGTGGCACGCCGCGGCCGAGTTGCTGAGGCTCGGTCCCGAGGCCGAGGTGCTGGAACCCGCCGATCTCCGCGACAAGATGACCGAGCTCACGCGGGCCATGGCCGCGCGATATCGCGCGGTGCAAAAAGCCCGATCGCGACGCATCTTGCCGCAGCCGACGAAACAATCCTGAAACACGATTCTTCCCGGGCGCCATGAACGCGTTCGCGTTTCGCCTCGACCGAGATGCAGGGACACAACAATGGCCCCGCGCCAAATGGAGAATGAAGATGTTTCGTAAGCTTGCACTTGGTCTGATCGCCGCCGGCACGCTCGGTGTTGCCGCTCTCGCCCCCACCGCCGCCTCGGCCGGCGGATTCCATAGCCATCACTGGGGTCACCATCATCACTGGGGTCCCGGCTTTGGCTTTGGCGGTCTGTACGTCAACACCGGCGTCAGCAACTGCTATCAGGAGCGCCTCGTCCGGACCCGTCATGGCCTGCGTGTGCGCGTCGTGAATGTCTGCGCCTACGGGATCTACTGATACAGCCGTCGGCTGGCGCAACCCCGGTCGCTTTGCGGCCGGGGTTCGTCGTCTCAACTCGCCAAGGCCGCTGGGGCCGCAACCTTTTCGTCTGCGAGAGAATTGCGCTGCGATATCCATCGTTCGGCGCGCGAACGCCGCAGCGAAGGAGCAAAGTAGAAACCCTGAGCGACGTCGCAGCCGATCCGGCGGATGATTTCGAGTGCTTGCGAGCTCTCGACACCCTCCGCCACGACCTTCATGTTGAACGCCTTCGCCAGCGCGACGGAAGCATCGACGATCTTCATCATGTCGTCGTCGGACTCGCAGCCCTTGATGAAGGACTGATCGATCTTCAGCTCGCTGAACGGAAGCCGCGCCAGGGCCGCGAGCGACGAATAGCCGGTGCCGAAGTCGTCGATCGCTGTACCAATGTTCTTGAGCCGCAAACGCACCAGAATGTCGTTGGCGCGGTCGACGTCCGCCATTGCCATGGTCTCCGTGATTTCCACCGTCAGCGACGACGGGGGCACGTTCTCGCGGCGCAGGATCTCCTCGATCCGGTCGGGCAGGGTCAGGTCCGACATCAGCGAGCCCGAGATGTTGACGGCGATGGTGAAACCGGGATTGCGCTCGATCAGCTTGCGGCCCTGCGACAGCGCCGACGACAGGATGCAGTCGGTCACCTCGCGCATGAGGCCGGCCTCCTCGGCGATCGGAATGAAGACCATGGGGGAGACCATGCCGAACTCGGCGGTACGCCAGCGTGCGAGTGCCTCTGCGCCGACGACCCGCTCGGTCCGCAGCGCGATCTTCGGCTGAAACTCGACGAAGAACTCGTGATCGGCGAGGCCCCGCGCAATTCTGTCCGGCGTGATCCGGGGCGGCGGCGCAGCAGATGTGGCGGCTGACGGCGAACGCTGCGGCAGTTCGAGCGCGGAACGCAGGCGGCTGAGATCGAGCGGCTTGGTCAGGCACCCACCGAGATGCAGCTTCAGCCCGGTGGCAACCCGGCGCGTCGCCTTCATGATGCGATCATCGCAGCCGCTGATGATCACGATAGCCATCGCGCGGAGGTTTCGCTCCGCGACGAAGCGCAACAGCTCCACCCCGTCCCGCCCGCCGAGCGACAGATCCAGCGCCATGACGTCGAAGGCTTCGCGCGCCAGAAGCTCGGTTGCAGCCTCGTACGACGGAACGACGACGGAATCGTATCCGAGCTTCGAGCCGATCTTGCTGATCAAAACCCGCTGCACCAGGTCGTCGTCGACCACAAGAAGACGGCCTCTCGTCGCGCTCATCATCAATCTCCCGTTGATGGCTTGCACGTTAGAGCGGCGGCCTCGCTTGGTCGTGAATACAAGACGGCTAAAACTTTCCCTATCGGGAAGCATTTGTTAGCCGCGTTTCGCGGCCATCCAAATACTTGATTTCGATGAGAAATCCCGATCGCTTCGCGGCCGCGGGGCGAAACGGTATTGGAATGAGCCGTCCGATATGCCCGTGTGATGAACGTGCAATGAAGCTTTCTATCGGGAGCTGGCAAACGCGTGCGGAAGAAGTGCGCGCGACTAGCCGGCCGGCCGCTGCCGGCGAAACCAGGCCCAGGTCTCGCGCGTTGTTCTGATGTAGCCGCGGCCGCGATGGACGATCTCGCCATCGACGATCTCGTTCAGCTTGGGCAGCGCGTGAAAGGGGATCGAGGGATAGGCGTGGTGCTCGACGTGATAGGGCATGTTCCACGCGAACCATTTGACGACCGCGCCGGTGTAAGTCGTGCGGGTGTTGTGGAAGGCGTTGCGGGTGCGGTCGCAACCGGTATGCTCGGCATAGAGGTAGGGCCGCAGGAAGAACTGCCCGATCATCAGCGGCACGATCCAGACCCAGAGCAGCAGCGCCGAGGAAAGCCAGAGTGAGAGCGCGAGCAGCAGTGCATAGAGTGCGGCATAGATTCGCGCCTCCGCCACGACGGTGGCGCGCTTGCTCTCGGGGATCCAGGGCACGGTGACCTTGCCGGTGATCGCATGGCCGAGCATCAGCCGCAGCCGGCCGGCAACCTGAAGAAGGCCGCTATAGGCGAGCGCGAGCTGCGTGTCGGACGTCGGCTTCACGCCGACGATCAGCTCCGGGTCCTTCTCCGGATCCTGGGTGTAGCGGTGGTGGTCCCAATGAAACAGGCAGTAATATTCGTAGGGCAGTCCAATGAGGAAGGCCGACAGATGGCCGACGACCAGATTGAGGGAGCGGCTCTTGAACGCGGTCTTGTGCGCGGTCTCGTGCACTGCCATGAACAGGAAAGCGACGACATAGCCCTGCACCGCCATCAGCGGCAACGCCCAGAGCACGCCCCATGTCGACGCAACCTTCCAGATCAGCACGCCGACCAGCAAGATCACGCTGTAATGACCGAGGCTCTGCGCCGCCCCCCTGAGGTCGGAGCGAACCGACAATTCGCGCAGCATGGCCGGCGTCAGCGGCTTGAGGCGATGGCTGGTGTCTGAAACGGTTGCGTCGCTCATGATCGGTTGCCTGCCCTACTTGCGGAGAAGCTCGGCGATCTCGGCCTTGATGAAGGCTTGGTCGCGCGGATTGGTCACGGGGTTGCCGGCGCGATGCCCATGCGGCGACGGGATCGGATGCAGCACGGCGGATTTGGCATTGACCAGCCGGCCGAGCTCGTCCTCGTTGTCGCGGAGATCGAAATAGCGATCGGTCGCGCCCGGCATCAGCAGCATGTGAGCCTTGATCGCCGCCAGCGCCCGATCGAAATCACCCGCGAATGCCGGGCACTGGCTGACGTCGCCATTCTGCCAGATCCCGATCTGCGCCAGGAGGTCGTTGGCATCGCGCCGCGCAAATGTCGCGTCCCAGGCACGGACGAGATAATCCTCGAGCGAGGCGAAGCCGGCCTCGCGCCAGAGCTCGTCGCGATAGAAGCCGTGCGACATCGCCCAGCCGGCATAGACGCGCCCCATGGCCCGATAGCCGGCAACGGGCTTTTCGGCGAAACGGCCATCGCGGAAGGCGGGGTCGGCCGTGAGCGCGGCCTTCACGCTTTCCAGGAACACGTAATTGTAGGGCGCACAACGGGCGCTGCCGCAGACGACCGCGGCGCGCTCGACCATGTCAGGGTGGAGCGCCGCCCAGTGATAGGCCTGCATCCCGCCCATCGACCAGCCATAGACCAGGGCCAGCTTCGAGATGCCGAACCGCTCGCTGAGCAGCCGGTGCTGGACCGCGATGGCGTCGTGATAGGCCACCTCGGGGAATGGCGCCGGCGTATTCGAGGGCGAGGACGACAGGCCGTTGCCGAACAGGTTCGGGATGATGATGAAGTAGCGCGTGGGATCGAGCACGCGATCCGGCCCGATCAGCCATTCAGTATCTGTATGCTGCGCACTGAACGAGGTCGGATAGAGGATGACGTTGTCCCGCGCCGCGTTCAGCGTGCCGTAGGTCTTGTAGGCGAGCTTCAGCGAGGGAAAGACCGTCCCGCACCGGAGCAGGACGTCGCCGGCTTCGAAAATCTCGTAGTCACGCTGCGCCGTCATGCATACAGCTCCCGCCACGGAGGTCGTAAAACCCCTGTGGCTTGCGCGATGCATCGATCATGCCGGCCCCCGCCGATGCGTCGTTGCATCAGATATATAATTGTACTTTTAGTACAGTTATTAGACGGCGGCAAGATAAATCCGATCCGGATGCCGGCTCAGGCGATGGCCGACAGATAGCGCGCAACCGACGCCGCAAAGGCTGCCTTGGCGCCCGCGGCGATGTTGCGGCCCCACCAGGCTCCGTAGATCCGGTCGAAGGCGAGCGGCTCGACGGCTGCCGCGATCCGTCGCACTGCGGCGGCGTTGATCGGCATGTAATTCGGATAGGAATACATGAAGCTGACGAAGCGCCGGTCCATCGTCACCTGAGCGACGTCCCCGGTGAGCAGCGCACCCTTGCCCTCCGCACCGCGTGCATAGTGCAGCACGGTAGCGCCCGGGAAGTGGCCGCCGGTGCGCAGCAGCAGCACGTCCTCGGAGATGCGGTGGTTTTCGCCGGTCCAGTGCACGATGGCCGGATGAGGCCGTGTGACGAAGGCCCGATCGTCGGCATGCAGATAGACTGGTACGCCGCCGAACGTGTCACTCCAGTCGGCGACCGCGCCGTAGTAATGCGGATGCGAGATCGCGATGGCCTTCAGCCCGCCGAGTGCCGCGACGTACTGGATGGCCTCGTCGGTCGCGAGTGGAATGCAGTCCCACATCACGCAGCCGTCGTCTTGAGGCACCAGCAGTGCGCGCTGTCCGATGGCAAAGCTCGGCTCCATCCCGATCCCGGTGAGGCCGAGATCGTCGCGTCCCACGACCTGGTGCGTCCGCGCGAGCTCCTCGCGCGTGAGAAAGGTCTGCCCTTTCCAGTTCACGAACTGTCGTTCGTCCTCGCAAATCGGGCAGGAGGCGGGCGGTGCTCCGCGTGAGGGAAATTGAGCGCCGCAGGCTTCGCAGGTCCAGAGAGACATGACTCGTGCTCCGTTGGAAGAGCGCAGGATGACATTGCGGCCAAGCGCCCGGCAAGATCGATGACCGACAGCAGTGATTGGAACCAACGCGGCGAGCGCCCGTTACGTTCAGGCTCGTGCCAAACCCATTGGCCGAGAGGCATCACGACGCACGAGGAGCATGTTCGAGTACCGATGACATCGCGGTCCCCCTCCTCGTCCCGTATCTGGCCTTTGTTCGCGCTCAACTTCTTCATGGCCGATATGCAGTCGGGCATCGGGCCGTTCGTGGGTGTCTTTCTTCAGGAGCGCGGCTGGGCGACCGGCCTGATCGGAACCGCGATGACGATCGGCAACGTCGCGGGCATGCTGGTCACGACGCCAATTGGCGGCCTCATCGACTCCAGCCGCAACAAGCGGCTATGGGTCGTCATTCCCGGCATCTGCGTGGTCTCGGCTTCCGCGATCATCCTGATCTCGCAAAACTTCTGGGCGGTGACGTTCTCGCAAGTCGCGCAGTCGCTGGCGAGCGCCGCGATCGTGCCGGCGGTGACGGGAATCACCCTCGGCATCGCCAAGCAGAAGGGCTTCAACGCACTCAACGGCCGCAACCAGGCCTACAACCATGCAGGCAACATGGTCGGCGCTGCGCTGTCGGGCTATCTCGGCTACAAGTTCGGCTATGTCGCCGTGTTCGCGCTGGCGGCCGTGTTCGGCGCCATCGCGATCGCATGCGTGATGATGATCCCCGCCAAGGCGATCGACGATCGCGCCGCGCGGGGCTGTAGAGAGGATGATCCCGACAGCGCGCCGGATGCGCTCACGATGCTGGCCAAGCACCGGGCTCTGCTGGTCCTGGCGCTGGCGCTCGCATTGTTCCACCTCGGCAACGCCGCCATCGTGCCGCTCTATGGACTCGCGGCGGTGGCCGAGGAGCAGGCCAACGGCCCGAGCTTCGTCGCGACCACCGTCGTGATCGCCCAGGGCGTGATGATCGTGACCTCGCTGATCGCGATGAAGGCCGCGAGCAAGCGCAACTACTGGCCGATCATCCTGGTCTCCTTCATGTTCCTGCCGATCCGCGGCGTGCTCGCATTCTTCGTCACGGGATGGTGGGGCGTCGTGCCGATGCAGGTGCTCGACGGCATCGGCACCGGTCTGCAAACCGTCGCCGTCCCCGGCATGGTCGCACGCTCGCTCAACGGCACCGGGCGCATCAATCTGGGCCAGGGCGCCGTGATCACCGTGCAGGGTGTCGGCGCGAGCCTCAGTCCCGCTCTCGGCGGCTGGATCGCGCAATGGATCGGCTACGGACCGACCTTCCTGCTGCTCGGCGGTTTCGGGCTCGCGTCGATCGCGCTGTGGCTGGCGTTCGGGGCGACGGTGAAGAAGTATTGAGCCTCAGCGGCGCGGACTGGCGTGCTGCGGCACCTGGTCACCGGCTCAACGCGCGATTGCGAGTGGTTTTTCACGCAATTTTGCGCTTTTCTCGTTGCCGCACCTCGGTGACCCGATCAGGATACAGATCGCCCACCAACGTTTACGGCCCGACCGATGACCCCGCCTCAGCTCTCATTCAGTGGCGATCCCACGGGGCCGACCTATGAGGGCTGGCGCGAGCAGTTCTGCCGGCAGGTGATGGGGACCGATTAGGTCCTGTCGCTGTCCGAGCTTGCCGCCGCGCACCGGATCAGCCCGCGCACCATCCAATTGCTGTTCGAGCGCGCCGGCATTACCTATAGCGGTTTCGTGCTGGAGCAGCGGCTGCTGCGGGCCGAGCGGCTGCTGCAAAATCCCGCTATGCGCGGGCGCAAGATCATCGAGATCGCGCATCTCGCGGGATTTCACGACGTATCCTATTTCCACCGCGTGTTTCGCCGCCGCTTCGGACAGACGCCGGACGACATCAGAAAGCTGGCCGGTCAGACAAGCTAGGCGAACTCGACCACGATCTTGCCGAAATGGCCGCCGTGCTGCATCAGGCGCATCGCGTCCGGCACGGCATCGAAGCTGAACACGCGATCGATCACCGGTTTCACGCCATTGCGTCCGATCGCTCTCGTCATGGCCTCGAACATGCGGCGGCTCCCGACGGAGAGGCCGAAGACGTGCAGGTTCTTGGCGAACAGGCTGGAGATCGCGATCTGCTGCGAGACGCCCGTAAGTATGCCGATCACCAGAATGGTGCCGCCGACGCGCGCTGCCTCCAGTGATTGCGAGAACGTGTCCTTGCCGCCGACCTCGACGATGTGGTCGACGCCGCCGCCGGTCCACTCCGCCGCGGCCTTGCCCCATTCCGGCACCGACCGGTAGTTGATGGTGTGGTCGGCTCCCAGCGCCCTGGCGCGTTCGAGCTTCTCGTCGCTCGAAGACGTCACGATCACGCTCGCGCCGGCGAGCTTTGCGAATTGCAGCGCGAAGATCGACACGCCGCCGGTGCCCTGCACCAGCACGGTATCGCCGGGCTGCACTTTCGCTTCCTCGAACAGCGCGCGCCAGGCGGTGAGCCCGGCGCAGGGCAGCGTCGCGGCCTCCTGGAGCGACAGATGCGAAGGAATGTGGCTGACGCCCTCGGCATCGAGCACCATGACCTCCTGCAGGACGCCCGGCCGCGTGCCGCCGAGCGCGTAACGGCGGCTTGCCGCCGAAACCTTCCCATCGATCCATGATTGGAAGAACATCGGAGAGACCCGATCGCCGACCGCGACGCGGGTCACGCCATCGCCCACCGCGACCACTTCGCCCGCACCGTCCGAGAACGGGATGAGCGGCAATCTTGAAACGCCGCCCTTGCCCTGCACGGTCAGCAGGTCGCGATAGTTCAGCGACGCCGCCCTCATGCGCACGGCGACCTGGCCAGGTCCCGGCGTCGGGTCCGGCAGATCAACCAGATCCATTCCCTCGATCGACCAATCGCGTGCCACCTGCCAGGCTTTCATGACGATCGCTCCGTCTCAGGTCCCGAAATTCTTCTGGATCGCCTTGTCGAGCGTCTCGCCGCCGACGAAGCGCTGGCGCAGCTCGCGCTTGAGCAGCTTTCCGCTCGGATTCTTGGGCAGGCTGTCGACGAAGATGACGCGCTTGGGCACCTTGAAATGCGCCATCTGGCCGGCGCAATGCTTGATGACGGCCTCCTCGTCCAGCTTCTCGCCGCTCTTGACCACGACGACCGCGGTCACCGCCTCGATCCAGCGCGGATCCGGCAGGCCGACGACGGCGACCTCGGAGACTGCGGGGATGCGGTAGACCATCTCCTCCACCTCGCGGCTCGCGACGTTCTCGCCGCCGGTCTTGATCATGTCCTTGACGCGGTCGACCACGGTGATGTGGCCCTCGTCGTCGACAGTGGCGAGATCGCCCGAGTGAAACCAGCCGCCGGAGAACGCGGCCGCGGTCTTCACGGGGTCGTTGTAATAGCCGGAGAGCAGATGCGGCGAGCGGTGCACGATCTCGCCGACTTCGCCGACCTTGACGTCTTCCATCGTCGTGTTGACCACGCGCGTCTCGACATTGAGCACGGGCTTGCCGGCGGAGCCGGCCTTGCGCAGCTGATCCTCCGGCCGCAGCACGGTCGCGAGCGGCGCGATCTCGGTCTGGCCGTAGAAATTCCAGAACTTGACGTTTGGCAGGCGACGCTGGAGCTCGAGCAGCACCTCCACCGGCATGATCGAGGCGCCGTAGTAGCCTTTTTGAAGCGTCGACAGATCGGTCTCGTCGAAGTTTGGCGAGCGCAGCATCGCGATCCAGATCGTCGGCGGCGCGAAGAACGACGTGATCCTGTGGGCCTGGATCAGGGCCAGAATGTTGTCGGCGGCCGGCTTGCCGGTGATGACGCCCGAGGCACCGAGATAGATTTGCGGTCCCAGGAAGACATCGAGCTGGGCACAGTGATAGAGCGGCAGCGCGTGCAAGAACTTGTCCTCCACGCTCATGCCGCCATCGATGATGCAGCTGACATACTGCCACATCACGGCTTCATGGGTCAGCATCGCGCCCTTGGGCAGCGACTCCGTGCCGCTGGTGTAGACGATCTGCGCCAGCTCGCGGCTGTCGACGGATGCCTCCAGGAACGAGCCGTCGGCATGCAGGAGATCATCGAAGGTGGTGAGGCCCGCAGGCGCCGAGGCCGCATCCTCGCCCGGCAGCCAGATCATCTTCTCGACCGCGCAATCCCGGGCGCTGGCCGCGCGTGCCTGCTCGAGGAAATCCGGTCCGGTCGCGAGCAGCCTTGCGCCGGAGCTCTTCAGGATGAAATTGATCTCGTCCGGGTTGAGCATGAAGTTGATCGGGACCAGCACGGCGCCGATCCGCGCCACCGCGAAGCG
The DNA here is from genome assembly GCF_054602315.1 of Bradyrhizobium cedriense. Lineage (NCBI taxonomy): Bacteria > Pseudomonadati > Pseudomonadota > Alphaproteobacteria > Hyphomicrobiales > Nitrobacteraceae > Bradyrhizobium > Bradyrhizobium cedriense. The sequence goes on along the minus strand of NZ_JBTSWB010000004.1, from coordinate 949,863 downwards.
CAGCGCCGCAAAGGCGTGCGAGTTGCGCGAGAGCACGCCGACACGGTCGCCCTTCCTGACGCCGAGGCCGAGCAGGCCGCGGCCGAGCCGGTTGCAGATCGCATCCATCTCGGCAAAGGTCCAGCTGACGTCGCCGCAGCTTACCGCGAGCTTGTTCGGCTCGCGGCCCGCCGAGCGGCGCAAGAGATCGCCGATGGAATGCTCGCGCGCTTTCGAGATGATGGCTGCGGTGTCGCCGGTCATGTGTTCCTCCATGTGATGTCTTTATTTGTTGAATCTCGTTTGAAATCTTGCGCTATCTGCGCCGAACCGCCTGCGCGTGCTCCATGTACATGTGCTCGACCGAGCGATCGAGCGAAGCGATCTTCTCGAAGCCGCGTCGCCAGTCCTGCAAGTGCCGGCGCGTCCACAGCACGCCGGCCTCGCGGTCGCGGTGGCGAATCGCGTCGATGAGATGGCCGTGCGCCGCGACGAGGCGCGGGCCGCCTTCGGCGACACCGGTCACGATCATCTCGGTGGTCGGATAGAACAATTGCGCTGCCGGCTCGCGCGCGAGCTGGAGCACGCGGTTCTGCGAGGCCTTGGCGACCAGAACGTGGAATTCGGCATCGCATTCGGCCAGCATCGCGGCATCGCCGACCACGGCCTCGCTGCGCGCGAGATTGCCGGCGAGCTCGGCGATGTTCTCCTCCGTCGCCCGTTCCACCGCGCCCTCGATGCTGGCGACCTCCAGCGTCATCGAAGCCTCGTACAGTTCGCGGAAGGTAACCTCGTGCAGGACCAGCGCGCGGCTGAGGCGGCTCGCGAGGTTGCTGTAGCGCGGCAGGCAGGCGTGCAGGCGGCGCGAGGAATCGCGCCGGATCAGCCCGCCCTCCTCCAGCACGCGGATGCCCTCGCGAATGGTCGAGCGATTGACGCCAAACTGGCGGACCAGATCGTGCTCGGTGCCGATGGGATCGCCCGGCTTGATGCGGCCATTGACGATCTCGCGCTCGATGGCGTCGGCGACCTTCTGATAGGCGGGCGCGACATCGATCGGACGAAACAGCGGAGCGACAGGCACATCAAACTCCATTGGCGATTGTCCGACAAACTGTATGCCTGTCCGGAGAATGCGTCAAACTCTCGCATTTGAGCCTCGGACGCAAGAAATTGACTCTGCCGGAACGTGGTTCTAGCTTTGTCGGACAAAGGGACAAAATAGCCCCGCATAAGAGGAAACGTACCAATGAGACCTATCGCGGCACTCGTGTCTGCGGCCGGATTGCTGTCGGCTGCCTTGATCACCCCCACCTCGGCCCAGCAGGCACCGCTCAAGATCGGCGTGCTCTCCGACTTCTCGTCCGTCTATTCCGACATCGGCGGCATGGGGAACGTCGAGGCCACCAAAATGGCGATCGAGGACTTTGGCGGGCAGATGTTCGGCAAGCCGATCGAGATGCTCAGTGCCGACGTGCTCAACAAGCCCGATGTCGCCTCCACCATCGCGCGCAAATGGTGGGAGACCGAAGGCGTCGACATGATCATCGATCTGCCGACATCGGCGACCGCGCTTGCGGTGATGGAGCTGTCGAAGCAGTACGAGAAGATCATGATCGTGACGGATGCAGCCAGTTCCGACATCACCGGCAAGTCCTGCTCGCCCTATACCGCGCACTGGACTTACGATACCTACGCCAACGCGCACACGGTCGGCAGCGCCATCGTCAAGAACGGCGGCGACACCTGGTTCTTCCTGACCGCGGACTACGTGTTCGGCCATTCGGTCGAGCGCGACACCGGTGACGTCGTGAAGACCTCCGGCGGCAAGGTGCTGGGCAGCGTCAAGCATCCCCTCAACACGGCGGATTTCTCCTCGTTCCTGCTTCAGGCCCAGGCTTCCAAGGCCAAGATCATCGGCCTCGCGAACGGCGGCGGCGACACCATCAACGCGATCAAGCAGGCCGGCGAGTTCGGCATCGTCGCCGGCGGCCAGAACCTGGCTGCGATCGTGATGTTCATCTCCGACGTGCACAGCCTCGGACTCAAGCTGGCGCAAGGGCTGATCGTCACCGAGGCTTACTATTGGGACCTCAACGACAAGACCCGCGCTTTCGGCAAGCGCTTCATGGAGCGCGTCAAGCGCATGCCGACCATGAACCAGGCCGCCACCTACAGTGCGACCCTGCATTACCTCAAGGCGGTGCAGGCCGCCGGCACCCGCGACACCAAGACCGTGATGGCCAAAATGCGCGAGCTGCCGGTACGGGACGCCTTCACCGACAATGGCACTCTGCGCGAGGACGGCCGCATGGTGCACAGCATGTACCTGTTCCAGGTGAAGAAGCCGGAGGAATCGAAGGGGCCGTGGGATTACTACAAGCTGCTCGCCGAAGTTCCCGCCGAGCAGGCGTTCCGCCCGCTGAAGGACGGTGGTTGCCCGTTGGTGAAGTAATACGGCACGAATCGAGCCGACAGTAATCCGTTCAGCGAGTCTCGCTCGTCCGCTCGAGGCGGACGAGCGGTCATGAGGGCAGGCCCAAAATAGAGGCAGGACGCCTCGCACCGCGGGCTGATCTGCATCAAGTTGCGATGCGGAATTCGCTGCAATGTTGAGTCTGCCCTTCCGCGCGATCAGCGGCCGGGCGTTCGTGTCTCAACAATGGGCGCCGCCGCACGGCGTTATGAACAGATGAACTTTACACCGGGTCGCGTTGTCGCCGCGCTCGCCATCCTGCTTGTGGGCGGCGGCTATTACTATTGGCAGCACCGCGACACCAACGCGCTGCCACCGGGTTTCGCCCGCGGGAACGGCCGCATCGAGGCCGTCGAGATCGACATCGCCACCAAGACGCCGGGACGAATCCGCGAGATCCTGGTCAACGAAGGCGACTTCGTCAGCGCGGGCCAGGTTCTCGCACGCATGGACACCGAGCAGCTGCAGGCCCAGCGCCGCCAGGCGGAAGCGCAGCTCCAGCGCGCAATGATCAATGTCGAGACCGCGAAGAGCCTGGTGAACCAGCGCGAGGCCGAACGCAAGGCCGCGGAAGCCGTGGTCGACCAGCGCATCGCCCAGCTCGACACCACGAGCCGCAAGCTCGACCGGTCGGAACAATTGATCAAGACGAGTGCGGTGTCCCAGCAGGTCCTGGACGACGATCGCTCCGCCAACGCAACGGCGAAGGCGGCGCTGGCTGCTTCGCAGGCCCAGGTCGCGGCATCGGAAGCTGCGATCAGCTCTGCGCGGGCCCTCGTGATCGATGCCGGCGCCGCGGTCGACGCGGCCAAAGCCGCGATCGAAAGCATCAACGCCGACCTCAACGACAGCGTGCTGAAGGCGCCGCGCGACGGTCGCGTGCAGTATCGCGTGTCCCAGCCCGGCGAGGTGCTCGCCGCCGGCGGCCGCGTCCTCAACATGGTCGATCTCGGCGACGTCTACATGACGTTCTTCCTTCCGACGGTCGATGCCGGCCGCGTCGCGATCGGAGCCGAAGTTCGCCTCGTGCTGGACGCCATCCCGCAATATGTGATCCCGGCCAAAGCCAGCTTCGTCGCCGACGTCGCGCAGTTCACGCCCAAGACGGTCGAGACCGAGGAGGAACGCCAGAAGCTGATGTTCCGTATCAAGGCGCATATTGCGCCCGATCTGTTGCGCCGGAACATCGAGCATGTGAAGACCGGCCTGCCCGGAATGGCCTATGTACGGCTCGATCCGGCCGCGCAATGGCCGGACAATCTCCAGATCAAGCTGACGCGATGAGCACGGCGGCCGCAACCGAAGCACCGGCTGCCATCGGCAGCGTGGTGCAGCTGGACGGCGTGGGCCTGAGCTACGGCAAGACCCGGGCGCTCGAATCCATCACGCTCGACCTGCCGTCCGGTTGCATGGTCGGGGTGATCGGCCCCGACGGCGTCGGCAAATCCAGCCTGCTCGCCCTGATCGCGGGGGCGCGCGCGATCCAGCAGGGCCGTATCCATGTACTCGGCGGCGACATGGCGAGCGCGCGCCACCGCCGCATGGTCTGCCCCGACATCGCCTACATGCCGCAGGGCCTTGGCAAGAACCTGTATCCGACGCTGTCGGTGTTCGAGAACATCGACTTCTTCGGTCGCCTGTTCGGACACCACAAGGCGGAGCGGAACAGGCGGATCGCGGGTCTGCTGCGCGACACCGGCCTCACGCCCTTCGCCGACCGGCCGGCGGCAAAACTCTCCGGCGGCATGAAGCAGAAGGTCGGCCTGTGCTGCGCGCTGATCCACGATCCCGAGCTCCTGATCCTGGACGAGCCGACCACCGGCGTCGACCCGCTGTCGCGCCGCCAGTTCTGGGAATTGATCGCCTCGATCCGCGACAGCCGTCCCGGCATGAGCGTGATCGTCTCGACCGCCTACATGGAAGAGGCCGCGCAGTTTGATTTCCTGATCGCGATGAACGCCGGTCGCGTGCTGGCGACCGGCACGCCCGCCGAACTCAAACGGCAGACCGGCGCCGATACGCTCGATGAGGCCTTCATCCGTCTCCTGCCCGACACGGAGCGCAGCAACCATATCAATGTCGTCATCCCGCCGCGCGGCGAAGGTCACGAGGAGATAGCGATCGAAGCCGACCACCTGACCCGACGGTTCAACGGCTTCGTTGCCGTCGACGACGTCAGCTTCCGCATCAGGAAGGGCGAGATCTTCGGCTTTCTCGGCTCGAACGGCTGCGGCAAGACCACGACCATGAAGATGCTGACCGGCCTCCTGCCCGTCAGCGAAGGCACTGCGCGACTGTTCGGCAACACGATCGATGCCCGCGACATGTCGGTGCGGCGGCGCATCGGCTACATGTCGCAGGGCTTCTCACTCTATTCGGAGCTCACGGTCGCGCAGAACCTGGATCTGCATGCGCGACTGTTCGAGCTGCCGGCGGACACAGTCGCCCCGCGCATCCGCGAGATGATCGCCCGGTTCGATCTTGCCGATGTCGTCGATGCCCTGCCCGATGCCTTGCCGCTCGGGCTGCGGCAGCGGCTGTCGCTGGCGGTCGCCATGATCCATGCGCCGGATATCCTCATCCTCGACGAGCCGACCTCCGGCGTCGATCCCGTCGCCCGCGACCGCTTCTGGCAGATTCTGGCCGAGCTTTCCCGCAAGGACAACGTTACCATCTTCGTCTCGACTCATTTCATGAACGAGGCGGAGCGCTGCGACCGGATCTCGCTGATGCATGCCGGGAAGGTGCTGACGTCGGACACGCCCGCCGCGATCGTGGCCGCGCACGGCACCGCCACACTGGAGCAGGCCTTCATCGCCTGCCTCGAAGAGGCGATCGCCGATAGCGGGGACTCAGCCGGACCGCCTGCGGTCGGATCGCCGGCGCCCGCGAAGACCGCGGCGCTTCCGCGCAAGCACACCGCGAGATTCAATCCCACGCGCATGCTCGCCTATTCCCGGCGCGAGACACTCGAGCTGCGGCGCGATCCGATCCGCGCCACGCTCGCGATCCTCGGCAGCGTGCTGCTGCTGTTCGTGCTCGGCTACGGCATCAGCATGGACGTCGAGAACCTGACCTTCGCCGTACTCGACCGCGACGACACCGCGATCAGCCGCGACTACAGCCTTCAGATCGCGGGCTCGCGCTATTTCACCGAGAAGCCCCCCATCACCGACTACGCCGATCTCGACCGCCGCATGCGCGCCGGCGAGATCGGCCTCGCCATCGAGCTGCCACCGGGCTTCGGCCGCGACGTCAGCCGCGGCCGCCACGTCGAGATCGGCGCCTGGGTCGACGGCGCCAATCCGACGCGGGCCGAGACGCTGCGCTCCTACGCACAGGCGATCCACGCGAGCTGGCTCGCGCAAAAAGGCCGCGAGCTCTATGGCGATGCGGCAATCGCCGGCGCCTACCAGCTCCAGCTGCGCTACCGCTACAATCCAGACGTCATCAGCGTCGTAGCGATGGCCCCGGGCATCATCCCGCTGCTGCTGGTCATGATTCCGGCAGTGCTCGCCGCACTCGCGGTGGTGCGAGAGAAGGAGCTCGGATCGATCGTCAATTTCTACGTCACGCCGGTGACGCGGCTGGAATTCCTGCTCGGCATCCAGCTGCCCTATGTCGTGCTGGCATTCGCCAATTTCCTCCTCCTGGTCGCTTTCGCGCTCACCGTCTTCGGCGTCCCCTTCACCGGGAGCTTTCCGACCTACGCGCTGGCCGCGCTGCTCTACGTCACGGCCACGACCGGCCTGGGGCTGGTGATCTCGGCCTTCATGAACAGCCAGATCGCGGCCTTGTTCGGCACCGTGCTGATCACGCTGATTCCCGCCATCCAGTATTCCGGCCTGATCGATCCCGTCTCTTCGCTCCAGGGCCTGGGGGCCGCGATCGGGCGGCTCTATCCCACCACCTACTTCGTCACGATCTCTCGCGGCACCTTCTCCAAGGGCCTCGGCTTCGACACCCTCCACAACGATCTGCTGGCGCTCGCCATCATGGTGCCCGTGCTGATGGCGGCCGGCGCAATGCTGCTGAAGAAACAGGCTCGCTGACCATGCGCTTCGACAACGTGTTTCAGCTCGGCGTCAAGGAATTGCGCGGCCTGGTGCGCGACCCCATGCTGCTCGTGCTCATCGTCTATTCGTTCACGCTGGCAATCTACGCCGGCGCGAAAGCGCTGCCGGAAACCCTGAACCACGCCGCGATCGCCATCGTCGACGAGGACCGGTCCCCGGTTTCCAGCCGCATCGAACTGGCATTCACGCCGCCGTACTTTTCCGAGCCGCGCCTGATCTCGCAATATGAAATGGACCGGCGGATGGACGCGGGGCTCGACACGTTTGCGCTGAACATCCCGCCCGATTTCCAGCGCGACCTGCTGGCGGGCAAATCGCCGACGATCCAGCTCAACGTCGATGCGACGCGCATCTCGCAGGCGTTCAACGGCGGCGGCTATATCGAGCAGATCGTCAGCGCGGAAATCGCCGAGTTCCTGGCGCGGGCGCGCAATGCGCAGACCGCGCCGATCGAGCTGGCGCTGCGGGCCCGATTCAATCCGGAGCTGAAGAAATCCTGGTTCGGAGCCATCGACGAGATCATCACCTCGATCACCATGCTCTCGATCATCCTGACCGGCGCGGCGCTGATCCGCGAGCGCGAGCACGGCACGATCGAGCACCTCCTGGTGATGCCGGTCACGCCGCTGGAGATCATGGTCAGCAAGGTATGGTCGATGGGGCTGGTGGTGCTGGCCGCTTCGACGCTGTCGATCGTCTTCGTGGTCAAGGGATGGCTGGCGGTCACGATCGACGGCTCGGTCGCGCTGTTCCTGCTCGGCGCAGCGCTGCAGCTGTTTGCGACCACCAGCATGGGCATCTTCCTCGCCACCGTCGCCGGATCGATGCCTCAGTTCGGAATGCTGCTGATGATGGTCCTGCTGCCGCTGCAGACGCTGTCGGGCAGCATGACCCCGCGGGAGAGCATGCCGCAATTCGTCCAGGACATCATGCTGGCGGCGCCCAATACGCACTTCGTGATGCTCGCGCAGGCGATCCTGTTCCGCGGCGCGGGTCTGGAGTCGGTGTGGCCGCAACTCCTCGCGCTCGCCGTGATCGGCAGCGTCTTCTTCGTGATCGCGCTGCGGCGGTTTCGTGCGTTCCTGGCGTGACGCGCGAAGGCCAGCGATTCAAGAGGATCGAAACAACCCCATGCACAGTAGCGATGCCCTTGTTTTGGCTGAAGGATTCAGTTGATCCGTCGGGCAGGATCGTGCCGGCGGCGGCCCTGACTGGGCGGGAGCGCAGTCAGCTCAACTCATCGCCCTTTCGCTCGCTTCTGCACAGGCTCGATTGGCGTGCGTTGAGCGGCGCGCCCCTTCGCTGGGCTGAGCAATCCCGCCTTGGAGCAGTCATCGCTCATGCTGTGCCCAAACAGAAATGGCCCGCTGATGCGGGCCACTTTCGTATCGGATCCGGTCAATCCGAATTTGGTTGCGGGGATAGGATTTGAACCTATGACCTTCAGGTTATGAGCCTGACGAGCTACCGGGCTGCTCCACCCCGCGTTAAACACTTGCACGCCTTCGGTTAAATCCCGGGGACGGTGGATTGAGGGCCGCGCTGTTCGCGTGGCTTGCTGCTTCCGTCCCAAAGGCTTCCTTGGAAGGCGACCCGGGGCAAAGCCCGTCGGGTGCGGGGCGTATGTATCAAGGCGGGCTGGCTTTGGAAAGGGCTGCGGGAACGTTTTTTTCGACTTTATGACAGGCGGATAGACCGATTTCGGGCCTCTTTGGCGTGGACTTGCCAGAAGTTCCGCAAAGGGCCAGCTTTGCGGCAACGAGATCAAGGCTGAAACGCCGGACGAGGGAGGAACGCCGTGGACAAATCCCTGACGAGCGTCCCGCTGCGGGCGCTGGAGGATGGCTTCCATGCCATGGTCGCGCGGACGCGGACCGAACCGACGCCAGATCTTGCCCAGCGGCTCGATCGGCTGGCGCGGCTGCGCGCCGTGGTCGCCGACAACGAGGAGCGCTTCCGGCAGGCGATCTCGGCCGATTTCGGCCACCGCTGCGCGGTCGAGACCACCATCGCCGAGACCATGCTGGTGTTCTCGGAGATCCGGCATGCCACCAAGCACCTGAAGACCTGGATGGCGCCGCAGCGCGTCGCGACCGCCCTGCAATTCCTGCCGGCGCGCAACCGGCTGATGCCGCAGCCGCTCGGCGTCGTCGGCATCATCGCGCCGTGGAACTACCCGCTCCAGCTGACGCTCGCACCCGCGATCGGCGCCATCGCCGCCGGCAACCGGGTCATCATCAAGCCGAGCGAGCTGGTCCCGCACTTCTCGGCGCTGCTGAAGGAGACGGTCGCGCAGCGATTCGATGCAACGGAGGCGCTCGTCACCGGCGTCGACGACGAAATCGCCAAGGGCTTCGCGAGCCTGCCGTTCGATCATCTGGTCTTCACCGGCTCGACCCGGGTCGGCCGGCTGGTCGCGGAGGCCGCCGGGCGCAATCTGACGCCGGTCACGCTCGAACTCGGCGGCAAGTCGCCCGCGATCATCGACGCTTCCGCCGATCTCGACGAGGCGGCCGAACGCATCGCCTATGGAAAGCTGCTCAATGCCGGGCAGACCTGCATCGCGCCGGACTACGTGCTGGTGCCGGAGGGGTCGTTGCAGGCCTTCGCCGAGAAGGTCCGCGCGCAGATGCGGCGCATGTTCGGCACCGATCCCTCGAACAAGGACTACACCTCCATCATTTCCGACCGGCACTATGCCCGGCTCGAAGGTCTCGTCGCGGATGCGGCGAGCCGAGGCGCAAAAATCCTGCAGCCGGCAAAGCCCGATGATCCCAACTGGAAGGCGCACCGCAAATTCCCGCCGACGCTGATCGTCGGCGCGAGCGAAGCGATGGCGGCGATGCGGGAGGAGATCTTTGGACCCGTGCTGCCGGTGCTCGGCTATCGCGACCCGGCGGAGGCGATCGCTTTCGTCAACGCGCGCGACCGGCCGCTGGCGCTGTACTGGTTCGGCAGCGACCAGAACGCGCGCGACGAGGTGCTGGCGCGCACCGTCTCCGGCGGCGTCACGATCAACGACTGCCTGTTCCACTTCACGCAAATCAACCAGCCGATGGGCGGAGTCGGTGCATCCGGCACCGGCGCCTATCACGGCGAATGGGGCTTCAAGACCTTCAGCAAGCTGAAGCCGGTGTTCTACCGCTCCCGGTTCAACCGCCTCGCCGATCTCTATCCGCCCTATGGCGGCAAGATCGCGCGGCTGGAGAAGCTGATGCGGTTCATGTCGTAGGAGCAGTGGTTCCGGGGCGCGAAGCGAACCCGGAACCTCGAGATTCCGGGTTCGATGCTCCGCATCGCCCGGAATGACGATAGGGGGAAACAACATTGACCGATACATTCGATTTCGTCGTCGTGGGCGCGGGCTCGGGCGGCTGCACCGTGGCGGGGCGGCTGTCGGAGGATGCAGGGACATCCGTGGCGCTGCTCGATGCCGGCGGACGGAACGACACTTGGCGGATCACCACGCCATTCGGGCTTGCCCTGCCATACAAAACGGCCAACTGGGCCTTCGATACCGTACCCCAGAAGGGATTGAATGGCCGTATCGGCTATCAGCCGCGCGGCAAGGGCCTCGGCGGCTCCTCGGCGATCAACGCCATGGTCTATATCCGCGGCCACAAATGGGACTACGACCACTGGGCCTCGCTCGGCAATGCCGGCTGGTCCTATGCCGACGTGCTGCCCTACTTCAAGCGCTCGGAGAACAACGCCGATTTCGACGGCGAATATCACGGCAAGGGCGGGCCGCTGCATGTCAACAGGCTGCGCACGGACAATCCGATCCATGATGTCTTCCATCAGGCCGCGCGCGAAGCGCAGTTTCGCATCCGCGAGGACTTCAATGGCGAAGACCATGAAGGACTCGGCAGCTACCAAGCGACGCAGCACAATGGCGAGCGCTGGAGCGCGGCGCGTGCGTATCTTGATCCCCACCTGGGCAAGCGCACGAATCTGCGCGTCGAGACCGGCGCGCACGCCACGAAGATCCTGTTCGAAGGCAGCCGCGCGGTCGGCGTCGAATATCTGCAGGGCAAGCAGACGAGGAAGTTGCGCGCACGCCGCGAGGTGATCCTGGCCTCCGGCGCCTTCCAGTCACCGCAATTGCTGATGCTGTCGGGTGTCGGCGACGGCGAGGCGCTTCGATCGCACGGCATTGGCGTCGTGCATCATCTGCCCGGCGTTGGGCGCAATCTGCAGGACCATCCGGATTTCGTGTTCGTCTACGCCTCCGACTATCCCCATTTCGTTCACGCCTCGCTCGGCCGGCTGCCGTCCCTGCTCCGCGCCATCCAGCGGTATCGCCGTGAACGGCGCGGCCTGATGACCACCAATTTCGCCGAGTGCGGCGGCTTCCTGAAGTGCCGGCCCGACCTCGACATACCCGACATTCAGCTCCACTTCGTCATCGCGATGCTCGACGACCACGGCCGCAAGAAGCACAAGGAGGCGGGCTTCTCGTGCCATGTCTGCCTGTTGCGGCCGAAGAGCCGCGGCAGCGTATGGCTGAAGAGCGCCGATCCGCTCGCAGCGCCGATGATCGATCCGAATTTTCTGGGCGAGGCAGAGGATATCGAAGCGATGGTCGCGGGCTTCAAGACCACGCGCCGCCTGATGGAGACACCGGCGCTGCGCGCCTTGCAGAAGAAGGACATGTTCACGTCTAATGTGCACACCGACGACGACATCCGCGCCGTGCTGCGCGAACGCGTCGACACCGTCTATCACCCGGTCGGCACCTGCAAGATGGGGACGGATGCGATGGCCGTGGTCGATCCGGCGTTGAAGGTGCACGGGGTTGAAGGCTTGCGCGTCGTCGATGCCTCGATCATGCCCACCCTGATCGGCGGCAACACCAATGCGCCGACCATCATGATCGGGGAGAAGGCGGCCGATATGATTCGGGGCGAGATGCGGGCGAATTAGGGCCACGCCGAGCTGGGGGCCGCGCCACTTGCTCCGACCTCGTCCTGAGGAGCGCGCCCTTGCGCGCGTCTCGAAGGACGCGCCCCGCACTCCATCTTCATCCTTCGAGACGCCGCTTCGCGGCTCCTCAGGATGAGGGCGGAGTATGCGGCAGCTTCTCAGTTCAGCAGAAAGCCACCGTCGACGGTGATGACGCTCCCCGTCATGTAGCGCGACGCGTTGGACGCCAGCAGCAGGATCGCGCCGTCGAGATCGGACTCGGCGCCGACGCGGCGCTGCGGGATGCGTTTGGCGAGGCGCTCGCCTGCCGGCGTCGACCAGAACGCATGGTTCATTTCGGTATCGATATAGCCGGGCGCGAGCGCGTTGATGCGGATGTTCTGCCCCGCCAGTTCCAGCGCCATCGCCTTCGTCGCCTGGATGATGCCGGCCTTGGAGATCGCGTAGGGCGAGACCGCCTTGAGCACGCCGGTGCCGAGCACGGAGGCGATGTTGACGATGTTGCCTTCCTGCTTGCGCGCGATCATGCGCCGCGCGACTTCCGTCGCGAGGAAATAGGCCCCCTTGAGATTGGCGCCGATCACCGCGTCCCAGTCCGCCTCGGTCTGCTCGGTCGCGAGCTTCTCGATGGCGATGCCGGCATTGTTGATCAGCACCGTCACGGGGCCGAGCGCGGTTTCGACGGCGTCGACAGCCCTGGCGATCGAGGCCGTGTCGGTGACATCGAGCGCGACCGCGGCCGCGCGGCCGCCCTTGCCACGGATCTCCTCCTCCAGGCTCTTCAGCTTGTCGGTCTGCCGCGCGGCGAGCGCGACGGATGCGCCATGCGCCGCCAGCACCCGCGCAAACTGCCGGCCCAGCCCCTGGCTCGCGCCCGTGACGAGGATGGTTTCTTTACTGACGTCGAATAGGTCTGACATGATGATTTCCCTGGCGATGTCCGTGGATCTCCTCGGGCGCGATCCCGCGAGCTTTGAGGCCATCAATACAGACGATTTTAGCGATCTGAAACCGGAATGATCGGTTCGGCGTTCACTCGTTCCGTCGAGGCAGGGTTGTGCTGATGAACACTTTCGATCTTGCCGTCTATGCCGCGCTCGCCGTGGCAGTCGGCTTCGGTTTCAGGACCGGGCTGCTGCGCAGCGCCATGACCATCCTCGCCTATCTGCTCGCCGCGCCGATCGCGGTTGCGCTGATGCCGCTGATCGCACCGCAGATTGCCGGCAATCCAAACTCACCGCTGCTGCAGAACTGGATCTGGTTCTTCGGCATCTTCGTGGTGGTCGGCATGCTGTTCGGTCATATCGGGCGCATCGCACTGAACGACACCATCGGCGAGGCCGGCATCGGCGACCGGCTCGGCGGCGCCGCGCTCGGCGCCATCAGGGTCGGCCTCGTCGCCACCACCTTGGTGCTGGTGTTCGACCAGATCGTGCCGGACAACCGCCAGCCGCCCTTTCTCGCCGGCTCGCATCTGCGGCCGCTGTTCTCGACGGCAGGCCAGTTGGGCTTCAAGTCCCTGCCGCCGGAGGCCGCCTCCGCGATCAACCGCCTCAAGCAGGAACAGCGGATCTGAAGCGTGACAAGATCGCGCGCCGCCGTTTGGGCATGATCTTCTCGACAAGCCCATCGCACACCTTTTCGCTAACGCGCCCTTCGGGTCCGGATCATGCCTGCTCATTTGCATTGCCGCGCGGGCGCGCCATGCATTTTGATGCGAACGCATCCCTTATCAGCGGCACCGAGGTTGGCTAAGGTGGCCGCCGTCCAATACCTGCCTGACATTACGGGAGTGAAACAGTGGATCTTGGGATCAAAGGTCGCCGCGCCATCGTCTGCGCATCCAGCAAAGGCCTCGGGCGCGCCTGCGCCATCTCGCTGGCGGACGCCGGCGTTCACGTCACGCTGACAGCGCGCGGCGCCGAAGCCCTGAAGAAAACCGCCGATGAAATCCGAAAGGCCTACCCTGACGTGACGGTCACCGAAATCGTCGGCGACATCACGACACCGGCCGGCCGCGAGGCGGTGTTGAAGGCCTGCCCCGAGCCCGACATCCTGATCAACAACGCCGGCGGCCCGCCGCCCGGCGATTTCCGCAACTGGACTCGCGACGACTGGATCAAGGCCATCGATGCCAACATGCTCACCCCGATCGAGCTGATCAAGGCGACGGTGGACGGCATGATGGCGCGCAAGTTCGGCCGCATCGTCAACATCACTTCGGCCGCGGTGAAGGCGCCGATCGACATCCTCGGCCTCTCCAACGGCGCGCGCGCCGGGCTCACCGGCTTCATCGCCGGCCTCTCGCGCAAGACGGTGATCAACAACGTCACCATCAACGGTCTCTTGCCAGGCCCGTTCGAGACCGATCGCCTGACCAGCACAGCGAAGGGCGAAGCCGACAAGCGTGGCGTCACGCCGCAGCAGATCCTGGCCGAGCGCGCCAAGCTCAATCCGGCCGGCCGCTTCGGCCAGCCCGACGAGTTCGGCTATGCCTGCGCCTTCCTGTGCGGTGCCAAGGCCGGCTTCATCACCGGGCAGAACATCTTGCTGGATGGTGGGGCCTTCCCGGGAACGCTGTAAGATACCTTCGTCGCGTTCCAGGACGGCGCAGACCTGCGGAAGATCGTCATGCCCGGGCCTGTCCCGGGCATCCACGTTCTTGGTACGACGCGATGAAGACGTGGATGGCCGGGTCAAGCCCGGCCATGACCATGTGCTTGGGAATTCACCGCTGCTTCGTCGGCTCGTCTTCGTCCTGCTGGCTCAGGGCAGACGAATCCGGCGTCGTGCGCTCGCCGGTCCAGTCGATGCCGAATTCCTCGAGCCCGTTGGCGAGCAGGTCGCCCAGCATCGGCTCGCCGAGCAGATAGTGCACCGTTTCGCGGCGCGGGCTGCGATACTCGCCGCGCGCCTCCACGGCGCGGGCGCGCAGATCGTCCCAATCATCGATCGTGCCGTCACCGCGACCAAGCCAGGTCAGCGCGACGAGATCGACCTGCTCGTCCTCGTTCAAGGCGATCATGAAGCTTCCGAGCTCGTTGACGACGGGGTCGGAGCCATCGTCATCGAGGACATCGACCGCATCGTCATCGCTCGGGTTCGAGCCGGAATCCGGATCGGAAGCCCCCTCCTTGACGTCGAATTCACGCGCCTTCTCGATGATGAAGGCGACCTTCTCAGCGGAAATCGTAAGCTCCGGCATGGCTCTCTCCAGGGTTCCCGCGATAACGCCGCATCGCGTCAGATGATCCATTGCGCTTGACGGCGGAAAACCGCATGTTTCGGCACCAAAAAGAAGATGGGAAGGTGCCGGATGCAGTGGCAGGTGGGCAAGGTCAAAATCACCAAAGTGGTGGAATTGGAGACGGTCGGCTCGACCCGTTTCATCCTGCCGCTCGCGAGCAATGAGGAGATTTGCAAGCTGCCCTGGCTGATTCCCTATTTCGCCACGGAAGAAGGCCGGCTGAAAATGTCGATCCATTCGCTGGTCGTGGAAACGCCCGGCAAGCGCATCGTGGTCGATACCGGCCTCGGCAACGACAAGCAGGGCCGCAACGTCCCGACCTGGAACAACCGCAGCACGCCGTTCCAGGAGACCATGACGGCGGCGGGCTTTGCGCCCGACAGCATCGACACCGTGCTGTGCACGCATCTTCATGTCGATCATGTCGGCTGGAATACGAGACTGTCGGGCGGCAAATGGGTGCCGACCTTCCCGAAGGCGCGCTACGTTTTCGGCAGGACCGAATACGAATACTGGCGCGACCATTCGACTGAGCCGGACAAGCAGGCCGTGTTCGGCGATTCCGTGCAGCCGATCGTCGATGCCGACAGGGCCGACCTGATCCCGAGCGATCATCGGCTCTGCGAGGAGATCAGCATGATCCCGACCCCCGGCCACAGTCCCGGCCATATGAGCATCCTCATCCAGTCGGACGGCGAACAGGCCCTGCTCACCGGCGACGTCGCGCATCACCCCTGCCAGATGGCCCATCTCGACTGGTCCTCGACCGCCGATTCCGACCAGGCGCAATCGGCCGCGACGCGGGCAGCACTGTTCGGCCGCTTTGCCGACACGCCGACGCTGGTGATCGGCGGACATTTTTCGGCCGGGCATATCAGGCGGGAGGGGGACGCGTTCAGGTTCGTAGCGCTGGGGTGATCTCTGTTTTGGGCGGTTGAATTTCCTGCCGCCCTGTTCCATGAAGCTGTTAACCGACCGGTCCAATCTGCAGGGAGAAACGAGAATGAAGCTTGTTCGTTACGGCGAGAAGGGTGCGGAAAAGCCCGGCCTGATCGACAAATCCGGCCAGTTGCGCGACCTGTCGGCGCATGTGAAGGACCTCACCGGCGAAGCCTATTCGCCCGAGTCCCTGAAGAAGCTGGCGGCGCTCGATCCCGCGTCCCTGCCCGCCGTTTCCGGCAAGCCGCGGTTCGGTGCGCCCGTCACCGGCATCTCGAAATTCGTGGCGATCGGCCTCAACTACAGCGACCATGCCAAGGAGACGGGCGCCGATATTCCGAGCGAGCCGATCATCTTCATGAAAGCCAACACCTCGCTGTCCGGCCCGAACGATCCGGTCGAGAAGCCGCGCGGCTCGACCAAGCTCGACTGGGAGGTCGAGATCGCCGCCATCATCGGCACCCGCGCAAAATACGTCTCGGAAGCCGACGCGCTGAACCATGTCGCCGGCTATTGCGTCTGCAACGACGTCTCCGAGCGCGCATTCCAGATCGAGCGCCTGGGCCAGTGGACCAAGGGCAAGTCGCACGACACGTTCGGCCCGCTCGGTCCGTGGCTTGCCACCAAGGACGAGATCAAGGACGTGCAGGACCTGTCGATGTGGCTCGACGTCAACGGCCAGCGCCGGCAGACCGGCTCGACAAAGACCATGATCTTCTCCATGGCCAAGTGCGTCTCCTACGTCTCGCAGTTCATGACGCTCCTGCCGGGCGACATCATCACCACCGGCACCCCGCCCGGCGTCGGCCTCGGCATGAAGCCGCCGACCTTCCTCAATGTCGGCGACATCGTCACGCTCGGCATCGAAGGCCTCGGCGAGCAGCGCCAGGAGATCATCGCGGCGTAGGCGGAAGCTTCCGCCCCTCCACCGTCATTGCGAGCGAAGCGAAGCAATCCAGGACTCTTTCCGCTGAGGCAGTCTGGATTGCTTCGTCGCTTCGCTCCTCGCAATGACGAAAACCAATTGCCGGTCGCTCCGCAGGACATTTTCCATGAAGCTCACCTTCTCCCCCGCCTCGCCCTTCGCCCGCAAGGTGCGCATTGCCGCGATCGAACTCGGGCTGATCGACAAGATCGAGTTCGTGCCCGCAGCCGTGACGCCGGGCACGGCCAACGAGGACTATTCGCGCATCACACCGCTGAAGAAGCTGCCGGTGCTGATCACCAACGAAGGCGACGTCATCCTGGACTCGTACGTCATCGTCGAATATCTCAACGAGATGGCCGGGGGCAGCCTGATCCCCGACTACGGTCCGCGGCGCTGGAAGGCCAAGACCAACCATTCGCTGATCAACGGCATGCTCGATTCCATGCTGCTGTGCCGCTACGAGAAGATGGTGCGCCCGCAGGGCTCGCAATGGCAGGCCTGGTCGGACGACCATTGGAACAGGGCCTGGACCGGCATGGCGCGCTTCGAGAACATGCCGGAGGTGCTGAACGGCCCGTTCGACATCTCGCAGATCGGCCTCGTTTGCGTACTCGGCTACGCCGACTTCCGCTTCGCCGATTGCGGCTGGCGCAAGGCCTATCCCAAGCTCGACGCGTTCCACCAGAAGATGCTGGAGCGACCCTCGGTGAAGATCTCGGTGCCGCCGGCCGCGTAAATCCCGGGAGTTCTCATGAGCCTGAAGTTCTCAGTCGGCGATCTCACCATCCATCGCGTCATCGAGCAGGAGACTTCCTTCGTCCCTGCGCTGGAAATGCTGCCGGGACTGACTGCGGAGGTGCTGGCCGAGAATCGACAATGGATGCGTCAGGCCCGGGCGCTGGACGAGCAGGACGTGTTGCTGCTGTGCTTCCAGTCCTACGTCGTGAAGACGCCGCACCACACCATCCTGATCGACAGCTGCATCGGCAACGACAAGCCGCGGCCGCAGCGGCCGAAATGGAACATGAAGACCGACGACACCTATTTGCGCGCGCTGAACGCGGCCGGCTTCTCGGTGGAAGACATCGACTTCGTGATGTGCACGCATCTGCACGTCGACCACGTCGGCTGGAACACGCGGCGGGAGAACGGCCGCTGGGTGCCGACCTTCCCCAGGGCGCGTTACGTCTTCGCCAAGCAGGAGTTCGACCACTGGTCCGAGCAGAATGCGAAGGCGGAGATCCCGCCTTTCGCCGACAGCGTGCTGCCGGTGGTCGAAGCCGGGCGCCACGAACTCGTCGGCAACGACCATCAGATCGGCGATCACGTCCGCATCCTGCCGACGCCCGGTCACACGCCGGGCCACGTCGCGTTCACGATGGGTCGCGGCAAGGACGAGGCGGTGTTCTCCGGCGATCTCATGCACTCGCCGTTGCAGACGCTCTATCCGGAGCTGTCGATCAAGTTCGATGTCGATCCGGCCAAGGCAGCCACGACGCGCCGCAGCTTTCTCGAGCGCTATTGCGACACCGACACGCTGTGCTGCACGGCACATTTCCCCTCGCCGTCGGTCGGCAAGATCCGGCGCAAGGGCAACGCGTTCGTGTGTGCGGCCGTTTAAGAACGTTCCGTAGACTTCCAGGCTCCGTCATGCCCGGACTTGTCCCGGCCATCCACGCTCTTACAATCCGACTTCAATGAAGAACGTGGATGGCCGGGACAAGCCCGGCCATGACGAGGAAACATCATGGCCGATCTTCCCAACATCCCCCTGCCAGCCGGCATCCGCTCGCGTCATGTCGAAGGCATCAACGGCTTGCGCATGCATGTGCTCGAGGCCGGCTTCGAGACCAGGGGACGGCGCTGCATCCTGCTGCTGCACGGCTTTCCGGAGCTTGCGTTCTCCTGGCGCAAGGTGATGCCGGCGCTGGCAGACGCAGGTTATCACGTGATCGCGCCGGATCAGCGCGGCTATGGGCGCACGACGGGATGGAGTGCGGAGTACGACGGCGATCTCGCCCCCTTCTCGCTGCTCAATCTCGTGCGCGATGCGCTCGCCCTGGTGTCGGCGTTCGGCTACAGGCAGGTCGATGTGGTCGGCCATGATTTCGGCAGCCCTGTCGCAGCCTGGTGCGCCTTGATCCGGCCTGATGTGTTTCGCTCCGTGACGATGATGAGCGCGCCGTTCGGCGGATCGCCGCCGCTGCCGTTCGGCACGGTCGACACGCCGGCAAAGCCTGCGGCCGAAGACCCCGTTCATCGCGAGCTTGCCGCGCTGCCGCGACCGCGAAAGCACTATCAATGGTACTACTCGACGCGCGAGGCGAACGCGGACATGCAGCACGCTCCCCAGGGCGTGCATGATTTCCTGCGGGCCTATTACCACCACAAGAGTGCCGACTGGACCAACAACAAGCCGTATCCGCTCGAGTCATGGTCGGCGGGTGAGCTTGCGAAGCTGCCGACCTACTACGTGATGGACCTGCATGAGACCATGGCCGAGACGGTGGCGAAGGAGATGCCCTCGCCCGCGGCGATCGCTGCCAATCGCTGGCTGCCCCACAGCGATCTCGCCTATTACAGCGCCGAATACGGACGCACCGGATTTCAGGGTGGGCTGCAATGGTATCGCTACGGCACGTCGGGCTCGCTCAACAGCGAGCTGCAATTGTTTGCCGGCCGCAGCATCGACGTGCCCTCCTGCTTCATCTCCGGCAAGCAGGACTGGGGCACCTATCAGCGTCCCGGCGTGTTCGAGGCGATGCAGAAGGGCGCATGCACGAAGATGCTCGGCTGCCATCTCGTCGATGGCGCCGGCCACTGGGTGCAGCAGGAGCAGCCGGCCGAGGTCACCCGCTTGCTGCTGGACTTCCTCACCAGAGCCGGCACCGCCTGATTTGACCGGGGAACCGCCGCGCCCTATATAATTTAGAACTATTCTAAAGTGATGGTGGGCCGGCCGTGAAGAATTTTGCCGATCTGACCGAGCGCGAGGTGCTGGCGGTTGCGATCTCCTCCGAGGAGGAAGACAGCCGCATCTACATGACCTTCGCCGAGGACCTGAAGGAGCGCTATCCCGACTCGGCGAAGCTGTTCGAGCAGATGGCCGAGGAGGAGCGCGGCCATCGCCACATGCTGCTGGAAACGTATGAGCAGCGCTTCGGCCAGCATCTGCCGCCGATCCGCCGCGAGGACGTCAAGGGCTTCCTGCGCCGCCGCCCGATCTGGCTGACCAAGAACCTGCCGCTCGACACGATCCGGAAGGAAGTCGAGACCATGGAACTGGAGGCCGAGCGCTTCTACGCGAAGGCCGCCGACCAGGCCGAGGACGTCAATGTGCGCCGGCTGCTCGGCGATCTCGCCGAAGCCGAGAAGGCTCATGAGCATACCGCCGCGAAACTCACTGACGAGATCCTGAAGCCCGACGTTCGCGCCGAGGAAGACCGCACGCGACGCCGGATGTTCGTGCTGCAGTATGTGCAGCCCGGCCTCGCTGGACTGATGGACGGCTCGGTCTCGACGCTGGCGCCGCTGTTCGCCGCCGCCTTCGCCACGCACCAGAACTGGCAGACGTTCCTGGTGGGCCTCGCCGCCTCGATCGGCGCCGGCATCAGCATGGGCTTTGCGGAAGCGCTGTCCGACGACGGCTCGCTCACCGGACGCGGCTCGCCCTGGCTGCGCGGCATCACCTGCGGCGCGATGACCACGCTCGGCGGGCTCGGCCACACCGCGCCCTATCTCGTTCCCGACAGCTGGGCCAACGCGTTCTGGATCGCCACCGCGATTGCATGCGTCGTCGTGTTCTTCGAATTGTGGGCGATCGCCTTCATCCGCTCGCGCTACATGGACACGCCGTTCCTCCAGGCCGTGTTCCAGATCGTGCTCGGCGGCGCGATCGTGCTTGCGGTCGGAATCGTGATCGGGGCGGCGTAGCGACCTTCACCGCGGCGTCATTCCCCGCGCAGGCAGGCTATCCAGTATTCCAACATCAATCGCCATCAAACGGCGGTTGCGGCATTCGGCCAAACTGCGCATCATCCTTTGACAAGAAGAACAGGAGATGCGCGGTGGCCAAATCGGAATGGAGTTTCAAGAGCGCCGTCGAGCTGTCGGCCGCGCTGACCGCAAAGAAGGTCTCCGCGGTCGAGCTCACGCGGGATGCGATCGGCCGCATCGAACGGCACGACGGCAAGATCAATGCGATCTGCGTGCGCGATTTCGAGCGCGCGCTCGTTGCGGCGCGCGCGGCGGACGCGGCGCTGGCGCGCGGCGAGCGCAAGCCGCTGCTCGGCCTGCCCGTGACGATCAAGGAATCCTTCAACATCGCCGGCCTGCCGACAACCTGGGGATTCGTTCCCCAGAAGGATTTCGTGCCTGTGGAAGACGCGCTGCCGGTGGCGCGCATCAAGCAGGCCGGCGGCGTGATCCTCGGCAAGACCAACGTGCCGGTGGGCCTCGGCGACTGGCAGAGCTACAACGACATCTACGGCACCACCAACAACCCCTATGATCTCGGCCGAACACCGGGCGGATCGTCCGGAGGATCGTCCGCGGCTCTCGCCGCGGGCTATTGCGCGCTCGCCACCGGCTCCGACATCGGCGGCTCCCTGCGTGTGCCGGCGTTTCATTGTGGCGTCTTCGCTCACAAGCCGACCCTCAATCTCTGCGCAGCACGTGGCGAGACCCCGCCGCCGTTCCCAGCCATTCCGCGCGACAACGACCTCGCCGTCATCGGTCCGATGGCGCGCACGGCGGCGGATCTGTCCTTATTGCTCGACGTCATGGCCGGACCGGATCCGCTGGAAGCCGGCATCGCCTACAAGCTCGATCTGCCTGTTGCACGGCATCAGTCGCTGCGGGAATTTTGCGTCCTGGTGATCGACAGCCACCCGCTGCTGCCGACCGACCGGGACGTGCGCGGCGCGATCGACAGGCTCGCAACCGATCTCACGAAAGCCGGCGTGACGGTCGCGCGCGAGAGCGTGCTGCTCCCGGACTTCACGGAGACGTCGCGGCTCTACATGCGCATGCTGCTGGGCTTTCTCGGCGCGTTCTTCCTGCCCGAGGTGCTCGCGGATTCGCAAACGCGGGCGAGCGAGTTGTCGCCGGAGGACCGGAGCCTCGGCGCGGAGCGGCTGCGCGGCACGATTGCAAGTCATCGCACCTGGGTGCTCGACGCAGGTAGCCGCGCCGGGCTGCGCGCGCAATGGCGTGCGCTGTTCAAGAGCTTCGACGCGGTGATCTGCCCGATCATGCCGACGCCGGCCTATCCGCATGACCATTCGCCGGAGCAGGACCTGCGAACGATCAGCATCGACGGCAAGGACTATCCCTATTCCGACCAGCTCACCTGGCCGGGCATCGCGACGCTTCCGGGCCTGCCGGCGACAGCCGTTCCGCTCGGCCTGTCCAAGGACGGGTTGCCCGTCGGCGTGCAGATCGTCGGGCCCTTCCTCGAGGACCGCACGCCGCTGAAGCTCGCCGAGCTGATCGAGCGCGAGTTCGGCGGATTCGTGCCGCCGCAGATGTTTGATGATTAGTTATCGCCTCGGTGCCCGCGAGGCGATCGTGCCGCCTCATCAACAGGTGCCGCCAGGGAGAGTGCCGGAACCGCGCGAAAATGGTTCCAGCCCGGAGTGTGCGGCCCTCGGGCCTTTCGAGACTGCTCCTAAAGCAATCGGTAACCAAACAATCTCTTCCGCGCGCGATGTGCAACCAGCACACCCCGCATTTACACAACCGGCAATTGTTTCCCCGTAGATATTGCAGGTCACAGCATGACGCCTCCTGTCTCGTAACCGGGGGCGTGGCTATGGATTCGCTGCGAAACGCGGAGTGCCTCTGAACTCGCGGCGAGGACCGCTCAAATCCGGCAAGAGTGATTGCGTGATAAAAGACACTGTCGAGAACGGCGGGCTCCGCACATCCTATCATTGCGCCGATCCGGACAAGACGCTGTCTGAGCAATGGCGCATTCCGGTTTCCGCAGCGGTCGTGTGCGCGTTTGTGGGCCTCGTGCTCCGCTACCTCGCCCGCGAGCATGCGACCGACGACGCTATTTTTTACCTGACGTGGTATGGCTTCGCGCGGGATCATGGCCTTGGCGGCCTCGCCGAAGCTTTCACCAACTACACCCCGATTTACAGCTACTTCCTGCTGCTTGCCGCCCGATTCGACTGGCTGGGCCAGCCGCTTTCCCTCGTCAAGATGATCTCGACCATCTTCGAGTTCGGTTGCGCGATCGTCGTGGCCCGGATGGTCTGGCGATTTACGAAGCTGCCCTTGCGCACGTCCCTGGCCTTCTGTGCAGTCTGGCTTGCACCGACGGTGCTGTTCAACGGCGCCATGTGGGGGCAGGCCGATTCGATCTGGGCCTTCTTCACGCTGATTTCCGTGTCGATGTTCATGCGGGACCGAAATGGCATTCTGCCATTCGCGATGGCTTTCTCGGTGAAGGCCCAGGGCATATTCCTGGGACCCTTCGTACTGGGCATGATTCTGCGCCGCAGGATCCACTTGGCATGGCTCGCCGCAATTCCGGCAGTCTATGTGATCCTTGCCATTCCGGTCCTCGTCGCCGGCAGGTCCTTGGTGTCAGTGCTCGGGATCTACCTCGACCAGGCTCACACCTTTCATCGCCTGTCCATGAATGCCGCGAACCTCTGGGTGTTCGCCGGCGGCACGCCGTATGCGATCGGAGTCGCCGCCGGCCTGGTGCTCGCGGCTGCGAGCGGGCTTGCCTTGTCGATTTTCATCGCGAACGCCAAGCGGGAGGGACCGGAGTTCATTCTCCTCATCGCGTGTGTATCGCTCATCCTCATGCCGTACCTGCTCCCGAAGATGCACGAGCGCTATTTCTATGGGTTCGAACTTGCGTGCATTGCCCTGGCCTGCCTCAATCTGCGCTATCTGCCGTTCGCGGTGATTGCCCAGGTCGACGGCGTGCTATCCTACCTCGCGTTCGAGAGCGGGATCGTCATGGGTCTGCTGCCGGCGGCGCTCTGCAACACCTTTCTCGTGTTCTATCTCGTGCTTGATCTCCGGGGCGGCGAGCGTGGATTTCGCCTTCCGAGGCTTGCCTGGCTCGGCTTCGCCGCATCGACCGCGGGATTGTTCTCCTATCTGCTGTTTGCAGGTGCCGGCTTGAACGTGTCCCCCGCCTACATGCTCGCCGCGGGACTTGCCACGGCGATGACGCTGCTGCTCGTCAAGGAATCGCGTTGCGCCTCGGCCGACGGCCCGGACCCGGCGCCTCACTTGCGCTAGCTATCGAACACGATCACGCTGCGCAGCGTCTTGCCGGCCTTCATGCTGGCAAAGCCCTCGTTGATCTCGGACAGTTTCAGCTTGGCCGAGATCCAGTCTTCCAGATGCAGGCGGCCGCGCAGGTAGAAGTCGACCAGGCGCGGCATGTCCACGCGAAAGTGGTTGGAGCCCATCGACGAGCCCTGGATCTTGCGCTCGCGCAGGAAGTCGAAGCCGTGCAGCTCGATCTTCTGGCCGAACGGAATCATGCCGACGATGGTGGCAGTGCCGCCGGAAGCAAGCATGCCGAACGCCTGCTCCGCGGTTTCCTTTCGGCCGAGCACCTCGAAGGAATGATGCACGCCGCCATTGGTGAGGTCACGAACCTGCTTCACCACGTCGCCGTCAGCCGGATTGATGATGTCGGTCGCGCCCAACTTGGTCGCGAGCTGGAGCTTGGCCGGATTGGTGTCGATGGCGATGATGCGGCCGGCGCCGGCGATCTGTGCGCCGTTGATCGCCGCCATGCCGACGCCGCCGCAGCCGATCACGGCCACGGTTTCGCCGGCGGTCACCTTCGCCGTGTTCACCACCGCACCGTAGCCGGTGATGACGCCGCAGCCGATCAGGGCGGCGAGATCGAGCGGCATCTCCTTGCGGATCTTGACGATGGCATTCTCGTGCACGAGCATCTGCTCGGCGAAGGAGGAGAGGTTGAGGAACTGGTGCAGCTTTTCCGGCCTGGACCACTGCATCCGGTTCGAGACGCCCGGCATCATCTTCACCGTCGTGTCGGTGCAGAGCACGGTGCGACCCGTGGTGCAGTTGTCGCAGGTGCCGCAAAACACGGACAGGCAGGTGACGACGTGGTCGCCCGGCTTGACGTAGGTGACGTCCGAGCCGACCTGCTCGACCACGCCGGCGGATTCGTGGCCGAGCACCGCGGGCAGCGGATGCGGATAGAGACCTTCCATGAAATGCAAATCGGAATGGCAGAGCCCGGCCACCGAAGTGCGGATCAGCACCTCGCGCGGGCCAGGCTTCGGCAGGCTGATATCCTCGATGACGAGCGGCTGGTTGACTTCATGGAGGACGGCGGCCTTCATTGGGTTTCCTCACTGTTATGATTTTCGTTGAGCTCGGGGGCTTCACCTCTCCGAAGGGAGAGGTGAAAGCAGCCTACGCCGCCAGAACCAGCTCGCCAACCTCGCTCATGCTGCCTGCGCGATCGCCGAGTAGCAGGGCAGCGATCTTCGCTTGCGCGGGATTTTCCGTCACCCGGAACGGATCGCTCGGCAGCACGCGATGGTCGACCACGAGGCGCGACAGCAGCAGGCGGCGCGCATCGCCGCGCATGGCGTGGATGCAATGCGCCTCCCATGTGAGCGCGACCGCGCTGGCGACATGATAGAGCAGGCTGGTGGCCCGGCGCGCATCCGCCTCGTTCTCGGACTTGGCCGCGACTTCGCGTGCGAAGCCGACCGCGCGATCGGCGAGGCCGCGCAGACGGTCGCGCCAAGCCTGCGGCACGGAGGCGCTGTCGTCGAGCCGGGCGTGCAGATCGGCCGCGAGCGCCGATTCAGCGCCGTGACGGCCGACCGCGCGCCGCAGCGCATCGATGGCGACGATGTTGCCGGTGCCTTCCCAAACCGAGCCGAGATGCGCATCGCGCAGCAGGCGGGCGGTGGCGAATTCCTCGATATAGCCGATGCCGCCGCGCATCTCGAGCGCATCGCCGCAGACCTTTCGCGCATCGCGCGTGGCGCGGAATTTCAGCGTCGGGGTGAGGATGCGCAGGAGCGCCGCGGCATCCTGGCTGCCGGCTTCAGCACGGTCGAGCGCATCGGCAGTGAGAAAGCTCATCGAGAGCGCCTGCTCGACCGGCAGCATGATCTTCAACATCTGCCGGCGCCCGAGCGGCAAGTCGATGATGCGGTTGCCGAACACCACGCGATTTGTCGCCACGGTCATCGTGTCATGATAGGCGCGGCGCATCAGCGCGGTGGACTTGACGCCGTTGGAGAGACGCGACGAGTTCACCATCTCGGCCATCTGCACGAAACCGCGGTCGAGCTTGCCGACCGCATAGGCGACGGCGCCTTCGAGCTTGATCTCACCTGACGCCATCGAACGCGTGCCGAGCTTGTCCTTGAGCCGCACGATCCGGTAGTTGTTCTGCGAGCCGTCGTCGAGGAAGCGCGGCATCAGGAACAGGCCGACGCCGCGCGTGCCGGGGCCGGCGCCTTCGGGGCGCGCGAGCAACATCACGACCTTTGCATCCGCATTCGAGCAGAACCATTTTTCGCCGTAGAGACGCCAGTGGTCGCCCTCCTGCACCGCGCGCGTGGTCAGCGTGCCGACGTCGGAGCCGCCCTCTTTCTCCGTCATGAACTGGCCGCCTTGCGTCAGCTTGCTCATGTCGGTCGAGGTCAGGCCGTCGAGATATTTCGCCTTCAGCGCCTCGCTGCCGAAACTTGCCAGCAGCTTGGCGCAGCCGTCGGTGACGTTGATCGGGCAGCCCATGCCGAATTCGGTCTGGTTGAACAGGAAAGTGAAGGCGTGCTTGGCGACGACGGGATATTTGTCCGGCCAGCCCATGATGCCCTTGCGGATCGAGAGCGCGTGGATGCCGAACTCGCCGAACGCGGCGTTCTCCAGCTCGCGATAGGCCGGGTGGTATTCGATCCATTGCATGTCGCGGCCGAACTTGTCGCGCTGGTGCAGAACGGGCGTGTGCCGGTCCGCGAGCCGCGCGCACTCATCGAGATGGCCGCCGGCCAGTTCGCCGAGACGATCGAGATGCGGCTCGATGTGGCGGAACAACGTGTCCGGCAGATGAATGCGCAGGAGATCGGCCAGTGCGGGATCGGCGCGGTAGAAGTTCATGCCTGACGTATCGGGCGCCAGCAGGCCGGACGGTGCGGCCGCGACATTTTGTGGCTGCGCTGTGACCGGCTTGTGCATGATCGTCCTCTTCGTTTCCATCCGACGGCAATTCTTTACGCTTGCTGCTTTGGATGTTGTCGATCATGCTCCAGTCGCAGGCAGCGATAAAGTCGCAAATTGTCAGGGCGGCATGACCGCCATGGAGGAGCAATTCGCTCTGCGGAATTGTGATCGACCCGGCTGGTTGTTCGCAAAGCCCATGCATAGATCAGCGGCACCTGCTTCCGAGAGATCACGCCATGGAACATCCGAAATACAAGATCGCCCTCATCGTCGGTGCCGGCGAAGGCCTGAGCGCCTCGCTGGCGCGGCTGCTCTCCGCCCAGGGCATCCGCGTCGCGCTCGCCGCGCGAAAGATCGAGAAGCTCGGCGCGCTCTGCAGCGAGACCGGCGCCAAGGCCTATGCCTGCAACGCCACCGACCCCGACGAGGTGGAGCGGCTGTTCGGCCTCGTCGAGCGCGAGATCGGAACGCCCGACCTCGTCGTCTACAATGCCAGCGGTCGCACGCGCGGACCTTTCGTCGACCTCGTTCCGGCCGACGTCGCGCAGGCGATTGCGGTCAGCGCCTATGGCGGCTTTCTGGTGGCGCAGCAGGCGGCCAGGCGCATGCTGCCGAACAAGCACGGCGCGATCCTGTTCACCGGCGCCTCAGCCAGCGTCAAGGGCTACGCGCAGTCTGCCCCGTTCGCGATGGGCAAGTTCGCGCTGCGCGGCCTCGCGCAGAGCATGGCACGCGAACTGTCGCCACAGGGCATCCATGTCGCGCATTTCGTCATCGACGGCGGCATCCGCAGCGCGGCGCGGACCGAACCGGCGGAGAGGCCCGATTCGATGCTCGACCCGGACGCGATCGCAGAGAGCTATTGGAACGTGCTGCAGCAGCCGCGCAGTGCCTGGAGCTGGGAACTGGAGCTGCGGCCCTGGGTGGAGAAGTTCTGAATTGATTTCGTCATTCCGGGGCGGTCCGCAGGCCCGAACTAGGGTGCGCACTTGCGCACCTGAGGTTCGATGCTTCGCATCGGCCCGGACTGACAGCAAACAAAAAGGGGGAGCGACATGACCGCGGAAACCATCATCGACACTGGCACGAACGAACTTCTCTGCGTCATCCGCGACCGCGTCGCGTTGATCACGCTGAATCGGCCGGAGGCACGCAATTCGCTGTCCGATAGCCTGACGCCGGCGCTGCGCACGATGATTCGTGTCTGCGGCGAGAACCGTGATGTCGGCGCATTGCTGCTCACCGGCGCGGGCGCGGCATTCTGTGCCGGCGGCGACGTCAAGGGTATGGGCGCCCACCGCGACCCGAAAAAGCTGGAGATGTCGCTCGAAGATCGCATCGCCGATCTCCAGGAACGGCAACGGCTGCTGACCGGCGCGCTGGTGTCGGTGCGCAAGCCGACCATCGCCGCGCTGCCCGGGCCCGCGGTCGGCGCCGGACTTGCCATCGCCATGGCCTGCGATATCCGAATCGCCGCGCAATCCGCCTTCGTTGCGACCGGCTATGCCCGCATCGCGCTCAGCGGCGACTACGGCATCGCCTGGCTGCTCACCCGGCTCGTTGGCACCGCGCGGGCGCGCGAGCTGATGTTCACCGGCGATCGCGTCGATGCGGCGCGTTGCGAAGCCATCGGCCTCATCAACCGCGTGGTGCCTGACGACAAGCTGCAAACCGAAGCCTTCGCGCTGGCCAGATCGCTTGCCGAAGGCCCGCGCCTGGCGCTGCGCTACATGAAGGACAATCTCGACGAGGCCGTGCTGTTCGACTTCGAAACGGCCCGCGACCACGAGGCTGAACGACTGATACGCCTGACCACGACCGCCGATCACAAGGAGGCGGTGCAGGCCTTCATCGAGAAGCGCAAGGCGGTGTTCACGGGGAAGTAGCAGGATTCGGCAATGTCTGCCCCTCACCTGAGGCGGCCGCGCCTTCGCGGCCCTCGAAGGGCGACGGCCCGGCCGTGGTTGCGAGTCGCGTTTCATGAGCGTCGGGGCCGATCATCCTTCGCAGGCTCCCCATGGGACGCCTTGCGTCCCAGGCATCGCACCTCAGGATGACCGGATACACGTCGCTCGACTCGGGTTACTTGGCAGGCGTCCGCGCAAAATCCACGAATGCCCGCAGCGCAGCCGGCAATCGGCGGCGGCTTGGATAGTAGAGGAAGAAGCCGGGATAGGCGGGGCACCAGTCGGTGAGAACCCGCACTAGCTTCCGCTTGGCGAGCAGTGTTTCCACCTGCTGTTCGAATACATAGGCCAAACCAGCCCCGTCGAGCGCGGCATCGACCATCAGACCCTGGTCGTTCATGGTCAGCGGCCCGGTGACGTCGATGGCGAGCTCGATACCGCCGCGCTCGAACTCCCAGTGATAAAGCGCGCCTGAGGTGAAGCGGTAGCCGATGCAGGGCAGGCCTTTGAGCTCGCGCGGTGTGTTGGGCTGTTTATGCACCTTGAAGAAGGCGGGCGAGCCCACCACGGCAAAGCGGTGCCGTGGGCCGATCGGCACGGCGATCATGTCGGCGGCAATGGTCTCGCCGAAGCGGACACCGGCATCGAAGCCAGCCGCGACCATGTCGATCAGGGCGTCGTTGACGACGATCTCGACGCTGACGTCAGGGAACGACTTCAAGAAACGGGTCACGATCGGCAGCAGCACCAACTGCGCCGACTGGCGCGCGGCGGTGAAGCGCAGCGTGCCGGCGGGCTTGCCGCGGAAATTGTTGAGATCCTCGAGCGCATCGTCGATGTCGCGGAAGGCCGGTGTGATGCGGGCGAACAGCCTTTCGCCGGCCTCGGTCAGCGCCACGCTGCGGGTGGTGCGGTTGACAAGGCGCAGGCCGAGCCGCTCCTCGATGTTGCGCAGGGCATGCGATAGCGCCGATGGCGTGACGCCGAGCTCGGTCGCTGCCGCGCGAAAACTGCGGTGGCGAGCGATGGCGAGGAAGGTCGCGAGGTCGGACGGGTCGATCTTCATTGATGAATTTTTCTCAATAGCGCGTCAAAGATATAACGGATTATCTCAGTTATGACGAGCCACTACACCTTGCCCCATCGGCCTCGGCAGATCGCCGCGGCCTTAAATGGAAAGGGCAACATCATGCGTGTCTGGTTCATCACGGGAGCGTCTCGCGGATTTGGGGCGTTGATCGCCGAAGCAGCCCTCAAGGCAGGCGACGCGGTGGTCGCCACCGCGCGCGATACCTCCACCGTCACCGCTCGGCTCGGCAGTCACGAGCGGCTGCTCGCGACCCGGCTCGACGTCACCAGCGAGGCGGAAGCGCACGAGGCCGCGGGCCTGGCAGTCAAGCGCTTCGGCCGCATCGACATCCTCGTCAACAATGCCGGCTATGGCCTCCTGGGCGCGATCGAGGAAGCCAGCGACGCAGAGACGCGCAAGCTGTTCGGCACCAACGTGTTCGGGCTCCTCAGCGTCACCCGCGCGGTGCTGCCGCATATGCGCCGACAGCGATCCGGCCACGTCATCAACATCTCGTCGGTCGGCGGCTACACCGGCTATCCCGGCTGGGGTGTCTATGGCGCGACTAAATTCGCCGTCGAGGGACTCAGCGAAGCACTGGCCAGCGAAGTCGCGCCACTCGGCATCAAGGTCACCGTGGTCGAGCCGGGTTTCTTCCGCACCGACTTCCTCGACGAGACCTCGCTGTCGCGCACCGCGCAGGTGATCGACGACTATCACGAGAGCGTCGGCAAGACCCGCGCGCACGCGGCTGACGTGAACCACGCCCAGCGCGGTGATCCGCGCAAGCTGGCGCAGTCCTTTTTGAAGCTGGCTGATGCCAAGAACCCGCCGCTGCGGCTGCCGCTCGGCAGCGACACGGTCGAGCGGATCGAGGCGAAGAACGCGTTCGTTGCGAAAGAGCTGGCGGAGTGGCTGGCGGTCGCGACTTCGACCGACTTTACCGACAACGATGCCGCATAAGGGCAAAAAAATGCCCGGCGCTGGGATGACCAGGCCGGGCTGCAGTGGTGTCAGGCCGAGGCTGAGGGGCTGTCGGCCTGACGGGAAAGGGCGGCGAGGCGCCAGCTCGCGCAGGGAACGTCTCTCGGCGCGACGCTGATCTCCTTGTCGAAGCGCACCAGCTTCCAGTCATCGGGGTGATTGACGAAGGCGAAGCCGGATTTGCGCGCAAGCGACACCATCGCCTCGTTGGAACGCAACGTGTCGCCGAACACGTGCTCGGCGCCAAGCGCAGCGGCGCGACATTCGAGATTCTTCATCAGCGCAGTGGCAATGCCGCGGCCGTGCCAGCGGTCGCCGACCGACAGGCCGAACTCGACCGCCGCGGCTTCGACATGAAAGGCGTAGCGCATTTCGGCGACGATGGTTTCGAAGCCGTCGACCGTCATGGTCGCCACCACCGTGAAGCGCTCGCGCTCGCCGACTTCGAGGAAATCGTGCAGCAGCCCCTCGGGCAGTTCGCTGATTGCGCCGAAGAAACGGTTGTAGCGGGAGCGGGTCGAGAGCGAGCGGAAATAGTGCTGGAGCTCGTCGGTGTCGCGTGGCTCGACGAAGCGAACATCGAGCGCGGTTCCGTCGCGGGTGCGCAGGCTATCCGAATATTGCTTCAGGTCTTCGAGGTGAAGGATGCTCATGACACATGCCGTGCGGAAAAGGGACGCCGGCGCCCCGTAATCAGGCGGCGCCGACCTGGCGGCCAATCAGGCCCGCCAGAAGGGTTTGTCGGCCTCATAGGCGATGTCGGACCAGGACAGCCCGACATCATGGAGGTCGCGGGCGGTCCAATTGGTCAGCTCGCGCCTGGTGCGGTAGCGCTCGTGCCAGACGTGAAGCGTCTCGCCGATCTGGTGGATCAGGCCGGGCGCATGATGATTTGTCATCGAATTGTCGGTCAAAGTAGACATTTTCAGCTCCTGGAGCTAAGGTTGCAGCTAATATCTGCCTCCTACCGCGCCGCGACAAACGACAATTTGTACCTTTTCGCATGAATTAACGTCATGTATCCTACTGCCAGATGACTGCCAGATTGCCCTCCCTGAACGGATTGCGGGCGTTCGAGGCCGCCGCGCGCCATCTGAGCTTCACGCTGGCAGCCAGCGAGCTGAACGTGACCCAGACCGCGATCAGCCATCAGATCCGCAGGCTGGAGGAGGAGCTCGGCATCCGCCTGTTCATCCGGCAGAACCGCGCACTGGCGCTGACGCCGGAGGCGCGCGACTACCTGCCGGGCGTGCGCGCCGCCTTCAACGACCTCCGGCTCGCCACCGACCGCCTGCTGCGCAAGGAGGACGACAAGGTGCTGACCGTGTCGACGCTGGCCTCGCTCGCCGCAAAATGGCTGTTGCCGCGGCTGACCGATTTCCAGGAGCAGCATCCCGGCATCGACGTGCGTATCACCACCTCGACCGGCCTTGTCGACTTCCAGCGCGACAATGTCGATGCCGCGATCCGCTATGGCCGCGGCCAGTGGCGGGGCGTGCGCGCCGACTGGCTGATGGCGGACGAGCTGTTTCCGGTATGCAGCCCGTCACTGCTGCGCGGCGACAAGCCGCTGCGCCGGCCGGAAGACCTGAAAAACCATCCGCTGCTCCACACCTCGAACGCCAACAGCGACGACTGGCGGCTGTGGCTGACGGCGGCGGGCCTGCCGGCCGACATCGCGAGGCAGCCCGGCATCACCTTCGACATGATCTTCATGACCATCCAGGCCGCAATCGACGGCATCGGCGTGGCAATGGGGCGGACGTCCTACGTGCAGGACGATATCGCCAAGGGTCGCCTCGTTGTGCCCTTCAAGATCGCGCTGCCGGCCGATGCCGGGTTCTACCTGGTCGCACCGGAGGGTCGCCGCGAGGTGCCGAAGCTTGCAGCCTTCCGGCAATGGATCATCGCTGCAACGCAAAACAAAGCCTGAAAACGTCGGCTTGGACAGGCCAATCGATTGATCCGAGGGTGTCATTCCGGGGCGCGCGCAACGGGAGCTCAGATGCAGAATTGCGCATCAGAGAATCGACTTCTCCCAGCAATCCCGTCGCACAATGAATTCCCGGCTCGATGCTTCTCATTGCCCAGGAATGACAGCGGAAGTTACAGCTCCACCACCACGTAGTCGCTCTCGATCCTGACCGGGATCGTCTCGGCGACATACGGTCCCTTCACCACGCTCGCGCCCGGCTCGACATGGGCCGGATAGGCCTTCACGCGGAAGCGGCGGGGGTCGCAATAGGACTGGCCGGTGCGGATGTCGAACTCCCAGCCGTGCCAGGGGCAGCGGATGATTTCGCCGAGCTTCGTGTATTCGATCTCGCCGGGACTGCTGGATTGTGCGAGCCCGATCAGCGGACCCTCGCACAGCGCCGCACCCTGATGCGGGCAGCGGTTCATCAGGCCGAAATACTCGCCCTTGATGTTGAAGACCGCGATCGGCCGTCCGTCGATCTCCAGGAATTTTCGCGTGCCCGGCGGAAGCTCATCCACTGGCGCAATCACATGCCGCGCCATCAGGAGAGTCCGTAAAGCTTCTTCGCGTTGCCGAGATAGAACGCCTCGCGATCGGCCTCGCTGACGCCCGCCGGCAGCACGCGCGAAGGCTCATCGTAGTCCCAATGCGGATAATCGGTCGCGAACAGCAGCCGGTCCCAGCCGATCCATTTGATGACGTCGAACAGGTCCTCGCGCCGCTCCGGATCTTCCATCGGCTGCGTCGTCCACCACACCTGCTCGCGGATGTATTCCGAGGGCGGGCGTTTCACATGCGGCACTTCGCTCCTGAGCCGCTGCCAGGCCTTGTCGAGCCGCCACGCCAGCGACGGCGCCCAGCCGAAGCCGGCCTCGATCATCACCATCTTCAGTTTCGGGAAGCGCTCGAACACGCCCTCCAGCACGAGGCTCGCCAGCGCCGATTGCTGGCATTGCGAGTGGCCCACCATCTCCTCGATGTAATAGGACGGCCAGCCCGACGGCGTGATCGGGTTGCCGCCGAAGCCGAAGGCGTGGACGCCGACGGGAAGACCGGCCTCTTCAGCGGCCTGGTAGATCGGCCAGTAGCGGCGCTGGCCGAGCGGCTCGACATTGCGGCTGAGCAGCAGCACCTGCACGAAGTTCTTGTCGCCGGCGCGCTCGCGGATCTCGGCGGCCGCCGACAGCCCATCCTCGTTGCCGACGACGATGGACGCTTTCAGCCGCTTGTCCTTGGAGGTCCATTTGTCGATCTGCCAGTCGTTGATCGCCGAGCATAAGGCCGCCGAGAGCTCGTGATTGCGGATGCCCTGCCCGGTGTTGAGCGGATTGAGCACGCCGAGCTGCACGTTGTTGGGATCGAGCAGCTGCTTCTGCATGAAGGACAGCGAGGAGCCCTGCGGCCCGCCTTCCGGCGGATAGGCATCGCGGCGCGACGCGTTGGGCTGCGCCTTCGGATAGGGCGGGCCTTCCGTCATGCCCTGATAGGCATGGACGCCATAGACTTCGAGGTGATGCTGCCAGCGTTTGGCGAGGTAGGGATAGAGCTCGGTGCGGGTGGCGCGTGCCGGATGGATGTCGCAGTCCGCGATCGCGGTTTTGACGGTCAGTGGGGAAGCGGCTTCTTGGCTCTCGCGGAACTGGATATTCATCGCCTTGCCTCCTTTGGCAGCGGGCTCACGTCAGGCGGGGATAGGTTGCATGCGGATTGTCGATCATGATCTTGCGCACGAGATCGGGGGACAGACCTTCGGGCAGCGCGTCCTGGCCGTCGAACTGCCAGTGCGGATAGTCGGTGGAGAATAGGACCAATTCGTCCGACTGCATATGATCAAACAGGCGAATTAATGTCTCGGCTTCCGGCGGTGCATCAAATGGCTGTAACGAGAAGCGGATGTTGCTGCGCACAATCTCCAGCGGCGCGCGATCGACCCATGGGGTCTCCATCCGTACCCCGCGCCAGAACTTGTGCAGGCGCCAGAGATAAGGCGCGATCCAGGAGACGCCGGACTCCAGCATCACCATTTTCAGGTGCGGGTATTTGGCGA
Source organism: Bradyrhizobium cedriense (assembly GCF_054602315.1). Taxonomy (NCBI): domain Bacteria; kingdom Pseudomonadati; phylum Pseudomonadota; class Alphaproteobacteria; order Hyphomicrobiales; family Nitrobacteraceae; genus Bradyrhizobium; species Bradyrhizobium cedriense. Next base: position 915,113 of record NZ_JBTSWB010000004.1, on the reverse strand, counting down.
ACACGCCCTCGACGATCAGGCTGGTGAGCTGGGTCTGGAAGGCCTGGGCCTGGCCCACATAATCCTCGATGTGATAGGACCCCCACCCCACGGCGGTCGGTGGATTGTGATAGGCGGAACCGGCGTGGATTCCGACCGGCAGTTGCAGCCGTTCCGCGGCCTCATAGATCGGCCACAGCGCCCGTTTGCCGAGCGGCACGTCGCCCATGACCAGGACCAGCACCTGCACGAAGCGCGTGTCCGGGGCGCAGCGCTCGATCTCGGCGACGGCCTTCTCGACGCTTTGCGTCGGGATCACGATCGAGCCGCGCAGGCGAGGATCGCGATCGAGCCATTCCTTCGCCAGCCAATCGTTCAGCGCGCGGCAGAAGGCAGCCTGCATGTCCTCGGAGAACACCATCTGCACACCGTAGAGCGGGTTGCAGATGGCATGCTTGAGCTGGAAGGGATCGAGCACATGGCGCTGCATGTCCGCAAGGCTTTCGCCGGGCTTGCCGGTCTCCGGACGCCAATCGGGCCGCGCCGTGATCGGCGACCTCTCGGGATAAGATTGCGAGACGAGGTCGACCATGCCGCGCGTCGTCACCTGATCGCGCCAGTAATCGTTCAGATACGGCAGCAGGCTGGTCAGATGCGGTACGGCCGGATGCACGTCGCAATCGATGCCGCCGGCGATCAGGGACGCCATCACGTCTCCCTTCTCACGTTTCCTCGTCACGTCTTGTTTTGCACCTGCCATTCAAGCAGGACTGCCCCCTGCCCGCAACTCGGCCAAGGCCGCCGGCATATGCTAGGAAGGCTGGGCTCGGTTGCGGGATGAGAGGTGCAGGAATGAGAGAGCTCGTCGGCATTGCGGAACAGGTCGCCGCCAGACTGATCGCGCGCAAGCAGACCATTGCGGTGGCCGAATCCTCGGCCGGAGGCCTGATCTCGGCCAGCCTGCTCGCGGTGCCCGGCGCCTCCGCCTATTACCTCGGTGGCGCCGTGGTTTATACCCGCGATGCAAGGCGCGTGCTGATGGATATTTCGGACGAGGGCATGAAGGGCTTTCGCTCCTCGTCGGAGCCCTATGCGCAATTGCTGGCCGAGCAGATGCGAGCGCGCTTCAACAGCGACTGGGGCCTGTCCGAGACCGGTGCCGCCGGCCCGACCGGCAACCGCTACGGCGATGCCGCCGGCCATAGCTGCATGGCTGTGGCGGGACCCGTGCCCGAAGTGATGACGCTGGAGACGGGCCGCAATGACCGGCTTGCGAACATGGAGGTGTTCGCGGCGACGGCACTGAAGTTGCTGCTGAGGAAGCTCGAGGGGTGAGGCGACGTCACCGCCCCAAATGCCGCATGAAAATCCGCACCACATAGCCGTGGAAGCGCGGCGCTTCGTCGTAGAGGTCCGACGCAATGCGTTCGATGGTTTCGCGCAGCGACAGGAATTGCGCCTGGCGTGCGCTGCTCTCGGTGCCCTGCATGCCCGCGAGCTCGTCCATGGCAGCGTCGCTGATCTGGCACTGCACGACCTCGCCATCGTCCAGCATGGTGAAGCGAAAGGCCAGACGTTCGAGATCATGGCCAATGATCTTGTCGCGCGTGAGCGGCATCAAGTCGTCCCGGTCGAGCCCCCCGCCAAACAATGCTGAAGATCGTCGCGCTTGTCAGCAGCAAAGGAGGACTTTCTCCCTACTGGAACGCGACTTCGGCGAAACTGCGGAGCTTTCGCGAATGCAGCCGCTCCGATTCCTGCTGCTTGAGCCGCTCCAGCGCCTTGACGCCGATCTCGAGATGCTGGCCGACGCGGCGGCGGTAGAACTCGCTGGCCATCCCCGCAAGCTTGATCTCGCCGTGCAGCGGCTTGTCGGAGACGCAGAGCAGCGTGCCGTAGGGGACGCGGAAGCGATAGCCGTTGGCGGCGATCGCAGCCGATTCCATGTCGAGCGCGACCGCGCGCGACTGCGACAGGCGGCGGATCACCTCTGGCCCTGAGATCTCCCAGTTGCGGTTGTCGACGCTCGCCACGGTGCCCGTGCGCATCAGCCGTTTCAGCTCGAAGCCCTCGAGCCCGGTGACGTCCTCGACGGCCTCCTCGAGCGCGACCTGCATCTCGGCCAGCGCGGGGATCGGCACCCAGGGCGGCAGCTCGCGGTCGAGCACGTGGTCCTCGCGCACATAGCCGTGCGCGAGGACGTAATCGCCGAGCCGCTGCGTGTTGCGCAGGCCGGCGCAATGGCCGAGCATGAGCCAGGCATGCGGGCGCAGCACGGCCACATGGTCGGTGACATTGCGCGCATTGGACGGACCGGTGCCGATGTTGATCAGGGTGATGCCGCGATAGCCGGGCGTGACAAGGTGGAACGCCGGCATCTGCGGTGCGCGCGCGGGCGCGACGCCGGTCGTTGCGCCGCCGCTGCGCGTCATCACATTGCCGGGCGCGACGAAGGCATCGAGACCGGCCTCGCCGGACCGAAGCCGCTGCTGGCAGAGCTGCGCGAAGGCATCGACGTAGAACTGGTAATTGGTGAAGATCACGAAATTCTGGAAGTGCTCGGGATCGGTGCCGGTGTAGTGATAGAGCCGGCGCAGCGAGTAGTCGACGCGGGCGGCGCGGAACAGCGACAGCGGCTCGGGCGCGCCGGGTTGGAGCTCGAAGGTGCCGTCGGCGATCGAATCGTCCATGGTGGCCAGATCGGGTACGTCGAACGCATCGCGCAGCGACCGCGTGACGGCAGAGTTCTCGCTTGTCGTGATCGCGGCCTCGATGTTGATGTCGCGGCGATAGGCAAAGTGGATGGGGATCGGCTCCGCGGATTCACCGATCTCGACGGGCACGCCGTGGTTCTGGATCAACAGGCCGATCTGCTCGGTCAGATAGGCGCGAAACAGATCCGGCCGCGTCACGCTGGTTTCATGCACGCCGGGCCCGGCGACGAAGCCATAGGCGAGACGCGAATCCAGCCGCGCATGCGTCGCGGTGGTGATACGGACGAAGGGATAATAAGTCCGCACTCGCGCCGTGATCGCTTCGCCGCCAACATAGGCCTCGAACCGGTCGCGCAGGAACTTCGTGTTGCGCTCGTAGATCTCTTCGAGGCGGGCAACGGCCGCAGCTGCGTCGGAGAAGGATACGGTGGCGATGGGGGGTGGGGATTGCATGATCGACCGCCGGGTTGCTGTTTGCGATCGCAGTATAGCAAACTGGCGGCCAAGTCGTCATTGCGCGGAGACGACGCGCCTACGCGCGTCACTTCTCGCGGAAGGCCCGCATCAGCTGGTCGTGCAGCGGCTTCATCAGATAGGACAGCATGGTGCGGTCGCCGGTCTGGACGAAGGCCTCCACGGGCATGCCCGGGATCATCTTGACGTCGCCGAGACGGGCGATCTCTTCGGCCGGCATCGAGACGCGGATGGTGTAGTAGCTCTGGCCGGTGCGCTGGTCGGTGGTGACGTCCGGCGAGACGCGGCTGACGAGGCCGTTGAGTTCGGGCGTGGTGCGCTGGTTGAACGCGGAGAGGCGCAGCAACGTCTTCTGGCCGATCTGGAGCTTGTCGATGTCGACCGGGTTGACCTTGGCCTCGACCTGCAGGTCGTCGGCCTGGGGCACGATCAGCATCAGCGCATCGCCGGCGGTGACCACGCCGCCGACGGTGTGCACGTTCGATTGCAGCACCATGCCGTCCTGCGGCGCGCGGATGTCGACGCGACGCAGCTGGTCTTCGGCGGCAACCTTGCGCTCGATCAGCTCGCCGATCTTGTCGTTGGTCTCGCGCAGGTCCTTGGAGACCTCGCTGACCACGTCCTTGTCGATCTGGATGATCTGGAGCTCGGTCTCGGTGATCTTGCCCTTGGCCTGGGCGCGCGCGGCGATGTACTGGGCGCGCTCGCCGTTGAGGCGCGCCGAGTCGCGTTCGAGCTGGGTCAGACGCGAGATCTGCACCAGACGCTTGTCGTAGAGCTCGCGCACGCCGGTGAGTTCGTTCAGCACCAGCGCGATCTCCTGGTCCTTGGCCTTCTCCTGGGCACTGAGACCCGCGATTTCCTCGTTGAGCTGCGTGATACGCTCGCGCAGCTGCGCCTTCTGGCCGGTACGGCCGTTGACCCGAACGTCGAACAATTTGGTTTCGGCCGAGAGCAGCGCCTTGACGTCGGGATCACTGGCGCGGTCGAGCAGCATTTGCGGAAACTCGATTTTGTCGAGACCACGCTGCTCGGCTTGCAGCCGCGCCGCGCGCGCCTGCGCGGCATCGAGATTCTTGGTGACGATGGCGAGGTTGGCCTTGGTGACGGTGTCGTCGAGCCGCACCACGATGTCGCCGGCCTTGACCACGTCGCCATCGCGGGCACGCACCTCGCCGACCACGCCGCCGGTCGGGTGCTGCACCTTCTTGACGTTGGATTCGACCACGATCTGCCCCGGCGCGATCAACGCACCCGAGATCAACACGGTCGACGCCCAGCCGCCGAGTCCGACGACCAGCACCAGCACGATGCCCAGTCCGAGCAACAGGTGGAACTTGATCGAATCGCCCACGGTCCTCTTCGCGGCAGGCTTGCTGCCGCCGATCGCCAGCGTGCTCATGGCTTGGCCACTCCACCTTCGCTGACGATCTTGATCGGTGCCGGCGGCGTCACCCGCGGCTGCAGGACCTGGGCGAGCACCTGCTCCTTGGGACCGAAGGCCTGCATGCGGCCGTCGCGCAGCACCAGGATCTGGTCGACCGCCTCGACGCCGATCGGACGGTGCGCCACCACGACGACGATGGCACCGCGCTCGCGCGCCGAGCGGATGGCGCGGGTCAGCGCCTCGTCGCCTTCGGTGTCAAGGTTGGAATTGGGCTCGTCGAGCACGATCAGGAACGGATTGCCGTAGAGCGCGCGCGCCAGCGCCACGCGCTGCGCCTGGCCTGCCGAGAGCGCGGCGCCCTGCTCGCCGACTTGCGTGTTGTAGCCCTCGCGCATCTTGATGATCATCTCGTGCACGCCGGCCTCCTTCGCCGCGGCGATGATGGCATCGGAGGTGGCTTCGGGATCGAACCGGCTGATGTTCTGGGCGATGGTGCCGCCGAACAATTCGACGTCCTGCGGCAGATAGCCGATGTGGCGGCCGAGCGTGTCGCTCGACCATTGGTCGAGCGCTGCGCCGTCGAGCCGCACCTTGCCGCGCACCGGCTGCCAGACCCCGACCAGCGCGCGGATCAATGACGACTTGCCGGAGCCGCTCGGCCCGATCACGCCAAGGCCGTTGCCGGCGGCGAGCGCGAAGGTGACGTCCTGCACCACGAGCCGCTGATCGCCCGGCGGGACCATGGCGATGCCTTCGACCGAGAGCCGGCTGGTGGGCGCCTGCAGCTGGGTCGGCATCGCCTGCGCCGGCATCTGCTCGAGGAGGCGGGTGAGGCGGTGCCAGCTCTGGCGCGCCGCCACGAATGATTTCCAATGCGCGATGGCGAGATCGACCGGCGCGAGCGCGCGGGCGGAGAGGATCGAGCCGGCGATGATGATGCCGGCCGTCGCCTCCTGGTGGATGACGAGGTAGGCGCCGACCGCGAGCACCGCCGATTGCAGCATCATGCGCAGCACCTTTGCGACCGCGCCGAGCCCGCCGGCGACGTCGCTCGCGCGCTGATTGCCGGCGAGGTATTTTTCGTTGGTCTCGCTCCAGCGCTGGTTCATGCGGCCGGCCATGCCCATGGACACCATGACCTCGGCGTTGCGGCGACTGGCCTGGGCGAGATCGTTGCGCTGGGCGGCAAGCCCCATCGCCTCCTTCGCCGGCTGGCGGGACATGAATTCGGTGACCAGCGTCAAGCCGACCAGGATGATGGCGCCGACCAGCGCGGTGACGCCGATCAGGACGTGGAAGGCGAAGCAGATGGCGAGATAGAGCGGCAGCCAGGGCAGGTCGAAGAACGCGCTCGGGCCCATGCTGCCAAGGAAGGAGCGGACATTGTCGAGGTCACGCAGCGGCTGTAGGCCCTCATTGCGGTTGCCGACCAGCAGCGGCAGGCGCACGATGGTGTCGAACACGCGCTTGTTGAGGGCCTCATCCAGCGCGGTGCCAATCCGCCCCAGGATCCGGTTGCGGATCATGTCGAGCAGGCCCTGCGCCATATAGAGGAAGCTGGCGAGGATGATGAGGCCGATGAGGGTGGGGATGCTGCGGCTCGGCAGCACCCGGTCGTAGACCTCCAGCATGAAGATCGACCCGGTCAGATAGAGCAGGTTGATCATGCAGCTCATCAAGCCGACGCCGACGAACGCCGTGCGACAGGCGCGCAAGGCGTCACTGAGCTCTGAACGGCGGACGCCAGGGATGGCTGCCATCAGGAGGGTCTCTTTCGGGTGAGAGGCAAAGCCTCTGATTTCAAAGGCGAAATCAGGAGTACTCGACCCGGATTAACATCGCGTTTTTCCGCGCGTCCAACGCAGTCGACCTGATCCGGGACCAATGAGCCACATCTACCCCGACCCGCCCCGCGCGCAAGTCCGGAATTTCACAGGCTTGCGGCTTTTTCTTGCAGGCTTTCAGGCTCTTCCCGGGAAAGCAGGACCTGCAAGTTCCGGGATTCGCGGAGTCTAGAACCTGCCCCCGCCACGCACCAGCCGTACCACCACGAGCAGTATGACGGCGCCGATCGCGGAGTAGACGATCTCGGATACCAGCCCGGTGCCGAGGCGGATGCCGAGCCTTGGGAACAGGAAGCTCGCCACCAGGGCGCCGGCGATGCCGACCACGATGTCGCCGATGATGCCGAAGCCGGTCCCGCGCACGACCTTGCCGGCAAGCCAGCCGGCGACCAGGCCGACGAACAGGATGACGAGCATGCCTTCGTTGGAAATGTGCATGGGTCCGGTTCCTTTGGCGTGAGTGGCTCATGGAACGGGAACCGGGATGAACGGGGTCTGAATGTGTTCATCGAGGCCGCATTGAGGAAGCGCTCCGGCTATGGCGCGGCGATCGGCTCCGCCAGCACGCACCTCGCCGCACGGGCCGGTCCGACCGCGACGTTCGCAGGCAATTGCTCCAGGCAGCGCGGCTCGGCGAGCTTGCAGCGGGGAGCGAAGGAGCAATTATGGGGTCTTTCGGCCAGCGAGGGCGGCGTGCCCGGGATCGTCTCCAGCCGCGCGCCGCGCTTGGCGCCGTGGATGGTCGAGGCGAGCAGGCCCTTGGCATAGGGATGCACGGGCGAGCGGACGATGTCGCGCAGGCTCCCCTGCTCCACGATCTGGCCGGCATACATCACCGCGACCCGGTCACAGATTTCGACGGCGACGCCGATGTCGTGGGTGACGAAGATGACGGACATGCCGAACTCGCGCTGCAACTCGCGCAGCAGCAACAGGATCTGGATCTGCACGGTGGCATCGAGCGCAGTGGTCGGCTCGTCGGCCAGCAGGATCTTGGGACGACAAGCGAGCGCCAGCGCAATCATCGCGCGCTGGCGCATGCCGCCTGACATCTCGTGCGGATAGGCATCCAGCCTTCGCTTGGCCGAGGGGATGCGCACGACTTCGAGCATTTCGAGTGCCCTCGCCCTGCCTTCCGCCTGAGATTTGCCCTCATGGCGCACCACGCTTTCAGCGATCTGCGCGCCGATGGTGTAGACCGGGTCGAGCGCCAGCGCCGGCTCCTGGAAGATCATCGAGACGGTCTGGCCGCGGAAGGAGGACAACTCCTCATCGTTCATTGCGAGCACGTCGCGGCCCATGACGTTGACCGTGCCTGTGATCTGCGTGCGCTTCCTCGGCAACAGCCGCATCAGTGCACGCAAGGTCACACTCTTGCCCGAACCGGACTCGCCGAGCAGGCCCAGCACCTCGCCGTCACCGAGCGAGAGACTGAGATCATTCACGGCATAGACCGTACGCTCGCCGGTGAAGCGGATATTGAGGCCCGAGATCTCGACGAGTTTTGTCATGACGGCAGTTTGGGCATCCGGTCGTGGTAGTCGGTGACGCGCTGGAAGGCCGCGCCGATGGTGAGCAGGGTCGCTTCATCGAAGGAGCGGCCGATCAGCTGCATGCCGACCGGCAGGCCGGTTCGGGTAAAGCCGGACGGCACCGTGAGCGACGGCAGGCCCAGAAAATTGACCGGGCGGGTGAACAGCGTCAGCCGCTGCAACAGCGCCGGCGCGTTCGGCCCGCCGCCGACGTCGCTCTCCTCGATCGTCGGCGCCGGCACCGGGGACGCCGGTGCGATCACCGCATCGACGCCTGCGGTCGCAGCGTTGTGCGCGGCGAGCGCCGGGCCGCGCCAGCGCATCGCCTCGAGATAGGTGATGGCGGGAACGGCGAGGCCGTTCTGAAGCCGCATCAGGACCTGCGGCCCATAATCCTGCGGACGCTCGATCATCCAGCGCTTGTGGAAGGCTGCAGCTTCCGCCGCGAGCACGAGCTGGCTAGCCGAGGACAACTGCCGCTGGTCCGGCAACTCGACCTTCACGATGTCGGCGCCCTCGCGCTTCAGCACCGCAATGGTCTCATCGAGCACGCGCGCGACCTCGCTGTCGAGATCATCGACATAGAAGGAGACCGGCACGCCGATCTTGAGTCCCTTCAGCGAGCCTTTCGTCGCCGCGACGTAGTCCGACAGCGGCTCGTGGCTACAGGTCGAATCGGCGGGATCGGGGCCGGCCATCAGCGCCAGCAACAGCGCACAGTCCTCGGCGGTACGGGCGAGCGGGCCGACCGTGTCGAGCGATTGCGACAGCGGCATCGCGCCGGCACGGCTGACGCGGCCCACCGTGGTCTTGAGGCCGGTGACGCCGCAGAAATGCGCGGGCATGCGGATCGAGCCGCCGGTGTCCGAGCCGAGCGCCGCATAGGTCAGGCGCGCGGCGACCGCGGAGCCAGACCCCGACGAGGAGCCGCCCGTGATGTGCGCGACGTTCCAGGGATTGCGCACCGGACCGTAATGGGCGTTATGCCCGGTCGGCCCATAGGCGAATTCAGCCAGATGCAGCGTGCCGAGGCGGACCTGGCCGGCGTCCTTCAGCCGCTGCAAGGCGGTGGAGGTGACGGTCGGAACGAAATCGCGGCGGATCAGCGAGCCGCAGGTCGAGACCTTGCCGGCATCGTAGTACATGTCCTTGTGCGCGAGCGGCACACCATGCAGCGGGCCACGGACATTACCCTTGGCGAGTTCGGCGTCGGCGGCCTCGGCCGCTTTCAGCGCCGCCTCCGCCTCGATCGACATGAAGGCGTTGAGATGCGGCTGCCACTGCGCGATGCGGTGCAGCAACGCGCGCGTCACCTCATGCGACGACACCTGCTTCGTCGCGATCGCCCGTGCGACCGCGGTGAGCGTCATCAATGCTGGCTCGGTGCTCATTTCGACACCTTCTGCGCCTGCTTCTGCGCCTGCGCGATGACATAGCCGGCGGGCTCGAGGTCGAACGGCAGCGTGCCGGCAATGGCCGCGAAGCCCTCGAAGGCAGGTCCAATGGCATTGGAGATGCGGGTTGCGATTTCGTCGTCCACGGGCACGCCTGCAACCAGCGCGATCGGCTTGATCTCTTTCGGTGTCGGTCTCGTCATGCGGTCATCTCCCTGGGCGCGCGGCTATGGCCTGAACCGGGTATCGCCATGTAGCACGCGACCTCGTGGCCCATCTTATCGAGCGCAGTCAGCTTTGGTGTCGCATTTGCGCAGAGCGGCTCCGCAAACGGACATCGGGTGTGGAATCGGCAGCCCGGGGGCGGATCGATCGGATTGGGCGGATCGCCGGTGATCGGCGGCGTCTCGGTGCGCTTGTCGGGATCCGATGACGGCATCGCCGCGAGAAGGGCGCGCGTGTAGGGGTGGGCGGGCAGGTCCCAGACCTGGTCGACCGGACCGAGTTCGACGACCTCACCGAGATACATCACCAGCACGCGATCGGAGATGTAGCGGACCACGTTGAGGTCGTGGCTGATGAACAGATAGGTCAGGCCGAACTCGCGCTTGAGATCGGCCAGGAGATTGAGCACCTGCGCCTCGACGGATTTGTCGAGCGCCGAGACGGCTTCGTCCAGGATCACCAGCCGCGGCGACAGCGCCAGCGCGCGGGCGATGTTGACGCGCTGGCGCTGGCCGCCGGAGATCTCGTGCGGATAGCGGTTGGCGAAATTCTCGGGCCGCAGGCCGACCTTGCCGAGCAGCTCGCGCGCCAGATTGCGTGCCGCGCCATCGGCCATGCCGTGAACCTTGGGGCCGAACGCGATCGATTCCTCGATGGTCAGGCGCGGATTGAGCGAGGCGTAGGAGTCCTGGAACACCATCTGCATGCCGCGGCGCAGCTCGCGCAACGACAGCGACTGGCCGACACTCATGCCGTCATAGATGATGTCGCCGTCGTCGCGCGGCATCAGATGCATCAGCAGTCGCGCGGTGGTGGACTTACCGCAGCCGGACTCGCCGACGATACCGACGGTTTCGCCCTTGGCGACGGAGAACGAGACGTTATCGACGGCGCGCACGGTGCGCTTGGCGGCGAACAGCCCGCCGCGAACCGGGAAGTGCTTGGTCAGGCCATTGACCTGAAGCAGCGGCTGCGCGGCCCCGCCGCGGTCCTCGACCGGCTCCAGCATCTCGACCGATGTGTTGCTCTCGCTCATGGCCGCAGGCTCCCGCCTCTCCCCAACGTGGAGAGGTGTACGGAGTGCGCCGCGACTGCCAGCATCTCCATCATCATCGCTAATTCCTGATGTCCATGGCGCTGCGCAGGCCGTCCGAGAGCAGGTTGAAGCAGATCGAGACCGCGAAGATCATCGCGCCCGGCAATGCTGCGACCCAGGGATTGACGTAGATCGCCGTGCGCAAGGTGTTCAGCATCAGGCCCCATTCCGGCTCCGGCGGCTTGGTGCCGAGGCCGAGGAAGGAGAGGCCGGCGGCGAGGATCATCGAGACCGAGATCAGGCTGGTGGCATAGACGAAGATCGCGCCGAGCACGTTGCCGAGGATGTGCACGCGCATGATCGTGAAGGCGCCGGCACCGGAGGCGCGCGCAGCCTCGACGAAATCCATGTTGCGCACGCCGGTGGTGACGCTTTCGGCGACGCGGGTGATCTGCGGCACGAACACGACGGTCAACGACACGATGGAGTTGAGGATGCCCGCGCCGAGCGCGCCGGAGATGGCGATCGCCAGCAGAACGGAGGGGAAGGCGTAGAACACGTCCACGGTCCGCATGATCGCGGTGTTGAGCTTGCCGCCGACGTAGCCGGCAACGAGACCGAGCGAGGTGCCGATGCAGAAGGCAAGGATCACGGGCAAGATGCCGATGACCAGCGACAGCCGCCCGCCGTAGATCAGCCGCGCCAGCATGTCGCGGCCGAGCTCGTCGGTGCCGAGCGGATAGCCCGTCGTGCCGATGTGGCGCAGGCGGCGGATCATCGAGCCCTTGTAGGGATCTTCGAGACCCAGCCATGGCGCAAGAACCGCGGACAGGAAAATCAGCAGCAACACCAGCGCGCAGGCCATGCTGACCTTGTCGCGCATGATACGGCGGCCGACGGTCGCCCAATAGCCGCGTGCCTTGGTCGCGGGCGCGGCCTGGAGCGCGGCGTCGGCGGTGGCGGACAACGGAAGCTCGCTCATCGGCTGGCTCCCAGTGCGCATTGCTTCAATCGGTGCAAGCCCGGAAGGCATTGCACCTCTCCCGCTTGCGGGAGAGGTCGGCGCGAAGCGCCGGGTGAGGGCTTCCTCCTCTTGGGGGTTCTCGATTGAGGAGACACCCTCTCCCCGACCCTCCCCCGCAGGCGGGGGAGGGAGCGCACTGCCGTCGTCGCGATAGCTGGGCTCGATCCCATCTTCTAGCCCCGCTTGATGCGCGGGTCGATCGCGGCTTGGGCGATGTCGACCAGCAGATTGAGGAACACGAAGAACAGCGCCAGGATCAGGATCGTGCCTTGCAGCAGCGGCAGGTCGCGTTGGAAGATCGCGGAGTTGAGCAGGAAGCCCGAGCCCGGCCAGGAGAACACGGTCTCGATCAGGATCGAGCCGCCGAGCATGTAGCCGAGCTGAAGGCCCATCACAGCGAGCGCGGTGGGCGCGGCGTTCTTGATGACGTGGCGGAACACGCCGGTTTCGCGCAGGCCCTTGGCCCGCAGCGCCTCGACGAAATCCTGGGAAAGGATGTCACCGGTGAGGGCACGCACCGTGCGCGTGACGATGCCCATGGGAATCACCGAGGTCGTGATCGCCGGCAGCACGAGATATTTCAGATGTGCCCAATCCCAGGCCCAGGAATTGGAGCCGCTGGGCCCGGCGCCGACCGCGGGCAGCCAGTTGAGCTGGACCGAAAAGATGATGACGAGCAACATGCCGAGCCAGTAATGCGGCACCGAGACGCCGGCGATGGCGAAGGACGTCGCGACCTTGTCGATCCAGGTCTCGCGGAAATAGCCGGCGATCAGGCCGAGCAGGATACCCATGGTGAAGCCGATGATGGCCGCGGCAATCGCGAGCGTGACGGTATTGCCGACCGCACGCATGACCTCGGCCAGCACGGGGCGTCCGGTCGCGATGGAATTGCCGAGATCGCCATGGAGGGCCCGAAGCAGCCAAAGGCCGAACTGCACCGGCAGCGGGCGATCGAAACCATAGGCGGTGCGAAGCTGCGCCGCGAGCTCCTGCGACGCATCGGCCGGCAGCACCGCAACGAGCGGATCGCCCGGCGTGATGTGCACGAGCAGAAAGCACACCAGCGCCACGCTGATGACGATCGGAACGACATAGACGATGCGTCGGGCGATATAGGCGAGCACGTTAACTTCTTTCTTCCTTCTCCCCTTGTGGGAGAAGGTGGCGCGAAGCGCCGGATGAGGGATATCTAGCCGCGAATACAGTCGTTACGAACGCGAAAGGGGAATCCGCGGAGAGAGACCCCTCACCCGGCTTCGCTGTCGCGAAGCCACCCTCTCCCACAAGGGGAGAGGGTGCATCGAACTCGTGGCTATCACATCACTTGATCGACACCGGCGAGAAGTCGATGAACCAGCTCTTCGGCTGCACGACCCCTGTCACCTTCGGGCTCATCGCGCGCGGGCCGACGTCGTGGGCGACATAGAGGAAGGCCGCGTCGTCGACGGATGCCGCGTGCAATTCGGCGAGCGCGGCGTCACGTGCGGCGGGATCGAAGGTCTGGCGCGCTTTCTTCACCAGCTCATCGAACTTGGGGTTGTTGATGAAGCCCCAATTGTTCGAGACCGGCGGTGCCATGCCCGATTGCAGGAAGCGCACCAGCGCGAAGAACGGGTCCATCGCCGCATAGGTGACGTTGGTCGCATTCGAGCCGTTGGCCGAGGGGTCCTTGGCGCCGCGGCGCCAGTTGGTGAACAGCGTGTTCCACTCGATGACGTCGAGCTTCACATCGAAATAGCATTCGGCGAGGGCCTGCTGGAGATATTCATTCATCGCCAGGGGCTGCATCTGTCCCGAGCCCGAGGCCGAGGTCTGGGTCTTGACCGTCAGCTTCTTGTTGGGACCGAAACCCGCCTCCTGCATCAGCTTTTGCGCTGCCGCCTTGTCGTACTTGATCTCGAACGTCGGCTTGCCGCGCCAGGGATGGCCGGGCTCGAAGGTGCCGGTCGCGGGCACCATCAGGCCGGCGAGCAGGCCGTCCTTGAGGCCTTCGCGGTCGATGCAGAGGTTTGCAGCCTTGCGCACGCGGATGTCGTTCCAGGGCGAGCCTTCGACGCGCGAGAACTGCCAGGGCCAGACATGCGGCTGCTCGTTGGCGTAGAGCTTGAAGCCACGCTGCTTGAGCTCGGGCAGCGCGTCCGGCGCCGGCGCCTCGACCCAATCGACCTGCCCCGAGAGCAGCGCCGCGGTGCGCGCGTTTGCCTCCGGCATCGGCAGGAGCACCATCTTGTCGACCTTGGGCACCCGATCCTTGTTCCAGTAGTTGGCGTTCTTGACCAGCTCGAGCCGTTCGCGCGGCGTGAAGCTCGCCATCTTCCACGGGCCGGTGCCCGAAGCCTCCTTGGCAAACGCCGTCCAGGCGGCCTGCGACTTCGCCTTGGCGTCGGCGCCTTCGGCCTTGTCATAGAAGGCCTGCCACTTCGCCGGGCTCGCCATGAAGAGATTGGTGAGGTTGATCGGCAGGAAGCTGTCGGGCTCCTTGGTGGTGAGCTCGACCGTCATGTCGTCGATCTTCTTGGCGGAGGCCAGCGTCGGCATGCGCGAGGCCGTGACGCCGACCTGGCTGGCGTCGAACTGCGGCGCGTCCTGCTTCAGCACCTTCTCGACGTTCCACACGACGGCATCGGCGTTGAACGGCGAGCCATCATGGAACGTCACGCCGGGGCGCAGCTTGAACACCCACTTGGTCTTGTCGGCATCGTCGACCTTCCACTCGGTGGCAAGACCCGGGATCACCACGCTCGCCTTGTCGGCCGAGGACAGGTCCCAGCCGGTCAGCGCGTCATACATGGTGAGGCCGGTGAAGCGGTTGCCTTCGAATCCCTGATCGGGCTGGCCCAGCGTGCGCGGAATATCGGCAGCGGTCATGCCGATGCGCAGCACGGTTTCGGCGCTGGCCAGACGTGGCCACGCCGCCGCGCTGCCGAGCGCCAAAAGCGCGATCAGCGCCGTGCGGGTCTTCTTGTTCTTCATAAGCATCGCCTCAATCCTTTTCCGGCTTCGATGACTATTTTTGATGCACACGTATGCAATGGCTATGCCAATGGGGAAAGTTATTCTGCAAATTGCCCCCGCTACGACAAGTCCTTGTGATGACGCACCCGCGGCGGCATCACGCTGCCTATTCTGGCATCAAGATTGCAGGTTCGACCCCGATGTCTCCTGGGAGCTTTGGGCCAATGCGTACTCGACTGTCGACCTGTCTCGCCGTGCTTGCGCTGGCGCTTTCCGCAATCTCGGCGCGCGCCGAAACCGTGGTGCGCTACGGCATCTCGATGGCGGATATCCCGCTGACAACCGGCCAGCCCGATCGCGGCGCCGGCGCGTATCAATTCACGGCCTACACGATCTACGATCCGCTCGTGGCCTGGGAGATGGACGTCGCCGATCGGCCCGGCAAGCTGGTGCCGGGCCTCGCCACCGAATGGAAGGTGGATGACGCCGACAAGACGAAGTGGCGCTTCACCCTTCGCAAGGGCGTGAAGTTTCATGACGGCAGTGAATTCAACGCCGACGCGGTGATCTGGAACCTGGACAAGGTGCTCAACGACAAGGCGCCGCAGTTCGACAAGCGGCAGAGCGCGCAGGTGAAGACGCGCCTTCCTTCCGTCGCGAACTACGCCAAGATCGACGACTCCACCGTGGAGATCACCACCAAGACGGTCGATTCCTTCTTCCCGTATCAGATGCTGTGGTTCCTGGTGTCGAGCCCGGCGCAATATGACAAGCTCGGCAAGGACTGGGACAAGTTCGCCAGCCAGCCCTCGGGCACCGGCCCCTTCAAGTTGACCAAACTGGTGCCGCGCGAGCTCGCCGAGCTGACCAAGAACCCTGACTACTGGAACAAGAAGCGGATTCCAAAGGCCGACAAGATCGTGCTGGTGCCGATGCCGGAAGCGCTGACGCGCACCAACGCGCTGCTCGCGGGGCAAGTGGACCTGATCGAGACGCCGGCGCCTGACGCGGTGCCGCAGCTGAAGGCGGCCGGCATGAAGCTCGTCGATAACGTCACGCCGCATGTCTGGAATTACCATCTGAGCGTGCTGCCGGGTTCGCCCTGGACCGACATCCGCCTGCGCAAGGCGCTGAACCTTGCGGTCGACCGCGAGGCGGTGGTCGGACTGATGAACGGTCTGGCCAAGCCGGCCAAGGGCCAGGTCGACCCGTCGAGCCCGTGGTTCGGCAAGCCGAGCTTCGAATTGAAGTATGATCTTGCCGCCGCGAAAAAGCTGGTCGAGGAGGCCGGCTACTCCAAGGCGAAGCCGCTCAAGACCACCTTCATCATTGCGCAAGGCGGCACCGGCCAGATGCTGTCGCTGCCGATGAACGAGTTCCTGCAGCAGAGCTTCAAGGAGATCGGCATCGACATCGACTTCAAGGTCGTCGAGCTCGAGACGCTCTATACGCATTGGCGAAAGGGCGCGGCCGACGAGATGAACGCCGGCATCACCGCCAACAACATCGCCTATGTCACCTCTGACCCGCTCTACGCCATCGTCCGCTTCTTCCATTCCGGGCAAATCGCACCTGTCGGCGTCAACTGGGGCGGCTACAAGAACCCCAAGGTCGACGCGCTGATCGACGAGGCCAAGCAGACCTTCGACAGCGCCAAGCAGGACGCATTGCTGGCCCAGGCGCACGCGCTGATCGTGGACGATGCGACGCTGGTCTGGGTGGTCCACGACACCAACCCGCACGCGCTGTCACCGAAGATCAAGCAGTTCGTCCAGGCGCAGCACTGGTTCCAGGATCTGACGACGATCGGGATGGAGTGAGGGCGACCTTAGCACTTGCCTTCAATAAGCGCGGTCGCCCAGGCATTCGCTGGGACAACCGCCCGTAATCATTGCGCGCAAATGCCTCAACAGGCTCGTCATTGCGAGCGTAGCGAAGCAATCCAGAATCTTTCCGCAGAGGCAGTCTGGATTGCTTCGCTACGCTCGCAATGACGGAGTGTGGGCAAACAGCGGAAGACCACACTTGCGCCGCTACTTCGTCAGAAGCGCATATGCCCCGGTCCAGCCCTCGGGCGGCGGATTGATCTGGAAATCCTTGATTCGTACCTCGTAGAGCCTGAACAGCTTCTCCAGCGTGTCGGCATCTTCGCTGCGGCGGCCGCGCTCGATGGCGTCGAGTGCGCCCTGCCAGTCGCGGCCGCGGTAGCAGCCGAGCATCTCGATGGTGACGTTGCGCAGGCGCTGGAACGCGCCGGAATGCATCACGTCTTCACGACCCGCGATGGCGTAGATGACTTCCGGCTCGGTCTTGCCCTTGACCATGATGAAGTCGAGCTCGAGGATCGCGAACTTGTCCTTGACCGCGAGTGCCGTCTTCGAGCCGACGATGATCGGGAAGCCGTATTCCTTCGACTGGCCCTCGAGGCGCGAGGCCAGGTTCACGCTGTCGCCGAGCACCGAATAGTTCTTCTTCAGGTCGGACCCCATGTTGCCGACGACGCCGATACCGGTGTTGAGACCGATGCCGACGTTGAGCGGGATGTAGACGTGGCCGCCTTCGGCCGCTTCCTGCTCGCGCTCCTTGTTGACCGCGTCGATCTGCTCCAGCATCTGGATCGCGGCCTCGCAGGCGTTGACCTCGTGCTCGGCATCGTCGAGCGGCGCGTTCCAGAACGCCATGATGGCGTCGCCCATGTACTTGTCGATATAGCCCTTGCGCTCGATGATCACGTCGGTGAGCGGGGTCAGGAAGCGGTTCATCAGCGCGATCAGCCCTTGCGGATCGTGCTTGTAGGTCTCGGAGATCGTGGTGAAGCCGCGCACGTCGGAGAACATGATGGTCATCTCGCGCTCCTCGCCGCCGAGCACCAGCTTTTCCGGCGATTGAGCCAGTTGCTCGACCAGCACCGGCGACATGTATTGCGCGAACTGCCCGCGGATCTGCACGCGCTGACGCTGCTCGCGCACGAAGCTGGCGAAGATCAGGGTCAGATAGATCGCCGTGGTCGAGAGCAGCGGATAGGTGAAATCGATGAGGTAGCGGTACTGCGCGTAGAAGAACCAGGATACGCCGACCAGGATGGCCGCGAAGGTCGCGCCCGCGAGCACGAGGCGCACCGGACCGAGATTCGGCGTGAAGATGATGACGAGCAGGCCGATGATGAGCGCGGCGATCAGTTCGACACCGAGTGCGTAGTTCGGCTGGGAGATCACCGCGCCGCTCAGCAGGCTCTCGAGTACCTGGGCATGGATCTCGACCCCAGGCATGGTCGAGGACACCGGCGTGGTCTTGATGTCATTGAGCCCGACTGCGGAGGTGCCGACCAGCACCAGCTTGCCGGCGAGCTTGGCAGGCGGCACGGTATTGTCGAGGACGTCGGCCGCCGAGACGTAGATCGAAGGGTCCTGGCGCGCATAATGAACCCAGAGCTGACCGTTCTTGTCGGTCGGAATCTCGACGCCCTTGAGGCGAACGGCCCGCACGCCGGTCTTGTCGGTCCGGATCAGCAGCGTCGGCGTGCCCGTGGCGACGCGCAGGATCTCGAGGCTGAGCGAGGGCATGATGTGGCCCTGGGCGCGCATCACCATCGGCACGCGGCGGATCAAGCCGTCGCGCTCGGTCTTGATGGTGAACAGGCCACGGCCGGCCGCGACCATCTCGATGACCGGCACGTTGCGGAGCAGGCCGGGGAATTCGAACAGGAAACGTTCAGCGCCCTCCTCACCGACCGTCGCGACGCCGGTGAACGGCAGCGACTTGTCGAGCTCGGATGAGATCGCCCGCTGTCCTGTCTCCCCCAGCACCACGCGCGAGCGCTTGATCGCCTCGGAGAGGATCTGGTCGTTGGTCGGCAACTCGCGCAGCTTGGCGCGGGTGGCATCGTCGAGAGAGCGCATCTGGCTCGCGACCAGATCCGGGTTGAGCCGGTCGGGCTCCGAAAACACCACGTCGAAGCCGATCGCCACCACGCCGTTGCTGGTGAGGTTCTGGATCATGTCGGCGATCCGCGTGCGCGGCCACGGCCACTGGCCGAGCTTGGCGAGGCTCTTGTCGTCGATGTCGACGATGGTGACCGGCCGCGCCGTCTTGTGGCGCGGATCGATCAGCTGGAACATGTCGAAGGTACGCAGCCGCAATTCCTGGATCGGCGGTGGATCCCAGAGCCGGGCGCCGGCAAACAGAACCAGCAGCACGAGGCACATCAGCCGCGCAAGGCCGAGCTTCCGCGCAAACCACCGCCGCAGGATCTTGAGACGTTTCATTTCGACCGGACTTCCTGCCAACCGCTTCGGGTCTGATCCTGGGCTCCCGTGACGCGGACGGGCAACAGTTCGGCGACAGAGGATAGGGATTTTCTTTCCGCAATCACAGCGAAATGAAGATCCACCGGCCCGAGGGGGACGCCTAACTCACATGAAGGATGAAGTCGCCGGCGTGGAGACTGCCGGCAACGGTATTCTTCAGGAGGATCTTGTCGTTGCCATCGAGATTGAGGACGGTATCGGCGCCTTGCTGCTCCGCGAGCGCGGAGAGCTGCGTCCACGATGTGATGCTGGTGAACTGCCGCAGGTCGATTTTGTCGAGCCCGACCTCGAAATCATTCAAGCTGTGCTCGACCGTAGGCTGCAACGACGTCGGCGCAAACACGAACTGATCCTTGGCCCCGCCGCCAATCAGCGTATCACTCGACTCAGTCGCGAAAATCACGTCCTTGCCACCGCTGCCTGTCAGGGTGATACCCTGGCCGCTCGCTCCCTCGGCGAAGATGAAGTTGACCGTGTCGTAGTGGCCGGCGGAGTCGGTCACGGTCAGCGTGATCTGGTCGGTTGCGGGCGGCTCCGCCTCCGGATCGGAGGAGGCGCCGATCGGATTGTAGGTGAGGCCGGTCTCGAATCCCAGGTTGATCTCCTCGAGCGTCCCTGACGTCGGATAGAGATCAACATGGCTGAGAACCGGGTGCGCGGTTGACAACGTGACGGTGAAGTCATCGGTCGCGGCGCCGACATCGCCGTCGGTGACCACGATATCGGTGATGATGTCAGTGTTGTTCTCGATGATGTGCTCGAGGCGGAAGCCCTCGGTGTTGATGACCGGACCGCCGGCGGGAGCAGTCACGCTGGTGTCGATAGTGGCGACCGCGTGCGAGACCGGCGTGGAGCCGCCGGCACCCGTGGCAGTGATGTCGATAATCGCAGCCGTCGACGCGTTGGTCGTAATGGGACCGGTATAAGTGTCGTCGAGCGCGTGAACGCCCAGCGGCTCGGGCGTCCCGGTGAATCCATCGGCCGGGACGAAGCGGATCAGCGTATCGGGGCTCAGCACCAGCGCCTGCGTGTCGCTAACCGATCCGATGGCGACCCATTGGTTCGTACCGGCCAGCGCGTACTGCCAGGTGCCCTGCGCAGCGGTGGCAGCGTCCGACGTCACGGCGATGGCCTTGAAGCCAGCGCCGGTGTCGACATCCTGGAACTTGTTCGCAAAGAGATCGGCGATCGCGGCTCCACACGGGTCGCTCTCGTTGCCGGCCACAGCGGCCAGCGTGGCGTTGTCGAGCGTCGGTGCGTCGTTGACACCGTTGATCGTGACCGTCACGTCCTGGGAGACCTGGGCGCCATGATCGTCCGTGAAGGTGACGGCGTAGACTTGGGTGATCGACTGGCCTTGCGCCAGCGACTGCAGCACCGGATTGCTGTTGTCGAGCGTGAAATGCCAGCCCAGCGTCGCGCCGTTATTGGTGTCGGTGCTGAGCTCGGCAACTGCGCAGTCGATCGTGAAGGTGCCGAGCGGCGTGCCCGTGGCAAAACCCGGAAGCTGAACACTTGACGTGGACGATTTGAGCACGGCTTCCGCCGTGTGGGTATCGATCAGATCGGGATCCTGAATCGCCAGCGTACCGTCGATCGACAACGTCGCACCGGCATCCTCGGTCACCGCTCCAGCGGCATCCGCGGCGCTGCTCGTGATCGTCGGCGCGTCGTTGGCGCCGTTGATCGTGACGGTCACGTCCTGCGATACGTGGGCACCGTGATCGTCGGTGAAGGTAACGGTGTAGACCTGGGTGATGGTCTGGCCTTGCGCCAGCGACTGCAGCACCGCATTGCTGTTGTCGAGGCTGAAGTGCCAGCCCAGCGTCGCATTGCTATTGGTATCGGTGCTGGATTCGAACACAGACGGATCGATTGTGAAAGTGCCGATGTTCGCGTTGGCGCCGAACCCCGGCAGAGCCGAGCTGACGGACGACGACTTGAACACCGCCTGCGCGGTATGGGTGTCGATCAGGTCGAAATCCTGGATTTCAAGGGTGCCACCGATCGACAGCGTCGCATCCTCGGTCACGGCTCCGGCGGCGGCCGCGGCACCACTGGTGATCGTCGGCGCGTCGTTGACGCCATTGATCGTGACCGTGACGTCCTGCGTGACCGTCGCGTCGTGATTGTCCCTGAAGGTGACGGTGTAGACCTGGGTGATGGACTGGCCCTGCGCCAGCGATTGCAGCACCGCGTTGTTGTTGTCGAGCGTAAAGTGCCAGCCCAGCGTAGCGCCGTTGTTGGTGTCCGTGTTGGATTCCAGCATCGAAGGATCGATTGTGAAGGTGCCGATGTTCGCGTTGGCGCCGAACCCCGGCAGAGCCGAGTTGACGGACGACGAGGTGAACACCGCATCCACCGTATGAACGTCGATCAGGTCCAGATCCTGAATCGCCAGCGTGCCGCGGATCGAGAGTGTCAGGCCCGCGTCCTCGGTGACACAGCCCTTCGCCGCGTCTTCATCGCTGGTGATGGTCGGGGCATCGTTGGTCCCCGTGATGGTGATCGTGACGTCCTTGGTGACCGTCCCCCCGTGATGGTCGTCGACCGTAACGGTGTAGACCTGCGTGATGGTCTGGCCCATGGCCAGGGACTGGAGCACCGGATCGCTGTTGTCGAGCGTAAACGTCCAGCCGACCGACCCTCGCGAGCTGGCGCCGGGACTCTCGATGACCGACGTCAGCGCGAACGTGCCGATATGCGAGGTGCCATTGTTGAATCCGGGCAGATGCGTGCTCGACGTCGTCGACTTCAGGACGAAGCTCGCACTGTGCGTGTCCGTGAGATCGGGATCGTTGAAGGTGATGGTACCATTCGCCGCGAGCGTGGCCGCCGCATCCTCAGTCACCGTGCCCGTCGTGTCCGTGTCGTCTTCGACGATCATTGGCACGTCGTTGGTGCCCTCGACATTGACGTCCGCGCCGTCGATGGACACCGTGAGCGGCGTGCTGACGACACCGCCGTGCCCGTCATCGACCTGCACCACGTAGTTGAGGATCAGCTTCTCGTCCTCGGCAAGGAAGTCGAACAAGTGGTCGGGAACGCTGTAGGTCCAGGTGGCCGTTCCGTTGTTGCCGTTTCCAGCGCCTTGAACGACGGTCAGCGGCACCTTGACGGCGGAGATCGCCGCGAGCTGCTCGGGCGTCAACGTCGCGGTGATGTCGTTGCCTTCCGCATCGAGATATCTGAACGGCTGGGTGGACGAGAGCTCCGCGCTCACGATCGGCCGGTCCGTCAGATCGGCGTCGGTGAAGGTGACCGTGCCAGTGATGATGTCCAGAGCATCGTTGCCGGTCCCGACCTGCTCGATGACGGTGCCGCCCGATGTCGCGACGGTGGGCTTGTCGTTCGTTCCGGTGATGGTGATGGTGATCGGGACGAATCTTGACTCGGGGCTCACCGAGAAATTGGTGTCGACGCGGACCATGTAGGTCAGCGTCACGGTTTCGCCGGCCGCGAGGAAGTCGAAGACCTTGTCGGGGATCGTGTAGGTCCACACCGCCGAGCCGTTGTTCTCGTTGGCGGGATCGGCAACGACGCCGATCTGGATCTGCGTCGCGGCGATGCTCTGCTTCTGAAGCGCGGTGAGCGAGCCGGTGACGTCCTGCTGTCCCGCGTTCTTGTAGACGTAGTTCGGCGCCTCGGCGAGGCTCACGCTTACCGACGGCCGGTCGCCGAGGTTTTGATCGACGAATCTGATCAGGCCCGAAATCGTATCGGCCTGCGTGTCGCCGGTGGTGTCCGCGCGTTCTGTCAATCCGAACGCCGTCCTCACATTGCCGCCGAGGTCGAAGCTTTGCACAATCGGCTGGCCGGGAATACGGCCGACGGAGGTCGGGGAATTGCCGGGCCCCTCGGATGCCGGCGGGTTGAGGTTCACGAAGGTCGGGGTGGCAGAGTAACCCGACGCCGTCTTGAAGATCAGGCCTTCGCCGAACGGCGTGATGGTGTCGGTGAAATTCGTGGTCAGCTTGGTGTTGGTGTTGTTGTCGGTGAACTTCAGCGTGAACACGTCCGTGATCAGCTTCTGCACTTCCGGCGACATCAGCGCATTGGTGATCGAGACGTTGCCGCCGCTGATCTGGATCATCTGGCCGGCCTGGTTGACCGTCGCGATCGGCAGCAGCGTGATCTTGTCGAACAGGATGTAGGAGCCGGTCGTGCCGTTCGGCTCGACCAGCACCTGGAAGTTCGCCTGCGGCTGCGGATCGCCGCCGCCGGCGGGAATGACGAAGTTGATCTGGGTCAGCACCGCCGTGCCGCGAATACCCATGGTCGCGACCGGCGTGTCGACCTTCATATCGCCGTGCTTGGCGGTCTCGCCGGCGACGAAGGTGATGGTGCCCGCAATCAGGCTGAGCAGCGAGGAGTTGTTCGACCCATTGGGGTCGTAGACCATCTCGTTCAGCACCATCCGGGCATTGGAGGACAGGCCGAACACGGTGCCGTCGATGAAGGTGATGCCGAGCGTCGAATCGGAGCCGGTCGAGACCACGTCGCCCTTCTCGACATTGTCGCCGTTGTTCAGGATGACGGACACGCCGTTGCGGATCGCGGTCGCGCTGCCGGAGAGCTTCGTGACGTGACCGATGACCTGGGCCGCAGCGACGCCGGGCGCAGCCTGCGCAACCTGAACGTGGCCGGTGAGCGCGTTGACGATGTCGCCAGTGAGGTGGGCGCCGTCGGGCGAGGCGATGGCGGCGCGCTTGTCCCCCCTGAAATAATCGTGAACCACGAACTCATGGCCTTCGTGAGACAGCACGAGATCGAGGCCGGCGCGCTTGAACTCGCCGTCGAAGATCAGGTTGGGGTCGGGAACAACGAACGCGCCATCAGGCACATGGCCGTGCCCCTTGGCGATGAAGGGCTTGGCTGTAAAGGAATCGGCGGGGGCATAGGCGGGCGAGCCGAAACCCTGGCCGTCCAAGAAGATCGCGGCGTCAAATTTGCCAGCGTAATTCAACCGGGCACCGTGAAAAGGGTTAAAATTTAAGTAAGTATCGACTGCCTAAGCTTGCTTAGCATTACCAAGTCCTTAGCGAAACCATCTATTGCTTGTGTGATTTCGGGTCACTTGGCCGCAAGAGCCTCCGCGGGGCGGCGCCTCCCCAGAGAAGGTGAAGTCATACTTGAAGCATTCTGAAGTCGAAGTCAGCTTAGATGTACGCATTTCCTGCCACCCCAAGTAATCCATCGTATAATTGGTCGAACAGATATTTGCGTCATCTTCCGTTCGTGATGCCCCGCAGCATCTTGCGGCAAACACGGAACTAAATCTGTGACCTAACTAACAGAACCCGCGAAATAGCGGATCGTTAGCCATGGGGCGCAGAATCGGCCGGCTCGCAACCTCTGCCTGCAAAGGTCTCCATTTCGCGGCAGCGAGACCGCTCCTAGCCCGCGAATCGTAAAATTTTACGCAATTTGGACAGGCCTGTTTCAGCTTGCCCTCCAGTTTCAGAACCCCTGCCGGGCGCGTTAAGCAGAACAAAACGGCCGAACTCGCACTATCTCCGCGAAGGCAACAAAGCCCGGCACGTCGGATCGAGGGGGATCTCGCGAAGCCTGGGAAGGGGATGTCAGATGGAGACCGCTGCTCGCTCGCGCGCCTGGCGCGCAATCCTTACCTTGTGCGGCTTGATCCTGCTCGGATCGGCCGCCGAGGTTCGCGCCGGGACGCTGCTGTCGCCGGGCGCCGGCGTCCTCGTACGCAAATCCGCCGAACCTTTCGGCGTGTTCGCCTTTGCCATCTCGTCCGGGGGACTCCAGCAGAAATGGTCCTCGCTGAAGAACAAGCTCGACGACGACATGGTGCAGCTCGCGCTGTGCGACGGCGACCGGGACAATTGCGCATCCCCTGCGGCCCTGAAGCTGCTCGCCATCGTCGACCAGGCTCGCGCCCGCGAGGGCCGCGCGCGCCTCGGCGAGACCAACCGCGCCATCAATCTCGCCATCCACGCCGCCAATGACGGTACCGACGACGTCTGGAGCGCGCCGCTTGCGACCTTCGCGCGCGGCGCCGGCGATTGCGAGGACTACGCCATCGCCAAGCTCGCCGCGCTGCGGCTGGCAGGCGTTGCTGCGGAAGACCTCCGCATCGTCGTGGTGCGCGACACGAGCGCCGGCGAGGAGCACGCGATTGCCGCTGCACGGCTCGACGGCCAATGGCTGATGCTCGACAATCGCCGCATGGCGATGGTCAAGGATGACGCGACCCGGACTTATCAGCCCCTGTTCGTGCTCTACCGGTCCGCGGTGATGAAGTATGTCGTCAACGAGCCGGTGCAGGTCCCGATGGCGGTCGCCGAGGCGCACTGATCACGCTGCGGCCTCGCTGTCCGGGTGGAGCGCAAGCGAGATCCTGGATTCTCGCCGTCAGCATCGGCGCTCCGTTCTATCCGGGCCAAGGGGCTGCCCCTCCAGAAACCCATTCCATCGCGCGATGCGGGACGCTAGCATGCCCCGGCTTTGCGGGGGCGACCGGGATGCGATTCATCGTGCTGTCCGTGCTTGCTCTGCTGGCATTGCCGGCGGCACCCGCGTGCGCGCAATCCGACCGCTCGATCGCCGACAGGCTGCCGCTGTTTGCCAAGAACAACTGCCAGAAGATTCGCGACCCCGCCAACCAATTGTTCTGCGGTGATGCCGGGCTTGCCGCCGCCGCCGAGAAACTGAGCATGGCGATCGAGGCGCGGCTCGCCCGCCTGCCCGATCGCCTGCCTGGGATCGAGGAGAATGCGATCTGGATCCGCCAGCGCAATCTCAGCTGCGGCATCGTCGGACAGACCGCGATCCGGGCCGACGAATTCGACCGGGTCAAGGCGTGCCTGTTCAAGGTCACCGAGGAGCGCGCCGCGATCGTGCGCGATCCGGATTTCGACTGCCTCGCCGCCAACACCGCAGCGGGCGCGCTGATCTGCGCGGACCCATCGCTGGCGGTTGCCGAAACCGAGCTCAACGGCCAGGTGCTGGCCCTGATCGGCAAGCTGGACCCGACCGCAGCCCGCTTTGCCTTTGCCGAATACGGAAGGTGGACGCGAGAGCGCGACCGCAAATGCAATCTGGTCGGCAAGGAGAACGTGCCGCTGCAAGAGCTGGAATCCGCAGAGGACTGCCTCGCCGATCAATTAAAGCGCAAGACCGATGAAATCCGCGCGGCCAAAGGCGACCCAAAGAAGGTGTTCGGCCGGCAGGTCGCGGCCCGCTCGCCCGACACCGACGCAGTCGATTTCTGCGCCGCGCGCATCCACGCCGCCAATTCCTGCGGCAACTTCCTGCGCATCAACCGCGTCTACGCGCTCGACAGCCAGGTGACCGAGCAGGAGGCGCAGGTCACGGGCGAGATCGAGATGGCCGTGCTGGCGCCCTTCACCATGTGCAGCAAGGTCGCCTCCGCCTGCACCGGCACCTGCTGGGACGCGAGGACGGGCCGTCCACAGCCGGGCGCCGGCAACAAGGAGCGCTCCGCAGAAGCCTTCAACGTCACGCGCCGCCTGAGGATCCAGCGGACTTTCGCTTTCGTCAAAGCCGCCGACGGCTGGCGCTGCCGGGAGGACGAGCTGGCCCCTGTGAATTCCGGCACGGCGGGCGAGGGCTCCTAGGCTCCCTTCTTGCTTCTCCCCTTGTGGGTGAAGGTGGCGCGAAGCTCCGGATCAGGAATTCTCACCATTCGCGAGACTTGAAGATAGATATCCTTCACCCGGCTCGCCGCTTTGCCATAGCCAAAGCGAGCATCAGCGTTCTGAGAACGGCGGCCGAAGACCGCCTATGCCACCCTCTCCCGCAAGGACCCGCAAGGGGAGAGGGTGCACCGTTCGTGCCGTGAGCGCCGCCCTTGATCAAAACATCAGATTGTCCTTCACCAGCACCCAGCGGCCGCCCTTGACCTGCTGCACCTGGGTGATGGTGTTGGCGAGGTGGTCGGTCTTGGAGAACTTGGTCGGCGGTGAGTTGAAGATGTCGAGGAACTTGTCGCCCGACTCAAGCGAATCGAGCATCTTCTGGCCCGTGAGCTCCTTGCCCGCCTTGTTCGCGTAGAACGCAAACGTCATCACCGCATTGTAGCCGATGATCGCCTGCGTGTTGGCGTCGGTGCCAAACATCTTCTTGTAGTTGACGAGCCAGTCCTTGACCTTGCCCTTGGCGGTGTCCTCGTAAGGAATCTCGAAGCCGCTCGCGGCGTAGAGGCCTTCGACGGCTTCCTTGCCGAGCATCGGCACCTCCATCACGTTGGTCGGCGTCGCTCCGAGGAAGGTGACGTCCCAGCCGAGCTTCTTGGCCTCGGTCATGGCGCCGATGGGCTCACGGAGGACCGCGCCGAGCACGACGAGATCGCAGCCGTCGGACTTCATCTTGGCGACTTGCGCGCTGAAATCGGACGCGCCGCGCTTGTAGCTCGTGACCGAGGCCGGCTGCACCTTCATGGCTGAGAGCTGCTGATTGAAGCCGTCGAGCACGTTCTTACCGTACTCGTCGTCCTGGTGCATGATGCAGGGCTTCTTGAATTGCTTCCACTCCATCATGTATTTCAGCGCCGCACGCGTGCTCTCGACATAGGGCAGCAGATTGTTGAACTTCAGCCGCTCCTGCGGCTTGGCCGGATCGAACTTGAAGGTGAACTCGGCCGCCGTTAGCGGGAACAGCTGAAGCACGCCGGCGTCGAGCAGGATGTCCTGCGCGGCGAGCACCGTCGGCGATCCCATCGGCCCCACCATCGCGAAGATCTTGTCGCGCTCGATCAGCTTCTGCGATGCCAGCACCGCCTTCTTCGGATCGTAGCCGCTATCCTCGATGACCAGCCGGATCTTGCGGCCGTGGATGCCGCCGCCTGCGTTGATCTCGTCGACCGCCATCTTCATGCCGTTGGAGACGGGCACGCCCCAGCCCTTGATCGGACCCGACAGGTCCTGATGGGTGCCGATGACGATCTCGGTTGCCGAGATGCCTTCGTTGGTGACCTTGGTTTGCGCTGCGGCCGGCAAACAGGTGAGGGCCACAGCGCCCACCGCAAGGCCGAACGTCCTGAACGATTTCGACATTGACGTCTCCTCTCCTCAAGGCCCGTGTTGTACGAAGGGCGGGGCCATGGCTCCTTCGCTTTCTCGAATTTGCAGGCGCCTCACGCCACCGCGCGCTCGCGATACATCGCCTCGATCTCGGCGGCGTAGCGTTTGTTCACGAAGCCGCGCTTCAGCTTCATGGTCGGCGTCAGTTCCTCGTCCTCGGGACTGAGCTGCCGCTCGATCAGGTAGAATCTCTTGATGGTCTCGACGCGGGCGAAGTTGGCATTGACCGCTTCGATCTCGCGCCAGATCAGGTCCTGGATCTCCGTCGCCCGGCACAGGCTGGCATAATTGGTGAACGGAATGTCGTGGTCCTGGGCGAACTTCTCCACATTCTCCTGGTCGATCATCACGAGGCAGGTGAGATACGGCCGCTTGTCGCCGATCACCACGGCATCCGAGATGTAGGGCGAGAACTTGAGCTGGTTCTCGATCTCGGAAGGCGTGATGTTCTTGCCGCCGGAGGTGATGATGATGTCCTTCATCCGGTCGGTGATCCGGACGAAGCCCTCATTGTCGATGGAGCCGACGTCGCCCGTATGTAGCCAGCCGCGGGCATCGATGGTCTCGGCGGTCTTCTCGGGCTGGTTCAGGTAGCCCATGAACAGGAAGTCGCCCTTGATCAGGATCTCCCCCTCGGGCGACAGCGCCACCTCGCCCCAGGGCACCGCGGTGCCGACCGAGCCGAGCTTGATTCTTTCCGCCGGCATCATGGTGGCGACGCCGCAATTCTCGGTCTGGCCGTAGACCTCGTGCATGTCGATGCCGAGCGCCAGATACCAGCGGATCAGCTCCGGTGCGATCGGCGCCGCCCCAGTGAAGGCGATGCGGCAGCGGTCGAGCCCAATCATGCGGCGGATGTTGCGGAACGCGACCTGGTAGGCGATGCGATTGGCGATGCGTAGCGACAGCGGCGGCACCCTGCCCTCGACCCTGCACTCGACCATGCGGTAGCCGACGGCGATGGCGCGGCGATAGACCCATTGCTGGAGCGGCGTCGCGTCCTTCAGCGCAATGGTGATGGCGGAATGGAACTTTTCCCAGACCCGCGGCACCGCCAGGAAGACGGTGGGCTGCACCTCCCGCAGATTGTCCGGCACGGTCTCCGTGCTCTCGGCAAAATTCATCACCGAGCCCAGCGCGACCGAGATGTAATAGCCTCCGATGCGCTCGGCGACGTGGCAGAGCGGAAGGAAGATCAGCCGGTCTTCGTTCTCTCGTGCCGGGATGAAGTCGTTGGCGTGCCGCATCTGGTGGGTGACGCTGCGGTTGGCGTGCATCGCGCCCTTGGGCGGGCCCGTCGTGCCGGACGTATAGACGAGGATTGCGAGATCGTCGGCGCCGCGGCTGTCGATCATCTCCTGCCACAGCGCTTCGCGGCCGACCATGTGGTTGCGGCCGAGCGCGCGAAGCTCGTCGATCGACATCACCATGTCGTCGGAGAAGCCGCTCAGGCCCTCCATGTCGAACACGATGATCTTCTGCAGGGATGGGCAGCGCGCACGGCAGGTGAGAATCTTGTCGAGCTGCTCCTCGTCCTCGGCGAAGATCACCTTGGTGCGGGAATCGTTGACGAGATACTCGACCTGGGACGAGGAATCGGTCGGATAGATTCCGGAGGAGACGCCGCCGGCGCACAGAATACCCATGTCGGCATGGACCCATTCCGGGACGGCGTTGGCGACGATGGAGGCGACGTCGCCAGGCATGAAGCCGATCGCGCGAAGCGCGTAGGCGATCTCCTTCGAGTTCTCCAGCCATTCACGCCAGCTCGTCGGCTGCCAGATGCCGAACTTCTTCTCGCGGATCGCCGGCCTGTCGCCCCGCGTCTCGGCGGCGCGCAAGAAGCTCTTCGCGATCGTATCAGCGACCGTCAGCACCGCCGGTCGGGCCATGCGTCTCTCCTCCTCCTCGTCGCCTGCCTCCGCTGCCTGCCTTGCCGGCGGTCTCTGTTGCGGATGGCAAGCTCATCTTACTGCCAGCTCGTCCTCACCGCCACGTCTTCTTCTTTTTCCAGCGCCGCTCGCCGCGCGCGCCCGCTTCCTTGGCGCCAAGGTAGAACTCCTGGATGTCCTGGGAATGCATCAAGCGGTCGCAGCTGTCGTTCATCACGATCCGGCCGATCTCGAGCACGTAGCCGTAATGGGCCGTCTCCAGCGCCACCTTGGCGTTCTGCTCGACCAAAAGGATCGACATCCCCTGCTCCTCGTTGACGCGGCGGATGATGGTGAAGATCTCCTTCACCAGCAGCGGCGACAGGCCGAGGGAAGGCTCGTCGAGCAGCAGCAGCGTCGGCCGGTTCATCAAGGCGCGCCCGATCGCGAGCATCTGCTGCTCGCCGCCGGAGAGCTGGCCGGCGGGCTGGTTGATCCGCTCCCTCAGGCGCGGGAAGTAGCCGTAGACGCGCTCCAGATCCTCCGCGACGCCGTCCCGATCCTTGCGCGGATAGGCGCCCATCATCAGGTTCTCGCGCACCGAGAGGAACGGGAACACCTCGCGCCCCTCCGGCACGTGGCTGAGGCCGAGCCGCACGATCCTGTCGGCTTCCATGCGCTGGATCGGCTTGCCCATGAACTCGATGGCGCCTTTCTGCGGATCGAGGATGCCCGAGATGGTCTTCAGCACCGTGGTCTTGCCGGCTCCGTTGGCCCCGAGCAGCGTGACGATGCGACCGCGCGGCACCTCCAGCGAGATGCCCCGAATCGCCATGATGGGCCCGTAGTAGCTCTCGATGTTCGAGAGCTTCAGGATGGTCTCGGGCGTCGCGGTCGCATCCATCGCTTCAAGCTCCCAGATACGCGGCGACGACGTCGGGATGCTGCTGCACTTCGGCGGGCGAACCCATCGCCAGCACCCGGCCGTAGTTCAGCGCGATGACGCGATCGGAGACGCGATTGACCAGCGACATGTCGTGTTCGACCATCAGTACGGTGATGCCGAGCTCGCTCCTCATGTCGCGGATCCAGAACGACATGTCGCCGGTCTCTTCGACATTGAGGCCGGAGGACGGCTCGTCGAGCAGGATCAGCTTCGGCTCCGAGCAAAGCGCGCGGGCAAGCTCGATCACCTTCCGCACGCCATAGGGCAGGCCCGAGATGAGCTTGTCGCGATAGGGCTCGAGATCGAGGAATTCGATGACCTGCTCGACCCGGCGACGGTGCACCTTCTCGTTGGCCCGCACGCTCGGCAAAAACAGCAGCTCCTGCCAGAGCTGGGTGGTGGAATGACGGTGGCGGCCGACCAGCAGGTTGGAGAGCACGGTCGCGTTCTCGAACAGCTCGATGTTCTGGAAGGTGCGGGCGATGCCGAGCTTGGCGATGTCGTAGGGCGGCTGTTCGGTGACGTCCTGGTCTTCGAAGAAGATGCGGCCCGAGGTCGGCCGGTAGATCCGCGAGATCAGGTTGAAGATCGAGCTCTTGCCGGCGCCGTTGGGGCCGATGATCGAGAGAATCTCGCCTTTCTCGACCGCGAACGAGACTGCATCGACGGCCTTGAGACCGCCGAAATGCAGCGACAGGTTCTCGGCGCGGAAATAGCTCATCGATTGCGCTCCGACTTCACGTAGATCTTCTGCCGCTTGAAGGTCGCGCGCTTGTAGAGCGGGAACAGCTGGAAGAAGAGCTTGATCTTCAGCCAGCGGCCATAGAGGCCGAGCGGCTCGAACAGCACGAACAAGACGATGATGATGCCGTAGATCGCGCCCTTCAGCCCGTTGAGCGAGGCGAAGGCAGCGACGGTCGATTGGATATTGGCAGCCGTCGCCGAGCCCGCCCCGAACGTTGCGGCAATGCCGGCGATGATGCCGGGCATGTCGTCCTTCAGATAGGTCAGGAAGGGATCGATCATCACGATGAAGATCGCGCCCAGGACCGCCCCATGCAGGCTGAAGGTGCCGCCGATCAGGATCACGATGATGAACTCGATCGAGAGCTGGAGCGTGAACATCTCCGGCGAGATGAAGGAGAGCTTGTGGGCGAACAGCACGCCGGCAAAGCCGGTGATCGCGGCCGAGATCGCGAACGACTTCACCTTGTAGAGCGCGACATTGACGCCCATGCTGCGCGCCGCCGTCTCGGAGTCGCGGATCGCGACGAAGGCCCGGCCGGTCGGCGAGCGCAGCAAATTGAGCGTGCCGACGATGGTCAGCACCAGCACGGCAAGACAGAGATAATAGAAGGTCGGGCTGTCGCGCGGCACCGCGACGCCGAGCAGCGACAGCGTCTTGACCCGCATGCCCTCATTGCCGTGGGTCACGCTCTCCCAGCGCGCCAGGATCTCCTCCACGATCAGGGCAAAGGAGATGGTGGCGATGACGAGATAGATGCCGGTCAGGCGCAGCGCGGGGAAGCCGACCATCGCGCCGATGATGCCGGTCAGGAGGCCGGCGGCGAGGAAGTAGACCGGGAACGGGACGTTGTATTTCTGCAGATAGGCCGCGGTATAGGCCCCGATCGCGAGGAACGCGGCGTGCCCGAGCGAAGCCTGGCCGGTGAAGCCGGTCAGGATCAAGAGCGCCACGCCGACGGTTGCATAGATGCAGACGAAGACGAGCTGGCTCATCAAGTAGCTGGACAGCACATGGGGTGCGATCAGCAGCACGGCGAGCAGGACGCCGTAGGTGACAATGTAGCCCGAATGCGGAAACAGCCTGATGTCGTCTTCATAATCGGTCTTGAACATGAAGCGCATGGCGTTCAGACCTTCTTGCGGACGTGGAGGCCGAACAGGCCTTCGGGCTTCAGGAGCAGCACCGTCAACAGCACGACATAGGGCGCGACGTCCTTCCAGCCCTCCGGCAGGTAGAAGCCGGCCATGCTCTCGATCACCCCGATCAGGACGCCGCCGACCACTGCGCCGGGGATAGAGCCGAAGCCGCCGAGCACGGCGGCGGGAAATGCCTTCAGGCCGAGCACGAGGCCGACATTGGAGTGGATGAAGGTGATCGGAGCCAGCAGCACGCCGGCGCAGGTCGCGACCGCCGCACTGATCGCCCAGACGACCGACACCACGCGTTTGACCGGAATGCCCATATAGTAGGCCGCCAGCATGTTCTCGGAACTGGCGCGCATCGCGGTGCCGAGCATGGTCTTGTTGAAGAAAAGCCAGAGCAGCGCGCACAGGATCATCGTCGCCGCGATCACCGACAGCTTGTCGTAGGCGAGCACCAGCGAGCCCATCCGCAGCACGCCCTGACTGAACGGCGTCTCGATCTTCAGGTCGTCGGTGCCCCAGATCATGCCCGCGACCGAGCGCAGGAAGTAGCCGAGGCCGATCGTCGCCATGATGATCGAGAACTGCGGATAGCCGAGGATCGGCCGCACCACCACGCGCTCCGCCAGCATGCCGAACAGCGCCATCGCGGCCACCGCACCTGCGAAGCCGATCCAGTAGTTCAGGCCCATCATGCCGATGAAGGTGAAGGCGAAGAAGCCGCCCAGCATCATCAGATCGCCCTGGGCGAAGTTGACGACCTCGGTGGCCTTGTACACGAGCACGAAGCCGAGCGCGATCAGGCCGTAAACGCAGCCGAGCGCAACACCGCTGACCAGCTGCTGAACAAAATCCAGCATCGACGCGCGTCCTCCCGATGCAGCCGTCGGTTCTTCGTGACCGCCTTGCCGCATCTTGTGTCCAGTCGCTACGCAGTCGTTTCGCTGCGTTAGCGCCATTTGTCCCGGCGCCAATTCAGCCTGAACCGTCAGGCGCTGTCAACAAACGGTGACTTGCCTTGGTCCAGACCGGGTGACGGAATTTGCGGCAGCACATTCACGGTGCCGAAACGAACTTCGGGTCATGGTCGCGGGCGATGCAAAACCGGATGGTGGGGCCGTCATGAAGCCGGACAACTCGGCGCTGGAAGTCCGAGGGTTAACGAAGCGTTTTGACCGTCTGGCGGTCGACAGCCTCGATCTCACCATTCATGCCGGAGAATTCTATGCGCTGGTCGGCCCCAACGGCGCCGGCAAGACCACCAGCTTGCGCATGGTTGCGGGCCTCCTGCGCCCGGATGCCGGCGCCGTCTCGATCTTCGGCATCGATGCGTTGCAGAGTCCCGCCGCCGCCAAGCAGGTGATGGCGTGGGTCTCCGACGAGCCCATGATCTACGACAAGCTGACCCCGCTCGAATACCTCGAATTCGTCGCCGGCCTCTGGGGCATCGCCCCCTCGGCCTCGGAACCGGTCGCGCAGGAGTTGCTCAGTTCGCTCGGGCTCGAGCCGCACCGGAACGAACGCTGCGAGGGCTTTTCCAAGGGCATGCGCCAGAAGGTCGCTCTTGCAGGGGCGCTGGTGCACGATCCCCGCCTCATCATTCTGGATGAGCCGCTGACGGGGCTCGATGCCGTCTCCGCACGCCACGTCAAGGGCCTGCTGAGCGAGCGCGTTCGCGCCGGCTGCACCGTCATCATGACCACGCATATTCTCGAGGTCGCAGAGCGCATGGCGGACCGCATCGGCGTGATCGCGTCCGGGCGCCTGGTTGCCGAAGGCACGCTGGCCGAGCTGCGTCAGCAGAACGGCCATGCCGATACCAGCCTCGAAGATCTCTTCATCGCGCTGGTGACGCTTCAGGCCGCAGCATGAGCTCGGCAACCGCCCTCTCCTGGTTTGCCCGCCACGAGCTGCGGCTCGCCTGGCGCGAATGGCTGGCCATGATGACGGGCGGCAGGCGCAGGCGTACCCGCATTGCACTGATCGGCCTGCTCTGCTTCGCCGCGCTGCTGCATCTGCCGGCGTGGGCGGTGATCGGCCGTTTCGCCGACCTGCAGCTGCCGCTCGACCAATCCTCGCTGATCGTGATTTCGGCGACGATTTTCTTCGCCTGGACCTTGATGCTGTCGCAGGCAATCGAATCGGTGACGCGGGTATTCTATGCCCGCGCCGATCTCGACCTGATCATGTCCTCGCCGGCTGCGCTGGCCAATCTGTTCTCTGTCCGCATCGCCGCGATCGCGCTGACCGTCACCGTGCTCGCGCTGCTGTTCTCGACGCCCTTCATCGACGTGCTGGTGATCGGCGGAGGTGCGCGCTGGCTTGCCGCCTTCGGCGTCGTCGTCGCGATGGGCCTGTCGGCCGCGGCGGTCGCGATCGCCGTCACCATTCTCCTGTTCCGGCTGATCGGCCCGGCGCGAACGCGCCTGATTGCGCAGATCCTAGCCGCGATCATCGGCGCGGGCTTCGTGATCGCGCTTCAGGTCGCCGCGATCATGTCCTACGGCACGCTGTCGCGCTTCACCATCCTGACCTCGGGGAGCCTTGCCGCCTACGCGCCCGACGTGGACAGCATCTGGTGGTGGCCGGCGCGGGCGACCATGGGCGACACCGAAGCGCTGCTGCTCCTCCTTTCCCTGGCGCTCGTCCTGCTCGGCAGCGTCATGGCGGTCTTCTCGCACCGTTTCGCCGACACCGCGATCGATGCGGCGGCGTACGGCAAGTCCGGCCGCGTCCGCGCGAGGGAGCGCTCGTTCCGCGGCGGATCTCGCCAACAGGCGCTGCGGCGCAAGGAATTCATGCTCCTGTGGCGCGATCCGTGGCTGATCTCGCAGACATTGATGCAGTTGCTCTATCTGGTGCCGCCAGCGCTCCTGCTCTGGCGTAATTTTGCCGACAGTTCCGCGGCCATGACGCTGATCACACCCGTCATCGTGATGGCGGCCGGACAGCTTGCGGGCGGGCTCGCCTGGCTGACGATCTCCGGCGAGGACGCCCCCGATCTCGTCACCACCGCGCCGCTGATGCCGTCGAGCGTCATCCGCGCCAAGATCGAAGTGGTGCTGATCGCAATCGCCGTGATCTTTGGCCCGCTGGTCGCAGCCGTAGCCTTCGCCTCGCCATTCCAGGCAGCAATCAGCGCCGGCGCGATCGTCGTAAGCGCGGCCTCCGCGACTGCAATCCAGCTCTGGTTCCGGGTGCAGGCCCGGCGCAGCCAATTCCGCCGCCGCCAGACGTCCTCGCGGCTTGCGACCTTTGCCGAGGCGTTTTCCTCGATCGGTTGGGCGGCCACCGCCGCACTGCTGCTCGCCCTGCCGATCGCCGGCCTCGTCAGCGGCCTGATTACAGCTGGCCTCGTTGCCATGACCTGGAAGTTCAGCCCGCGGCGGGAATGAGGACGCGCAAGAGGTGCGACACTGACGCGCTGTTGATCGCAGCCCATTGGCGACGCGCGGCTTAGCGCGCTAGACTTTCCCCCGAAGTCATCGGGGACGGATGCATGTGGCGACTGGTTTCGGCGGCTCTGGCGCTGTTCGGCGTATCCTTCGCTCCTGCCCTTGCCCAGCAGCTGCCTCAACGCAGCGAATGTCTGGCGATGGCGAATGCGGCGCCCAGCGCGCTGCCGGTCGCGTTCCGGCAGGTTGCCGGCGCCGCCGAGGTCGAGATCACCTATGCCGGCCACTCGACCTATTTCATCGATACGCCCGGCGGCCTGCGCATCGCCACCGACTATAGCGGCGCCTACCAGGTCGGCCGGCTGCCGGACGTCGTCACCATGAACCGGGCCCACAGCACCCACTACACCCTGTTCCCGGACAAGCGCATTCCCCATGTGCTGCACGGCTGGAGCGAGGACGGCAAGCCGGCCATCGTGTCGGGCCGCATCGGCGACACCTTCATCCGCAACGTCACGACCGACATCCGGCGCTATTTCGGCGACGATGCCGGCACAGACATGGTCCGCGACGGCAATTCGATCTTCATCTTCGAGGTCGCCGGCCTCTGCATCGGTCATCTCGGCCACCTCCACCACAAGCTCGACGACAGCCATTTCGCCCAGATCGGGCGGCTGGACATCGTGATGGTGCCGATCGACGGCACCTACACCATGTCGCTGGGGGGCATCTCCGAGATCACCAAGCGGCTGCGCGCCTCCGTGGTGCTGCCGATGCATCGCTTCGCCACGCCACTCGAGGATTTCATGCGCCGGATCGGGCAAGACTTCGAAATCGACCGCCGCACCGAACGTTCGTTCCGGATATCGCGGGATGCACTGCCATCAAAGCCGACGGTGATCATCCTCGACGGAGTCTGACGCGCAATTTTCTCCAAGCCGGCTGTTCGCCTTTGGTGCTGATCTCCCCGCAACAGGAGATCGACATGACAGACTTTGCGAGATTGTTGCATGCGGACCGACCGCATCCCGAGCACGCAGCCGCGCTCCAGCTTTACGGCCGCTTCGTCGGCGACTGGGATGCCGAGATCACGGCCCATGGACCTGACGGATCCAAGCACACCGCTCCCGGCGAGATCCATTTCGGCTGGGTGCTCGAGGGCCGCGCCGTGCAGGACGTCTGGATCATACCCCGGCCGGCGGGCGCGTCGGCCTTTCCGATCGCCGGCAATTGGTACGGCACGACGCTGCGCGTCTATGACCCAACCATCGCCGCATGGCGGATTTCCTGGTTCGACCCCGGCCGCAGCGTATTCAGCCAGCAGATCGGCCGTCCGCGAGGCGAGGACATCGTGCAGGAAGGCACGACCGAAGCCGGCGAGTTGACGCGCTGGAGCTTTACGGAGATCACCGGCGATTCCTTCCATTGGCTCGGGGAGGTCAGACCTGCCGCGGCAGCGGACTGGCGGCTGATAGTCGACGTGAGAGCAAAGCGGCGCAAGGGCTG
The DNA here is from genome assembly GCF_054602315.1 of Bradyrhizobium cedriense. Classification (NCBI taxonomy): domain Bacteria; kingdom Pseudomonadati; phylum Pseudomonadota; class Alphaproteobacteria; order Hyphomicrobiales; family Nitrobacteraceae; genus Bradyrhizobium; species Bradyrhizobium cedriense. The sequence continues at coordinate 877,563 of NZ_JBTSWB010000004.1, read as the reverse complement.
ACACTGCCGCTGTGCCCGCGATGACGGGTGCGGTTGCATGGCGCGCGCTGCTGCGCGGCGAGATGAGGTGCTAGGCTCCCCGTACAAGAACAACGAGGGAGCGAACGCCGATGGCCACAAGCGGTCTGCCCGCCAATACCAGCGGGCTATTCGTCGAGCCGCGCGAGGACTGGCTTGCGCTGCATCAGGAGGAGATCATCGACGCGGCCCGGCCGATCGTGGATCCCCACCACCACCTCTGGAATCGTGGGCACCGCTATCTGATCGAGGAGATGGCGGCGGACATCGCCACCGGCCACAACGTCATCGCCACGGTCTATGTCGATTGCCGCTCGATGTATCGCGCGCACGGACCCGAAGCGTTCCGGCCCGTCGGCGAGGTCGAATTCGCCAACGGTGTTGCCGCGATGAGCGCGAGCGGCGCCTACGGCAAAGCGGCGATCTGTGCCGGAATCGTCAGCCACGCCAATCTGCTGCTAGGCGATGCGGCGAGGCCGGTGCTGGAAGCGGAGATCGCGGCCGGCAACGGCCGCTTCCGCGGCATCAGGCATTCCTCGGCCTGGGACGAAGACCCCATCGTTGCCGGCATGTATGCGAACAGGCCGAAGGGGCTGTTGCAAGACGAGACTTTTCGCAAGGGCTTCGCCTGCCTGGCGCCGCTGAACCTCAGCTTCGATGCCTGGCTGTTCCATCCGCAGATCGGCGAACTGACCGAGTTGGCGCGCGCATTCCCCGACACCAGGATCGTGCTCGACCATTGCGGCGGCCCGGCCGGCGTCGGCCGTTTTGCAGGCCGGCGCGAGGAGGTGTTTCCGCAATGGCGCGCATCGATCCAGGAGATCGCGACGTGCGAGAACGTGGTGGTCAAGCTCGGCGGGCTCGCCATGTGCCTGCTCGGCCACGACTTCCATCTGCGCGAGAGACCGCCGTCGTCCGAGGAACTCGCCACGGCGTGGCGACCCTATATCGAGACATGTATCGAGGTATTCGGTCCGAAGCGAGCGATGTTCGAGAGCAATTTCCCGCCGGACAAGGGCCAGTGCAGCTATCAGGTGATTTTCAACGCCTTCAAGCGCATCGCATCACCCCTGAGCGAGGCCGAAAAGACGGCGCTGTTCTCGCAAACCGCGATCGACGTTTACCGGCTCGAACTGCCGTCATGACAAGAAGAGGGGCCGGGATGTTGATCCCGACCCCTCTTCGTCGTGGCCGCTGGGAAGCGTCCTTGAGACCTTATTGCCGCTTTAGCCGGCACCCATGAGCGAGGCCGGACGGCGCTCGCCGCTGGAGGCGAAGATCTTCTTCAGTTTGTTGACGACACGGATCAGGAAGCCGATCATCACCGGATTGGTCTTGCGGCAGAAGGCGATCTTCTTGACGTGCCCTTCGACATACCATTTGGCATGCGCACCGTCGCGGAAGAAGATGACGTCGCCTGGGCCATAGCGCTTGGGCGGCATGCCGTCGCTTTCGAGCACGATCGATCCTTCCATGATCATGATCGTCTCGTCGATGTCGTAATACCAGTTGAAGCGTCCTTCGGTACAATGCCAAATGATTGTCTGGGCGGTGCCGTCGGCGCTGGTCGACAGGACGCGCGAGCGGGACACCGGATTGCCCTCGATGATCCAGGACGGCTCGATCGGCCGCAGCTCGAGGTCCACATTGCAACTGCCGATTTCAATCAATGCGCGCGACATCTGCTTCCTCAGGAGAAATATAAAATGAATGGTCGGGTCTCGGCCCGGATTGTTTCGAAAGACGGCGGGACGCTAGTAGCCGCTTTTTAATTCTTTCTTACACGATCCTCGACCATCAGCCCCCAGTTCAAACGCGAAACGGTTAACGTCACGATTCGCCTGAGAATCCCGACACATGAACTGATCTTTCCTGGGGTGCGACAAAGTGCGCGATCGAAAGACCGCGGCCGATCGGCAGTGACGGCGCCGGCGGCGCCTTCGTCCTGCTGCCGTCGCAAGAGGTGCTCTACATCTCATCTGAGGACCGCGCGGGGAGCGACACTCGACGACAAGGGTGAGGTCAATGAGGCTCGTCACGAGATCCGCGGTGCGCCTCGACGTGCCGGAGGCGGATGATCCTGTTGCCGCGCTTTACGGGGCGGTCACCGCTTCCGACACCATCGTGCGAGCCACCAGTGGCAGCCCGTTCACGACTCTGTTCAACCGCTTCAACATCGACGACGATCCAATGCTGCGCAACGCCGGCAGGCGTCCCGAAGCAAGGCCTGCAAGAGGCGTCACTTCGCCCATTCGCCCTTGCGGAAGACGGGTACCTTGCTGCCGTCGGCCAAAATGCCGTCGATGTCGGTCTCGGCCGAGCCGATCATCCAGTCGATATGGATCAGGCTCTGATTGCCGCCTTGCGCCGCGATCTGCTGCGGCGTGAGCTGAGCGCCGTTGACGAAGCATTTCGAATAGCACTGGCCGAGCGCGATGTGAGACGCAGCGTTCTCGTCGAAGAGCGTGTTGTAGAACAATAGCCCGCTCTGCGAGATCGGCGACGAATGCGGCACCAGCGCCACTTCGCCGAGGCGCCGCGCGCCCTCGTCAGTGTCGAGCACCTTGTTCAGCACTTCGGCGCCGCGCGAGGCCTTTGCGTCGACGATCTTGCCGTCCTCGAAACGCACGGCGATGTTGTCGATCAGCGTGCCCTGGTAGGACAGCGGCTTCGAGCTCACGACGTGGCCGTAGACGCGGCGGCAATGCGGCGTGGTGAAGACCTCTTCAGTCGGGATATTGGCGTTGCAGCTGATGCCATTCTTGGAGAGCGAGGCGCCGCCTTCCCATTCGTGACCGTCGGCAAGTCCGATGGTCAGATCGGTGCCGGGACCCGAATATTGCAGCGCGCGAAAGCGCTGGCCGTTGAGCCAGTTGGTGCGCTCGCGCAGCACCGCATTGTGGTTCGCCCAATTGCCCATCGCGTCCTCGCGATCGACTCGGGACGCTGCGAAGATCGCATCCGCGAGCTTGCCGACCGCGACGTCCTCGGAATCGTCAGGGAATACGAGCTTCGCCCAGGACGGGCTTGGATAGGCGATGATGTTCCAGTTGGTGTCGAAATTGACGATCTTCTCCAGCGCGGGCTGATAGGCCATCGAATTCGCCTTGCTCGCGCGCGCCACCTTGGAGGGATCCTCGCCCGACAGCAGCATCGGGTTGTCGCCGACGATGGCGAGCCGTGCGGTGTTGTCCGAGAACGCCTTGGCCATGCCTTCGTAGAGCCAGCCGGCGGCGCGATCGAAACTGCTGTCATGTCCGTGGCGGTAGCGCGCCAAGGTCATCTCCTCGTCCGACAGGATCGGCGTCACGATGCCGGCACCGGCCTTGTAGGCATGCACGGCGATCCGCCGCACCAGCGGCAGCGCGATCGCGGGCGCCGTCAGAAGCAGATCCTGTCCCGGCCGCAAGCCCAGACCCACCTTCACCGCCACCTCGGCCAGGCGGTCGAGCTTCACGGGATCGATGGGAGTTAAGGTATTGCGTTTGTCAGTCATGCCGGGCCCTCTGCCGAAAGTCGTTCATTCAATCTAAGTCTAGCATCGCGAGACACAAGTGTACGAGCGACTTGCGACGCATGAAAGATACGTGGTTTCACGCATTTTGGTTTTCAACGCGTTGCCGATTTCAGCACCCGGTCAACCATGGCGGGCGCGAGACCGAGGTAATTTTTCGGTGAGGTAAGCGCCTCGATCGTGGCGCGGTCGATGCGGCTCGATATCCGTGAATCTGCGGACAGCGCATCTGCAAGGCTTATTGCCTTCTCGTTAGCCTCACGGCAGGCGTCGTAGACGACGTCATGCGCCTCCTGCCGCCCGATCTGCGGCGCGAGCCCCATCATGACCGCCTCGGCCACGATCAGGCCGCGGCTGATGGCTAGATTGTCGTTCATCTTCGCCGCGTCCACGATGAGACCTGCGAGCGCAAATTTCGCCTGGCGCAGCGCGCCGGCGGTCAGCACGAAGCTTTCGGGGATCGCCATCCATTCGGCGTGCCAGGGCCCCGTGGCACGCTCGAAATCCTGCACCATGGCGTCGAGCATGAGACCAGCGTGCTGGCGCACCGCTTTTGACGCAGCAAGCATCAGTTCGGAGGAGATCGGGTTGCGCTTCTGCGGCATGGTCGAGGAAGCGCCGCGCCCCTTGACGAAGGGCTCGTAGACCTCGGCGAATTCGGTCGAGGCCATGATCATGATGTCGAGCGCTATCTTGCCGAGCGAGCCGGTGACGAGAGCGAGGAAGTTCACCGCCTCCGCAAAGCCGTCGCGCGCGACATGCCAGGTCGAGGCGGGAACGCCGAGCTTCAGCTCGGCGCAGAGCGCCTCCTGCACCTCGAATCCCTTGTCGCCAAGCGAGGCCAGGGTGCCGGCAGCGCCGGCGAACTGGCCGACTAGAACGCGCGGCTTCAGCTGCGCCAGCCGCTCGGCGTGGCGATCGAACATCGCGAGCCAGATCGCGGTCTTGTAGCCGAAGGTCACCGGCAGCGCCTGCTGGAGATGGGTTCGGCCCGCCATCGCCGTGTCGCGATGGCGCTTCGACAGATCAGCGAGGATTTTGCGCAGCTCGCCGATGTCACGTTCGACGATCTCGATCGCGGCGCGGAGCTGCAGCACCACGGCGGTGTCCATGATGTCCTGCGTGGTGGCGCCCCAATGCACGTAGCGGCCGGCCTCGCCGCATTGTTTCACCATCTGATGCACCAAAGGGAGGATCGGATAGCCGACGACATCGGTCTCCTGCCGCAACAGATCGAAATCCAGCGCGGCGACGTCGGTCCGCGCCGCGATCGCTGCGGCCGCCTCTTGCGGGATCACACCGCATTTCGCCTCTGCCTTCGCCAGCGCCACCTCGACCTCGGCATAGCGCGCGACCGTCGCGACGTCGGAGAACACCTCGCGCATCTCGGGCGTGCCGAAGGCGTCGCGAAACAGCATGGAGTCGAGCACGGTGGTGGAGGCAGGGAAAGCAGGCATGGGCGTTTCTTCGTGGTTGGTGTGGTGCGTGAGCGGCAGCTTACGCGGGTTGCTGGGCAGGGCAATCCGACATCCAGGGTTCATCACACGTTCGATGCCACAGGATCGTCTCGACCAGCCCTCCTTCCGGCGCTCAGCTCCGCCATCCGAGCCGGGAGGCGCGTGAGGCGAAGCAGAGCGCGCAACCTCGAAGGGTCAGCGGCCGGGAGATGGCTGTTCGAGCCTCCTCTGCGCTTCGGCGCGTCGCGACGAGGGATCGCTGCAATCCAGATCCAACGGCAACATTCCAGCTACGGTTGTATTTCCCTCCGAAAAGGGCATGGCTGTCATCACGCGATCGCGATGAACCAAGTGCCCTCTTCGACAGACACACGGTTTTCGACCCAAATTTCCTTTTGTCATTTTGCTTGATCAATTGCGGAATGAGGCCTGGTTTTCGACGTGCAGTTTCTGTTCCGGGACCACCTTCTGGATACCGACCGCCGCGAGCTGAGCCGCGAGCAGGTTCCCATTGCCGTGGAGCCGCAGGTTTTCGACCTCGTCGTCCATCTCATGCAGAACCGCGATCGGGTGGTCAGCAAGGACGAGTTGATCGACAAGATCTGGCACGGGCGCAGCGTCTCCGAATCCACCCTGACCAGCCGCATCAACGCGGCCCGCAAGGCGATCGGCGACAGTGGCGCCAGCCAAGCGCTGATCCGCACGATCACCCGCAAGGGCTTTCGCTTCGTCGGCGACGTTCAGATGCAACTCGGCGCGGGCGCGCCTGAGCCGGTCCGTATCGCCCAGCCTCAGGCGTCATTCGCGCTGCCGGATCGGCCCGCGATCGCCGTGCTGCCCTTCACCAATATGAGCGGCGAGGCCGAGCAGGATTATTTCTCCGACGGCATCAGCGAGGATATCATCACTGCGCTCTCGAAGCTGCGGTGGTTCTTCGTCGTCGCGCGCAACTCCTCCTTCGTCTACAAAGGCCGCGCCGTGCACATCCACGAGGTCGCGCGGGAACTCGGGGTGCGCTACGTGGTCGAAGGCAGCGTGCGGCGGAGCGGCGAGCGGGTGCGCATCTCGGCCCAGCTCAACGACGTTTCGACGGGCAGCCATCTCTGGGCCGAACGCTACGACCGGGAACTCGCCGACATCTTCGCCGTACAGGACGAGATCACCGAGGCAATCGTCGCCGCGATCGAGCCGCAGCTCTATGCCGCCGAAAGCTTTCGAGCCCAGCAGAAGCCGCCGGGCAGCCTGGATGCCTGGGACCTCGTGATGCGCGCGATGTCGCATTACTGGCGCATCAACCGCGAGGACAATGCCGCCGCGCAAGGCCTGCTGAAAGAGGCCGTCGCGGTCGATTCCGCTTATGGCAAGGCGCTGGGCCTGCTCGCGACCAGCCATATCTTCGGCGCGCATATGGGCTGGGCCGACATGGCCGCGACCCTGCCGGTCGCAGAACGTGCGGCGCTCGCGGCGGTGGAGGCCGATCGCGAGGATGCCTGGGCCCATCACGGCCTCGCTTACACTTATCTGTTCCGCCGCCGCTTCGACGACGCGCTGGCTGAGTTCGACCTCGCCTTGAGGCTCAATCCGAATTTCGCGATGGCACATGCCTTCCACGGCGTGACGCTGTGCTACGCCGGTCGATGGCAGGACGGCGATGCCGCCGCCCGCCGCGCGCTGCGGCTGAGCCCGCGCGACCCGCTCGCGGCGATCTATTGCGGGGTTGCGGCCTATGCCCGTTTCGTCGGTCGCGACTACGAGGGGGCGGTACAGATGGCACGGGAATCGATGCGCCAGCGCGGAGATTTCGTCGGCGCACACCGCGTTCTGGCGGCCGCTGCCGGCATGTTGGGTGATCCAGCGCTCGCGGCTTCCGCCCTGGAAGGTCTGCGCCGCGCCCAGCCCGAGGTCTCGCTTGCCTGGATCACGCGCGAGCTACCGATGCTGCGCGAAGAGGATCGCGCACATTATCTCGACGGCTTGCAGCGCGCGGGCATGACGTGACTGTGGCGCGACGACGACGGCGCGCCCTCTTTCCCTTGCAGCCGCGATCCTCGGGTTGAGTGCTAGTCGTCGTCAGGCCCAAACAGCCTGATCTGGGGGAAGCCGCCGCGCGGCCGGTCCGCGTAGTCGCGCGCATCGGAATCTTCGCGAATGTTGCGCGCGACGTCGTCCCAATCTGTGCGATCGCGCATGCCGCGCGGCTCGCGGAGGTCCTGGTGGCGGCGATCGGCCCAGCGCTCGCGACGCTCCGCTCGGCGCCGTTCGGTGGCGGCACGCTTGAAGTCGGAATCCCTCGCCCTGGCATAGGCGTTATCGGGAGAGGAAGGCTCCGTGGAGGCCTGCTGTTCGACCGGTTTTGCAGCGCGTGGAGGCGATGCCGGTGCCGGCTTGGGCGGCTCGACCGCAGCGGCTTGCGAGGGCTGAGGCGCCGGCGGTTCAGCATTCGCCTGCGCGGTTTGCGTGTCCGGCCTCGCGGTTTCAGGCTTTGCTTCGGCCCGCGCCGGCGCAGCGATCATCGCGCCAAAGGCTTGCGAGCCGGTGAGATAGTTGACGCGCTCGGACGGCGCGTTCGTGGCCGCCGGAGTGGCAGCCTCGGTCCGCTGTGCCATTTTGCTGGCGTCCGGGCCCTGCTTCGACGCGACCGGATTCATGATGTTGCCGGCCACGATACCGCCGCCGAGACCAATGGCGATGGCCGCGATGATGGTCCCGGCACCGACAAAATAGGCTGTCGAGGCGCGCATTCATCCACTCCCTCTTTGGAGCGGGCAACGCATGGGGATTGCCAGATGTTCCTGATGGCCGCGGCTCCTCCAGGAGGAACCGCGCGGATCAGATTTGCTGCGCGACCTTCTCGAGGCCGATGAGGCGAGCGAGCTTGCGGACTTCTTCCTTCTGGTCGTCGCGAAGCTGGAACAACAGCGGCATGGCGGCCGACTTCAACTGCTGCACCTCGTCACAATTCGGATCGATCTGCGCGCTGGGCGGCGCGTTCGGATTCGACAGCTTGTTCGCCTGGATCTTGCGGGCGACGTTGCGCAGCGCGGTCTCGACCGAAGGCCAGTAATATTCCTGCGACGACGACAGTCTCAGGCGATCCCGGATGCCCGCGATCTGAACGTCGGACAAGAGCGAATAGGCCTTCTGTGGCTGAGGCTTCGCCACGACCTTCGGCTTGGCCGGAACTTCGACGGCTGGAACCTCCGTCCCGGCGGGCGCCTCGTGAGTGCTTGTCTTCGGCATCGGGAAATCGGCGGGCGTGGCCGCGGCGAAGGCCTGACGCAGCGGCTCGGTCAGTACGGGCGCTTTGGAGAGCTTGTCGGCGGCGACCTGGACCGGCTCGATCGCGGCCGACGCCAAGGCTAGCGTCGGAACCAGGCGGTCGGCCTTGGCGGCGCGGTTGGTTGCGAGCGGCTTGGCCGGGGGTGTCTGGGCGATCATCTCGGCGCTGACGCTGGGGACGCTGTCGCGGCCGAGAATGGCGGTGGTGGCGGCGCCGAGAACGAGGAAACAGGTCAGCACGACGATGGTGATGGCTTTGGACAAACGTCTCTCCGCGTCCAGCTTCAAGTCCACGTGATCACTGCCCGGAAACTGGGCGATAATTAAGGCTTAACCGTGCCAATGCGGCGGCAATCGCTCGGACTGCGGCGACATCGCCGGAAAAGCCCAGCGAAGTCAGGCAGCTGCCGCAAGGTCGTAGGCGTCCTGGATGTCGGCCACGATCTCCGAGGCCTCCCAGACCGCGCGCGGCTCGACCGATTGAAGCGTCACCGTCCAGTTGCCGCCCCGGCGGGTCCGCGGAACGCTGACGACGTCAAAACGGACGTTGCGACACAGCGGGTGGCGGGCCAGCGCATGGGCGACGCGGACGCGGATTTCGTTCAGCGAAGCCGCCGTCTTGGTGTTGAGATAGTCGAAGTCCATCGCCTGTCCCTCTCGGTCCTGATTGGCGGCCGTGAGGGGATTCTTGGCGGGCGTTGGTTAATCTGCCGTTAAGTGCAGCGGCTCGGGTGTGCGCTCGATTAACTGTGATCGGGACGAGCGGACCCTGCGATTTCCGTATTTCTACGGGGAGAGATGCGCTCTCGCCTCACGATATTCGACCACCGTCCGCGCCACGAGTTCGTCCACAGGGAGCACATCGGTGACGCCCGAGGTGGAATGTCCGCCGCTCCAGATGTCGCGCCAACGCTTGGGCCGGCTCTCGCGTGCCGTCACGTCGATGTCCTTGGCGATGTCGATCGCGCCATGCGCCGGCAGATCGTCGGGATCAAGCCCGGCGGCGACGATCGATGGCCTCAGCATGCTGGTCTGCAAGCCCGTGAACGCGGTGGTGAGCAGGACGTCGTCTGCGCTGCTCTCGACCAGCATGCGCTTGTAGCGGTCATCCGCCATGCTCTCCCGCGTCGCAATGAACTTCGTGCCCATATAGGCAAGATCGCAGCCAAGCACTTCCGCAGCCCGCAGCGCGTTGCCATCACTGATGCCGCCCGCCAGCACGATGATGCCGTCGTAGAATGCGCGCACCGCGCGGACGAAGGCGAACGGGTTCAACCAGCCCGTCTGTCCGCCGGCGCCCGCCGTGAGCAGCACCAAGCCGTCCGCGCCTGCTTCCGCCGCACGCTCGGCGTGCCGGATCGAGGCGACGTCCACCAGCACCAACGCGCCGGCGTCATGGAGCGGACTCAGCACCTGCGCCGGCGATCCCACCGAGGTGATGACGATCTCGGGCCTGTGCCGCAGCAGCACGGTGAGATCTTGCGCGAGCCGCGCATTGGAGCGGTGCACGATCAGGTTCGGACAGAACGGCGCTGCCTTGCGGCCGGTTTGATCTTCGTGCTGCCGCAGCCGGGTCCCGATCTCGGTGAGCCATTCATCGAGCTGTTCCGCGCCACGGCAATTCGCGGTGGGAAAGCTGCCGATCACCCCGTTGCGGCAGGACGCGACCATGAGCTCGACGCCTGACACCAGAAACATCGGCGCGGCGATCAGCGGCAGCGCGAGACGATCACGGAAGCGTTGCAGTCGATCCGATGGCATGCGTGCCTCCCTGCGCGGGCTCTGTCGTTTCCTCCCGCATCCGCTGTGCTAGCGTCATCAGCAACATTGGCACGCCAGAAGCCGGTGACAAAGCAACGAGGAAACATATGTCTGATCCGCTCCACGCATCGCCCCCTGCTTGTGCGCAGACGCTACGGGCGCTGTCGCGCTATCCCGACCGCACCGCTTTCGCCTGGGCCGGCGGATCGCTGAGCTATCGTGGCACCATCGATCTCATCGGACGCATCCAGGGTGTGTTCATGCGGCTTGGATTGCAGCCCGGTGCGCGCGTCGCTTTCCTGACGGCGAATCGCGCCGATACCTGGTGCGCCGGCGTCGCCGCGCAATTGGCGCGGCTCTGCATCACCTGGCTGCATCCGCTGGGATCGCTGGAGGACCAACTGTTCCAGCTCGAGGACTCCGAGGCAGAGATGCTGGTGGTCGATGCCGCCGTCTTCCGCGACCGCGGCGGCGAGCTCGCTGCGCGGGCGACCCGGCTGAAGGCGGTCTTCACCGCCGGTCCCGCCGGCTACGGCGTCGATCTGCTGGCCGCGATCGAAGATGCAGGACATGCCAGCCCGCTGTGCCTTGCCGGCCCCGACGATCTCGCCACGCTGAACTACACCGGCGGCACCACCGGCAAATCCAAGGGCGCGCTGCGCTATCATCGCGAGAACAGCGGGGCTGCCGGCGCGATCCTCGCCGACTTCGAGATTCCGGAGGCTGCGCGCTATCTCACGGTCGCCCCGATCAGTCATGTCGCCGGGACGAAGGTGCTGCCGACCCTGATGCGCGGCGGCACCGTGCACATGCTGAAGGGCTTCGATCCCGAGGCGGTGCTGTCGACGATCGCGCGCGAGCGCATCAACTTCACACTGTTCGTTCCGACCATGATCTATGTGCTGCTCGATCAGCCCGCGCTGAGCAAAACCGACCTCTCTTCACTGGAGCTCGTGCTCTACGGCGCCTCCGCGATGTCACCGAGCCGGCTGCTCGAGGGCATCGAACGCATCGGACCGGTGTTCTCGCAGCTCTATGGCCAGACCGAATGCTATCCCGTCTCGGTGCTGCGCAAGGCGGATCACGATCCCAAGAACCCGGAGCTGTTCCTGTCCTGCGGCTTCCCGATCGCGGCCTGCGAGGTCAAGATTCTCGACGACAACGACCAGGAGGTGAAGACGGGCGAGGCCGGCGAGATCTGCGTGCGCGCGCCGCACGTGATGGCGGAATACTGGAAGCGGCCGGACATCACCGCCGAGACGCTGAAGAACGGCTGGGTCCACACCGGCGACATCGCGCGCAGGGACGAGCGCGGCTACATGTTCATCCTCGACCGCAAGAAGGACATGATCGTCACCGGCGGCTTCAACATTTTCCCCCGCGAGATCGAGGACGTGCTGTCGCAACACGAGGACGTCGCGATGGTCGCGGTCGTCGGCATTCCCGACGAGAAATGGGGCGAAGCCGTCACCGCCGTCGTCGTGCCGCGTGAGGGCGCAAGGCCCGATCCGGACGAACTGATCAACCTGGTCAAGACGCGAAAGGGCTCGGCGCACGCGCCGAAGCAGATCCAGTTCGTGAAGCAGTTGCCGATGACCGGCGTCGGCAAGGTCGACAAAAAGGTGCTGCGCGCGGGCTTCTGGAGTGGCCGGGACCGCATGGTGGGGTAAGCACTCCGGGATTCTACGGGGGCATTGTGGCCCGGACACCACAACACGCAACGGAGTGGGTGGCGGCGAGGTCCACGTAATTGCCGGCGAATCAGGGAATCACCTAGACCGCTGACGGGGCTGGGAAGCGGAGTGAGAGATGAGAGTCGCTTCCCTGGAAAGTGCAATCGCCGCGATTGCGTTGATCACGGCGATCATCGTGGTGCTGTGGGAGATCAAGATCTTCTACGGAATGTGAACTGGCAGGATGCCAAGCATCCCTTCCGCGGCGGCGGAAGCCTGCCGTTCAATCGGCTCCAAGCGCGACGCTTGCCGTCACGCTCACCGCTTCTCGATCACCAGGCTCTGCACCGCGCGGCCGAAATAGCCCTGCCGGTCGGCCAGCCGCGACATCGCAAGGCCGGCGCCGCCGGGCCCGATCCAGGACTCGCCATCGAGCAAGATCCACTCACCGATGGGTTGGCGTGAAAAATTCACGGTGAGATCGGCGTTGATGTAGGTCCAGGCGCGGAAGTCGAGCGTGGAGGCGGTGCCGTTGGAGAAGTCGGCGGCGACCAGGGCGCGCATCGCCTGCGAGATCGCTTCCCCTTCGATCAGCGGGCGGTCGACGCGAAACCAGATCGCGCCGGCGCCGGCCTGACCGAAACGGCCGCGCGCGGCGCGCATCGAGACCGATCGCACGAACGGGCTGGTGGCGGCGTGACCGTCCTCGACCAGCGAGTCCTCCGGCGACGGCAGCGTGAGCGGCAGCTCCTCGACGTTCTCAGGCAGGCTCAGCGCCTGGCGCCTGATCTTGAGCACGGTGGCGCCGACGACCTGCACGCCGTCGGCGAGCAGCTTGATCTCGCAGAGCTGGATCTTGCGGCCCTCGCGCAGGACCTCCGTCGCAATCGTCAGCGGCGCCACCGGTACCGGGCGCATCAGATCGATCGTGACGCGCGCGATGTCCATCGGGACAGGCGTCGGAATGCGTTCGGCCGCCCATGTCGCGAGGGAAGCCGGCGCCGAGCCGTGCTGCATGCGCCTGTCCCAGGGGCCGGCGGCATCCGGGCTGGTGATGACGCTGTTGCCGTCGACGCGGTAGATGGCGGTCATCATTTCAATCGGTCTCAGTTGACGTTCCCCGGACGCGCCGCAGCACGTAGCGGTGCGCCGCTGATCCGGTATCCATGCCTGGCGGCGATTCATTGCACCGCATCCGGGACATGAGAACTAAAGCGGCGGATCGATCGCTTCGTCGTACTCCTTCTTGAAGCGCGCGATCAGGTCGGCGGCGGGCACGATGCCGTCGATGCTGCCGATACCCTGGCCAGAGCCCCAGATTTCCTTCCAGGCCTTCGGCTTGGCACGCTCGCCGGAGGCGTCGGTGCCGAAGTTCATCTTGGAAGGATCGGAGGTCGGCAGGTTTTCGGGGTCCATGCCGGCGGCGAGGATCGACGGCTTCAGATAGTTGCCGTGCACGCCGGTGAAGAGATTGGAATAGACGATGTCGTCGGCCGACGATCCCGCAATCATTTCCTTGTAGCGATCGACCGCATTGGCCTCCTTGGTCGCGATGAAGGCCGAGCCGATATAGGCGAAGTCGGCCCCGAGGATGCGTGCGGCGCGGATGGCCTTGCCGTTGCCGATCGCCCCCGACAGGGCGATAGGACCGTCGAACCATTTGCGCGTTTCGGCAACGAAAGCCAGCGGCGAGATGGTGCCGGCATGGCCGCCGGCGCCGGCTGCCACCAGGATCAGGCCGTCGGCGCCCTTCTCGATCGCCTTGTGCGCGAACTTCTGGTTGATCACGTCGTGGAAGACGATGCCGCCCCAGCCGTGCACGGCCTGGTTCAGCTCCTCGCGCGCGCCGAGCGATGAGATGATCATCGGTACCTTGTACTTGGCGCAGAGCTGCATGTCGTGGTCGAGCCGGTTGTTCGACTTGTGCACGATCTGGTTGACCGCGAACGGCGCCGACGGCTTGTCGGGATGGGCGCGGTCATAGGCCGCGAGCTCTTCGGTGATCCGTGCCAGCCATTCGTCGAGCAGCTCCGGCGGCCGCGCATTCAGCGCCGGGAACGAGCCGACCACACCCGCCTTGCACTGCGCGATCACGAGATCGGGCACCGAGATGATGAAGAGCGGCGAGCCGATCACCGGTATCGACAGACGCCCTTTGAACAAGGCAGGCATGGACATTGCGAAACGATCCTCTGTTGGCAGTCGAAATCGAAGGTTGGCCGTCATACCAACAAGGCAATCTTTCCACTGTCAAGTATTGCGTTTTGACGCCGGCATGGATGCCGTTACCGCAATTCCAATCGGCGGAATTCCTCTCTCCGTCATTCCGGGATGCGCCGACAGGCGCAGGCCCGGAATCCATCGGGCCTCGACGCGAATGGCGAAATGGATTCCGGGCTTGACGCTGCGCGTCGCCCCGGAATCTCGAGGAGAGACCAGCGCTTACCCGATCAAGTCCGGGTTGATCAGCCGCTCGAACGAGAACATCTCGTCCCACTTCTCCTGTGTCAGCAGCTTGCGCTCGAGGACGACGATCTGGTGCAGCGACTTGCCGGTCCTGTAACCTTCGCGCGCGATCTCGGCGCATTGCTTGTAGCCGAGCAGCGGCTTCAGCACCGTGACGATGCCGAGCGAATTCAGCACCATGTTGCGGGTGTGCTCCTCGTTGGCGGTGATGCCGACGACGCAGTTCTCGCGCAGGCTGTTGACCGCGCGCTCCATGGTCCGGATCGAGAAGAACAGCGCGAACGAGATCACCGGCTCCATGACGTTGAGCTGGAGCTGGCCGGCACTTGCCGCGAGCGTCACCGTCGTGTCGAGCCCGATGACGAGGAAGCTGGTCTGGTTGACGACCTCGGGAATGACGGGATTGACCTTTCCGGGCATGATCGAGGAGCCCGGCTGTAGCTGCGGCAGGTTGATTTCGTTGAAGCCGGCGCGCGGTCCCGAGGCGAGCAGACGGATGTCGTTGCAGATCTTCGTCAGCTTGCTCGCCGTGCGCTTCAGCACGCCCGAGAGCTGCACATAGGCGCCGGTGTCCGAGGTCGCCTCGACGAGATCGCCGGCAAGCACGAAATCGACGCCGGTCAGGGCGCTCAGGTGCCGCACGGCAAGCTTGGGATAACCGACCGCCGCGGTGACGGAGGTGCCGATGGCGGTGGCACCGAGATTGATCTCGCGCAGCAGCGCGCGCGCTTCCGAAATGCGCTCGACCTCCTCGCCCATCGTGGTGCCCCATCCACGGAATTCGGCGCCGAGCGACATCGGCACCGCGTCCTGAAGATGCGTGCGTCCCATCTTCAGCACGCGGTCGAACTCGCGCCCCTTGGCGAAGAAAGCCTCCTGGAGCTGGCGCAAGGCCGCCATGTAGCTCTCGAGCCGCAGGATCAGCGCCAGCCGAAAGGCGGTCGGATAGGTGTCGTTGGTCGACTGGCCGTAATTGACGTGATCGTTGGGGCTGACGTGCTGGTAGTCACCCTTGGTGAAGCCAAGCGCTTCCAGCGCGAGGTTCGCGATCACCTCGTTGGCGTTCATGTTGGTGGAGGTGCCGGCACCGCCCTGGATGAAGTCGGTGACGAACTGATCCATCATGTCTCCGGCGATGACGCGGTCGCAGCCGAGGATGATGGCGTCCGCGACCTTGGCGTCGATCGCGCCGAGATCGCGATTGGCCATGGCGGCAGCCTTCTTGACGTAGCCAAGCGCCTTTACGAAGTAGGGCTCCTGGTTCATCGGAATGCCGGTGATGTGGAAGTTCTCCTTCCCGCGGATGGTCTGGACGCCGTAGTAGATGTCGTCGGCGATCTCACGCTGTCCGAGGAAGTCCTGCTCCGTCCGGCTCATGGGCACTCCTTGCTGCTTCCGCGCTGGGCCATCACGTCAGTTCTGGCATAGCGCGCTGGTCACGAAGGTATCGGTGCGGCAGTCGTCCGGTTTGCGTTGCCTGCCCGGAATGAGAACCTTGGCCGAGCATTTCTCGGCGGAGTCGGCATTCAGGCTCTTGCCTTCCTTGTAACCCTTGCTCTGGCAGAGCTGGTCGGCGGCCTGCTTGCAGTCGGGAGCGCCGTTCGACGAGACCGGGCAGGCCACCCGCCCCGACATCACGGTCGAGGGTTTGGCCAGCCGCGACAGATCGTTCATGGTCTCGCTCGGGCTTTTGATCGGCGGCAGGATCGAGGGCAGCTTGTCGAACAGCTTGCCCATTTCGTTGATCAGCCCCGGATTGTCCTCGGCCGCCGGTGACGCCGATGGAGCGGGCGTCGATGGCAGCGGCGCGGCCTGCACGCCCGGCTGCTGGAGGCCGAGCGCCGGCGGGGCGGATTGCGTCCACCCGGTGCCGCCGCCACCGAGCAGAAGCAGCAGCGCTGCTGACGTCAGCGTCCCGAACCGCACGGCCGAATTGCCGGATCGAACCATCATGACGGCGACCGTAGCTGAAGCCGGCGCTCCGGCAAAGCCGCTGAGGCGTTGTTGAGTAAGCATGATCTCCCGCGCAAACGCCTGCCTTTGTCGCGCGGGAAAGCCGCTTCGCGCTGGCGCGGCCGTTGGATCCGATCGTGGTCTAGATCAGCTTGATGGCGACGACGAAGCCGAGCACCAGCACGATCGCTCCGATCGCGACCCACAGACCGAGATGCCTCTCGATCCGGACCCGTATCCAGTCGCCATAGCGATTGAGCAGGATCGCCACCACGAAAAAGCGTCCGCCGCGCGCGACGATCGAGCACAGGATGAACAGGATGATGTTGTAGCCGGCGAAGCCCGAAGTGATGGTGACGAGCTTGTAGGGGATCGGCGTCAGGCCCTTGAGCAGGATGATCACAGCGCCCCATTCCGCATAGGAGGCGCGGAAGGCGTCGACCTTGTCGCCCAGCCCGTAGACCTGGATCAGCCAATGGCCGAGCGAGTCGAACAGCAGCGCGCCGATGGCGTAGCCGACGACGCCGCCGAGCACCGAGGTCGCGGTGCAGACCGCGGCATAGAGCCAGGCGCGCTGCGGACGCGCCAGTGACATCGGAATCAGCATGACATCCGGCGGGACCGGAAAGAAGGAGCTTTCGGCGAAGGACACCACACCCATGATCCAGAGCGCGTAGGGCTTGTGGGCGGCGTCGATGCACCAGTCGTAGATACGTTTCAGCATGGCGCCGCGATGAAGCACCATGGGACGGATTTGTCCATGCCGAGATTGAGGCGAATTATGACGTTTCTAGTGGCGCTTGCGCGCGGCACGGCTCTCAAGCGCGACAATTGGCCGCCTGGCCGCAACGCGGGGTGACGCGACTTTGGGCAGTTTCATCGGCGATTTCGGCAGCTTCTCGGCGATGCCGAGCATGTCTTCCCGCCGCGCCATCTCGCGCCAGACGTCCTCGGGACGGACTCCGGCCGAAGCCCACAGCACGGTGAGATTGTAGAGTAGGTCGGCGCTTTCCCGGACCACGGCGTCAGCGTCGCCGTTGACCGCATCGATCACGACTTCGATGGCCTCTTCGGCAAGTTTCTTCGCCATTTTGGACGGGCCGCGCTGAAACAGCCGGGCCGTGCGCGATGTTGCCGGATCAAGATCCCTGGCCGCGAGCACAGCCAGATATAGCCGCTCAAGCGAATCACTCATGGTGCTCAAAACTACTTTAAAGAAATGGCGGTCGTGTTAACGCACGACAAGAAAAGCAGAAAACAGGCCGGCGCGGCAAGCGCGACGGCCTGTCCAGGTTAACCCCGGCTGCCAGAGTTAATAGCAGTTCTGGTAATATCCCTGGCCGCACATCTCGGACGGGGCCGTGCCGCCATAGCGCTGATACTGATAGTTCGGGCCCGGACCGTAATAGGGGCCGTAGGCCGGGCCACTGTAATAGGCAGGACCGCCGTAATAGCCATAGCCCGGGCCGTAGTCGTACGCGTAGGCGTTACGGCTGGCGGCGATCGCGAGACCGGTACCGATGGCGGCGAAAGCCGCAGCTGCGGCCGCTCCACCTCCACCGCCATGCCAGTGGCGACCGCCCGCATACGACGCGGTTGGAGCAATTGTGGTCAGCGCCAGCACCGCGGCGGTGGCAAGAACGGCCTTCCGGCCCGCAAACTTGGAGAATCGCTCGAACATGTCTTGGCCCTCCTTTGGGACCTGAAATCGACGCCTGCGGACAGGCTCATGCCTCTCAAACCCGCATAACCTAAGTTAGGTTCCCCCACCCCAACGCAAGCTGAACGGGGTTGCGTAACGATGCCGCAACGCCGCTCATCCTCCGTTCATATTGGCGCGAACAGACTGGCCGCCAGCCGGCGCTCCGAGCGTCACGAAAACCACAACAATGCGGGACCGGCGCAACTGATGTCGGAATTCAGGACAATCGCGCTTCGTTGCCTGCTGGCCCTCTCGATCCTGCTTGCGACACTGACTGCTCGCGATGTCAGCGCGGCCGAGACCGCGGTGCCTTCCGTCACGATTCACTTCACCTTCGACCGACCGATCGACGCGAGCGTGGCGCCGTTCTTCCTGGCCGCAAAGGACGGCAGGTTCGGCGCCGAGCATCTCAGCGTGTCATTCACGACCGCAGCCGGATCGCCCGAAGCGCTCGCACGCGTCGCCAAGGGCGACAGCGAGCTTGCGCTCGTCGACATCAACGAACTGATCCGCTTTCGCGACAAGGAGGACGCGGTGCCGGTCAAGGCGGTGTTCGTGCTGTTCAACCGCGCCCCGTACGCGATCGTCGCGCGGCGAAGCCGCGGCATCCATCTCCTGCCCGATCTCGACGGCAAGACCGTCGGCGTTGCCGATGGCGATCTGTCGATACGGCTGTGGCCGGCGCTGGCGCAGCATAACGGCATCAAGGCCTCGCGGGTCAAATTCCACAAGATCGGTGTGGCGGTGCGCGAGCCGATCCTCTCGGCGGGCCAGGTCGATGCGGTCGCTGGATTCAGCTATCTCTCGGCCGTGAACCTGCGCGACCGCGGGGTGCCCGGTGGCGATCTCGTCGTGTTGCGCTATGCGGACTACGGATGCGAAGCCTATGGCTTCGCCGTGGTTGTGAATCCCGCCTTCGCCGCATCAAAGCCGGATGCCGTGAGGGGCTTCGTCCGCGCCTTGA
The DNA here is from genome assembly GCF_054602315.1 of Bradyrhizobium cedriense. Lineage (NCBI taxonomy): Bacteria > Pseudomonadati > Pseudomonadota > Alphaproteobacteria > Hyphomicrobiales > Nitrobacteraceae > Bradyrhizobium > Bradyrhizobium cedriense. The sequence goes on along the minus strand of NZ_JBTSWB010000004.1, from coordinate 858,776 downwards.
TCGCGGGCATCGCCGACACCGTCAGGCGGCCAGCGAGTGCGGCGGAGGAGGCGGCGAGCCGCATGGACGACGGCGACGGCCACCTGGAGCTGGAGCGGCTGCGCGCCGTGCTCGCCGACAACATCCTGACCGATGAGGTCCGACGCAACGGCATCGGCGGCGTCGAGGCGGCACGGCTGGAGCGCTCGATCGATCAGATCGCGCAGGACTTCAAATTCCGCAGGCGACCCACCGCGGGTGATATCTTCGACGACCGGTTCCTGCCACCGGTTGCCGGGCGGCTGATCAACTGAGCAAAACTGACGGCTTCCGCTATATCTCCAGCACGATCCCTGCTTAAGATGCGGGCTCCGCTACCCGCTCGAGTTCGCCGCCCGCATGTCCATCCTCCGTCTCTACACCCGCGTTCTCGAGCTGCTCGGCAAGGAGGCGCGACTGGGCTGGCTGCTCGCGGTCGCCAATCTCCTGCTCGCGGGCTCGCAATTCGCTGAGCCTGTGCTGTTCGGCCGTATCATCGACGTGCTCTCGGGCAAGACGGTCGCCGGGTCGAGTTCGGCTTGGCCGTTCCTGGCCGCCTGGGTCGCGTTCGGGCTCTTCACCATCGCTTGCAGCGCGCTCGTGGCCTTGCAGGCCGACCGGCTCTCGCACCGCCAGCGTCAGGCGGTGCTGACGAGCTATTTCGAGCACATCCTGCAACTTCCGCTGACTTTCCATTCCGGGACTCATTCCGGCCGGCTGATGAAGGTGATGCTCAACGGCACCGACGCGCTGTGGCGGCTCTGGCTCGGCTTTTTCCGCGAGCATTTTGCCGCGATCCTCTCGGTCTTGGTGCTGCTGCCGCTGTCGCTCTACCTGAACTGGCGGCTCGCGATTCTGCTGTTCGTGCTCTGCATCGTCTTCACCGCGCTGACCACGTTCGTGGTGCGCAGGACCTTCGGCATGCAAATGGCGGTCGAGGAGCACTACAGCGAGCTCTCCGCGCGCGCTTCGGATGCGCTCGGCAACGTCGCGCTGGTGCAGAGCTTCGTACGCGTCGAATCCGAGGTGAAAGGGCTGCGCTCCGTCGCCGACGAGTTGCTGGCCGCGCAGATGCCGGTGCTGTCGTGGTGGGCCCTGGTCACGGTGATCACACGCGCCTCCACGACCATCACGGTGCTCGCGATCTTCACCTTCGGCATCGCCCTGCACGACCAGGGGCTCACCTCGGTCGGCGAGATCGTGATGTTCGTGAGCTTCGCGACGATGCTGATACAGAAGCTGGAGCAGATCGTGAGCTTCATCAACAACGTGTTCATGGAAGCTCCGCGCCTGCGCGAGTTTTTTGGCGTGCTCGACGCCGTGCCCGCGGTGCACGACCGGCCCGACGCGATCGATGCCGGCAGGATGTCGGGCCTCGTCGAGTTCAACGACGTCACCTTCTCCTATGACGGCAAGCGGCCGGCGATCGAGGACCTCACCTTCACCGCGTTGCCCGGCCAGACCATTGCGCTGGTCGGCCCGACCGGCGCCGGCAAGTCGACCGCGATTGCGCTCCTGCATCGCGCCTTCGATCCGCAATCCGGCGTCATCAAGATCGACGGCATGGACGTGCGCGGCGTCACGCTGACCTCGCTGCGGCGAAACATCGGCGTGGTGTTCCAGGAAGCGCTGCTGTTCAACCGCTCGATCGCGGATAATTTGCGCGTCGGCAAGCCGGAGGCGACCGAGGCCGAGATGCGCAAGGCGGCGGAGCGCGCGCAGGCGCTCGAATTCATCGAGCGCAGCGGCGGCTTCGAGACCAATGCCGGCGAACGCGGCCGCATGCTCTCCGGTGGCGAGCGCCAGCGCCTGTCCATCGCCCGTGCGCTGCTGAAGGATCCGCCGATCCTGATCCTGGACGAGGCCACCAGCGCGCTCGACGCCGTCACCGAGGCCAAGTTGAATGCCGCTCTCGACGAAGTGATGAAGGGCCGCACCACCTTCGTGATCGCCCACCGCCTTTCGACCATCCGCAACGCCACGCGGATCCTGGTGTTCGAGCACGGACGGGTGATCGAAAGCGGAACTTTCGATGAACTCGTGGCCAAAGGCGGCCATTTCACCGAGCTCGCCAGGGCCCAGTTCATGGTTCAGGAGAACGCACGGGCCAGCGTGACGGCAGCCGAGACTGCCGCGACGGCGGCCAAATCCCCCTGACAAGTCCCCGCAGCACCGTCGAAATTCGGCCTATTTCATTGCGGAATACCGCGGCGATCCCCCTATTCTCGACGCACCAGCCGGTATAGGTTTGCGACGCCGCAAGCGGCGGCGCTGGATCTCAGAACCGACGATCAGATCACGAGAGCCGACGGGAACCGGCGGATCTCCAAGGACCGGAATCGGATAGTGCACGCCCTTCGCCCGCTGCTGCCTCGCAAATACCTGTTCAACCTGTTCGCTGCGGCGTTCGCATGTGCAGTGCTGCTCGCGCCGCGCGCGGCGAACGCCGAGGCGCTGCTGCTGATCGAGGCCGACAGCGGCAAGGTGCTGCAGGCCGATAACGCGACCGTTCCCTGGTACCCGGCCTCCGTCACCAAGATCATGACCGCCTACGTCACGCTGAGGGCGGTCAAGGAGGGCAGGCTCACGCTCGACACGCTGCTCACGGTGTCGCCGACGGCGGCTTCGCAATCGCCCTCGAAGATGGGGTTTCGCCCGGGAACGCAGCTCACCGTCGACAACGCCCTGAAGATGATGATGGTGAAGTCGGCGAACGACGTGGCCGTGGTGCTCGCAGAAGGCGTCGGCGGCTCCATCGACGGCTTCTCCGCGATGATGAACGACACCGCGAAGAAGCTCGGCATGACGCAGACGAGCTACGTGAATCCGAACGGCCTGCCTGCCGAGGGCCAGATCACGTCGGCGCGCGACCTCGGTATTCTGGCGCGCTCGTTCCTGCGCGACCTGCCGGAATACGAATACTTCGTGCACGTCCCGGCGATCCGCTTCGGCAAGCGCATCACCGGCAATTTCAACAAGCTGATCGGCCGTTATCCCGGCGCCGACGGGTTCAAGACCGGGTTCATCTGCGCCTCCGGATACAATCTCGTCGCTTCGGCCACGCGCAACGGCCGCCGGCTGATCGCGGTGGTGCTCGGCGCAAGTTCCGGCACGGCGCGCGCGGTGAAGGCGGCACAGCTGCTGGAGCGCGGCTTCGCCCAGGACAATCTCACCTGGCTGCGTCCCTCGCTCGGCACCGTCGACAACCTCGTGCCGGTCGACGCCTCGCCGCCGAACCTGCGCGACGAGATGTGCGGGCCCCACCGCAAGCGGCCGGCCAGCGATGACGACGATGCGCTGATCGCGACCAATGGCGGCGCGACCGGATCGGCCTCGGCCACCGGCGGAGAAGCTCAGGTCACCTTCTTCACCGCCGGCCTGCAGCCGCCCCTGATGAAGGCTTCCGAGTTGATGGCCTCGGCTCCGGCGGCGACCGAACCCGTGCTGGTCTATACCGGCCCGACCCGCACCGGCACGGCCCTGATCGCGGCGGTCGCGGCCGACGCCGACCAGCAGACGACGGCGAAGCCACGCGGCAAGAAGTCGCGCGTCGCCAGCAAGCCCGACGCGGCCAACAAGCCCAAGGACGGCGGCAAGGACGGAAACAAGGTCGCCGGCAAGGACACCAAGACGGCGGCGGCGAAGCCGGATGCCAAGTCCGAAGCCAAGTCCGAAGCAAAGCCGGAAGCCAAGAGCGGTGCCAAAGCCGCAGCCAAGCCGGCCGGGACCAAGCCGGCCGGGACCAAGCACGATGTGGCGGCGAAGCCCGCCGAGAAGCCAGCAGCAAGCGGCGATCAGGCGGCCAAGCCCGCCAAGCCCAAGGCGGTGACCAAGCCCGCCGCTGCCGCGAAGCCGGCGAACAACAGTTAACGTTCCTCGGATTAACCGCAGCCCGCGCTTCGCACCCGCGGCAGCGCGTTTTGCGACGATTCCAGTAGCTACGCCCCGACCTTTGCCCTAAGCCTCGACGGCTTGCCACCCGTTCCGGCAGGTTGGATACTGGCGGCAATGAGGCAAGCCCGAGACACAACGGGCTCAGTTTGATGAGGGGAGTACCATGGAGCGCATCTGGCTCAAGCAATATCCGCCCGGCGTGCCCGCCGATATCGAGCCGACGCAATACGCATCGCTGGTGGACCTGCTGGAGGAGAGCTTCGCCAAGTTCGCCGACCGCAAGGCGTTCATCTGCATGGACAAGTCGATCAGCTATCGCGATCTCGATCAGATGTCGGTCGCGCTCGCCGCCTACCTGCAGGGCCGCGGTCTCCAGCGCGGCGCCCGCGTGGCGATCATGATGCCGAACGTGCTGCAATACCCGGTTGCGACCGCCGCCGTGCTGCGCGCCGGATACGCGGTGGTCAACGTCAATCCGCTCTATACGCCGCGCGAACTCGAGCACCAGCTCAAGGATTCCGGCGCCGAAGCCATCATCGTGCTGGAGAATTTCGCCCACACGGTCGAGCAGGTGATCGCGAAAACGCAGGTGAAGCACGTCATCGTCGCCAGCATGGGCGACCTGCTCGGCTTCAAGGGGGTGATCGTCAATCTCGTCGTCCGCCGGGTCAAGAAGATGGTACCGGCCTGGTCGCTGCCGGGGGCAGTGGCTTTCAACGACGCACTCTCGGCCGGCCGCGGCATGACGTTCAGCAAGCCGAAGCTCTCGCCGGGCGACGTCGCCTTCCTGCAATACACCGGCGGCACCACCGGCCTCTCCAAGGGCGCCACGCTGCTCCACCGCAACATCGTCGCCAACGTGCTCCAGAACGACGCCTGGCTCCAGCCGGCGCTCGCCGCGCCGCCGCATGTCGACCAGCTCATGGTCGTGTGCGCGCTGCCGCTCTATCACATCTTCGCGCTGACCGCCTGCTACCTGCTCGCGGTGCGCGCGGGCGGCTGCAATCTCCTGATCCCCAACCCGCGCGACATTCCCGGCTTCGTCAAGGAGCTGGCGAAGTACCAGGTCAATAGCTTCCCGGCAGTGAACACGCTCTATAACGGGCTGATGCACCATCCCGATTTCAAGAAGCTCGACTTCTCCAAGCTGAAGATCTCCAACGGCGGCGGCATGGCCGTGCAGCGTCCCGTCGCCGACCAGTGGAAGGCGATCACCGGCTGCTTCATCGCCGAAGGCTACGGCCTGTCGGAGACCTCGCCGACGCTGACCTGCAATCCCGCGACCGCGACCGAGTTCTCCGGCTCGATCGGCATCCCCGTGCCATCGACCTACATCTCGATCCGCGACGACGACGGCAACGAGGTGCCGCTCGGCCAGCCCGGCGAGATCTGCGCCAAGGGCCCGCAGGTGATGTCGGGCTACTGGAACAGGCCGGAAGAGACCGCGAAGGTGATGACCGCTGACGGCTATTTCCGCACCGGCGACATCGGCATCATGGACGAGAAGGGCTACACCAAGATCGTCGACCGCAAGAAGGACATGATCCTGGTCTCCGGCTTCAACGTCTATCCCAACGAGGTCGAGGAAGTGATCGCGAGCCATCCGGGTGTGCTCGAATGCGCCGTGATCGGCATCCCCGATTCCAAATCGGGCGAAGCGGTGAAGGCCTTCGTGGTCAAGAAGGATCCAAACCTCACGGCCGATGCGATCATCGCGTTCTGTCACGAGCAGCTCACCGGCTACAAGGTGCCCAAGCACATCGAATTCCGCACCGACCTGCCGAAGACCAATGTCGGCAAGATCCTGCGCCGGCAGCTCCGCGACGAGACGAAGGCCGAGGCCGCGTAAGCACGCCTTCGTTGATGGCCGAGGTCGGTGACATCAGTCCGGCCGGAATTCTCGCCTTTTGGCGCGAGGCCGGCCGCGAGCGCTGGTATGCGCGCGACGACGCCTTCGATGCAGAGATCAGGCGCCGCTTTCTCCGTTTGTGGCAGAAGGCGGCCGCCGGCGAGCTCGCATCATGGGAGGCAAGCGATGACGGCGCGCTCGCGCTCGTCATCGTGCTCGACCAGTTTCCCCGCAACATGTTTCGCGGCACCCCGCAGGCGTTCGCCAGCGACGCGCAGGCGCGCGATGTCGCGCGTCGCGCCATCGCGCGGGGAGTGGACCGCAGGGTTGATCCCGCCCTGCTCGAATTTCTCTACATGCCCTTCATGCATTCCGAGCATTTGGCCGACCAGTTGCATTGCATTGCGCTGTTCCAGGGCACCGACAACGCCGAAAGCCTGGAATACGCCCATGTGCATGCCGACATCATCCGCCGGTTCGGCCGCTTTCCCCACCGTAACCAGCTCCTCGGCCGCGAGACCACCGCGGAAGAGCAGGCTTTCCTGGACAACGGCGGCTTTGCGGGTTGATGACATAACAGTTAAGCGTCGGTAGCCTGCCGCTCCCCTCACCGGCAATATTGTGCAGGCCGGCTGCCCGGTCTAAAAAGCAGGACCGATATTCAGGGAGACTGATGATGGCGATCCAGATTGGCGACAAGCTGCCCGAGGCGAAATTCCGCGTGATGACGGCGGAAGGCCCGCAGGTGAAGACCACCGACGATGTCTTCAAGGGCAAGAAGGTGGCGCTGTTCGCGGTGCCCGGCGCCTATACCGGTACCTGCCACAAGATGCATCTGCCGAGCATCTTCCTCAACGCCTATGCCATGAAGGACAAGGGCGTCGACGCCATCGCCATCGTCTCCGTCAACGACGCCTTCGTCATGAACGCCTGGAAGCGCGACACCGACCAGCGCGACGAGGCGGTCTTCCTCGCTGACGGCAATGCCGACTTCACCAAGGCGATCGGCATGGAGCTAGACGCCTCCGCCAACGGTCTCGGCATCCGCTCCAAGCGTTATTCGATGCTGGTCGAGGACGGCGTGGTGAAGAAGCTGAACCTCGAGGCGATGCCCGGCAAGGTCGAGGTCTCCGGCGGCGATACGCTGCTGGGGCAGCTGTAAGTTCTGAGGCACCTCTTTCCAAGGGCAACGTCATGCCCGGGCTTGTCCCGGGCATCCACGTTCTTGGACACTGCGGCAGGGCGTGGATGGCCGGGTCAAGCCCGGCCACGACGGGGTGGAGAGACAGTACGCCTTCGCTACTCCGCCACCCGCTGCTGCAACCGCGCCATCGCGACGCCATCCCGCGCCAATTGATCGGCGCGCTCGTTCTCGGGGTGGCCGGCGTGGCCCTTGACCCAGTGCCAGCGGACCTCGTGCTGCTTCAGCGCGGCATCCAGGCGCTGCCACAGCTCGACATTCTTCACCGGCTTCTTGTCGGCGGTGCGCCAGCCGTTGCGCTTCCAGCCGAAGATCCAGCCGGTGATGCCCTGCCGGACATACTGGCTGTCGGTGTAGAGATCGACCGTGCACGGCCTCTTCAGTGCCTCCAGCGCCGAGATCGCCGCCATCAGTTCCATCTGATTGTTGGTGGTATGGCGCTCGCCGCCGTTCAGCTCCTTTTCCTTGTCGCCGAACTTCAGGATCGCGCCCCAGCCGCCCGGCCCCGGATTTCCCGAGCAGGCGCCGTCGGTATAGATCGTGACAACGGGACGCTCGCTCACGCCACCAGCCCCGACGGCATCAACCCATAATCGCGCACGCTCGTCACGCTCTGGTGGAAGCGCAGCTTGCGGGCATATTCCAGGGGATCCTTCGGCTTGACCAGCGCGCCCGGCGGCACGTTGAGCCAGTCGACCAGTCGCGTCAGCAGGAAACGGATCGCAGCGCCGCGCGCCAGCAGCGGCAGCGCAGCCTCTTCGTCTTCGCTCAGCTTGCGCACGCGGCCGTAGGCGTTGAGGAAGGCACGCGCCTTGGTGACGTTGAAGGAATGATCCGGCTCGAAACACCAGGCATTGAGGCAGATCGCGACGTCATAGGCCAGCATGTCATTGCAGGCGAAGGTGAAGTCGATGATCCCGGAGAGCTTGTCGCCGAGGAAGAAGACGTTGTCGTTGAAGAGGTCGGCGTGGATCACGCCCTGCGGCAGACTGGTTGGCCAGACCCCGCTGGAGAGATAATCGAGTTCGGCGGAAAGAAAACCGCGCAGGCCCGGCTGCACCTCGTCGGCGCGGTTTGACGCCGCATCGAACAACGGCCGCCAGCCCGAGACCGAGAGTGCATTGGCGCGCTTGATCGCAAAATTCGCGCCGGCCAGATGCATCCTGGCCAGCCCCTCGCCGACCCCGGCGCAATGGGTCGCGTTCGGCTTGCGCGGCCAGACGCCTTCGAGAAAGGTGATGACCGCCGCGGGCCGGCCTGCCAGCTCGCGCAACGCCTCGCCGTCCCGTCCCTTCACCGGCAGCGGGCAGTTGACGCCGTGCTCGGCCAGATGCGCCATCAGCGCGAGGAAGAACGGCAGATCGTTCTTCGCCACACGCTTTTCATAGAGCGTGAGGATGAACGAGCCCTTGCCGGTGTGCAGCAGGAAGTTGGTGTTCTCGACGCCCTCGGCGATGCCCTTGTAGGAGAGCAATTCGCCGAGATCGTACTGTTTCAGGAAATCCGCTAGCTCGTCGGCGGCGACGTCGGTGTAGACCGCCATAGAGGTCTACTCGGCGGCAGCTTCGGGGCGCACCTGACGCGGCAGCGGGAAGAACTCGTTCTCCTCCGCGGCCGAGACCGTCTCCACGTGCAACGTATAGCGCTCGGCGAAGGCGTCCATGATCTCCTCGACGATCACTTCCGGCGCGGACGCGCCTGCCGTAATGCCGAGGCTGCTGATGTTGCCGAACCTGGTCCAGTCGATGTCGGTGGCACGTTGCGCCAGCACCGCGATCTTGCAGCCCTCGCGCTCGGCAACCTCGCGCAGACGCTGCGAGTTCGACGAGTTCGGCGCACCGACCACGATCAGGGCGTCCACCACCGGCGCCACCTTCTTCACCGCGAGCTGGCGGTTGGTGGTGGCGTAGCAGATGTCTTCCTTGTGCGGACCGTTGATGTTCGGGAAGCGCTCCTTGAGCAACGCCACGATCTCCGCGGTGTCGTCGATCGACAGCGTGGTCTGGGTCACGAAGGCGAGGTTGTTCGGATCCTTCGGCGTGATGGTCTTGGCGTCCTCGGCGGTCTCGATCAGGGTCACGGCGCCGGGCGGAAGCTGGCCGAGCGTGCCGACCACCTCGGGATGATGGGAGTGGCCGATCAGGAAGATCTCGCGGCCGCGCTTGAAATGGATCGCAGCCTCGCGGTGCACCTTGGTGACCAGCGGGCAGGTCGCATCCAGCGAGAACAGGTTGCGGGACTGGGCATCTGCCGGGACCGACTTCGGCACGCCGTGGGCCGAGAACACCACCGGGGCGGTGGTATTTTCCGGTATTTCCGCGAGCTCCTCGACGAAGATGGCGCCCTTCTTCTTCAACCCGTCGACGACGTATTTGTTGTGCACAATCTCATGGCGAACATAGACGGGGGCGCCGTATTTATCGAGCGCCCGCTCCACGGTGTCGATCGCCCGGACCACCCCGGCACAAAAGCCACGGGGAGAACAAAGCACGATCTTGAGGTCTGGCTTGGCTGACATTGAGCGATCTCGGGACCGAATCACCCGTTTCGCCTTCTGGCGGGGGGCGGTCGATGGGATGGAATAGGGCTTAATACCGTCGGCTTGAACCTTACACCGGTTCGAAGGGAATTGGGCCCCCTTTCGGGCGGTGTCAAGGCACTATCTATAGCAGAACCATTGCATGGCTGACCCCTCCCGGATTATATAGCGCGAATTCCCTGTCATCGCTGATGACCACCGGTTTCGCCTCCAGAGGGGTGGGCGAAGCACAAAGGAGATTTGCCATGAGCAACGCACCTCTGATGCCCAAGGCGACCGCCGTCTGGCTACTCGACAACACCGCGCTGACCTTCGACCAGGTCGCCGATTTCACCAAGATGCACCCCCTCGAGGTGCGCGCGATCGCCGACGGTGACGCTGCCCAGGGCATCAAGGGCATGGATCCCCTCTCCAACGGCCAGCTGACCCGCGAGGAGATCGAGAAGGGTGAGAAGAACCCGGATTACCGGCTCCGCCTCCAGGAGAGCAAGGTGGTGCTGCCGCCCCAGCCCAAGCGCAAGGGGCCACGTTATACCCCGGTCTCGCGCCGCCACGAGCGCCCGAGCGCCATCCTCTGGCTGCTGCGCAACCATCCGGAACTCAAGGACGCCCAGATCATGCGCCTGGTCGGCACCACCAAGAGCACGATCGCGAGCGTGCGCGACCGCACCCATTGGAACACCTCGTCCCTGACCCCGATCGACCCCGTCACCCTCGGCCTGTGCTCGCAGATCGAACTCGATTTCGAAGTGCAGCGCGCGGCCAAGGAAAAGCCGATCGACGCAGCCTATGGCGGCGCCACCCTGCTGCCGGCGTCCGAGACCACGCGCAAGGACGAGTACGAGCCGGCGGAGAAGTCCGGCGACGATCTCAATGTCGACGCCGTATTCGCCAAGCTGAAGACGCTCGGTGGCAAGAAGCAGGACGAAGAGGAGGAGTAAGCTCGCCTTCGTCTGCGTCCGAATGCAAAAACGCGGCGGGAAAACCCGCCGCGTTTCGTTTGTGCGCCCCACCCCCGATGCGGGTCGGCGCTCTCCTGGTGAGCGCTCAGAACTTGTACGTCACACCCGCGCCGACCAGCCACGGATCGATATGCGCGGTGCCGGTGACCGGCAGGCCGGAAACGGTCGCCGAGTAGTTCGGACGCAGCCAGAGCTTCTTGACGTCGACGTTGAAACCCCAGTGCCGGTCGATCATGTAGTCGAAGCCGAACTGGACGGCACCGCCCCATGCGTTGCTGACGTGCAGGTTGGTGGTGGTGGCGACGATCGCGGGCGGGCCGACAATCGCTGCCGGCGTATTCGCAGCGGAGTTGTTGAAGAACACCGTGTAGTTCACGCCGGCGCCGATATAGGGCTTGAACGCGCCGAAATTGTCGAAGTGATATTGCAGCGTCAGCGTCGGCGGCAACAGCGTGGTCTTGCCGATCGGCAGGTTCGCCAGCGAGCCGGTGCCGTTGATCGAGTGCCTGGTCACGCCGAGGATCAGCTCGGCCGCGATGTTCTTGGTGAAGAAATAGCTGATGTCGAGTTCGGGGACGACCTGATCGCTGATCGAGAGGCCGGAATTCGGCGACGAGAGCGAGGGCGCGCCCGCCACGTTCACGCTGCTGCCGCCATCAGGCAGCACGCCGAGCACCCGCAGGCGCACCATCCAGGGATTGAACGCCTCCACCGGCGGCGGCGCCTTCTTGTAGACCGGCAAATCGGCTGCCTGCGCCGAGGCAAAAGTGCCCACGAGCATCGCGCCAATCGTGGCGAGCCGCGCCAGGTTTCTCGTCGTTCTCTGCATTTCAATCCCCTTCAGCCATCTCTCGCGCGCATCGTTGCGCGACATCAGCGTCAGAGCAGAAAGGGGATGGCGAAGGATTTGACGCCGATCAAATCAGGACAGGCGCGCCACGATTTGGTCGCGGCGTTGCAGATGTGTCACGAAAAGCGCGAATGCGAGGCGTGTGGCACGGAATCATAGTGCCGCGCCGCACATCACGGCCGCTCGGGATGGTTCAGCATGTACTCGCCGAGGTCGCGCTGGCGGCGGTCGGCGCGGGCAGTGGCGGCATTGCGCTGGACGTCGCGGTCCTTGCGGCAGGCCACGTATTCCGGCGAGCCCTGCGCATAGCCCCGGCTCTGGCAGACCGCGTCATCGTCGTCGCCGCCCACCGCCACCGGCGTCTGGTAGCGCGCGGAGCAGGCGGAGAGCATGAGGCCCGCAAACACAATCGCAAGAAACGACTTCGAATTCATAGCAGCACTTCCGTCCTCATGGTGAGGAGCCCGCGCAGCGGGCGTCTCGAGCCATGCCGGCCCGGATGCAGCAGCAGCGGGCCTTTCATCCTTCGAGACGCGCGCAGGGCGCGCTCCTCAGGTGAGGGTTGAGCGGAAAAATACGGCCTATTCAAGCCCCATCGGGACCGTCACACCCGCCCCTTCAACGCCTCTCCAATCTCGTCGAGCGCCTTGGGATCCTCGATCGTCGCCGGCATGGTCCAGGACTCGCCGTCGGCGATCTTCTTGATGGTGCCGCGCAGGATCTTTCCGGAGCGCGTCTTGGGCAGGCGGCCGACGGTGATCGCGAGCTTGAAGGCGGCGACCGGGCCGAGCTTGTCGCGGACCAGTGCGACGATCTCCTTCTCGATCGCGGCGGGCGCGCGCGTCACGCCCGCCTTCAGCACCAGGAAACCGCAGGGCACCTCGCCCTTGATCGCGTCCTTGACGCCGAGCACGGCGCATTCGGCGACATCCGGATGCGAGGCCAAAATCTCCTCCATGCCGCCGGTGGAGAGCCGATGACCGGCGACGTTGATGATGTCGTCGGTGCGGCCCATGACGAAGACATAGCCGTCCTCGTCCTTGTAGCCGGCGTCAGAGGTTTTGTAGTAGCCGGGGAATTCGCTGAGGTAAGCCTCCTTGAAGCGCTCGTCCTGATTCCACAGCGTCGGCAAGCAGCCGGGCGGCATCGGCAGCCTGATGACGATCGAGCCCATGGTGTTGGGGCCGACCGGCTTTGCCGCTTCATCGACCACGTCGACCTGGTAGCCCGGCATCGGCACAGTCGGCGAGCCGTGCTTCACCGGCAACATGCCGAGCCCGACCGGATTGCCGGCGATGCACCAGCCGGTCTCGGTCTGCCACCAATGATCGATCACCGGCACCTTCAACTGCTGCTCCGCCCATTCCACCGTCGGCGGATCGGCGCGCTCGCCGGCGAGGAACAACGTGCGGAATTTCGACAGATCATATTGCCGGATGAACTTGCCCTCAGGATCTTCCTTCCGGATGGCGCGGAACGCCGTCGGCGCGGTAAACAACGCCACCGCCTTGTGCTCGGAGATCACGCGCCAGAATGCGCCGGCATCGGGCGTGCCGACCGGCTTGCCCTCATACATGATCGTGGTCGCGCCATGAAGCAGCGGGCCGTAGACGATATAGCTGTGGCCGACCACCCAGCCGATGTCGGAGCCGCACCACCACACCTCGCCCGGCTTGACGCCGTAGAGGTTGAACATCGACCATTTCACCGCGACGAGGTGCCCGCCATTGTCGCGCACGACGCCCTTGGGAATCCCCGTGGTGCCCGACGTGTAGAGAATGTAGAGCGGATCGGTCGCAGCGACAGGCACGCAAGGAGCTTTCTTGCCGTCATTCAGCGCCTTGCGGCGCAGGCTCGCCCAGTCGTAGTCGCGACTTGGCGTCATCTCGCAGGTGAGCTGCGGACGCTGCAGCACGATGCAGGCCTTCGGCTTGCTGCCGGCAAGCCTGATCGCCTCGTCGAGCAACGGCTTGTACTGCACGATGCGGCCGGGCTCGATGCCACAGCTTGCGGAGAGGATCAGCTTCGGCTGCGCGTCGTCGATCCGTGTGGCGAGCTCTTTCGCGGCAAAGCCGCCGAACACCACGGAGTGGACCGCGCCGAGCCGCGCGCAGGCGAGCATCGCGACCACCGCCTCCGGCACCATCGGCATATAGAGGATCACGCGGTCGCCCTTGGCGACGCCGAAGTCCTGCATGACGGCGGCGAGCGCCTCGACCTCGCTCAGCAGCTCGGCATAGGTGAGTTTGGTGACCGAATTGGTCAGCGGCGAATCATGGATCAGCGCGACCTGGTCGGCGCGGCCGCGTTCGACGTGGCGGTCGAGCGCGTTGTAGCAGGTGTTGACGACGCCGCCGACAAACCAGCGGCCGTAGGTTCCTTGCGAGGGATCGAAGATCTTCCTCGCAGGCTCGATCCAGTCGATCTCCTTCGCCGCCTCGGCCCAGAAACCCTCGGGATCGGCCAGCGAGCGCGCATGGACCTCATGATAACGGCTTTTCCCGTCAACGTTTCCCTGGACGTTCATACCCGCACTCCCGTACCTTTATTCGCCTGCCCTTGACCCTTGTGGCAGGACAGGCGTCCCGCCATGACCAGGATCAATTGCCGGCCTTGTTGTGGGCCTATTTTCGCGGGAACGGGCCCCGGTTCAAGCTCAAAAGGATGGGCTTTTCGGGGAAGACACAGCTGACACCGCGGGGCAGCACGCTCCCTCGGCCCGCTTGCGGGATGTGGGGCCATTCGAAAGGACGGTGGCAGTTGGGCTCTCCCCGCAGGCGGGAGAGACCACGAGTGCGGAACGCTTCTTAGCTTTCCATCGCGTTCAGCTTCTGCAACCGCTGCTGCATGATCTTCTTCAGATCACAGTCGGGGCGGCCGAAGCTGGCGTTGCGCGTGGCGAGGAAATCGCGCTGGGTCCCGCGCAAATCGCCGGCGGAGCGCTTGTTCGCCAGCTTCAGCGCGCGCTCGTAGGCCTCGGCGATCTGGCGGTCGAGCACGCCGAGCTGTGGATCGGCGCAGATCACCTTCTCGACCTCGCGCTTCGCCGTCGCGCAATCGAACGACGGGCCATTGCCGGAAGCCGCATTCAGCGGACGCAGCGGCTCGGCACCGAACTTCGCGATCTCGGCGATCATGGCGCGGCGGCCGTTGGCTGCATTCTCATTGCCCGGATCAAGCTTCAGCGCCGTCTCGTAGTCCGCCAGCGCCTTCTTGCGCTCGCCCATCTTCTTGTAGAGCACGGCGCGGTTGTTGTAGGTCTTCGCAAAATTCGGATCGAGCTCGAGCGCGGCATCATAGTCGCTCAGCGCAGCCCCGAGTTCGCCCTTGAACTGGTAGGCATCGCCGCGGTTGGTCAGGAAGTTGGCGCGCCGCTCACGCCGGATCGCTGCGTCGTAATCGGCGATGGCCTTGTCGTACTCGCCCATCGCGGCATGGGCGAGGCCCCGATTGTCGTAATACTCCGGCTGTTTCGGGTCGAGCCTGATGGCCTCGGTGTTATCGGCGACGGACTTGTCGTGCTGGCCGAGCTTCTTCCGGGCCGCGCCGCGATTGGTGTAGGTGCGCGGCCGGTTGGGGTCGAGCCGCAGCGCCTCGTCAAAATTCCTGATCGCGTTCTCGTTGTCGCCGCCGAGATAGTAGGCAACGCCGCGGTCAGACCAGGCTTGCGCATCGTCCGGCTTCAGCTTGATGGCCTGGTCGTAATCGGCAAGGGCGCGATCGAGCCGGCGCTGATTAGTGTAGACCACGCCGCGCGACTCGTAAGCCTCCGCATCCTGCGGATCGAGTTCGATCGCCTTGGTCAAATCGGCCGCAGCGCGGTTGAGATCGCCGCCGGCTTCGCGCAGGAGGTCGCCGCGCAGGCGCCAGGCCTTTGAGTTCTTACCGTCGAGCGCGATGGCGCGGTCCAGATCGCGCAGCGCCTGTGACTGGCCTCCAAGGGTTCGCGCATTGGCCTCGGCGCGGACGACGAGGGCTGCGCTACGATCGGAGGCTGGATTTGCGGTCTCGTCGATGATGGCGCTGCACGCCGGGATCAATTCGGCCGGAGCAGCCTTGCTGCCCAGCACGCACTGGGCGCTCGCCGAGGCCGGGGAAGCGAGAACAAGGCCCATTGCCGCACCGAGGAAGAAGGCGCGAAGCGGGAATTTGGCAGGCGAAAGCGCTTGCGCGGGGGCTCGAGTGCCGCACATGACATAGGGCTCCGTGACGTCGGGTTCTCTCCGTTGTCGCACCTGGCGAGGGATGGGTTCAATTCGGCACCTCCAGCCCTCATGTCCGGGGCTTGCCTTCGGCGAAGGCCCATCAGTATCCGTCCACCCCGTTCAGCCTTTGCAAGCGCTCCCGCATCGCCTTCTTGAGGTCATAGCCCGGCCGGCCGAAATCAGCGTTGCGGCGGGCGATGAATTCATCCTGCTCGCGCTGCAGCGCTTTGGCCTCGCCCGCATTGCGCGCCAGGCGGACCGCACGGGCATTGGAGGCGAAGACCTCGCGATCGAGATCGGCGAGCTCGCGATTGCCGCAGATCGCCCTTTCCACCGCACGACGCGCTCGCGCGCAATTGAAGCTGGGCTTGCCGGCGACCGCCATCTGCGCTCCCATCCGCTCGAGCTCGCGCGCCATCGCCTTGTGATTGGCCTTGGCCTTCTCGTGGTTCGGATCGATCCTGAGGGCTGCGCCGAAATCCTGCACCGCCTTGGGCTTGTCGCCCTTCTTCAGCCAGAGCTCGCCACGCGCGTTGAAGATATCCGCAAGTCCCGGATCGAGCTCAAGAGCACGGCTATCGTCGGCGATGGCACGGTCGACCTGATCGTGCCGCGCATAGAGCGCGCCGCGCGCGATCAGCGCCTTGATAAGATCCTCCTTCGCCGTCTTCTCATTGTCGATCAGGGCAGCGCAGGCAGTGGCAGCCTTGTCCATGTCATCGGCAGCGGTTGCCGCGAGACAGGGCGCGAGATCGACCTCCGTCACGGCAACCGGCTCGCCGCCGGTCGCAGCATCGGCCGGGGCGAGCGAGGTTGCGTAGAGCAACAGCCCGGCGCCGAACAGGTGAATGGGAAGACGCATGCTCGTTGCCGTTGGAAGGTCTCAGGGTTTTCTTTTGATGTCTTGCCTTGGGACCGTACTATCCATCATACGGCCAGATTGGTGCCAGCTCGTGGCGCCGTTCAGATCGGCTTCGGGGATCAACGTGTCGACATTCGAATGGATCATCGCGCTTCTGCTCGGCGCCGTTGCCTTATCGGCGTTGGCGCGGCGGATCAAGGTCCCCTACCCGACCTTTCTCGCCATCGGCGGCGCTCTGATTGCCTTCGTGCCGTCGAGTCCGTCCTGGGCGCTTGAACCCGACTTGGCGCTGGCCCTTTTTGTCGCACCGGTCCTGCTCGACGCCGCTTTCGACACCTCGCTGCGCGATCTCCGCAACAACTGGGTTCCCGTCTCGACCCTGGTCGTCGCCGCGGTCGGCCTGACCACGGCCGGCGTGGCCTATGTCGCGCACCTGCTGATGCCCGACATGCCCTGGGCCGCCGCGGTCGCACTCGGCGCGATCGTGGCGCCGCCGGATGCCGCGGCGGCAGTCGCCATCCTGAGCCAGGTGAAGCTGCCCCACCGCATGGTCAAGGTGCTGGAGGGCGAGAGCCTGCTCAACGACGCGAGCGCCCTTCTGATCTATCGCATTGCCGTCGGCGCGGTCGCCACCGAGCATCTGACATGGAGCCAGGTCGCGCCGACCATGGCGCTGGCCCTGGTCGGCAGCGTCGTCGCAGGTCTCGCAGCTGGTCGCATCATTCCGCTGTTCATGGAGCGGGTGACGGAAGCGCCGAGCGCCATCATCGTACAGTTCACCACCACTTTCATGGTCTGGATCGCCGCCGAGCATCTCGGCCTCTCCGGCATCCTCACCATCGTGGTCTACGCCATCACGGTCGCACGAACCGCGCCGGCGCGCATCCCGGCGCGGCTGCGGGTGCCGTCCTATGCGGTCTGGGAGACGATGGTGTTCGTGCTCAACGTGCTCGCCTTCATGCTGATCGGCATGCAGATGCGCCCGATCTGGACGCGGCTCGACGCGGATGTCCGTTGGGAATATTGCGTGGGTGCGGCCTGGATCCTGCTCACCGTGGTGCTGGTGCGGCTGTTCTGGGTGACGTTCTACCGCGCGACGCTGCGCGCGCTGGTCGCGCAAGGGATCTACCATCCGAAGGATCCGAAGCAGGTCGCCTCGGCGAAGGGCGGACTCATCATCTCATGGTGCGGCATGCGCGGCCTCGTCACGCTCGCCGCCGCCTTTGCCCTGCCTGAGAATTTTCCCTATCGCGACTTCATCGTCTTCATCGCGTTTGCGGTGGTGCTGGGTTCGCTGGTGATCCAAGGCCTGACGCTGCGGCCGCTAATCCTCGCCTTCAATCTCGAGGACGATGATCCGGTCGGCGTCGAAGTCGCCCGCGGGCGGGCCGTGGCCTATCGCGCCGCGCTCGGCGCCATCGACAGCGATCCGTCGGAGGAAGCGGAAATCCTTCGGCTGGAATACCGTGCCATCCTGATGCAGGCCGAGACCGACCCGAACGGCGGCATTGCCAATGGCGAATTACCCGCCGATCCCCTGCGCCGCCGTGCGATCGAGGCCGCGCGCAAATCGATCTTCGATCTCCGCGCCACCGAGGTGATCGGCGACGACGCATTCCACCGGCTCGAGGAAGAGCTCGATCGCGCGGAATTGAGCGCGGGGGGATGAGCCGACAGCCTCGCGGTCGTCCCGGGCAAGCGCCCAAAGGCGCGCGGCCGATCCGGGGCGGCAATCGGGCTTGAACCAAACCGCCCTTCCCCAGACTCACCCCTCATGACCACTCTGATCGATGACCGTCGTGTACGCGCGCGTGAGGCGTCGCCAGCACGATATTTCTATTTCCACATGGCTCTGGCCTGCGCGGCCACCGCCTTCCTCGGCTTCGCACCGACCTATTGGGTGCCGCTCGCGCAGCGGACATTGTCCGCAAGTCCGGTGATTCATTTTCACGGACTGTTGTTCTTCACATGGTCACTTTATTTCGTGCTACAGACCTGGCTCGCGGCCTCGGGCCGCGTGGTCAACCACCGTTCGCTCGGAATTGCCGGGGTATCGCTCGCGACCGCGATGACGATTTTCGGCTTCCTCGCCTCCGTGCACGTGATGCAGCATGCCGCCGCACTCGGACAGAAGGACGCTGGCATCGGCTTCTCGATCGTGCCGATGAGCGGAATCGCGTTCTTCGCCGTCGTGTTCGTCTTGGCGATCATGAACACGCGCAGGCCCGAGATTCACAGGCGCCTGATGCTGCTCGCGGCGGTCTCGATTCTGGATGCCGCGATCGCGCGCTGGTTCATGACCTTCCTCGCACCATCAGGACCGCCCGGCCCGCCGCCGGTGCCGGCGACGATTGCGCCGGCTGTTGTCGCCTCCCTTCTGCTGGTCATCGCCATGGTGCGCGACTGGCGCACCGAAGGCCGCGTGCATCCGGTCTACCTCTACGGCACGCTCGCGCTTTTGGCAGTGAAGGTGCTGAACTGGCCGGTCAGCGAGAGCGCCGCGTGGCATGCGTTCGCCGGCGGCATCCTGGCGCTGGCGCAGTAATCACCGCTGTGTCCCGGACAAGCGGAGCGCCGATCCGGGACGACAGCGGAGTAAGAGGCGCTTACGCCCCCGCCTTGCACGTGATTCCGCCGTCGACCACGAGCTCGATCCCCGTCACGTATTTCGAATCGTCCGACGCCAGGAACAGCGCCGCATTCGCCACGTCCCAGGCGTCACCCATGTGGCCCATCGGCACCTGCGCATCACGCTTGCGCCACATCTCCTCGACGTCGCCGCTGGCGTAGCTGGCGGCAAGCCCCGCTGAATGTTCGACCATCGGCGTCTTCATCAAGCCCGGCAGGATCGCGTTCACCCGCACATGATGCCGTGCGAACTCGACCGCCGTGGTGCGTGTCATCATGTTCATCGCCGCCTTCGAGGTGCCATAGGTGACGTAGGAGATTCCCATGTGGCGGATCGAGGCGATCGAGGAGATGTTGATGATCGAGCCGCCGCCCTGCTTCACCATGACGGGGATGACGTGCTTCATGGCGAGATAGGCGCTCTTGAGGTTGACGCTGAAGACGCGGTCCCAGCTCTCCTCGCTCACCTCGACCACGCTGCCCATCTCGGCGATGCCGACATTGTTGTCGAGCACGTCGATGCGGCCATAGGCCTTCAGGCACGCTGCGACCATCGCCTCGATCTCGGCAGGCCGCGCGACGTCGGCTGTGAACGCCGTCGCCTTGCCGCCTTCGTCGGTGATGATCTTCGCGGTCTCTTCCGCCGCAGCACCGTTGCGATCGACACAGAACACCTGCGCGCCCTCGCGCGCGAACGTCGCCGCGGTCGCTTTGCCGTTGCCCCAGCCCGGTCCGATCGAGCCGGCACCCACCACCATCGCAACCTTGCCCTTGAGCCGATCCATCGTGTGTCTCCCGCTTTTTTGTAGCCCGGATGAGCGAAGCGACATCCGGGGCCGCCGTTCCCGGATGTCGCTTCGCTCATCCGGGCTACGGATCGTTGCAGATCTTCATCGTCGTGACGTTAGCACCAATGGGGTGTCCGACAATCTCGGACAACGTGTGGCACGCCCCATCATGGCATAGCCGCCATTCACCGGCAGCGCCCGAGTTACCAAGCACGACCTCGTGCATCGGCGAGCGCCCCGGCCGCCATTGAAACCAGCCGTCGACGAGCCGCGCCTCGGGCGGCGGCTCCATGCCGGGGCCGGTGCCCTTGACGCGGGCCTGCACCAGCTCGAGGCCGGCCGGTGTCACGTGCCAGTCTTCCTGCCATTCGACCTTCGCGATCGAATGCGTCCAGGCCAGCGTGAAAGCGGACAGCGCCAGCGCCTTCACGCCTGATGCCGTTGCGAAGCAGAGGCTCACACCGCCTCGACCGCTGTCGGCGGACGCTGCCGCCATTGCCACAGCACCAGCGCCGCAGCGAGCACGAAGCCGGCGGTGTCGCTGAACGGGAATTCGCCGAGCAGGCAGAACGCGGCGCCGAGCGCGACCAAGCGCTCGATCAGCGTCATTCGCGTGAACAGGAAGCCGATCGCAACCATGCCGAACAGGCCGATCGCCACCAGCGCCTTCAAGCTCGCCAGCGCCACCGCGCCGTAGAAGCCGAGCTTGGCCTCCATGGGATCGCCGGCCTGGAGCATCAATGCCGGCGAATAGACGAAGATGAACGGGATGACGTAGCCGGCGAGTGCGATGCGCATCGCCTCCCAGCCGATCTTGTCCGGATTCTCCTTGGCGATCGGCGCCGCCGCGAGCGCGGCGAGCGCCACCGGCGGGGACAGATCGGCCATGATGCCGTAGTAGAACGCGAACATGTGGCTTGCGATCAGGGGCACGCCGAGTTTCGCGAGCGCCGGCGCGGCGAGCGCGGCGGTTATGATGTAGGTCGGGATGGTCGGGATGCCGGTGCCGAGCAGGATCGACAGCAGCATGGTCATGACCAGCGCCAGGAACAGGCTCTTCTCGCCGAGCCCGATCACCCAGCCACCGAAGATGGTACCGACGCCGGTCTGCGACATCATGCCGATGATGACGCCCACGATGGCGCAGGCCATGCCGACGGTGATGGCAGATTTCGCGCTCTCGGCCAGCGCATCGCGACAGGCGCGCAAGGCCGCAAAGCCGCCGCGGACGAAAGCCGTGATCACGATCAGGCCGACCACGACGGTTGCGACCGGCACGATCTGCAAGCCGTCGCGCGACAGCGCGGCGACCACGAGCGCGAGCCCGATCCAGAAGACGTAGCGAATCGCCGTCGCGGAGACGCCGACCGTGATGGCGGTGCCAAGGATCAGCGTCACGGTCAGCGCGAGCCCCATGCTGCCGGCATAGAGTGGCGTGAAGCCCTCGAACAGCATGTAGACGAGGGCTGCGAGCGGCAGCACGAGGTACCAGCGCGTCACCAGCGCTTTCCAGGCGCTCGGGATTTCCGAGCGCTTCATGCCGACGAGGCCGTGCTTGCCGGCTTCCAGATGCACCATCCAGAAGGCCGACGCGAAATACAGGATCGCAGGGATCGCCGCCGCCTTGACGATCTCCGAGTACTGAACGCCCAGCGTCTCGGCCATGATGAAGGCGACCGCGCCCATCACCGGCGGCATGATCTGGCCGCCCATCGACGCTGTCGCCTCCACGCCCGCCGCAAACGCGCGGCGGTAGCCGAACCTGATCATCAAGGGAATCGTGAACTGCCCGACGGTAACGACGTTGGCGACGCCCGAGCCTGAAATCGTGCCCATCATGCCCGAGGCAAACACCGCGACCTTGGCAGGTCCCCCACGCGTGCGGCCGAACAGGCCGAGCGAGACGTCGGTGAAGAGCTGGATCATGCCGGCGCGCTCCAGGAACGAGCCGAACAGGATGAACAGGAAGATGTAGGTCGCCGAGACGTAGATCGGCACGCCGTAGAAGCCCTCGGTCCCGAACGACAGATGTGTGACGATCTGGTCGAAATCATAGCCGCGATGGTTGAGCGGCGACGGCAGATACTGCCCGAAGAACCAGTAGAGGAGGCATGCGCCGCACATCAGCGGCAGCGCCGCGCCCATCAGGCGCCGCGTGCCCTCGAAGATCAGCACCGCGAGCACCGTGCCGACCACGAGATCGAGCCGGGTCGGATCGCCGTCGCGGGCGATCAGGTCAGCGTAGAAAATCCATTGGTAAAGGCCGCAGAAGAAGCCGGCAGCGCCGATCACCCAGCCGAGCGCACGGCCGAATCCGCTCTTTGCGGTGAAGTTGGCAATCAGTCCGAAGGTGAGCAGAACGAGGAAGCCGACATGGACGCCGCGCACCACCTGGCTCGGCAGATAGTTGAAGGCGGCGACATAGAGCTGGAAGGTCGCAAAGGCGATTCCGATCCAGTAGGCGAGCAGTCCCCACCAGCCCGGGCCGAAGCCTTCCGGAAACCCGTGCTCGAAATTGTCGAACTCAACCTTGATGGGGGCCTGGGTGGCGGCCTCTGCCTGCGACATCGATATTTCCCCGTGCCCTGAAATCGTCATGCCCGGGCAGAAGCGCGTCTTCGCGCAGACGGCCCGGGCATTTGCGTGTTCTCCGTCATTCCGGGGCGATGCGAAGCATCGAGCCCGGAATCTCGAGATTCCGGGTTCGCCCTGCGGGCGCCCCGGAATGACAGTGGAGAATTACTTGATCAGTCCCTTTTCCTTGTAATAGCGGATCGCGCCGGGATGCAGCGGAACCGGGCTGCCATTGGCTGCGGTCTCGAGCTTGATCTCCTTGCCGGCCGCATGCGCGTTGACGAGTTCGGGGAGCGACTCGTAGACCAGCTTGGTCATCTGATAGGCGAGATCGTCCGACACGGCGGAGCTCGTGACGAGATAGTTGATCACGGCCGCAGTCGGCACATCCTTGTCCTGACCGGCATAGGTGTTGGCCGGAATGATCGCGGAGACGAAGGGCGGCCCGATCTTATCGACGGTCTCCTTGGGAACCGAGACCACGGTGATCGGGCTGGAGGTCGAGAGATCCTTCAGCGAAGCGACCCCGAGCCCGGCCGATTGCAGCGTGGCGTTGAGCTGCCGGTTCTTCATGAGGTCGACGGATTCGGCGAAGGGCAGATATTCGACCTTGCCGAGATCCTTGTAGCTCATGCCGGCGGCGGCGAGGATCGCACGCGAGTTCAGTTCGGTCCCCGACTTCGGCGCACCGACCGACAAGCTCTTGCCCTTGAGGTCGGCGAGCGTCTTGATGCCGCTGTCGGCGGTCGCGACGATCTGGATGTAGTTCGGATAGATCGCACCGATGGTCCTGAGCTTGTCGAGCTTGGTCTTGAAGCCGGCCTCCTCCTCGCCGTTCCAGGCGGCTTTCAGCGAATCGCCCAGCGTGAACGCCAGTTCGCCGCGCCCCTGCTGCAGCAGGATGAGATTCTCGACCGAGGCCTTGGTGGCCTGAACCTGCGTCTTCACGTTCGGAATCTTGTCGCCATAGATCTTTCCGATCGCGACCCCGAGCGGATAGTACACGCCGGAGGTGCCGCCAGTCAGCACATTGATGAAGGATTGAGCCTGTGCGCAAGGCACCGACGCCGCCAGAGCAAGAGCCGCGGCCACGCCGAAGATCGTCCGTTTCATGGTTGTTGTTCTCCCCAAACCGGTCGCGAAATTGGCCGGATGAGGGGTGCGGGTCAACCCATCCAAAAGGCAAAACAGGACTGCGGCGAACGGCCGATCCAGCTCGACGGGAACCGGTGGGTGCGGCGAGGTGGCGCAGTCAGGAAAGGCGGGGCACCCCTCCCGCAATCTCCCCAACCCTCCCCCGCTAGCTTGCGGGGCGGGAGTTCACCGTCTGCGAGGACGATTGCGTCCAGCGCGTCCTCACTGGAACGTCATGTCCAGGCACTTCGAGATGTCGGAGCCGAGGCCGGAGGAGATGGTGATGCAGCCGCGGATTTTCTGCGCGCCGACGTCGGCGGCCCAGACCGAATAGCCGCCGGGACCGAAGAACGAATTGGTGTTCGGCGGCTCGGTCTCGGTCGCGTCGAAATCATATTTGCCGTCAGTCTCGAATATCCGCGGCTTCTTGGTGCAGCCGCCGTCGGTCTGGACGTTGATGACCTCCTTGTTGTCGCGGGTCAGCGCCAGGGAGACTTGGCAGCGGAAATATTCCGAGGTCTTGGTGTTGAAAAGATAGGTATAGGACTTGCAGGTCGCCGTGTTCAGCTTGCCGGGGGCAAGGCCGCGGCTGCACGAAATGCGCTGGTTGTGGCTGAGCTGGTAATCGTCGGCCCGAGCCGCCGGCGCCAGCGCCGTCAGCGACAATGCAGCAGCCCAGCAAAGCTTGATCACATGGCGCATCCGAATCATCCCTACCGATAATTTTGTCGAGTTGCGTTCTAGACGGAAAGCGGAACATAGTCGCGAGGGGACGAAGGGAAAATCACAAGCTGCTGGGCAAGTCGTGATGCGCTGCGGCGCTTTCGCGAATTGACCCGGACACATCGTTCGTGATTTGTTCAAGCTTCGAATGTCCCGACCGTGGGAGGATGGGATGACGGCATTTCCAATCAAGCCATTTGCAATCGTAGCCGTGCTCGGCGCATGCACAGGGCCCGCATTGGCGCAAACCGGCGCGACGCCCTGGGAGCTCAAGTCCGACATGGGCTATGCCTATGACAGGGACGGCAAGACCTTTTCCTACAAGATGGGCACCAGCAACGCCGGCGAACTCCTGAAGGGTGCCAAGAAGGTGCCGAAAGGCACGCTGTTCTTCATCGGCCAGAACGGCCAGCTCTACATGCGGAGCGGCCCTTATCTGGAGGGCGACGGCAAATTCAAGTTCGGGCCGGACCAGTAGCGTCTTGACCACGCGGCCGACCGCGCTGCCTCGCACGCGGTGACATCGTCCCGCCTTGTGCGCAATTGCGCACTGGGCCGGACGATCCAGCATCCCGGAGGCCGTTGCGATTGAAGGGTGCGGCGGGAAGAAGGGTTAAAACGCCCCCGCGAGCTCCCGCGCGCCAGCTTTGCTGCTGTTCGAGTCCATCCGCTCGTCGGTCACGGCGAGCAGCTTGGCCACCGTATTGTGGCGGATCGCGACCGGGTTGCGCTCATAGCCGCCGCGCTGGAAGAAATTCGAGGTCGGCACCCGCTCGCGCATCGCCTGCGGCATCGTCACCATGTCGAGACCGGTGCCGTCGCCGGTGAGGTTCATCATCTCGAGCTCGGCCGCGGAGAGCGGTCGGGTGTGGCCCTTGGCACGTGCGAACAGCACGGAGGTCAGCAGCTTGTGGGTCTGCAGCATCGGGCCGATGTCGATGTCGAGCACCATCGCATGCATGGCCCAGCCCTGCGGGGTGTTGCCGATCTTCTCGTGCTCCGACCAGGTGTCGGGCACCGACTTCGCATGCGCCACCATTTTCTTCAGGACAG
Source organism: Bradyrhizobium cedriense (assembly GCF_054602315.1). Lineage (NCBI taxonomy): Bacteria > Pseudomonadati > Pseudomonadota > Alphaproteobacteria > Hyphomicrobiales > Nitrobacteraceae > Bradyrhizobium > Bradyrhizobium cedriense. Next base: position 833,496 of record NZ_JBTSWB010000004.1, on the reverse strand, counting down.
TGAGCTTGTGCTCGAGCGCATGCCGCGCCGGGCCTGATGTCCGCGCCACCTTCTCCGAAAGCGCGCGGATGAGTTCATGGCCCTGCTCGGCCAGCAGTTCGACGCTGTTGGTGGTCAGCAGCTGGTTGTAGCCCATCGCGGTCGAGATCGCGCGCTTGCCGCCGTGCTCGATGCCCGCCTGCACGTCGTAACTGCCGGTGCCGCCGGTCTCGAACGAATAGACCCGCACCGCCTGCTCGCGTGTCAAGCCGTTGGCCAGCGCGTAGCGCGCATAGGCGCGCTTGAACTCGAGTTCGCTGGTCGGGCGCTGCGGCGTGAACTGGTAGAGCTCCTGCGCCGCGCGCAGGAAATCGGCGACCACCGGAATGGGCCTTCGGGCGGGGCGCTCGGGCGTCTCATCCGGCTCGGGGTTTACCGGCCGCTTCGGCCCGCTATAGAGCGGCGGATGCTCCAGCACGTAATCGTCGAGCGTGACCTGCTGGCCGCCCCGCCGCTTGGCGTTGCGGCCCTTCCGCTTCTCGGAGATCTGACTCCAGTAAGCGCCGGCCTCGGCGTCGAAGGCAGCGCGCGCGGCCTGATATTCCGCGAGCTTGCGGCGATATTCGAGCACGGCGGGCGAGGCCCCGCCCTGCGCGAAAAACTGCGAGAGCAGCTGGGCGTTGGCATTGCGAATCGCCGGCGAAAGCGCGTCGGCTTCAGCGCCGCGCGCGGCGGGTGAGATCAGGACGAGCGCGAATGGAACCAGCGCCAGCTTGTTTCGAATCGATTGATGCATGCTGCCCTCTTAGCAGGCACCCGGTAACCGTCACGTTAACGCGCCGTTTACCATGGTCACTTCCAGGCAAACACCGGTTGTTCCAAATCGGTGACGCGGGTATGCCGCCCCGCCAGCACTTCGCGGAACTGGTAGATCAGCGCCGCCGTCGGTGCATGGATCAGGCTCATTTGATGATGGAAGCGGACCACGCGGCGGCTGCTTTCGGGGATCGCGACGAAATCGAAAGCGTCCTCGCGCTCGATCGTGGCGAGCGCGATGCGATGCACGGAAGCAACCTCGTCCGGGTTCGGCCTGACCGCGGCGCTGTCGGAGGCCCAGACCACGACCGGCGTGATCAGATAACCGGAGCGCGTGGGATAATCGTCGAGCGTGCCGAGCACATCCGCATCGGTGAGGCGAAGGCCGAGCTCCTCGTCGAGCTCACGTAGCGCCGCTTCGACCGGCGTCTCGCCTGGATCGCAGCGGCCGCCCGGCAGCGCCCATTGACCGCGATGGGCGCGCAGATGCGACGCACGCAGCGTGAGCAGCAGCGCAGTGTCGTCGCCCTCGCTCGCGGTCAGCGCGACCGCCACCGCGGCGCGCTTCAGCGTCGCTTGCGCATCATCGTCCCGCAGACGGATGAAGGCTGCGCAGGCATCCGCGATATTCCGCCGTGTGGCATCGTCGAACGGTCTCATGATGCTTGACTACACCACGTCCGGCCACGATGAAATGCGCTCGCCAGGCCCACGCAGGAACGGACGACGACATGACCAAGGCCGCCGCAAGGCTCAAATCAGACGGCTGGACCATCCTGGAGACCACGGGCTTCCTCCACCTCGTCGGCCCCTTGTGGGAGCGCAAGATCGACGGCCATTACGAATTCGCACTCGCCACAGAGGACAAGCACCACAATCGCCGTGGCATGGTCCAGGGCGGCGTGATGATGACCTTCGCCGACCGCACCTGCGGCATGACGGCCCGCTATGTCTCCGGCAAGGAGTATCTGGCGACGGTGCAGCTCGACACCCACTTCGTCGAGGCCGGCCAGATCGGCGACGTCCTGATCTCCCGCCCCCGCGTGGTGCGCTCGACCCGCAGCCTGATTTTCATGAGCACCGAAGTCAGCGTGGACGATCGTTGCGTCGTGATGGCGAATGGCGTGTTCAAGATATTGAAGGGACCGGCGTAGGCGAAGCGGCCAGACCGGCACCGCCGCGCATCGCCGCCTCCGCTGTCATTCTCGCGAACGCCCCCACCGTCACTGCAAGCGCAGCGAAGCAATCCCAGAAATCTCCCCGCGGACGCAGCTCTGGATTTTGCTTCGCTGCGCTCGCAATGACGGAACCGGATGGCTATGCTGCGCCCCATCGCAGCGTTGAGGACCCGCCCAATGCAATACCGCCAACTCGGCCGCACCGGCCTCAAGGTTTCGCCGATCTGCCTGGGCACCATGATGTTCGGTGGGCCGACCGATGAAGCCACTTCGAAGCGGATCATCGACAAGGCACACGGCGCCGGCATCAACTTCATCGATACTGCCGATGCCTACTCGAAAGGCGCATCCGAAGAGGTGGTCGGACGCGCCATCGCCGGCAACCGCCAGGCCTGGGTGCTCGCGACGAAGCTCGCCAACCCCATGGGTAACGACCCGAACCGTGGCGGCCTGTCACGACGCTGGGTATTGCAGGCCGCCGACGAAAGCCTGACACGGCTCGGCACCGATCACATCGACATCTACTATCTGCACAAGGAAGATCACGCGACACCGCTGGAGGAGACGGTGCGCGCGATGGGCGACCTGATCCGCGCAGGCAAGGTGCGCTATTTCGGCGTCTCGAACTACCGCGCCTGGCGCGTCGCCGAGATCTGCAACATCTGCGACCGGCTCGGCATCGACCGGCCCGCGGTCAGCCAGCCCTATTACAATGCGATGAACCGCATGCCGGAGGTCGAGCACTTTCCGGCCTGTTCCTATTACGGTCTCGGCATCGTGCCCTATAGTCCTTTGGCGCGCGGCGTGCTTACCGGCAAGTACAAGCCAGATGCAGCCCCCGACAAGGAGACGCGCGCGGGCCGCAACGACACCCGCATGATGCAGACCGAATGGCGGCCGGAATCGCTTCGCCTCGCGCAGGAGATCAAAACGCACGCGGAGAAGAGGGGCGTCACCGCCGGCCAGTTCGCGGTCGCCTGGGTGCTCAACTCCGCCTTTGTCTCGTCGGTGATCGCCGGTCCCCGCACCGAGGAGCAATGGGACAGCTACATCGGCGCGCTCGACTACCGTTTCACCGCGGATGACGAGGCGCTGGTCGACCGGCTGGTGACGCCAGGCCATCCCTCCACGCCCGGCTACAACGATCCGGCCTATCCGATCGAAGGCCGCCGCGCGCGGACGGCATGAGAGCGGGAGACGACGATGGCGCTCGAAGACCGCTATGGCCTGCCGCTCTCCACCACCTCGCATGAGGCGGCCGCCGCCTATCGCGAAGGCGTTGACCTCATGCTCGCGGGCTGGACCAGCGCGGCGGAGACGCTGGAGCGCGCGATTGCGGCTGACCCCGATCTCGCGCTGGCCCATATCGCCCGCGCCCGCGTGCACGGCTTTTACCAGCAGGGCGATCTCGCCCGAGGCAAGGCGGCGCTGGCGCGCGAGTTGGCGGCGAAGCGCGGCACCGAGCGCGAGCGCTCGCATGTCGAGACGCTGGCGCTCGCGATCGAGGGCCGTCTGCCCGAGGCGATCGCATCGACGCTGAAGCACATCGACGCTTGGCCACGCGACGCCGTGGTGCTGTCGCTGCCGCTCGGCGCGTTCGGCCTGTTCGCCTTCTCCGGCATGGCCGACCACGATCGCGCCCGGCACGAGCTCTGCGAGAGGGTCGCACGGCATTATGGCGAGGACTGGTGGTTTCTCACCATGTCCGGCTGGGCGATGACGGAGAACGGCGACGTCGTGCGCGGCCGCGCCGTCACCGAGCGCGGCTTCAATCTGCGACGGGCGAATGCCCACGCCGCGCACGCAGTGCTGCATGCGATGTTCGAGGATGGATCGATCGATGAGGCCGACCGGCTCGTCGACGAATGGATCCCCACATACGACCGCGCCGGAATCCTGCACAGCCATATCCGCTGGCATCAGGCGCTCGGTGCGCTCGAACATGGCGATGCGGCACGCGCGCTGTCGATCTATGCCGACGTGATTCAGCCCTCCGCCACGCAGGCGCCGCCGCTCAACGTCGTCACCGACAGCGCCTCGCTGCTCTGGCGCGTGTCGGCCTACGGCCATGCCGTGCCGAAGGCACTTTGGCGGGACGCCGACGCCGCCGCGCAAAAGCTGTTTCCGAAGTCGAGCCTGTCCTTTGCCGACGTCCACATGGCTCTGTTCGCAGCTGCAACGCAGAACCGCGAGGCGCTCGCCGCGCGCCTTGGCGCGATCGAGCAGCGGCTCGCTGACGACAAGCTGCCGGCCGGTCCCGTGGTCCCGGCAATCTGCCGCGCGCTCGCGGCTTTCGCCGATGAGGATTACGGGACTTGCGTCCAGGTGCTCGCGCCGGTCCTCGGAGAGGTCGTCCGTATCGGCGGCAGCCACGCCCAGCGCGAGCTGATCGAGGACACGTATATTGTCGCGCTCATGCGCAGCGGTCAGCTGCCTCGCGCCCGCGCCGTGCTGGAGGCCCGCCTCCACCGCCGGCCCTCACTTCGAGATGCGCGCTGGCAGGCGGCAATCAGCTAGCTCCGCCACGAAAAAAACACCGCCCTGATGGCATGTGCCGATCGGACGGGTTGGGGCGATTGAGGCGAATCGCCGTGGGGGTGGCGCGGTGGTATTCCAGTCGGGAATCGAACAAACGGGATCGCAACCAATTTGCGGTTCGATGGTTGCCGGACGGAACCTTTCCGCCGCCACGGCCCTCCGGCATACGAGCCCGACGATGCGCCTCTGCCGACCAGTCCTCGCCGCCTTGAGCATGGCCCTGGCAAGTCCTTGTTTTGCCGAGACTTCCAAGCCCCTCCCGGTCAACAATCCGCAGCCGCAGCAGAACGCCTTCATCGATCTCCTGGCGCTGATCTCCGGTCACTGCAAGACGTTCAAGGTCGCAGGCCGCACCTATGCTTGCAAGACCGTAGCCTACGCCCACGGCGACAAGGGCCGGGTCAATTTCGCGGTCGCAGTCGACGATCCCGCAGATGCGAACCACGTCGTGTCGTTCTCCGGGGAGAACGGCAAGCGCGCCGACGACAATTCCTACGAGTTGCCGATCGACCGTATGCTGCTCAATTCCAAGGACCGCCCCCGCGTCGACGGCCTGCCGGTGCCGGCCGAGCAGACCTCCACCGGCGTCTGCCGCCAGACCGGCAATTTCGCCGCCAGGAAGGTGAACGACGTCACCTGCTCGGCAACCGACAACCAGGGCCGAAAATACGAGCTCTTGTTCGTCTCCGACGGAACGCCGGTCAGCGTACGCCGCATCCGCCAATCGGCACCGTCGATCCAGGACCCGTTCAAGTAACTCCATCCATCACGCGAATGCCTTTTCCAGCGTCGCGAAGATCACGGCGAGCGACTTGTCGTGCCGCGTCACCGGCGGCACAGGGCGGTCGATCTTCATCAGCTGATAGACCGCCATCTGCGCCGCGCGCACCGAATATTCGACGGTGAACACGACGTCGTCGGGAATCTCGACGAACTGGCTGACGAAGGCGAGATTCACCGAATTGCTCGGCACGGGCAGCGGCCGGTCGGTGATGCTCCGCGGCATGAACATGCTGGTGATGTAGGGCATGCGGCAGGGAATGCAGATCGCATCCTCGAACACTGTGGGATCGAAGTTCAGGTGACCGCAGAGCTCCTTCAGGATTTCGGCGCCGCTGCAATCGGACATCGGCTTGCCGACGAAGTTGCCGACGCGATCGGGATGCAGCGCATAGCCCCAGAACACCTGCACGTTCTTCGGCTGTCCGGCGAAATGCGGCTGGTGATAGAGCACGACCGACATCAGCCAGTTGGAATCCTTGAACGTGACGAGCCCGCCGGTGCCGGCCCTGTTGCCGGAGAAGGCTTCCATCCGCTCGAAGAACCGTGCATCGCGGCAGGTGGCCGTGAAGGACAGCCAGTATGATTCCGGGATCGAAGCGTTGAACGCCGACGGATTGCCGAATTCGGGGCGTCCTTTCGCGATCGTCTCCCACAGCGCCCAGCCCTGACTGTCGGCCTTGGTCAGGCGCGGCGGCGGCTCGGTCATCGAGCCCAGGCTCGAGGCATCTGTCATCGAGCCGTTCTGGAAGAAGACGAGATCGCCGTCCTCGAGGCGGACGTTGGCGGTGCGGCCGTCGCGATCGAGCACGAGCTGGCGCACACGCACACGTCCGGCCTCGTCTTCGAGCGTCATGTCGGTGACGCGGGTGCCGCGCACGAATTGCACACCCTGGCGTTTCAGCCAGTCGGCAAGCGGCCGTACGATCGCGTCATACTGATTGTAGACCGTGCGCTTGACGCCGGCGAGGGTTTCGATGCGCGGGAATTCGTTCATGAAGCGGTGCAGATAGCGCTTCAGCTCCACCGCGCTATGCCAGGGCTGGAAGGCGAAAGTGGTCTGCCACATGTACCAGAAATTGGACTCGAAGAACTTCGGCGACAGCCAGTCGGTGATGCGGCTGTTGCCGAGGGTCTCCTCCGAAGCCTCGGTGAGCCGCAGCAGCTCGAGCCGGTCGCGTGCGGAGAAGCCCATGTGGGAGACGTCGATCTTGAAGCGGTTGCGGTCGACCAGCCGCGCCCTGGAGTGCGCCGGATTCTCCACGTTGAACGCGACGGTCTCGTCCCGCACGCTCAGGCCCGGACGCTTGAGCGAAGGAATGCTCGAGAGCAGATCCCAGGTGCATTCGTAATGGTCGGTGGTGAGCATGCGTCCGCCGCGCAGCGAGTAGGCGCCGTTCGCGAGCTGCGCGCCGTCCAGGCTGCCCCCGACCAACGGCTGCGCCTCGTAGATCACGATGTCGCGGCCCGGCAGCTGCGCATCGCGGACGAGAAACGCTGCGCCCGCGAGCGATCCAATGCCGCCGCCGATGAAATACGCCTTCATGACCTGCCTCGATTCTTCATTCCAATCTCGCGGCGACACTGCATCCGGCGGATGCGGTCAAGGTTGCGCTGGATCAAAGGCGAGGCGAGGCGGAATCACGTCGACGTTATCGCCACCGGCTTCTTGGCGTAGATCTGCTCGATCTCCGCGGCGAAGCGGCGCTCGAGCGCGGGGCGCTTGTTCTTCAGCGTCGGCGTGAGCAGGCCGCCAGCAATGGTCCACGGATCCAGCGTCCACCATACCGCGCGCGGTGTTGCGTAGGACGGATAGGCCTTCACGGCGGCCGCTATTCTGGCCAGCAGCGCCGCCCGTTCCGCCGCGGCGCCTTGCTTGCCGCTCGCCGCGAGCTTTTCCTTCTCCTGCACCCAGGCTCTTGCATTCAGCACGACCAACGCGGCAAGGAATGGCCGCCGTTCGCCGATCACCAACGCCTGCTCGAACAAGGGATCGGCGACGATTGCGGTTTCCAGATCAACCGGCGCGATCTTCTCGCCGGTTGAGGTGACCAGGATGTCCTTGATGCGACCGGTGATGGTGATGCGCCCATTCTCGATTCGGGCTTGATCGCCGGTGTGCAGCCAGCCGTCGGCTTGCTTGACCCTGCGCGTCTCCTCCGGCTTGTGCCAGTAGCCAAGCATCACGCTCGGCCCGCGAACGAGCAGCTCGTCGAGCTCGCCCAGCCTGACCTCCAGACCGTCCAGGACGCGGCCGACGGAGGACGGATCGTTGTCGTCGGGCGTATTGACGGAAACGACCGGCGAGGTCTCGGTCATGCCGTAGCCCTGAAGGATGTCGAGCCCGAGCGCTAGAAACAGGCGGATGACCGGCTCCGCGATCGGCGCGCCGCCGGAGACCGCAACGCGCAGGCGCCCGCCGAACTGGGCCAGCACCTTGTCGGCGACGAAACGCTTCAGGAGCGGCCAGGTGAGCCGGTCGAACAGCGCCGGCGAGCCGCGACGCTGCCGCGCCTCGAAGCGCCGGCCGCCGACGGCAAGCGCAAGATCGAGCAGCGCGCGTTCTGCGCCGCCGGCCGCCGCGCGATGTTGCATGATCAGAGCGTAGATGCGCTCATAGATGCGCGGCACCGAGACGAGCACCGTCGGCCGCACCGCTTTCAGGTCCTCCGCGAGCTGCGGCACCGAGCGCGCATAGGCGACGCAGGCGCCGACCGCGATCGGATAGTAATAGCCGCCGGTACGCTCGAAGGTGTGGGAGAGCGGCAGGAACGACAGGAAGACGTCGTTCGGCACGGCCGCGATGCGTCGCGCGACGGCCTTCACATTGGCGACGATGTTCTCGTGCGACAGCATCACGCCCTTGGGCCGGCCGGTCGTGCCCGAGGTGTAGACGATGGCGGCAAGATCGTCCGGCTCGACCGCGACGTCAGCTAACGGCGCGGCTGCGTCCGGCGCGGCCGCGAGCCAGCGGTCGAGCGCGACGATGCGGGCGTCGGCAGCAGTGAGCCCCGCCGCATCCGCGCAGACGATGCGCTTGAGATGGTCGAGCGGCTGGCCGGTGGCGGTGATCGCCTGCCAGCGCGACAGCGTATCCACGAACAGCAGCAGCGCGCCGGAATCGGCGAGGATGTAGGCGATGCTGTCCGGGTTGTCGACGGCATGCATCGGCACCGGCACGAGCCCGCGCGACAGCGCCGCCTGATCCATCGCGATGTGCGCGATGCCGTTCGGCATCAGGATGGCGACACGCTCGCCCGGCGCGAAATCCTCCGCCGCCAGCGCGCGCCGCCAACGCTCGAACTCCGCGTCGATCTCCTGCCAGGACTTGCCGATCCAGCATCCCGCCGCCGCGTCGAAATGACGATAGGCCTCGGCCGCCGGGGTCGCACCCACGCGCCAACGCAGCAGCTCCGGAAGCGTGGTCACGTCGGCAAGCCCATGCGGTTGACTGATCGGCTGTGACATGGCGTCCTTTCGATAGCTTCGATTCCCATGGAGTTGGGGAGACTAGGCCGGCCGGCCCTGGACGCGTTGATCTTCAGCAAACCGGCCAGGCTTCAACGGCGCGATGCTCGCCTCGCTCTCCGGGCGCCACCACTTCCTTCATTCCTATCCGTGAAGAGAATCGCGATGACGCTGTCGAATCTCGACGGCACATTTGCGAGTCGTCGCCAACAATGCGACGCGATCGCGGCAATCGCGGCAAGGTGATGGCGACATCGCGATCGAGCCGGTGCTGCGACAATGCTTCCTGCCACCCGTGCTTCGTCCCGAACTGGAACCGCTGCGTCGTTTCGACGCCCGCACCGGCCGGAACGCGCAACATCCTCATGTGTTGTCTCGCGACATTCAACTGGAGTGATGACATGAAGTATCTCTTTGTCGCGATGGTCGTCGGTGCTGCGGCGCTGGCTGGCGGATCGACGGCGAATGCAGCCAACAGGGACGGCGCCAAGCAGCACGCGCAAGAAAGCCAGTCGACCGATATCAGCGCGCACCGCAGGAATTGGCACCACCGCCATCATCATTGGCGGCATCATCATGGCCATTATCGGCCCCACTACCGAAGCTACGGCTACTATCCGCGGCACCATGGCTACTATGGCGGTGGGCCGTACGGATATCACCGCGGCGGCCCCGGCGTGACGTTCAGCTTCGGCGGCGGACGCTGGTAAGACATAAGACAATGAGACAAGAGGCCCGCAGAGATGCGGGCCCTCTTTTTTTATCCCCGCAAGATCAGCGTCGCCGTCTCCAGGCCGCTTGCTAGCGCCGCCTCAACCGTCCCCATGTCACGGCCCCGATAGAGCGCTTCGCCGGAAAGCAGCACCAAGCCGTCGGCGTGCGCCAGGACCGTCTGCGCCTCGCGCGTTCGCGGCGTCGCCCAGGAATAGGCACCGCGGGCAAAGGGATCGTGCGCCCAGTTGATCGCAGCCGACGCCACGAGATCGCGCGCAATATCCTGGCGTGAGCGCTTGAAGATGGCGGCGAGCGAATCGAGCCCGGCATCGATCAGTGCTTGCGAATCGAGCGCCGCCAGCTCCGCCGTGCGCGGCCCGCCGAACCAGCCGGTGAGCAGCGGTTGCTGGTCCGGATACCGGGTCCACCACACCGGAATCCTCGCGTCAGACAACAGGAAGGTCATGTCCGCGAGATCCTCCTTGCGCTCGCGCCACCATGGCCGCGCGAAGCGAAGCAGGATCTTGATGACGTTGCCGAAGCCGATGTCGTCGGCGGCGGCAAGCTTCGTGCGCGTGCCTGCCGGCAGCGCGATCTCGCGCAGCAGCGGCAGCGGCACGGTGAGGATCACGCGATCGCAAGCATGCACGTCGCCGCCGGCACAGCGAACGGTCACCGCACCGCCATCCTCCGCGATGGCCGACACGGCGCAGCCGAGGCGGATATTGGCGCCGTACCTGCGGCAGTCGGCCGCCATCGCGTCGATCAGCACGCCGTATCCGCCATTGATGCGCGCCTGCGGAGCGTGTCCGCCATCCATCCATTCCGCGCGCAGCGCCAGCGTGGACGCGCGCTCAGGATCGGCCGCGTCATAACCTTCGACCATCCGTTCGATCGAACGGCGCATCGGCGCATAGTCATTCCCGGAGAAATGCCGGCGCAGGAAGTCGGCGACCGTGAAGTCGTCCTTCAACTCCCGCAGCACGACCTGGAGCTCCGCCTCATGAAGATCGTGGCGATGGTGGCGGGAAAACGTCGTGCCGTCAAAGCTCCACTGCTCGCCTTCGATCTCCCGAAGCGACAGCCCGGCCTCGCGCAGGAGCGCGCGCGTGACCGGCGCCTCGCCATGGACGAATTCAGCACCGCCATCGGCGGGATAGCCGAACTCCGCGGGCGACAGCGGATGAATGCGGCCGCCGCAGCGCAAGCGCGCTTCCAGGATCGTCACCTTCCTGCCGGCGCGTGCCAGCTCGCGCGCCGCCATCAGCCCGGCCGCGCCGGCGCCGACAATGACGATGTGCTCGGATGTATCGGACATCGCCGCGACTCACCGGCTCGCGGTTTGAGGCTCGTTCTTGATCAGATATCGCAGCAGCAGGACGCCGCCGCCGAGCTCCCGCGTGCTCTCCAGCGTCATCGCGGCGATCGGCGCGCGCTTGTCGCTATCCGCCTCCGTGGAATCGAACACGAAGGGTGCACCCTTTGCGCCGTCGATTGCGGGGCTGAGGATCAGGTTGAACTCGTCGATGAGACCGGCGCGCAGGAACGCGCCATTGGCGACGCCGCCGCCCTCGACCAGCAGACGCTTCACGCCGAGCTCGCGGACCAGAATGTCCAGCGTCAGCTCCAGGTCGATCTCGGATTTGCCGGCGAAAATATAGGACACGCCCTCGCCGCGCAGCCCGGCGAGATGCGAATCCGGGACGTTCTCGGTCAGCACGACGACGATCGGGTCGCCGCCGATGTCCGAGCGCCCCCAGCCGATCTTGCCGTGGGCATCGAGCACGACGCCATAGGTCTTCGCATCGCGCCGCGCGAACCAGTTCTCGCGCGGGAACGTCGCGTCCGCCGTGGGATAGGGTTTGCCCTTGGCGAATTCCGCCCCGGTGACGCGACCGATCACCCAGGCATCGCCGCCGAGTTCGTCATGGACTTTCTCGAACCAGTCCGTGCCGGCACCCTTGGGACGCCAGCGGCTGGGATGCGTACGGCCGTCGAGGCTGGAATGCATCAAACAGATGACATGCGGTTTCATGAAATCCTCCGGGCAGCACTCAGGCCGCGGATCCATCATCAGCTGCTGCAGTCTCCCTGGCGCGATCGTTCACGATCGCCGCCAGCGGGTTCTGCTTCGGCGGTGCGACGAGCTGGAGCGTGTTGGTGTCGCGATGGTTGAACGGCGCGCCGCGCACGAACAACTCGGTCTGGATCAGATAGGCCCAGCTGCCGTCGTCGTTGAATGTGATGTCGCAGCGGTAGGCATCGGTGCGGAAGGCCTGTTCCAGAAAATCGGTCGAGCAAATCCCGTAAGCGGTGTCGCCGCGCTTGGCCGTGACCGTGATTGTCCTGTTATCGGGCCCCGCCTTGCCCGAGGCCAGCAGCACCTGGCCGCGCGGGATCGCCAGCGTCTGCATGATCAAGCCGGTCGCGGGCTCCCACAGCCAATAGCCGACCTGGTCGTGGAAGGTGATGTCTTCCTCGGGCGTGTTGATGTGGATGTGATAGCGCAGCCCGTACAGCAGCTGCGGCCCGTTGGCCTGCGGATCGATCGGGTCCATGCGGATGCGCTCGATGAAGGTTCGCCGCTCCGGCCCTTCTGCCTTCGGATTGATGTCGATGCCCTTGTCCGCCTGCCAGGTGCCGGCGAGCCGCCGCAGCGGGCCGAGATTGGCAAGGCCGTCGGGCGAGACGTCCTCGGGCTCGGTGAAGATATCGGCGGGAATGGGGAGCATGGAGGCCTCGCGGGATTGCAGAGGCCAGCCATATCACAGACAGGCGCGGCGTGAATTCAACTCATGCCCCGACAAGCGCCGGAGGCATTCGAGCCATGCGATGCTGCGCCTTGCACCCTGTTCTGCTCCCAAGCGGCAACAAGCCGGGCGGCCAAATCGTTGACGTGCGAGCGTAACGGCGAACCGCTATCAAGCCGCTTCTGACGCCTTCGCCCGCTGCTCCAGCACGCCGATCGTCGCGACCAGATTGTCGCGTCGGGCGCGCAGGTTGAGCGCGAGAAGCGGATAGGTCGGCTGGTTCACGTCGAACACTCCGGCTCGAGCTTCCTCTTCGAGGATGTCGGTATTCAAGAGCCGAACGCGCCACCACAAATCGGCGATCAACGCATCGAGCCGGAGTTCTCCGGCACCAGAACGGGACATTTCCTGCATCGCTTGCCTCAATCTGAAACGGCCTCCTCCGCCGAGGCCTGACTTTGGTCCTCACTGAGCAAGTCGAGTGCCAGGCGCGGGCCCGTGCGCGGCCTGGCGCTCCGGAACCGATGATCGAGCCTTTCGCAGTGATCTGGCGCCAGTTCCCGGTCGTTCTCAGCCCAGAGGTCGCTTGTCGAGGCGCTATGATCGCTGCTATCCGGGCTAGAGATGTGCCAATCTGGGCTGAAGCCGGTTTGCCCCGGAGGGGTGAGGCGCGGCTGTCGATTGGTGCGAGCAAAGGGCCAAAGGCAAAGGTGGATTGGGCTGATTTGATCGGACGCGTCGCCGCTCACGGTGACCGGGCCGCTTTCAAGCGGTTGTTTGAGCATTTCGCGCCCCGCATCAAAGGGCTGATGCAGAAAGCCGGGTGCAGCTCCGACGAGGCGGAAGAGATCGCCCAGAACGCCATGATTGCAGTGTGGCGGAAGGCCAACCAGTTCGATCCGGCGAGCGCGGGCGCAGCGGCCTGGATATTCACGATCGCCCGCAATCTGCGGATCGATTTGTTCCGCCGCAGAGCGCGGTCAGACCGTCTGCAAGCAGATTCCGAGCTGCCCGATACACCGGATCCAGCCGAGCCGGCCGATGCCATCATTTCGCGCGGGCAAGATGCCGCACGAATCGCGTCGGCCATCAAGCAACTCTCGACGGAGCAATCCATGGTGGTGAGGCTGTCCTTCATCGAGGAAAGGGCGCACCCGGAAATCGCGAACCAGCTCGGGATTCCGCTCGGGACGGTCAAGTCTCGGATCAGACTGGCGATGAACCGGTTGAGAGACATATTGGACGAAGAAGCATGACGATCAGCCACCATCCGCCTGAAGATCTTCTGGCCGATTTCGCGGCCGGCAAGCTGGAAGAGGCCCATCAGCTGGTCGTAGGGGTGCATGTGGCGGGATGTGCCCGGTGTGCTCGTTTCGTGCAAGCCATCGAGCAGCTTGCCGGCGCTGCGCTGGAGGATGTCGAGCCGGTGCCGATCGCGCCAGATGCGTTCGATCGCGTCATGTCGCGAATTGGCGCTTCTCGGGATGACGCACCGGAGCAGGCCCCCCTTGCGTCCGCCGCCGACCATGATCTTCCGCCGGCACTGCGAAAATATCGCATCGGCAAGCGCCGGCGTATCGCGCCGGGTCTGAGCATGCGGCCGATCGAGCTGTCCAGTCCAGGCACGGCGCGCGCCTTTCTGCTTCGGTCCGCGCCGGGCTCGCGCATGCTTGAACACACTCACACCGGCACCGAACTGACCCTCGTGCTCGAGGGCAGCTTCAGTCACGAGGGCGGGCGCTTCGGTCCCGGCGATTTCGATTACGGCGATGACGAGGTCGATCATCGTCCTATCGTCGGCAACGAGGGCCCATGCGTCTGCCTGGTCGCGATGACCGGCGATCTGCGCATGAACGGTCTTCTCGGACGATTGATCGGACCGTTCGTGCGGCTTTGATTCTCTCGAGTCCTTCTCCCGCGAGGTGATCCGGACCCGTGCCCGGAGCGTTTCGAAACAAACGCAAGGGAGACAGGACATGGCCGGTTCAAGCCTGGCGAGTCAGGTGCCGAGCGAAAGGCTGCCTGAACTGCTGGCACGCGTTTCCGCAGGCGAGACACGTGCTTTCGTAGAGCTCCACGCGTTGACACGAGGTCGGCTGCGCAGGATAGCGCTGGCCGTTGGATCCTCGCCTCACGAGGTCGACGACATCCTCCAGGAAACCTTTCTGAAGATCTGGCGCAAGGCTGACTGGTTCGATCCCGGACGCGCCCCGGCGATGGCCTGGATGTCCGCGATCGTCCGGAATACCGCAATCGATCATCGGCGGACCAGAAGGCAAGCAACTTACGAATTGAACGAAGCGCTCCTGGTTCCGGCAGGGGCCGACCCGTCAGCGATCGAGGATTTCGACTACGCCAGCGCAGAACCGATCGCGCGCGGAGCGTTGGCTCGTTTGCCGGAAGATCGCCGCCGGCTGGTGGCTCTGGCCTATCTCGAAGGCGAGAGCCGCGCCAGCCTGTCACGACGCTTCGGTGTACCGGTCGGCACCATCAAGACCTGGCTTCACCGAACCATTCTGGCGGTGCGCAAGGATTGCCTTGCGGCATCGGCCGCGGCCTGACTCCGGAGAGCGCGATCATGGCCGCAGAGATCATCGCGTTTCCCGAGCCCGATCGCGGGGACCGGATCGTCTCTTCGATCGCACGGCTCGAAGCGGTTTTGAGGGACGTCGAACGTGTTGCAGCCGACGATCCCGGAGCCGGCATCGATCGGCTACTTGCTGCCATGGAGCGCATGAGCGATCAACTGGTCGATCTCGCGTGCCTCTTGCTCGACGAAGATGCGAAGCTGCAGGCTCAAGGCGCATTCATCTCCTTGTCCGACAAGATCGCGGAAACCCGCGAGACGTTCGACCTGCTCGGAATACCAAGGCATACCTGATTCAACTCCGACGGCACGCATGCTCCAAGGTCGATTCAGCTCTGTCGTGCTGAATGTCAGGGATTGCTCAGTGCGCCAGCTTCTGAGCAACGAGGAATCCGACCCAGGCGCTGACGCCGGCGAGGAGCGATCCCCAGCAAACGTCCGCAAGTGTCAGCCCGGTCGACCAATTCCGCAGGGTCGCCTGGTTGGTGAGATCATAGGTCGCATAGGTGAAGCAGCCGAGCATCAAGCCGGACGTGAAGGCACGCAATGCGCTCCCGTCTTGCTGCGCCGGCAGCACGGCGAACCAGATCAAACCGATGGGATAAAGCAAATAGAATGCTGCCGCAGCCGCCAGATTCGGCTCGGCCCGCAACATGTCACCGAGCACCGGCCGGTAAAGCCGTTCGACCATGATATTGAGCCAGACCATGTCGATTGCAACGAAGGTCACGGCCACCGAAAAATAGGTGAAGAGAAGGTTCATATCCGATCCCTGTGCGATTTGGTCCGGCCGGTTCGTCGAGCGGCCGATCAAACAACGAGCGGCGAGCCACGCCGGATCACATCCGCGCATTCGCGCCCGTTTGTTCGCGGGCCAGCCGACAGCCCGAATCCCTTCGCGCCGCAACGCCCGGCTCGTCACTGTGCCCGTTTCGGCAGCCATGGGAAGAACGCATTGGTTCGCGTCTGATACTCCCGATACCGGTCGCCGCGCGATTGCAGCATCTGCTCCTCGAGCGGGGGTATCCCCGTCACATGCGCGAGTATCCAGTACATGATCGCTGGCGCCGCCAGGCTGGCCCAACCCCATGCATATCCGGGCGACAGCGCGATGACCGAGTAAGCACACCACCCCAGCCATTTGAAGAAATAGTTCGAATGACGCGACCACCGCCAAAGGCCGACATCGCAGACGAGTCCGGCGTTGGATCGGCAGTGCTTGAACCGGCGCAGTTGGCGGTCCGCCAATGCCTCGCCTGTGACGGCTGCCAGAATGACGGCGGCTCCGGCGTAGTCCTGCAGTCGCAGTCCGGGCTCGGGTGCGTGCGCCGCGAGGAAGACGGCGAACGGCAGCGGCACCGAGATCAGCGCCTGCGATTGCAGGAAAAGGAACATCCGGCGAGGGGCCGCAGCCTCCCATTGACGCGCATAGTTCGCATACCGTGGATCGTCGATGCCTGCTGCGGCC
Source organism: Bradyrhizobium cedriense (assembly GCF_054602315.1). Classification (NCBI taxonomy): domain Bacteria; kingdom Pseudomonadati; phylum Pseudomonadota; class Alphaproteobacteria; order Hyphomicrobiales; family Nitrobacteraceae; genus Bradyrhizobium; species Bradyrhizobium cedriense. Next base: position 817,218 of record NZ_JBTSWB010000004.1, on the reverse strand, counting down.
CGGCGCGCAATGTGCGTGCCTAGTCGCACCGACCAAAGCAGCACGAGGCTTCCGACGAGCACCTGGCGTTCCGGCGCGCCGGCATCGAGAGGCCACAGGGCGGCGCCGGCGCCAACGAGGCCGGTCGCGTAGGACCAGATTGCATCAACCCATCCGGAATTCCCCGTGCGCTGCTGAACGACCCAAGCCAGTCCCATCAGGACACAAAGGGCCAGCGCGATGCCGCCTAATGCCTGAACATGCACCAAAGCCATGCCATCACCGGAATTGACCTGTCCTCGATACGTCCGCTGCAGGAGCTGGTTTCGCCTTCGGCGGCAGGCTGCCGATGATCAGCAAGGTGATCCGCGCCGTCCCGCCGAACGTTTCCTTGCGCAGCGACCGTTTCAAGTACCGTATTGACGGTATCCAGTGGGGGCGACAGAGGATGCGTTTGGCCGTGATCGGGACGGGAATTGCCGGCAATGCCGCCGCGTGGCTCCTGTCGAAACGTCATGCCGTGACGGTGTACGAGCGCGAGCTGCGCCCAGGCGGACATAGCCATACCGTTCGCGTCGACTACGATGGCGAGGCCGTTGACGTCGATGTCGGCTTCATCGTGTTCAACGAGGCGAATTATCCGCAATTGACGGCGCTGCTCGCCCGGCTGGGCGTGAGGACCGTCGAGACTTGCATGAGCTTCTCCATGTCCGCCGATCACGGTCGGTTCGAATGGCGGGGTGGCGGCGAGACCATTCTGCAAACTATTTGCGGGCTGTTTGCACAGCCGCGCAACCTCGGATCGCCATCCTATCTTCGCATGCTGGCCGAGGTCCTGCGCTTCAACAGGCAGAGCGCTACGGACTTGCGCGCCGGCAGGCTGCACAACCTGACGCTGGGCGAGTATCTGCGCAAGGAATCATTCGGGCCGCGACTGTTCTCCGATTATCTCGGACCAATGGGGGCGGCCATCTGGTCGTCCTCGTCGGCCGACATTCTGTCCTTTCCGGCGGAAAACTTCGTCGCCTTCTTCGACAACCATCGGCTCCTGCACCTGGACCGGCCGCGCTGGCGTACCGTGGAGGGTGGCAGCCAGCGCTATGTCGACAAGCTCACCGCTATGTTCAGGGACAACATTCGGCTAGGTTGTGCAGTGACGTCGATCCATCGATCGGAGCATGGCGTGATGGTCCGCGACACTCATGGCGGTGCGGAGACTTACGATGCCGTCGTTATGGCCTGCCATAGCGATCAGGCCTTGGCGGCGCTGCCGGACGCCGACGCCCAGGAACGGTCCATTCTCGGCGCGATCAGGTATGCCCCCAACACCGTTTATCTGCACCGTGATCGCAAACTCATGCCCAGGCGCCGCCAGGCATGGGCATCCTGGAACTTCCTGCAATGGCCGCGGCAAACGCCCGCCCAGAACGACGTGGCCGTGACCTATTGGATGAACCGGCTGCAGGGCGTAGACGACAGCAAGCCATTGTTCGTCAGTCTCAACCCTCCCTTCGAGCCGGCGGCACATCTGACGTTTGGAAAATTCAACTTCGCCCATCCGCAATACGACCTGGCAGCGTTCGCGGCGCAGCGACGGCTCCCCGCGATCCAAGGGCGCCGCCGGACGTGGTTCTGCGGTGCCTGGACCGGCTACGGCTTTCATGAGGACGGCTTGCAGGCCGGCATCTCCGTTGCCGAGGCGCTTGGCGGCGAGGTTCCATGGCGTCAGACGGACCCGTTGCTGGTCCAGGCCGCTGAGTAACATGATGGTCCGAGCGAAACCAACGAGAGCGGAGAATGCGAGAGCGCCCGCCGCGCTCTACTGGGGAAAAGTGATGCACGCGCGATGGCGGCCCGTGCAGCACAGGTTCAGCTACCGCGTGATGAGCCTGCTGATCGATCTCGACCAGTTGAACGAAGCAGATCGCCAGTCCAGGCTGTTTGGCGTCAATCGAGCAGCACTCTTCAGCTTCCACGAGCGCGATCACGGCGAAGGCAGCAGCGCGAGCCTCAGCCGGCACGTTCGCGGGCTGGCAGCGGAGCGCGGCATCGATCTCTCCGGAGGCCGCATTCTCCTTCTCTGTTATCCCCGGGTTCTGGGCTACGTGTTCAACCCGCTTTCGGTCTATTTCTGCTACGGCGCGTCCGGCGATCTCGCGCTGTTGATCTACGAGGTCCGCAACACTTTCGGTGAGATGCATGCCTACATCCTCCCCGTTCAAGATGCGCGACCGGGCTGCACGATACGACAAAGCCAGGCGAAGGAGTTTTACGTTTCGCCCTTCATGGAGATGGAGACGCATTACCGCTTCAGCATTTCTCCACCGGAGCAAGAGGTGAAGGTCAGAATCGTGCAAACGAGCGCGCAGGGCGCGATGTTTGCGGCAACGTTCTGCGGACGACGCCGCCCTCTGACCAGCCACTCGCTATTGGCGGCGCTGTTCGGTCTGCCCTTCCTGACCTTCAAGGTGATCGCGGCGATCCACTGGGAAGCGCTGCGGCTTTGGCTGAAAGGTGCTCCGTACGTGCCCCGTTTGAGACAACGCGAGATTTGAACCATGGACCTCGCAGCCACGCATCAGGCCGTCCAATTCGATGGTGTCCCATTCCTTGCGCGACTGACTCTGCGCCTTGCTTCGCAGATCCGGTACGGCACCGTTCATGTACGCCTTCCCGACCAGAGAACCGTCACGTTGCGCGGCCGGCTTCCGGGTCCGTCGGCCACCATCGAGCTCAACAATTACAGGTTCGCGCGCAGCCTCGTCATAGGCGGCGACATAGGCATGGCCGAGGCTTACATTCGAGGCGATTGGACCACGCCCGATCTCACCCAACTTCTCTACGTGTTCTGTCTCAACGAAGAGCTGGTCGAGAGCGCCTTTGCCGGGAACATGCTGGTCCGGCTCTGCCGGCGGGTGCTTCATCGACTGCGCCGGAACACGAGACAGGGGTCGAGGCACAACGTCCATTCGCATTATGATCTCGGAAACGAGTTCTTCGCTGCGTGGCTCGATTCGAGCATGACCTACTCATCGGCCCTGTTCCCGGCCGAGACAGCCGACCTGCCCGCCGCTCAACGTCACAAATACGAGCAACTGGCGAAGGCCATCGAATTGCGGCCCGGTCAGAGCGTGCTCGAGATCGGATGCGGCTGGGGCGGCTTCGCCGAATTTGTCGCGAAGACTTACGGTGCAAGCGTGGTGGCCCTGACCATCAGCAAGGAGCAGCACGAATTTGCCCGTCGACGAATCCACGAAGCCGGGCTCGCCGAAAAAGTCGAGGTCCGGTTGCAGGATTATCGCGACCAGGAAGGCCATTTCGACCGCATCGCCTCCATCGAGATGATCGAGGCCGTCGGCGAGCAATTCTGGCCAGCATACTTCAATCAGCTGAACCGGCGGCTCAAGCCGGGCGGTCTGGCAGGAATCCAGGCCATCACGGTCCGCGACGAGCTCTTTGACAGCTATCGGCAGCGCGTGGACTTCATCCAGAGGTACATCTTTCCGGGGGGGATGCTGCCCTCGACGAATATCCTGCACTCGCTCGGCGAACGCTTCGAGGTGCCTGTCATTCACGAGCGTGTGTTCGGGCAGGACTATGCAAAGACGATCGCACTCTGGCGAGAGAACTTCGGACGGGCATGGACGGACCTGACGTCGCTCGGGTTTGACGAGCCCTTCCGCCGGCTGTGGGAATACTATTTGTGCTACTGCGAGGCAGGATTCAGAGCCGGAAAGATCGACGTCCGACAGCTGGTTTTTGCACGCCAAAGCTGACGCGGCTCAGGGCGCAGCGGCCCTGTGCGCTCGGACTACCCGGGGCTCGCCAGCACCGCTATCGTGCGGTTCGCGATGGCGCGCATCAATCCGACCTCGCTCAGATCCCGCAGGCTTTGCTCATACAGCCGGTCTCCGCAAGGATGTTACCGTAGGGGTCTTCGCCGGTGCGCCAAAAATTGACGAAATCCACCGCGAATTTCGACACCCCGGAGCGCTGCGAGAGGACATCCACGGCGCATCACCGGAACGAGGGAACTGGACGCACAGGCTATTTTTCGAAGCGAGATCGCGCCGGCGAAGGTTGATCAATATTCCCGGACAAGGCGTCCGCCTGCAGCAGACGAGCTCCCGGCCAATCCCCGCTGCGAATGAGACGTTCGACGACGTCGCGCAGGATATCGCCAACCTTGCGGACCAGGCGGCCTGGATTGGTCTTGGTAGCCACATAGCTGCGCAATTTGATCGATGGCTCGATCGCCAGAATTTGCGCACGTTCGGTCGGTTCTTCCGTTGCGAGCGCCACGCGCGGGAGAATGGTGTGACCACGGCCTTCGCGCGCGAGGGCTTTGAGCTGCCCCACGGAATTGATCTGCGCCCCGAATTTCAGCGTGAGATGATGAGTCTTTGCAGTTTTGCTCAGCAATGGGCGCACCGGATGCTCGCCATCGGTCGTGTAGATGAGCCAGCGGGGGAGTTCCTCGAATGCAATGCTCTGGCGTCCCGCCGACTCCTCGCCGACTCTCCCGAACAACACCAGTTCATCCTCGGCAAGCCCGGTCAGCGACAGTCCGTCGGACTGGTCATCGCCATAGAGGATGCCGGTATCGATCTTGCCCGACCGGAGCCAGCCGCGCAGGTCACCTGTCAGGCCTTCGAACACATGGACCTGCGCGCCAAGGAATTCGACCTCGAGGGCCTGCAGCAGCGGCAGCGTCAGCACCGAGGCCATGCTTACGGGGATACCGATGGTGACTTCCCCCGCCACGTCAGCAGCATCTCGAACCTCCCGGCGGGCCAGTTCGAATTGGGCACGGATCTGCCGGGCATGATCCAGCAGAACCTCGCCACAGGGGGTCAACGTCACACCGCGCGCGTGACGGAAAAGAAGCTGGACCCCCAGATCGGCCTCCAGGGCCGCAATCTGGCTCGAAAGCGCCGACTGGGCGATGTTGCAACGTGCAGCGGCGGTCGTGATGCATCCATGAGTCGCAACATTCTGAAAATGCACGAGTTGTTTGAGATTCATGGGTGCGCCATTGCAGCCGGATCGATCAGCCAGCGATCTTAAAATCAGATCGCAGTCAGCGCAATTTACTGTTTGATGAATTTTAAGGCAGGTCCGAAGATTGCCTCGCCGGTTAGCAGATCGTTCCGGAGGGGAATATGACGAGCAGAAATGGCAACGGCCGGTGGAGCCGTCGCGAAGTCGCCAAAGGGTTGCTGGCCGCACCCTTCGTTCTGTCCACGGCAGCCAAAGCACAGTCGTCCGCGAAATACGAATTCGGCATTGCCGGCATCGACCCCATCTACAGTGCGCCCTACATCGCGTTCAAAAAGGGGTACTTCAAGGAAGCCGGCATCGATGTCGGCTACCTGAATTCCCAGAGCGGACCTCGCACCAAGCAGATCCTCACGGCGGGGCAGGTGCTGGTGGGATGCAGCGGCGTCAATGACGCCCTCGCCACCACCGTTGCCGGCAAGCCCACCACGGTCATTTTCGGGCTTGATCGCAGAATTACCTACGCGAACATCCTGATCCGCAAGGAAGACGCCGGCAAATTCAAGTCGGTCGCCGACCTCAGTGGTCAGCGACTGGCCGTGACTCAACTCCAATCGGCCACTTGGCTGATGGCCGTCTTCATCGCCGAGAAAGGCGGCGCCAAGGATGTCGATATCCGCGGCCTCGGCGACTTTGCGACCATGCTCGGTGCGCTGAAATCGAAGCAGGTGGTCGCGACGATCGCGACCTCAGCCATGCTCGAACAGATGAAGGGCGAGGACTGGGCGGTGCCGCTGTTCAGCATCGGCGACGATGCCAGCTGGAAATCGACCTTCGGTGGCGATGTCCCGGGCATCGGCTGCTATGTCCTGCAGGAACAGATCGACAAGAATCCGGCAGCGATCCAGGCGGTGGTCACCGGCCTCGTGAAGGCACAGAACCTCGTCAATTCGAGTTCTCCCGAGCAACTCGCCGAGTTGCTGCACGAAGACTATATGAGCTCGCTGCCGAAGGGGACCGTGAAGAGCGGCCTGACCTTCTACAAGCAGAACGTCTTTTCGCCGGACAACATCATTTCCGAGGACAGCTACGCGCTTCTCTCCAACATCATCAAGGACCGCCAGTTCACGCCCGATCAAATGGCGAAGATTCCGTACAAGGCGGCGATCAACATGGATTTCGTTCGCAAGGCGCGCGCGGCATGAGCGCGATGATCGAGCTTCGTCACGTCGGCAAGTCGTTCGAGAGCAAGAGCGGCGAGATCGTGAAGGCGGTGGGCGACGTCTCCCTCACCGTCGAAAAGGGGGAGTTCGTCTGCATCGTTGGACCGTCCGGTTGCGGCAAGAGCACGATCCTCAACATGATCGCCGGCTTCATGCCGCCGACCGGCGGCGAGGTCTATGTCGACGGCGCGCGCGTCGATCACGACGTGCCGGCGTCGCTGGGATACATCTTCCAGAAGGACACCGTGCTGCCCTGGTACACGGTGCGGCAGAATGTCGGTCTCGGCCTCAAATTCGCGGGCGCGGCCAGGCAGGATACCGACAAGAAGATCGACCGGCTGCTGCGGCTCGCGCATCTCAGCAATTTTGCGGAGGCTTATCCGCATCAGCTTTCCGGCGGCATGCGCCGCCGGGTCGCGCTTTGCATGAGTCTCGCGGTGGATCCGAAGATCCTGCTGCTCGACGAGCCGTTCGGCGCCCTCGATACGCATACCAAGACGCATCTGCACAGTGAACTGCTCGAGATCTGGCGCGAGCTCGGCCAAACCGTGGTCATGATCACGCATGATCTCGACGAGGCGGTCACGCTCGCCAGCCGCGTCATCGTTCTGTCGGCGCCACCCAGCCACATCCTGCTCGAAGAGGTCATCGACATTCCCTATCCGCGCGACGTCTTCGAGTTGCGGCAATCGAGCCAGTTCACCTCTCATATCCAGCGCGTCTGGAAGGTGCTCGGCAACCAGTTCAGGGCGGCAGCATGAGCAGCGACCAGGTGCAGATCGCCGGCCCGGAGGTGTCTGCGGGCCGCGCTTCCAGGACGCAGCCGCGGCGTCGTTCGGCCGGCGGCTTGCGGATCACGCTCACGCAAATTCTGATCCTGGCCGTGGTGCTCGGAGTCTGGGAGGCGCTGACGCGCATCACCTGGTTTCAGCAGAATACGATCTTCGATCCGTTCTTCATCAGCCGGCCCTCGCTGATCGGCGCGCGCATCTGGCAGTGGATGCAGCCGGACAAGAACGCCATCTGGCCCCATCTGGCGTCGACACTCTATGCCACCGGCCTGGGTCTGCTGGTCGGCACTGCGTCCGGCTTCGCCGTCGGCGTGATGCTCGCCCAGAGCCGGTTCTGGGCAAAGGTGCTCAACCCCTTCATCGTCTCGATGAACTCGATGCCGCGCATCGCCTTCGTGCCGCTGATCACGATGCTGTTCGGCCTGGGTCTCGCCTCGAAGGTCGTGACCGCCTGGTTCATGGTGTTCTTCCTCGTCTTCTTCAATACCTACAAGGGTGCGAACAGCGTCGAGCAGGAACTGGTGAATTTCTGCCGGACGCTCGGCGGCCGACGTTCGCAGATCCTCTGGCGCGTGCGCATTCCGACTGCGGCGGCATGGACCTTCGCATCGCTCCCCAATGCGATCAGCTTCGCGCTGATCGGCGTGGTGCTTGCCGAGTTCGTGGGATCGACGACCGGCGTCGGCTATCTTCTGACGACGGCTCTGGCGACGCTCAATGCGACGGACATGTTCGCCTCGATCGTCATCCTGAGTCTGGTCGGCGTGGGTCTCGTCTATCTGATCAGCGCGATCGAGCGACGACTGCTGCATTGGTCGTCCGAATTCCGCAACGATTGAGGCGCGCATGCCGAGCAGCAGCTTCGTCAAGACGGCTTGCCCGCACGACTGTCCAAGCGCCTGCGCGCTGGAAGTCGAACGCTTGTCATCGACCAGAATCGGACGCGTTCGCGGCAGCGCCGAGAACAGCTATACGTCTGGCGTCTGCTGCACCAAGGTGTCGCGCTATGCCGAACGGGTGCATCATCCCGACCGGCTTGCCCAGCCGATGCGGCGCGTTGGCACCAAGGGATCGGGTGAATTTGCGCCGATCAGCTGGGACGATGCGCTCGACGAGATTGCGGACCGGTTCACCCGCGCGACACAGAGCCATGGATCCGAAGCTGTCTGGCCCTATCATTCGGGTGGCAACATGGGTGTCATCCAGCGCTGGGGTCTCGACCGGCTGCGGCACGCCTTCCGCTATTCGCGCCAGCAGACCACCATCTGCGTGACGCCGGCAGAGTCAGGTTGGAAGGCCGGCATCGGCGAATTGCGCGGCTGCGACCCGCGCGAGATGATCGAGGCCGATCTGATCCTGATGTGGGGCGGCAATCCCGTCTCCACCCAGGTCAACGCGATGACTCACATCGCGCGGGCGCGCAAACGCGGTGCGAAGCTGATCGTGGTGGACGTCTATCGGACGCCGACCATCGCTGCGGCGGACATCGCCGTCATTGTCCGCCCCGGCACTGATGCTGCCCTCGCGCTCGGCATGATGCATGTCCTCTTGAAAGAGGGATTTGCGGATGAGGCCTATCTCGCACGCCTGACGGATTTCGACGGCGACGTGCGCCGGCACATCGAGAGCTGGCCACCGGAGCGGGCGGCGCAGGTGACCGGCGTCGATGTCGCGCAGATCGTCGACATCGCACGGCTTTACGGGCAGACCAAGCGCAGCTTCCTGCGACTCGGCTTCGGCTTCACCCGCTCGCGCAACGGCGCCGCCAGCATGCACACGGTTTCCTGCCTGCCGGCGATCACGGGCTCCTGGCAACACAAGGGGGGCGGCGCTTTCTTTCTCGCGCTCGACAACTGGCGCCTCGATACGACGTTGGCACATGGTCTCGACATGCGCGATCCCCACACCCGCATACTCGACCAGTCGCGCATCGGCGCAATCCTGACCGGCGACCCGGTCGCCCTCAAGGGCGGGCCGCCGGTCGCCGCAATGATCATGCAGAATGCGAACTCAGCCAATGTGGCCCCGGATAGTCGCAAGGTGGCTCAGGGGCTCGGCCGGGAAGACCTGTTCCTTTGCGTGCACGAGCAGTTCATGACGCCGACGGCTCGCTATGCCGATATCGTCCTGCCGGCGGCGATGTTTCTCGAAGCGGACGACATCTATTACGGCCTCGGGCACACCTACATCACCGCGGGCCCGCGCGTCCTCGACCGCTATCGGGAGAGCTGGACCAACCACGAAGTGGTCTGTGGCATCGCGCGGCGGCTGGGATCGGATCATCCGAGCTTTCGAATGAGCGCGTTCGAGCTGATCGACAAGACGCTCACTGCGTCGGGGCGGGGAACGGCGGCGGAAGCCTTCGCCACCGGCTGGGTGGAATGCGCCGAACCGTTCGACGACGCTCATTTCACCAATCGTTTCCCGACCGCGGACGGCAAATTCCATTTCAAGCCGGATTGGGCCGCGATCGGTCCGTACGGTCATGGCATGCGACCGTTGCCGGACTTCATGGAGAACTATGAAGTTGCCGACAGCGAGCACCCGTTCCGCCTCGTTGCGCCGCCTGCGCGGACCTTCCTCAACACCACCTTCACGGAAATTGAGAGCTCACGGAAACGCGAAGGTGCGCCTCACGTGATCATCCACCCCGAAGACGCCGCGCGCCAAGGCGTGGCCGATGCCGACATCGTGCAGATCGGCAATCGCCGCGGCCGGCTCGAACTGCCGGCGAAAATCGACCAAAGCGGTCGCCCAGGGGTCGTGATCGTCGAAGGAATCTGGCCGAATGCGGATTTCTCGGGAGGACTTGGCGTCAACCAACTGATCGGCGACGATCCGGTGCCGCCAAACGGCGGAAGCGCCTTCCATGACACCGCCGTCTGGATGCGTCGGGCTAAGTCAGGATGCGGTGATCGAAAATAGATAAAAAGCCGCATCGCTTGCATGTGCGCGTGGGCAGAAGCGGGCGCCGCACGCCGCCTGCGTTCCACCGGTCGCAACCAAGCTCGGTTTGCAAGAGGATGGTGCCCAGGGGCGGAATCGAACCACCGACACTGCGATTTTCAGTCGCATGCTCTACCAACTGAGCTACCTGGGCGTGCTCCAAGAGAGGGGCCAAAGCCCATCGAGCGGGCGGTTTATAGTGGCCCGAGGGCTGCCTGTCCACCCACGCTTCGCCTTTGGCTTCGCGGGGCTCGGCCCGGCTGTGCACAAGGTGGGGCCGTCCTGCCATTGCTTACGCGCGGCGCGGCGCCGACACCTCTAAAGAATTGATATTACTTGTCTATTCAACATCATCCACTTCGTCGTCGTGGCCGGGGATGACGTAGGAGCCTTTCAGCCAGCGGTTCAGATCGACGTCGCGGCAACGCGAGGAGCAGAACGGGCGGGTGGCCTGCGCCTGCGGCTTGCCGCAGACCGGGCAGGGCTTGAGCGGAGCGTCGGGCGTTTTGACGTGGTCGTCCATGATCCGGGCGGCTTACGCGGGGTGAGAGAGGTCAAGCGCCTGCCGGCAAACGGGTTCCTCGGACGGCGGCGCAGGCGTCGCCGACGGGTCCGCGAGGCCAATTCTACTGTGCATGGGGTTGTTTTCGCGAATTTTGCAGGGAGCGGGTTCTCGCGGCTCACACCGCGGTGGTGTTGAGCCAGCCGAAGCGGATCGGAAAGCCTTCGCCGCCCAGCAGCGTCGTGGTCTCGTAGAGCGGCAGGCCGACGACGTTGGTGTAGGACCCGACCATCTTCACCACGAACGAGCCGGCGATGCCCTGCACGGCGTAGCCGCCGGCTTTGCCGCGCCATTCGCCGGAGCCGATATAGGCCTGGATATCGTCCTCCGACAGACGCTTGAAGCGTACGCGGGTCTCGATAAGGCGCTGGCGGAATGCCTCGCGCGGCGTGACGAGGCAGATCGCGGTGTAGACGCGGTGGTTGCGGCCCGACAGCAGCCGCAGGCATTGCGCGGCCTCATCCACCAGATTGGCCTTGGGCAGGATACGGCGGCCGACCGCCACCACGGTGTCGGCGGCGAGGATGAAGGCGCCGCGCAGGTCGTCGTCGAGCTGCACCGACTTCAGCGCCGCATCGGCCTTGGCCCGCGCCAGACGGTTGGCGCAGGCGCGCGGCAGCTCGCCCCGCTTCGGCGTCTCGTCGACGTCGGCCGGCCGGAGCGCGTCCGGCTCGATGCCGGCCTGGTTGAGCAGCGACAGCCGACGCGGCGAACCGGAGGCAAGTACGAATTTGGGGCGGCCGAGCATCAGGTGATTTGGGGGATGAAGCGGGGTGAATTGCGCGCGGAACCTATCGGAAGGGGGCCGGTTTCACAACCCGGGAACCGGAGGTTTGGTGGTTCGAGTCTCTCAAACACGCATCTGCCTGCGCTCTGTGACGCGGGTGTTACGCAAGGGCCTCGTGTCCCGGATGCGGCGCAGCCTGCAGCGATGCGCTGCGTCCGGGGCACGAGATCAGACCGGCGCCGAGCCCAATTTCGCGAACCGCCTGCGGATGCGGATCAAGAGCTGATCGCAGACATCTCGATAGGCCGCGAGCTTCTGGTCTCGGCTGCCTTCGATGGTGGTGGGGTCCTGCGTCGGCCAGTACTCGACCTCGGCCGCGAGCGTCCGTGTCAGCTCCAGCGCCTTGTGATGCGCCTCGGGCGAGAGCGTTATGATGAGGTCGAAATTCAGCCCCTCCCAATCCTCCAGCTCCTCGAAGGTCTGCGGCTTGTGCGCCGAGATGTCCTGGCCGAGCTCGGCCATCACGGACACCGCAAACGGATCGAGCTCGCCCCGCTTCGAGCCGGCCGACTTCACGTAGAGGCCTTGCGGAAACATGTGACGGAGCAGGCTCTCGGCCATCGGCGAGCGCACACTGTTCATCGCGCAGGCGAACAGCACCGATTGCGGATTGCGGGCGCGTGGCGGATCCGCCATCGCGCTTAGGGCCTCTTGATAGAGAGCATGGCCTTGTCGGAAAACCGCTGCACACTTTTCCGGGCCATGCCCTAACCCTTCCAGTGCAGGACGGTGATGAGCGTGAACAGCCGGCGCGAAGTCTCGAAGTCGACCCGCACCTTGCCCTTCAGCCGCTCCTGGAGCGTGCGCGAGCCCTCGTCATGGATGCCGCGGCGGCCCATGTCGATGGCCTCGATCTTGTCCGGCGTCGCGGTCCGGATTGCCTGGTAGTAGCTGTCGCAGATCATGAAATAGTCCTTCACGATCCGCCGGAACGGGGTCAGCGACAACAGATGCGCGACGACGGGCGTGCCGTCCTCGCGGCGGATGTCGAACATCAGGCGGTTGCCGGTGATGCCGATATGCAGCGTGAACGGGCCCTTCCCGTCCGCGCCTTCCGGCGCAAACAGGTTCTGCTCGATCAGATCATAGATCGCGATCGCCCGTTCATGCTCGATGTCCGGCCCGGAACGGCCGATCGACTCCTCGTCGAGCGTGACGCCGACGATGCGATTGGTCGAGTCGTCCTGTTCGGGCGGCTTTGTCATGACAGATTGAGGCGCAGTCCAATCGAGCGCGAGTGGGCGTCCAGCCCCTCCGCTTTGCCGAGCGTCATCGCGGCCGGGCCGAGCGCACGCAATTGATCGGGCCCGCATTTCAGAATCGAGGTGCGCTTGATGAAGTCGTGCACCGAGAGGCCCGAGGAGAATCGCGCCGAGCGCGCCGTCGGCAGCACGTGATTGGAGCCGCCGACATAATCGCCGATCGCCTCGGGCGTATGGGGCCCAAGGAAGACCGCGCCGGCATTGCGGATCTTCGCGGCGAGCGCATCGGGATCACCCGTCATGATCTCCAGATGCTCGGCAGCGATGGCGTCCGCGAGCGGGATCGCGTCGGCCAGATTCTTCACCATGATGACGGCGCCGAAATCGGCCCAGGACGCGCCCGCGATCGCTGCGCGCGGCAACGTCTTCAACTGTGCCTCGACCGCCCTTTCGACGTCGGCGGCAAGACGTGCCGAGTCCGTGATCAGGATCGACTGCGCGCTCGCGTCGTGCTCGGCCTGCGCCAACAGGTCGGCGGCAATCCAGTCGGCATTGCCGGTGTCGTCGGCGATGACGAGCACCTCCGAAGGGCCGGCGATCATGTCGATACCGACCTTGCCGAACACCAGCCGCTTTGCGGCGGCGACATAGGCGTTGCCGGGTCCGACGATCTTTGCGACCGGCGCGATGGTCGCGGTGCCGTGCGCGAGTGCGGCGACGGCCTGCGCGCCGCCGACACGGTAGATCTCGGTGACGCCGCCGAGATGCGCGGCGGCCAGCACCAGCGGATTGAGCTTGCCGTCCGGCGAGGGCACCACCATCACGAGGCGCGAAACCCCGGCGACTTTCGCAGGCACCGCGTTCATCAGCACCGATGACGGATAGGCCGCGGTGCCGCCGGGCACGTAGAGGCCGGCCGATTCGATCGCGGTGTAGCGCCAGCCGAGCTCGACGCCGAGCGGATCGGTGAAGCGCTCGTCCTCCGGGAGCTGACGGCGGTGATAGGTCTCGATGCGATCCCGCGCGAGCTTGAGCGCATCCAGCGTCGCCGCATCGCAGGCCCTCACGGCGGCCTCGATCTCGGCGGCGGTGACGCGCAAGCCCGATGCATCCAGCGTCAGTCGGTCGAACTTTGCCGTGGCTTCGAGCAGGGCGGCATCGCCACGCCTGGCCACGTCGTCGACGATCGCGCGCGCGGCGGCCTCGACGTCCGCCGAAGCCTCGCGCTTGGCGGCGAGGAAGGCGGCGAATCGCTGGTCAAAATCGGCGCTGCTGCGGTCGAGGCGAACGGGCATGTTTCGCTTGGCTTCCGGCTGGTCTTCGGGGGCGGGATCGGCGCACCAGGTCCCCTGCTCAATGGCGCGGCCGGGAAGCTGCGTCAACCCTCGGAAGATGCCGCTCCGGCGACGGCCTGAGCCCATTTGGCTGGTATACCGGCCACGTCACTGCTCCGCCTCAATGCCCGTTCCCAGCGGGTCGGCCCCGAGATCGGTCAGCTCGCATTCCAGGCATTCGACGTCCAGGCGGATGGCGCCGCCCTGGGCGAACAGAAGCAGCGCGCTGCCGCCAGGCTCGTCGGTGCGCCCGTCCTGGGGGTGGAATTCAATGCCGACGAGGTCCAGCACCTTGTCCGGTGCGGCGAGGTCGATGTTGCGCGACTTGCAGGCGAGCACACGGTCGAAACGGAGCGCGGCGACCAGCCGGCGTGGTTCGGTCTCGCCCTCCAATGTCTGCCCCCAGTCCAGCCGGCTCATTCCGACCACGAGCCGCTTCTCGCTCTGCCGCCAGATGATGTCGGAGGCCTGGACTCGGGCGTCCTGGACATGGGTCGAGATCACGGCGAGGTCATCGGCGTCGAGCGCGATCAGTTTGAGCTGGGGCGACATCGCCGAAGCTTCTCCTTGGGGGGAACAGGGCTCAACGCGCACAGGCGCCGAAATTTCCGCACAAACTAACGGGCCGGCAGGCTAGAGCCTTTCCCGTTCCGATGGAATCGGAACGCGGCTCCAGATTCTGGTTTTTGACGCGTTTTCTTGACGCGAACCGGTGTCCACTTCGCTCGAAAACGCTCTAGAGGCTATTGATATCCTCCATCTCCAGCACCTTGCGCGGGTAGCCCTCCCGGGCAACGCGGATCATGGCGCGGCCGATCTGCTCGGTCGAGGTCACGAGCCGCGGCGAAATCCGGCGCAGCACCGACCAGAGCGGCCCGCTCACGGCATAGACAGCCTGCACCCAGGGGGTCTTGGACCGGGCGCCGTGCAGAGGCTGGATCGCGCCGGGCCGGAACGCGTAGACGGCCTTGAACGGCAGCTTGAAGAGATCGTTCTCGGTCTTGCCCTTGATCCGCGCCCACATTCGCGGGCCCTTCTCGGTGGAATCGGTGCCGGCGCCGGTGACATAGGTGAGAATCATCTGCGGGTTGAGCCGCGCCAGCGTCGTCGCAGCAGCGAGCGTGAGATCATAGGTGAGGTGGCGATAGCGCTCCTCGTTCATGCCGATCGAGGAGACGCCGAGGCAGAAGAAGCAGGCATCGAAGCCGGTCAGCTGCGACTCGATCGCCGAATAGTCCATGAAATCGTCGTGGATGATCTCCGTGAGCTTGGCGTTGCGCACGCCTGTCGGGCTGCGGCCGACCACGAGCACATGACCGATGCCGGGGTCGAGCAGGCATTCGCGCAAAACGCCCTGCCCCACCATGCCGGTCGCGCCGAAGATGATGACATTCATCGAAATATCTCCGGCGGCCTCGCAGCTCATGCGGCGGCTGCGATTTCATCGAAGGATACACCCGTCAGCGTTGCCGAGGCATCCCACAGCATGGCCGCAGCGGCGAGATCCGTCGCCAGCGGCATGATCCGCGCCGGCCCAGGCGATCCCTTCAATTCGTAGAACCCGTTTGGACCGTAATAGCCGCCGGGCTCGGCGTGGGGAGAGGTTGCCGCAAACAGCGTGGGCAGCGCGCCTTCGGCTGCGGACTGGCTGATCCAGGGCTGGAGCAGCCGGCCGACCCGCCCCTGGACGGTATTGGTGCCCGGCCCGTTGGCGATGAGGTCGGTCCGCGCGTAGCCGGGATGGGCGGCAACGCTCGTCAGGCCCCAACCGGCGGCGAGGCTGCGGCGTTGCAGCTCCAGCGCAAACATCAGCATCGCCAGCTTGGATTGGCAGTAGGCGCGCCACGGACGATAGGAATGCTTGCCGTGCAGATCGTCGAAATTGATCGCACCGGAGCGGTGGGCGAGGCTCGAGAGATTGACGATGCGAGGCGCGCCGGCGCGGCGAAGCTGGGGCAACAGCCGTGCCGTCAGGGCATAATGACCGAGATAGCTGGTGCCGAGCTGCATCTCGAAGCCATCCTCCGTCTGCTGCCGCTTCGGCAGCGCCATCACACCGGCATTGTTGACGAGGAGATCCAGCCGGTCGTTGTCGGCGGCAAAGCGCCGGGCAAAATCGGCGACGGAAGCAAGGCTTGCGAGGTCGAGATGCTCATAGGCGATCAGAGCGTCGGGAAATCGCTCGCAAATACCCTCGATCGCCCGCAAACCCTTTGCGTCGTCGCGCCCTGTGAGTATGACGATGGCACCGGCGCCCGCGAGCGCCATAGCCGTCTCGTAGCCGAGGCCGCCCGTCGCCCCGGTCACGACGGCGGTCTTGCCGCTGAATGAGGGGATGTCTGCCGTGGTCCACTCGGTCATGCATGTCTCCGCGGCTTTCGGGGATGGAAAAGGCCCGCGACCGGTCTAAATGTGCACTGAGTGCAAGTTTGCAAGAGGTGAAACGATTTGAAGGCTTCGAAGGTCGCCGGAAAAGGCGTCAAGTCATTGCCCGCAGGAGGAAAATCTCCTGCCGCCACCGGTCTGCGCCAGCGCAAGCGGCAGGAGACCCGCGAGCGGCTGGCCCGCGCGGCGATGACCCTGTTCCTGGAACGCGGCTTCGAGGCCACGACCATCGACGACATCGCGGCGGCAGCCGACGTGTCGCGGCGCAGCTTCTTCCATTATTTCGCGTCGAAGGAGGACGTGGTCACCGCCTGGCAGGAGAACGCGGCAAGCGCTCTGGTCGCCGGGATCGTCGCCCGGCCCGCGGAAGAATCCATGCTGACGGCGGCGGAGAATGCGATTGCGGCGGCGATCAAACGGCTCGATCCTGCGGAAGCTGCGGCAATGTCGCGGCTCAAGCGCGACAATCCCGCGCTTCAGGCGCGCGACCAGCTCAAATACGAGAAGATCGAACGCGCACTGGCCGAAGGGCTGGCACAGCGCGCACGCACCAAGTCGGACCGATCGAAGGCGCGGCTCGTCGCCATGATCGCCGCCGGCGCCATGCGCGTCGGCGGCGAGAGCTGGATCGGCGAAGGCGCGGGCGAAAAGCCGGAGGCTTTCGTCAAGCGCACCTTCGACGCGATCCGGGCGATATTGAAGTGAGGTCTCTCACTCCCTGAAGAACGCCAGCAGGTCCGCGTTGATCGTCTCGGCGTGCGTGGTCGGCATGCCGTGCGGAAAACCCTTGTAGGTCTTCAGCGTGCCCTTCTTGAGCAGCTTGGCCGACAGCGGCGCGGAATCGGCGTAGGGCACGATCTGGTCGTCGTCGCCGTGCATGACCAGCACCGGCACGTTGATCTTCTTGAGGTCCTCGGTGAAGTCGGTCTGCGAGAACGCGACGATGCCGTCGTAATGCGCCTTCGCGCCGCCCATCATGCCCTGACGCCACCAGTTCTGGATCACCGCTTCCGACGGCTTTGCGCCGGGACGGTTGTAGCCATAGAACGGGCCGGCGGGGAGGTCGCGATAGAATTGCGTGCGGCTGGCGGCGAGCTGCTTCTGGAGATCGTCGAACACGCTCTTCGGCAGGCCGCCGGGATTGGCTGCGGTCTGCACCATCAGCGGCGGCACCGCGGAGAGAATCGCCGCTTTCGCGACGCGGCTCTCGCCGTGGCGCGCGATGTAGTGCACGACCTCGCCGCCGCCGGTGGAGTGACCGACGTGAATGGCGTCCTTGAGGTCGAGATGCGCGGTGAGCGCGGCAAGATCGTCGGCATAATGATCCATGTCGTGGCCATCGGCGACCTGCGCCGAGCGGCCATGGCCGCGGCGATCATGCGCGACGACGCGGTAGCCGCGCGTCACGAAGTATATCATCTGCGCGTCCCAGTCATCGGCCGACAACGGCCAACCATGGCTGAACACGATCGGCTGGCCACTTCCCCAGTCCTTGTAGAAAATCTCGACGCCGTCTTTGGTGGTGATGGTGGGCATGATCGCTCTCTTTCAGTGAAGCTCAGTTGCGTTGCGCGTGAGCAGGCACGCGCCAATGATGCGCAGATACTTGCGCGGGATCCCGAATGCGACGCCTCGCATCAACGGGGACGTTGAGAATGGTGTGATCAGGCAAACGCCATTGGCTTGAAGCGGCGCCAGGCGCCGACGGTGAGCACCACGAAGAACACCAGCACGATGCCCTGCACCACGGCGAACACGGGGCCGGACGGCGGTGCGGGCGGCACCGCCGGCGCGAGCGCGGCCAGCGCCGGCACCTTCAGGAACGACTGGATCACCAGCACGAAGACGTTGAAATAGAGCGAGATCATCGCGGTCACGATGTAGACCGGGCGCCAGACGCCTGCGAGCTTCATGCCGTAAAGCGCGACGCAGGCGATCGCGAGCAGCACCAGCGAGATGATGCCGATGATGTGCGAGGGCAGTAACTCCTTGAACGGAAACAGGAAGCCTGTGGCGCTGGTGAGGATCGTGAACAGCAGGAAGATCGCGGTGAGGCCCGGCATCGGCTTCGAGCCGAGCAGACCGAACATCACGACGAGGCCGGCGACGATGGCGATCAGGCTGATGATGACATGGATCAGCGTAAGGGCGGGCAGACTCAACCCAAGGACCATGACATCTCTCCTCTTCTCCGCATTGAGATGATGAGAGTAGTATTACGGTCCTCATGGGATTGCCACCTGCGTTGTCGTCACATGCGGAGGCGCAGCCATGCGTCGCCGTGCGAATTAGCAAACGCGTGGCTGAATTTTTTGCATCGCTGTCTCGAATGACAGCAGATTGCGACGAAAGTTGAATCCAGCGTTGCAACATCGGCCCGCGATCGGCGGGCCGATGCGGCGTATCTCACACTTCCTTGGTGTCGAAGATCAGCAGGTCAGCGCCGCCGCTGGCGAATTTCGGCACGTCGGCGCCGGTCGCCTTGCCTTCCGGACTGGCGAATGCCGCTTGAATGTCGGCCACGCTGTCGAAGGTGAGAATGGCGACGAGATGGATCCCGGAAGGACCTGCAGGAGATGCGACCGCCCCCTTGCTGACGGCGTATTTCTTCAGCCCGGGAAGTTTCTTGGCGAGCGGGATGTGCGTCTCGGCATAGTACTTGTCGAAGGCGGCAGCGTCCTTGGGCGTTTTGTAAAGCACGACGATTTCAGCCATTTGGTCCTCCCTTTGAAACTTGTTCTATGTCGATCCTCATGGTGAGGAGGCGCGCCAGCGCCCCTGCGGACGATGCTTCGCATCGCAGCGCGAACCATGCGGCCCAGGCCGTCATTCCGGGCCTTCATCCTTCGAGACGCGCTGCGCGCCCTCAGGATGAGGGGATAGTCGGCAGTTGCGGCGGCAATGGCAAGCCGGATTTGGCTCACCATCTCCTCGTCTTCTCCTTGACTTATTGCTCGCGCACGATCCTTTCGGAAAGCCGCTCCACACTTTTCGCTCGCGCGGCCCTTCGGATCCTAGAGCGCCGGTTTTGCGGCGTCGCCGAGATAGCCGTGCAGGGACGCCACGACCTGTGCGCCTTCGCCGATGGCGCCGCCGACGCGCTTGACCGAGCCGGAACGGACGTCGCCGACGGCAAAGACGCCGGGCACGGAGGTCTCCAGCGGCGCCACCAGCTTGCCCTGGTTCTGCTCGGACTGCGCACCTGTCACGACGAAGCCGCCGCGATCGAGCGTGACGCCACAGCCGTCGAGCCAGGCGGTGGCGGGATCGGCGCCGACGAACAGGAAGAGATTGCGGATGTCGGCAGCATCCTCGTCGTCCGAGAGCCGGCTCTTCCAGCGGATGCGCCGCAGCAGCGAGGCCTCGTCGCCTTCGAGCGCCGTGATCTCGGTGTTGAACATCAATTCGATGTTCGGCGTCGCTTCGATGCGCTCGATGAGATAGCGCGACATGCTGGCCCCGAGGCCACCGCCGCGGATGATCATCAGCACTTTCTTCGCATGACCCGACAGGAACACGGCCGCCTGGCCGGCCGAATTGCCGGCACCGACCAGCGCCACCTCCTCGCCGGCACAGAGCTTCGCTTCCACGGGCGAGGCCCAGTACCAGACGCCGCGTCCCTCGAATTTGTCGAGGTTCTCGATCTCCGGCCGGCGATAGCGCGCGCCGCTCGCGACCACGACCGCGCGTGAGCGCAGGGGGTCGCTGCCGTCGAGCGACACCGAAAACGCGCCGTCCTTGCGCGTGCAGTCGAGCGACTCCACCGTCACCGGAATCATGATGTCGGCGCCGAACTTCTGGGCCTGGGTGAAAGCGCGCGCGGTCAGTGCCTGACCGGAAATGCCGGTCGGAAAGCCGAGATAATTTTCGATGCGCGCGCTGGCGCCGGCCTGGCCGCCAAATGCGCGGGTGTCGAGCACCGCGACCGACAGCCCTTCGGACGCGGCATACACGGCGGTGGCGAGCCCCGCGGGTCCGCAGCCGACGACCGCAACGTCGTAGATGCGGTCACCCTTCGCGCCGCCGATCATGCCGATGGCGCGCGCGAGCTCGGTCTCGTTGGGATTGCGCAGCACCACACCATCGGCGGTGACGACCAGCGGCCAGTCTTCGGGCTTCGGCAAATACCGCGCGATCAATTCGGCCGCATCGCGATCGCGATCGGGATCGAGCAGATGGTGCGGCTGGCCGTTGCGGGTGAGGAATCCCTGCAACCGCACCACCCCGGCGGAGTTCGACGGCCCGATCAGCACGGGACCACCGGCGCCGTCCTGGATCAGGTTGACCCGGCGCAGGATCAGCGCGCGCATGATGCGCTCGCCGAGCTCGGCCTCGGCGACCAGCAGCGCACGCAGCCGGTCCGGCGGCAACAACAGCGTCTCGACCTCGCCCTCGGCGCGGCCGTCGACCAGCGCCGGCCGGCCGGAGAGCTGGCTGAGCTCGGCCAGAAATTGCCCTGGGCCCTGGTCGATCACCGGGGTGACGTGGCCGAGCCCGTCGCGCTGGGTAATGGCGACATGGCCCTTCAGCACGACGAACATGCCGGGCCCGGGCTTGCCCGTCTCGAACAGCAACTCGCCGTCCGCGAAGGTGCGGATTTCGCCGAAATGCCTGATACGTTCGATCTCGGCGGGCGTCAGCGCCGGAAAAGTCTGTTCGGGGCGTGTGAATCGCGACAGCTGTGCGTCACGGTCGGTTCGTTGCGGTTCGTCCTGCCCCATTGCCACGTCATGCACTCCACAAATTCCAGTCGTCCGCCTTCAACTGCCGGTCTTGCCGGCGGCCCCCTCATTTAGGGAACCATCGTCGTTCTGCGAGGGGTCGGTGATTGCGGCGCGTTCGCGGGCCTGCATCTTTCGCCGCTTCAGGTTTTCGCGCAGCGCCGATTTCAGGCGATCGTCCCGGGACGCCCTCGTCTGGCTCGCGCTCTTGTCGTTCTGATCAGTCATCCAAGGTCCATTTACGGGATCGGCGACAGGATGCCACCGAAGTGTGGCAGCTCAAGAGGCCAACGCGACGCGATCGTGCGAAACGCGAAATGGAGCGAGTCCGCGTCCCCGGCAACTACCCGGCAACTACCCGGTTGACCGGGCTATATCGGAACCGAGATTGGCGGAAAATCGGTGGTTTGGAGCCAAACTGGGCATTCTGACCCCGATATCGGCCCGATTTTCTCGTCCTGACCAGCCTGGCAAGCTTGCGCAGGAGGGGGGCTTGTGGCAGATATCGGCCCGCTTGGTCGGCCCCCTCGGGCGCTCGATTCTTCACCAGCACATGCTGCCGTAGCTCAGTGGTAGAGCACTCCATTGGTAATGGAGAGGTCGACAGTTCAATCCTGTCTGGCAGCACCAGCTTTCCCTATTGAAGCGAGCCTTATTGAAACAAGCCTCGCGCCTGGCTAGCGAGCCCTCAACTTTCACGGATGCCATCGTGATCACACGTTCCCTACCCTACGAAGGACTGCTCCACGAGATCGTCGAACATAACGGCGTGCTCTATCTCGGCGGCATCGTCCCTGAAGATGCGGGGCTCGACATGGCAGGCCAGGCCGACGATGTATTTCGACAGTTGAAGACCCTGCTGGAGGGGGCCGGCTCCGATCTTTCCTGCGTTCTGCAGGTGACCATCTTCATGACTGATCTCGCCGACAAGACGGCGCTCAACCAGGTTTGGAAGCGCTATTTCACCGCGGACCATCTGCCGGCGCGTGCGGCCGTCGGCGTTGCCGATCTCGGCCCGGGCATCAGGCTGGAGCTAACGGCCACCGCCGCCCGCCGCTGACCCTCAAGTGTCCCGGCGCAGCGAGACCACTCAGTCATTCCCGTGCTCACACATAAAGCAGCGTTCTCGCGGCGCGAAGCGCCCGAGTTTTGCTCGTTTCCTTGACCCTCTTCCTTGAAGAGGGAGCAGGGAAGGCCGGGTGCCGGCTTGCACCCGTGATCCGCCGCGCGAAGAATTTGCACACGCAAATGCGCAAGCGGGACGACAGGTGGGCCGGAAAACACCCGGCCTTCCCTGCGCGATGGTTTGACGGCTTATGCGCGCTCTCCCCGGAGCCGAGTTCCTTCTGGCCTCCGTCACCTCGCGAATTGACGATGCATCGCGACCCGGTTGGGCCTCAGAAGCATCTCCGCAAGGCTTGACCGTAGCAACGACGGTCAGGACCACGCGTTTTCGCCGTACGCAGCGGCCCGGCTCCGCCCAAGGGCTTCGCCGGACTTAAGCGCCGTCCGTCCGCACGGAGTGAGACCTCACGAGGTTCATCTCGCCCTGGCCCCACCTTCGCGTGCCCGACGCTGCCGCGTCCACCGCACCCCGGCCCACGTTCGTTGCGACGTACGATCGCCCCTCTCCCTGGGCCGGGATGGCGGGAAGTATGCCGTAATTCCGAATTTCGGTAAAGTGGAAAATTTTCGCGAAGGGGGATTGACGGGGGTTTGTTGGAGAAGGTGTTTTGCCCGACGGCTGCCGGTAAGGTTAATCCTTCCTTTCGATTGTCGGTAAAATTTTATCCATTATCATCTTTGCCGTGGATGATGAACCAGAGGCTCCGATAGTGTTCGCGTGTTTCCTGATCGTGACTGGGATTGCGTTGCTTCTCTCCGGCATCGTTGGCTTCGGCTTTCATAGAAACTCGCTGCACTCGATGGCGTTGCTGTAGCCGTATCGGGGCGCCGGCGCGCGGGATGGGTGCGACTTGTCCGCCGTAGGTCGTAGGATGGGTAGAGCGACTTGTAGCTCAAGGAGCGAAAGCGAAACCCATCAGATCCCTTGCAGGCGATGACGAGGCATGATGGGTTTCGCGAGTGCTCTACCTATCCTGCGCGCGATCAATTGTCGTTATCCGCCGCACGTCCCGCGAACCGCTCATCAGCCCGTCGCAGCCGCCGGCACAGCTCGCGGTTGATGTTCTGCAGGACGATCACATAGGCGTGGATATCGGCCTTGTAGCAGGCGTAGAGCTTCTGGGCCGTCAGCTCGTACAGTTCGGTCGGGCTCTCCGCGACCACCGTGGCGGAGCGGTTCTGCATTTCGATCAGCGTCATTTCACCGAAGAAATCACCACGCTCGAGGCCGGAAAGCGGGATGACGCGGCCCGCGTTCGCGCGCTTGCTCACCGCCAGCCGGCCGGATTTGACGATGAACATCGAGCGTCCCGGCTCGCCCTCCGCCACGACGGTTGCTCCGGCATCGAAGCGGCGCTCGACCAGCATTGAAATCAGGAGGTCGAGGCTCGGCTCCGGGAGACCGCCGAAGAACGGTGTGGCGAGCAGGAACGCCTTCAGATCGGGAGCGCTGGCGGCCATTGCGCAAAGATACGCCCCCTCGCCATCTGCGGCAAGTCGAGTACACCGGCGCTGACGCCGCTCAATGAGTGAGGCTCGATGTGTTCGAACATGGAGGTCTGCAACGCGCGGTCAGTTCCGCGCGGTTTACTGCCGCGCAACACTCTCGCCGCGCAGCGTCCGCCGTCGCCAAAGGTCAGACATCACCTTCGCAGCCGCCGCGAGGACAGCTGCGCAAAGCGCCGCTTTCGAGATCGTCTCCATCGTCCCCTCGATCAACAGGCAATGCACCACGCTGCCTGCGACGATGACGATCGCGAGCGGAATGTGGACGATGCGCCAGGTTCGCAGCCGCAGCCCCAACCGCCTGCGCAGCAGAGCCAATAGCGCGACGATGAAGATGGCCCACATGGCGGTCACGCCGAAGGGGGAGAACGGCGTCGGCGATGCGTAGGTCAGGGCGTCGATCATGTCGGGCGGGCTGGTGAACCAGAGGCCGGCGACGTGGATCACCACGGCCAGCACCAGCGCGCCGCCGATCCAGTGGTGGGCGCGCCGTCCGCGATAGGCCGACAGGCCCGGCAGATATCCGCCGATCAGCAGGGGCTGCGCGAGCACGAGACCGAGGGCGATGATCCCGGCGAAGCCGGCGAGGATGTAGACCGGGCCGCGCCATGCGAGTTGCTCGCTTGCGGCAGCAGCGGCAATCGGCACGCCAATGGCCAGGGCAAGGGCGACCCAGATCAGGATCGCCCGGGCCGATCTCCATCCCTTCATTTGCAAGTCAGCTCAGGCCGGCTGAAGCACGAAATGCGCCTCGAGGCTGGTTTCCTTGGCGCTCCGCATCACCGGCCGCAGGAACACGGTTTTGAACTCACCGCTGTCATAGGCGAGGTGACCATGCGGCTGGCCGAAGATGGGAATGATCTGCGGCATCTCGAGCCGGAACTTGCCGTCCTTGTCGGTGAGCGTGGCGCCATGGCTCTGCGGCTCATGCTCCTGCCCTTCGACCGTGTGCGCCCAGATCTGGATGCGCTGCCCGGCAAGCGGCGCCCCGTCGCCGGCACGGCGCACGGTACCGCTCATCCAGAAGCCGCCCTTTCCGATGCGATCCACGACCGCCGCGCCCCTGCGGTAATTGTTGGCCCCACCGGACATCGACTGGGTCGGTGCGAGTCCATTCGCGCGGGCGGGCAACAGGAGGCCGGGCACGCCTGATACCAAGACCCCGGTAGCGAGGACGGAGCCGCCGGCGGCGAGGAGGCTGCGGCGGTTGAGTACGACGGTGGTCATGTCAGTTCCTCCTGGCAACCCTGCGGTTGCTTCCGCAAGCTACAACAACAGGCGCAAAACGCCCAGTTGCGACCAAGGGCGCCAGAGGTCGCAATAACAGTGTTGTGAACGGGGACGCGGGCTGCTCGAACTGGTCGAGCAACGGTGTCTTCCTGACACTACATGTCCCCTCGCGCAGTACCGCGTAGATCCGTCACGTCAGGTCCCCTCACATGATCCCCTTCTCCGTGCTCGACCTCGCGCCCATCCGCCAAGGCGGCGATGCGGCGCAGGCATTCCGCAATTCGCTCGATCTCGCTCGGCACGCCGAGGCCTGGGGCTACAAGCGGTTCTGGCTGGCCGAGCATCACAACATGACGGGAATCGCGAGCGCGGCGACGTCGGTGGTGATCGGGCACATCGCGGGCGGAACGAAGACGATCCGCGTCGGCTCGGGCGGGATCATGCTGCCGAACCATTCGCCGCTGGTCATCGCCGAGCAGTTCGGCACGCTGGAATCACTCTATCCCGGACGGATCGATCTCGGACTCGGCCGCGCGCCGGGCACCGACCAGTTCACGGCACGGGCACTGCGGCGCGACCTCGCCACCACGTCCGAGAATTTCCCGCACGACGTGCTGGAATTGCAGGCGCTGCTCGGCGACGTGCAGCCGAACCAGGCGATCCGCGCCGTGCCCGGCATGGGGACCAAGGTGCCGCTCTGGATCCTGGGATCGAGCACCTTCGGTGCGCAGCTCGCCGCGATGCTCGGCCTGCCCTTTGCGTTCGCCTCGCATTTCGCGCCGCAGATGATGATGCCGGCGCTGCGCGAATATCGCGCGCGCTTCGAGCCCTCGGCGCAGCTCGACAAGCCCTATGCGATGATCGGCGTCAACGTGTTTGCGGCCGACAGCGATGAGGAGGCACAGCGGATGTTCTCCTCGCTGCAGCAGCAATTCATCAACCTGCGCCGCGGCACGCCCGGCCCGCTGCCGCCGCCGGTCGACGACATGGACGCGCTGTGGTCGCCGGCGGAGAAGGCAGGCGTCGGCCAGTCGCTGTCGTGCTCCGCGGTCGGCTCGCCGGATATGGTCGAAGCGAAGCTGAAGGCGCTGATCGCCGAGACCGGCGCGAACGAGTTGATGACGACGGGGCAGATCTACGATCACGCCGCGCGGCTGCGCTCGTTCGAGATCGCGGCGGAGGTGCGGGATCGGCTGGGGAAGCAACCGGTGTGAGGGCCCGATTGTTGCGGCGATGAAGGTGCGCTCCCTCCCCCGCTTGCGGGGGAGGGCTGGGGAGAGGGTGTCTCCGCAATGGGACAACCCCCAAGAGGACAGAGCCCTCACCCCGACCCTCTCCCGCACGCGGGAGAGGGAGCGCACCGCGTTCGTGGCAAGCCTGGAGCCTTCTAATCCGGAAAGCCGAACAGCTTGGCCGGATTGTGCACCAGGATATTCTCCAGCTCAGTCTGATCGGGCGCGTAGCGGTACATCAGCTCGAGCAGGTCGGCATCGTTCGGCGGCTGCTTCACCGAGACCGGATGCGGCCAGTCGCTGGCCCAGACGCAGCGGTCGACGGCCGCCTCGATATAGGCGCGCGCGATCGGGATCACGTCGTCGTAGGGAGCCCCGGTCTTCGAGGTCTTCTCGCCGAGCGAGAGCATGACCCAGAAATTGCCCCTCTTGAGCAGCTCCAGCATCTTGCGCAGGTTCGGATCGGCCTTGCCGGCCTCGGGATCGGGGCGCGCCATGTGGTCGATCAGCACGGGGACGTCGAGATTCTCGTACTTGGCAACGCTCGACATGATGCCGTCCTTCTCCGGCTGGATCTTGACGTACCAGCCGAGCTCGCGGATGCGCGCGATCGCCCGGGCGAAATCGGCATCGGACAGCACGGCGCCGAGCTCCTGGCGGAAGCTGAAGCGCGCGCCGCGCACACCGGCATCGTGGAGCTTGGCAAGATAGGCGTCGTTCGCCTCGGCGAACACCAGCGCGTTGGCACAGCCGCGGTAGTTCGGACCCATCGCGGCGAGGCCGTCGAGCACGACGGCATGATCGGCGCCATAGGTCGTGGTCTGCACGATGATGCCACGTTCGATGCCGAGCGCCTTGTGCATGCGCAGCGCCGCGTCCCAGGTCGCGGTCGGCATGCGGTAGGCGGCGCCGGGGCGCTCCGGGTATTTGTCGATGGGACCCAGCACGTGAAACTGGCTGTCAACGGTCTTCGGTGGCGGCGCCTTGCTGGGGCGGCGCGGGTTGGGATCGAACGGCAGATAGGTCGGCATGCGCAAAACTCCCTCAGTCGATGACGGCGGTGAAGTCGCACTGCACCAGCGCGCCGCCGTCCATGTTGTCCATCGGCAGCGCGTGGCGCGCCGGGCGCGAATGCTCGTCCGGAAACATCTTGAGCCACTCGACATTGACGGGACCGCGCTGCGTCCGGTCCTTCAGCCACACCGTCATCTTGATGATGTCGTCCGTGGTGCCGCCCGCGGCCTCCACCGTGGCCTTCATGTGCGCGAACATGTTGGCGCACTGCGCCTCGAGACTCTCGGGCATCGTATTGGTCGCGGGGTCGCGGCCGAGGATGACGCCCGACATCACGAGATTGCCGATGCGGCAGGCGTTCGGAATCGGATTGACGTGCTTGAAGCCGCCGATGTGGATGCTCTTGCGCCGTGTTTGACCCGTCATGGAGCGCTCCCTGCTTGTTGTTGCTTCAGACGAACTGGCACGACACCGAGCCGAAGGCGCCGTAATCGGCGTGGAAGGTGTCGCCGCGGCGGATGTCCACCGGCCGCGTGAACGATCCCGCCAGCACGACTTCGCCGGCGGCGAGATGCTCGTCGTGCGGCGCGAGGCGGTTGGCGAGCCAGGCGATGCCGTTGGCGGGATGATTGAGCACGCCGGCGGCAAGGCCGGTCTCCTCGACCTCGCCGTTCCGGAACAGGAGCGCGCCGATCCAGCGCAGGTCTGCATCCAGCGGGCGGAAGGGACGGCCGCCGAGCACCAGCGCGGCATTGGCCGCGTTGTCCGAGATCGTGTCCATGACTTTTCGCGTCTTGCCCGTCTCCGGATCGACGCGATGCATGCGCGTCTCCAGGATTTCCAGCGCGGGTGTGACGTAGTCGGTGGCGTTGAGCACGTCGAAGATGGTGCAGTCGGGCCCGCGCAGCGGCGCCTTCAGCACGAAGGCGAGCTCGACCTCGATGCGCGGCGCGTGGAAGCGTTCGAACGGGATCGGCGTCGCATCGGCATAGAACATGTCGGCGAACAACACGCCGTAGTCGGGCTCGGAGATGCCGACCGCGTTCTGCATCGCCTTCGAGGTGAGGCCGATCTTGTGGCCCTTGATGATGCGCCCGCGGCCGAGCTGAAGCCGGGTCCAGGCGCGCTGGATCGCGTAGGCGTCCTCGATGCTGAAGTCGGGGTACTCCTTCGAGAACATCGGGATCAGCGATTTCGTGCGCTCGGCTTCATCGAGGCGCGCGGCGAGGCGTTCGATCGTGGCAGCGTCCAGCATGACTTAGCTCTCCGCGGCCACGGTGTTGCGCAGCACGCCGATGCGGCTCGACTCGACTTCGACGACGTCGCCGACCTTCAGCCAGCGCGGCGGATCGAAGCGGGCGCCTGCGCCGGTCGGCGTGCCCGTCACGATCATGTCGCCGGGCTTGAGCGTCGCGAACGTCGAGAGATAGGAGATCAGGACATCGAACGGGAACATCAGCCGCTCGGTGGTGTCCTGCTGCCGGACCTCGCCGTTGACGCGCGTGATGATGTCGTGGGGCCCGCGCGGATCCAGTTCGTCCGCCGTGACGACCCACGGGCCGATGCTGCCGGAGCGGTCGAAATTCTTGCCCTGCGTGACGTTGAACTTGCCGTGACGCAGCCAGTCGCGGATCGTGCCCTCGTTGCACAGGGTCATGCCGAAGATGTGCGACCACGCCTGTTCGCGCGGGATGTGGCGGCCGCCCTGCCCGATCACGATGACGAGCTCGCCTTCATAGTCGAGCTGGTCCGAGACGTTGGGCTTCTCGATCGGCTGGCCGGAGCCGGTCACCGAGGACATGCTGCGTACGAACAGGCTCGGATATTTGGGCAGGTCCGAGCTGTCTTTATATTCAGCGTTGCGCTCGGCGTAGTTGACGCCGATGCACCAGAGCTTTTCCGGGGCCAGCACCGGCGGCAGCAGGACGAGCTTTTCCAGCGCATGGTCCGGCGCGGCGCCGGCAACCGCCTCCTGCGCGTCGGGCAGCGCGTTGGCCGCGATCAGCGCCTTCACATCGGAAAAATCGCGGCCGATCCGTTTCGTCAGATCGACGACACCGCCTTCGACGACCGCGCCGTAGCGCGGCTCTCCGTCCAAGAGATAGCTTGCGAGTCGCATGATGGTTCTCCAGTGGTGGCGCGGCGCCGCCGGCGCGGCGCGCTCAGTCGGTCGATTTGGGCGTCTGGAAGACGGAGTTCAGCGTCACGATCTCGCCGAGGCTGGCGTAGCGCGGTCCGCCGATGCGGGCGATCGGGTCGAGCGTCCTGGTCTCGACCTTGCCGTCGTTCACGAGGCCGTCGCGCAGGTGGAACATCACGACCTCGCCGACGATGAGCCGGCTGCGGGCCTCGCCGAACTCGAGGCACTGCCGAAAGCGGCACTCCATCGCCACCGGCGCGGCAGCGAGCCGCCGCACCTTGATGAGGTCGCAGGGCAGCGTTTCGAGTCCGAGATGCTCGACCTCGCTGACTTCAGGCGGATGCTCGACGGAGCTGTCATGCACCGCGGACATCAGCGGGGTATCGGCGATATGGATGACGTATTCCTCGGTGTCGAGGATGTTGTGCGCGGTGTCCTTGTAGTCGGCGCCCTTGCGGCCGACGCTGATGGCGAGCATCGGCGGCTTCTGCGAGACGAAGGTGAAGGCGCTGAACGGCGCGAGGTTGAGCACGCCGCTTCGCGACAGGCTCGTCACCCAGGCGATCGGCCGCGGCACCACGATGCCGGTCATCAGCCGGTAGATGCGCTCGGCGCCGAGCTCGGCAGGATCGATCCGCATCGATCAATCAGCCCTGATGTTGGCCTTGCGCACGACCGGAATCCACTTGGCGTCCTCGCGCGCGAGATAGGCCTTGAATTCTTCCGGAGTCATCGGCGTGGCTTCGCCGCCGAGCTTCTCGAACTTGTCGACCACGGCGGGATCTTTCAGGATCGCGACCAGCGTCGCGTGCAGCTTGTCGACGATGGGCGCCGGGGTGCCCGCGGGCGCGAACAGGCCCGTAAAGGTCTGGCCATCGAAATCCTTGTAGCCGAGCTCGGCGAAGGTCGGCACATCAGGCAGCGACTTCAGCCGGTGCGGGCTGGTGACCGCGAGCGCGCGGAACAGGCCTGCCTTGATGTGCTGGAGGCTGACCGTGAGCTGGTCGAACGCGAACTGCACCTGACCGCCGAGCAGATCGTTGATCGCAGGCGCGTTGCCGCGGTAGTGCGCGGTGACCCATTGCAGGCCGAGGTTGGACTGCATCAGCTCGCTGAGCAGATGGTTGGTGGTGCCGGGACCGGGCGAGGCCATGGTCAGCTTGCCGGGCTCGCGCTTGGCGAGATCGATGAACTCCTTGAAGTTCGTCGCCTGAACCGACGGATGAACCTCGAGCACCAGCGGCGTCATCGAGATCGTCGAGATCGGCATGAAGTCCTTTTTCCAATTATAGGCCTCGCGCTTGTTGATCTCGGTCGCGAACAGCACCGGGCCGTTGGCGCCGACGAACAGCGTGTAGCCGTCGGGCGCCGACTTCGCGAAGGCCTCGCCCGCGATCATGCCGCCGGCGCCGGCCTTGTTCTCGATGACGAAGGGCTGGCCGAGCTTTTCCTGGAGCTTGTCGGCGACGATGCGCGCGGCGCTGTCGACATTGCCGCCGGCCGGATAGGGCACGATCAGCTTCACGTTACGCGCCGGCCATTCCTGGCCCGACGCCGGCCCCGCCAGCATCGCAGTGACGGCAGCTATGGCAATCCAGATTAATCTCATGTTAACCTCCCGGCGGCGCTTCCAACTCACGTCGAATGCCTGACGTTTCGCATGGCATTCCGATCGGAGCGCAATCTCCAGATGCGCGCTTGCCCTGTCGAGTGAATTGTGGCGTTCTTGTCCATATTATGGACAAGAGGCGTTCGGTAACATCCACCCGCAGCGCGGTTGAGCCGCGACAGGGCGCGCAGGCGATCCGGCGCGCGCTCGCCGTGCTGCGCATCCTTGCCGCCGGTCGCGAAGACGGTGTGCCATTGGCCGACGTGGTGCGCGCGACCGGCCTCACCCGCCCGACCGTGCATCGCATCGTCCACGTGTTGATCGAGGAAGGCATCGTCGAGCGGCACGGCAAGAGCGGCCGCTACGCCATCGGCAACCAGGTGCCGGAGCTGGCGCTGGCACGGCCGCGGCCCTCGCGGCTGCTGGTCGCCGCAAATCCGTCGCTGCAGCGCGCGTCCGCCGAGATCGGCGACACGCTGTTCCTGACGGTGCGCACCGGTAACGACACGCTGTGCGTCGATCGCCGGATCGGCGTCTATCCGATCCAGGTGCTGTCGATCGAGATCGGCGCGCGCCGGCCGCTCGGCGTTTCCTCCGCAGGAGTCGCCATCCTTGCCGCAATGCCGGCGCAGGACGCGCGAAAGATCGTCGCAGCGAACGAGAAGCGGTTCGAAGCGTACCGGACCGACGTGGGTGCCGTGACGAGCCAGGTCACCGCAGCACGGCGGCGGGGTTACAACATGAGAGAAATCGGCCTCGTTCAGGGCACCAAATCGATCTCGACCTGGATCAAGACCCCGGACGGACAACCCACCGCTGCAATCACGGTCTCCGCCGTTCGAACCAGGCTCGGCCCCCGCCGCGAGCAGGAGGTCGCGGAGATTTTGTTGCGGGAGGCGCGCGCCATCGAGCAGGCGATCCGGGGCTAGACGGCGCTGTCAATGGGCTGACGTGGTCCCCCGTTTTGTGGCACAAGAGCCGCCATCGCCGACTGACCAACGAGGCCATGCATGCCCGCGCCAAAACCGCCTGCCTTCGAGACCCTGAGCCTTCATGCGGGCCAGCATCCGGATCCCGTGACCGGCGCCCGCGCGGTGCCGATCTACCAGACCACGTCCTACGTGTTCCAGGATTCCGATCATGCCGCGGCGCTGTTCAACCTGGAGCGCGCCGGCCACATCTACACGCGCATCTCCAATCCGACCACCGGAGTTCTCGAGGAGCGGCTTGCGGCTCTGGAAGGCGGCGTCGGTGCGATCTGCACCGCCAGCGGCATGGCGGCACTGCATCTGGCCATCGCGACGCTGCTCAATGCCGGCGACCACATCGTGGCGTCGAGCTCACTCTATGGCGGCACCATCAACCTGCTCGCGCACACGCTGCCGCGCTTCGGGATCACCACCACTTTCGTGAAGCCGCGCGACCTCGACGCGTTCCGCGCCGCGATCAGGCCGAACACGAAGCTCGTGATCGGAGAGACCATCGGCAATCCGGGGCTGGAGGTGCTCGACATTCCCAAGGTCGCGGCGATCGCGCACGAGGCCAAGGTCCCGCTCTTGATCGACAACACCTTTGCCACGCCCTATCTCAGCCGGCCGATCGAACTCGGCGCCGACATCGTCATGCATTCGGCAACCAAATGGATCGGCGGCCATGGCATCGCGATCGGCGGCGCCATCGTCGACGGCGGCCGCTTCGACTGGCGCGGCTCCGGCAAGTTCGGCGTGCTGACCGAGCCCTATGGCGGCTATCACGGCATCGTCTTCGACGAGCAGTTCGGCACGGCGGCCTTCATCATGCGCGCGCGCACCGAGGGCTTGCGCGATTTCGGCGCCTGCCTGTCGCCGACCAATGCGTTCCAGCTGCTGCAAGGCGTGGAGACGCTTCCGGTGCGCATGGACCGCCACATGCACAACACGCATCTCGTGCTGGAGGCGCTGAAATCCAATAAAGCCGTAGACTGGGTGCTGCATCCCTCGCTGGAGAACCATCCCGACTATCAGCTAGCCAGGCAGCTGCTGCCGCGTGGCGCCGGCTCGATCGTCTCCTTCGGCATCAAGGGTGGCCGGCCTGCTGGGCGCAAATTCATCGAGGCGCTGCGCATGGTCAGCCATCTCGCCAATGTCGGCGATGCCAAGACGCTGGTGATCCACCCGGCCTCGACCACGCATCAGCAGATGGATTCCGAACAGCTCGAGGCCGCCGGCATCGGCGAAGAGCTGGTGCGACTCTCGGTCGGCATCGAGACGGCAAGCGACATCATCGACGATCTGGCGCAGGCACTGCGCATCTCGCAAAAGGTCTGACGCCATGAAGCTTTCCGTCAACGGCACTGAAGTGTTCGCCGCAACCGGCGGCCGCGACTTCGACAAGTCGCTGCCCGCGGTCGTCTTCATCCACGGCGCCGGCTTCGACCATTCCACCTGGGCGCTGCACACGCGCTGGTTCGCCCATCACGGCTTTGCCGTGCTCGCGCCCGACCTGCCCGGCCACGGCCGCTCCACGGGGCCTTCACTCGGCAGCATCGCGGAGATGGCCGATTGGACGGCGGCGCTGCTGGACGCAGCCGGCGCCACGAAGACGCATCTGATCGGCCATTCCATGGGCTCGCTGATCTCGCTGGAGACGGCGGCGCGGCATCCGGACAAGGTCTCCGCGCTCAGCCTGATCGGCACCGCTGCGACCATGACGGTCGGCCCGGATCTGCTGAAGGCCGCAGAAGCCAACTCGCAGGATGCAAACGACATGGTCTCGATCTGGGGCCTCGGCTTCAAGGCCGAGCTCGGCGGCAGCCTCGCGCCGGGCCTGTGGATGCATGGCGGCGCACAGGCGGTGCTTCAGGCTTGCGAGCCCGGCGTGCTGTTCAAGGATCTGTCCGCCTGCAATGCCTACGCGAATGCGCTTGCCGCCGCGGCGAGCATCAAGGTGCCGACGACGCTCATTCTCGGCGAGCGGGACATGATGACGCCGGCGAAGGCCGGCAAGGCGCTTGCGGCCGCGATCCCGCATGCGAAGACCGTCGTGGTGCCCGGGGCCGGCCACATGATCATGGCCGAGCGCCCTGATGAACTGCTGGTGGCCCTACGGAACTGAAAAGGATCAATCGTCCACGTCATGCGTTGCGGTCGGATATCCCTATGGCTGTCGGAGGGAACTCGACCCATGCCAAGACAAGAAATCATTCGCAAAGCGAAGCAGGACAAGCGCGCCGGCAAATCGGCAAGCACACAGGCCGGCGAATTCGTCAAGGACGAGATCGACAAGATCAGGAAGGGCAAGCACGGCGCGCGCTCGACGAAGCAAGCGATTGCGATCGGCCTGTCCGAGGCGCGCCGCGCGGGCGTCGATCTGCCGCCGCCGCGCAAGGGGCGCACCAAGAAGTCGACCCGCCGCAGCGCCAAATACGCTTATGAGGTGGGCCAGGGCAAACGCACGCCCAAGCGTCGCCCGCGCGTCTCGCGTGCGGTCGAGATCGTCCTGAAGAAGGAGCCGCGCTCGACCGCGTCGCGCAGTGCGTTGTCAAAGCAGGGCAAGCGCGCCGCAAGCCGGCGAACCGCGGCGTCACGCTCCACCGCCGCGCGCAAGGCGAGCCGCACCAAGGGCGCCAAGGTCCGCTCCGCCGCTGCAAAGAAAGCGGCGCGCACAAGGGCGCGCCGCAGGAGCTGATGTCCTGTAGCGACCTTGTTAGTTGAATGCCAACGGCTGCCGGGCGACGATCCGCCCGTCCATGAATCGATCGGAGCTTTCATGTCAGAGACTCTAAAGGGGCGCATCGCGCTCGTGACCGGCGGCTCGCGCGGAATCGGCGCCGCCGTCTGTCGGGCGCTGGCCGAAGCAGGCGCTGCCGTGGCGATCAATTGTCGCGAGCGTATCGGGCAGGCCGAGCAGCTGGCTGGCGAGATCGGCAAGCAAGGCGGCCGCGCCATCGTCGTTGCCGCTGACGTCTCGCAGCGCGAGGCCGTAGCCGCAATGGTCGAGCGCGTCACGGCCGGGCTCGGCCCGATCGACATTCTCGTCAACAATGCCGGCATCGCCATCACGCGCGGCATCGACGATCTCACCGAAGACGATTTCGATCGCACCATCCTGATCAACCTGAAATCCGCCTTCCTGTGCACGCAGGCCGTGCTGCCTTCGATGCGCACCAGGAAGTGGGGCCGCATCGTCAACATCTCCTCGGGCGCGGCACGCGGCGCTGGCTCGATCGGCCCGCACTACAATGCGTCCAAGGCCGGCATGGAAGGCCTCACGCGAGGTTATGCCGCGCGGCTGGTGAAGGAGGGCATCACGGTTAATGCAGTGGCGCCGTCGCTGATCGAGACCGACATGATGAGCGGCCAGCCCCAGCTCGTCAGCCGCATCCCGCTCGGCCGCTTCGGCACGGCGGAGGAGGTGGCGAAAGCCGTGATGCTGCTGGTCGACAACGCGTACATGACCGGGCAGACCGTGGCCTTGAGCGGCGGGATGGCGTTTAACTAGAGTCGAAGCCGCGATCTCTTCTTCCCTTCTCCCCTTGTGGGAGAAGGTGGCGCGAAGCGCCGGATGAGGGGTATCTATCCACGTGCAACGTTTTCGTGAGGAAAGATACCCCTCACCCGTCTCGCCGCGAGCCACCCTCTCCCGCAAGGGGAGAGGGCAAGAAGACTCACCACATCGTCGCAGCAGCCCGTTCCGGCCAGATGCGGTCGTACTCCGCTCCGCCGACCCTGTTTTCGCTCATCTCGGCAAGGATCTGGCCGGGCGTCGGCAAACTCTTCGGATCGATGCGTTTGTCGGGATTCCAGAGGTCGGAACGGACGATGGCGCGAGCGCACTGGAAGTAGATTTCCTCGACGCTCATCACCATCACGCTGCGCGGCGCCTTGCCTTCGACCTTGAACGAGCCAAGCAGCTCCGGATCGACCGAGAGATAAGCGCGGCCGTTGGCGCGGACCGCATTGCCAGAGCCGGGGATCAGGAACATCAGCGACACCCTGGGGTCGCGCACGATGTTGCGCAAGGAATCCACCCGGTTGTTGCCGCGTCGGTCCGGCAGCATCAGCGTCTTGGGGTCGTGAACGCGCACGAAACCGGGGAGATCGCCGCGTGGCGAGCAATCGATGCCTTCGGGCCCGATGGTGGCGAGCGCGGCGAACGGCGCCTTTTCGATGAAGATTCGGTAGAGCGGCGTGACGTGGTCGGCGACTTTCACGGTCGAGGCATCATTGGTGGCACCATAGATGGCTTCCAACTGTTCGACCGTTTCGATCACCGTCATTTCACTCTCTCCTCGTTGGCCGGCTAATCGCGCCAGCCTTCATCCCTGATCACGCGCAACAGCTGGCGGCTGTGATACTCGGCGCTGCCGGCGTTGGGGATGGTGACGTCGGCCCGCGCCGAAGCGTCCTCGACGCTGCGCGACAGCCGCTCGGCGATGTTGCCGTCGCTGTGCCGTGCCCGCGCCGCAAGCCGCTGCGCCAATACGTCCGGCGGCGCCGTGATGGCGACCACCACGACATTGGCGTAGGTCTGGCGCAGCGCGGCGATCACGGTGCGCGAGACGTTGACGACGATCGTGCGGCCCGCGCGGATGTCGTCGTTGATTTCGAGCGGCAGCGCATAGGCGTGTCCATGCGCCTCCCAGTGCACGGCGAAGTCGCCGTGCTCGCGCGCACGACGAAACTCATCGGGGCTGACGGAGATGTTGTCCTCCGCCGCAGAGGACTCGCGCGTCACGAGGCGGCGTGGAAAGCCGACGTTGTGATCGTCCGCACAGGCCGTCTGTGCGAGCCGGAGCAGCGTGTCCTTGCCGGCACCGCTCGGACCGACCACCAGCACCAGCCGGCCGGGCCCGATCGCACCCGCCTGCCCTGCCATGGTCGCCGCCTCGCTCATGCGACGCGGTTCCCTTCGCGCCAGACGCTGCGGACCACCGGAACACTGCCCGCGACGTGCACGCGGATCAGGTCGGCGCGCTTGCCGTTGGCGATCTCGCCGCGGTCGGAGAGACCGACCGCCTCGGCCGGCGCCTTCGTCACGGTGCGAACGGCCGCCGGAAGGCTGATCGCCGGCACATGCTCAGGCAATTGCAGCGCAGCCATGAGAAGGCTCGACGGGATGTAGTCCGACGACAGGATGTCGAGCAGGCCTTCGCGGGCGAGATCGACGGCGGCGATGTTGCCGGAATGCGAGCCGCCGCGCACGACGTTGGGCGCGCCCATGAGGATGTCGATGCCGGCCTGGTGCAGGCCGCGCGCGGCCTCCAGCGTGGTCGGGAATTCCGCCACCGAGACGCGGTCGCGCACGGCGTCCGCGACGTTTTCCTCGGTGGTGTCGTCATGGCTCGCCAGCGGAATCTTGTACTGATGCGCCAGCGCCACGATCTCGCGCATGTTGGCGGCAGCATACTGCTTCTGGTACTCGAATCGCTTTGCGAACAGCTCGTCGAGTTCGGCATCGGTCTTGCCGCCGCCCTTGCCGCGATAATAGTCGCGCAGCTTGACCTCGTCGCGGAACTGGCGCTGGCCCGGCGTGTGATCCATCAGCGACATCAGCTTGACGTCGGGACGGTCGATCAGCTCCTTGGCCTCCTCGACCACGCTCGGCATCGGGATCTCGCAGCGCAGATGCAGGAAGTGGTCGGCGCGCAACAGGCTGGCATCGCGCGCAGTCGTGATGGCGGCGGCGAGCACGCCGGCGCGGCCATCGACTTCCTCGGCACCATCCTCGCGCCAGACCCGGAGCGAGTCGAACACGGTGGTGATACCCGAGGTGGCGAGCTGACCGTCATAGGAGATGACGGCCGCGACCGGATTCCAGAACACCTTCGGCCGCGGCACGTAATGCGCTTCGAGATGGTCGGTGTGGAGCTCGATCAGGCCGGGCATGATCAGGTCGCCGCCGGCGTCCTCGGCACCGGCGGGCGCGCTGCCCTCGCCGATTTCGGCGATGCGTCCGTCGGCAAGAGCGAGCCAGCCTTGCTCGATCACCCGGTCGGCCAGCACGATCCTGGCGTTGGCGATCACTGTTACCTTCGGCTTGGCGTTCATTTCCCTCTTCCTTCAGGCCGCGGCGGCAAAGCTGGCGACGTCGACGATGCGGTCCGCAATCAGATGACGGATTTCGTCGTCATGGACAATAGCGACCATGGCGGCGCCCTGGCGCTTCTTTTCAGCGACCAGCTCGACCACGACGGCGCGATTGGCGGCATCGAGCGAGGCGGTGGGCTCGTCCAGCAGCAGGATCGGCAGGTCCGAGATGAAGCCGCGCGCAATGTTGACGCGCTGCTGTTCGCCGCCGGAGAAGGTCGCGGGCGGGAGCTGCCACAGCCGCTCGGGGATGTTGAGACGATGCAGCAACGCGCCGGCGCGCGCCTGTGCGTCGACACGGCTCACACCGTTGACGATCAGCGGCTCGGCGACGACATCGATGGTCGCGACGCGGGGCACGGCGCGCAGGAACTGGCTGACATAGCCGATGGTGGAGCGGCGGACGTTGAGGATCTGCCGCGGCTCGGCAGTGGCGAGGTCGACCACTGTGCCGCGGTGGCGGATGGCGATGCGGCCGCTGTCGCAGCGATAGTTGCCGAAGATCATCTTCAGGATCGACGATTTGCCGGCGCCTGACGGCCCCGACAGCACGACGCACTCGCCGGGCTTGACGTGGAAGGTCACGCCGCGCACGACCGGCAGCGCGATGCCGCCTTGCAAGTGCATCGTAAAGGTCTTTTGGGCATCGGCAACGTCGATCATGGCGGTCATCGAAAAGCTCATGGCGGGAGAATCGAGGAGACGAGGAGTTGCGTATAGGGCTCGCGGGGATCGTCAAGCACCTGGTCGGTGAGACCGGTCTCGATGACGCGGCCGCCCTTCATCACCATCACGCGATGCGACAAGAGGCGCGCGACCGCGAGATCGTGGGTGACGATGATGACGGCGAGGTGCAACTCGGCGACGAGACTACGCAGGAGATCGAGCAGGCGCGCCTGCACCGACACGTCGAGGCCGCCGGTCGGCTCGTCCATGAACACCAGCCGCGGCTCGGTGACGAGGTTGCGGGCGATCTGAAGACGCTGCCGCATGCCGCCGGAATAGGTGCGCGGTGCATCGTCGATGCGTGCGACGTCGATCTCGACACGGGTGAGCCAGTCCGAGGCGGTGTCGCGGATGCGGCCGTAGTGATTCCAGCCCACGGCCATCAGCCGCTCGCCGACATTGGCGCCGGCCGAAACCGCCATCCGCAGGCCCTGCGCGGGGTCCTGGTGCACAAAGCCCCAATCGGTGCGGAACAGGAAACGCCGCTCGGCTTCGCCCAGCGTCGTGAGGTCGCGCGTGATGCCGTCGCGCATCCGGTAGGACACATGGCCGGCGCTCGGTGCCAGCTGGCCCGACAGCAGCTGCAGAAGCGTCGACTTTCCCGAGCCCGACTCGCCGACGATCGCCAGCACCTCGCCGGGATACAGCGCGAAGGAGACGTCGCGGCAGGCGGCGATGCGCCCGAAGGACTTGCTGAGGGACTCCGCGACCAGCAGCGGCTGGTCGTTTTCGAGCGTATCGAGATCAGCCGAGCCTTGATCAACCATGTGAGCCCGCCTTTTCCTTGTACGGCGCAGCGCTGAGACTGCCGTGATGGCCCGCGGCCTGGCGGCCCTCGCAATAATCGGTGTCCGAGCAGACGAACATCCGCCCGCCCTTATCGTCGGTGACGATCTCATCGAGATAGGAATTTTCCGCCCCGCAGAGCGCGCAGGGCGCGTTGAAGCGATAGGGCTCGAACGGGTGATCCTCGAAATCGAGCGAGACCACCTGCGTATAGGGCGGGATCGCGTAGATGCGCTTCTCGCGGCCGGCGCCGAACAATTGCAGCGCGGCGCAATTGTCCATCTTGGGATTGTCGAATTTCGGCGTCGGCGACGGATCCATCACGTAGCGCGCGTTCACCTTCACCGGATAGGCGTAGGCGGTCGCGATGTGGCCGAAGCGGGCGATGTCCTCGTATAGCTTCACGTGCATCAGGCCGTACTCGGCCAGCGCGTGCATGCGCCGCGTCTCCGTCTCGCGCGGCTCGAGGAAACGCAGGGGCTCGGGGATCGGCACCTGATAGACCAGCACCTGGTTCTCGTTCAGGGCCGTCTCCGGGATGCGGTGACGGGTCTGGATCACCGTCGCCTGGTCCGTCGCCGTCGTCGTGGCGACGCCGGCGGTCCTGGCGAAGAACTTCCGGATCGAGATCGCGTTCGTGGTGTCGTCGGAGCCCTGGTCGATCACCTTGAGCACGTCCTGGGGACCGAGGATCGCGGCGGTGACCTGCACGCCGCCGGTGCCCCAGCCATAGGGCATCGGCATTTCGCGGCTGGCGAACGGCACCTGATAGCCGGGAATGGCGATCGCTTTCAGGATCGCGCGGCGGATCATCCGCTTGGTCTGCTCGTCGAGATAGGCGAAGTTATAGGCGGGCGCGTTCATTCCGCTGCCTCCTTCATGGCGTCGGGCGCATTGGCATCCGCGAACTCCTGCCGCAGCTTGCGCAAGAGGCCGAGCTCTGACTGGAAGTCGACGTAATGCGGCAG
The DNA here is from genome assembly GCF_054602315.1 of Bradyrhizobium cedriense. NCBI lineage: Bacteria > Pseudomonadati > Pseudomonadota > Alphaproteobacteria > Hyphomicrobiales > Nitrobacteraceae > Bradyrhizobium > Bradyrhizobium cedriense. The sequence continues at coordinate 776,887 of NZ_JBTSWB010000004.1, read as the reverse complement.
CTTCAGGTGCTCGACGAAGCCGGTCGCCTGGACGTTGTCCGAATGCGACATCACGAACTCCTCGTCCTGCGCGGGCGCGAGTGCCTCCTCGCCGAGCTCGCGGGCGCGCAACGCGCGATCGACCAGCGCCATCGACATGGTCTTGCGCTCGCTCTGGCCGAAGGCGAGGCCATAGCCGCGGGTGAAGCACGGTGCTTCGGTCGCAGACCCCTTGAACTGGTTCACCATCTGGCATTCGGTCAATTCGATCGAGCCGAGCGGCACGGCGAAGCCGGCGTCTTCCGCGAAGAACTCGACCTCGACCTCGCCGAAGCGGATCTCGCCGGCGAAGGGGTGGTTGCGGCCATAGCCGCGCTGGGTGGAATAGCCCATCGCGAGCAGAAAGCCTTCATCGCCGCGCGCCAGATTCTGCAGGCGCAGGTCGCGATCAGCCGGGAAATTCAGCGGCTCGCGGGTGAGATCGCCGACCGGCGCGCCGTCCTCGGCCTGGGGCGAGGATTCGATCAGTCCGTCGCGGCCAAGAATGTCCGTCACGCGCGGCGTAGGCGCCGTCGATGCTTCGGCCGTCGCTGGCGCTTCCGGCAGGAAGCCTTTGGCGAGCGACGGATCGAGCAGGCGGTGGGTATAGTCGAAGGTCGGCCCGAGGATCTGCCCGCCGGGAATGTCCTTGAAGGTCGAGGACACCCGCCGCTGCACCCGCATGGCGCCGGTGTCGACCGGCTCGCTGGCGCCGAAGCGCGGCAGGGTGGCGCGGAAGGCGCGGACCAGGAAGATCGCCTCGATCAGATCCCCGCGCGCCTGCTTGATCGCCAGCGCCGCGAGCTCGCGATCGTAGAGCGAGCCTTCGCTCATGACGCGGTCGACGGCGAGGCCGAGCTGCTCCGAGATCTGGTCGAGCGTGACTTCCGGAACGCTCTGGTCGCCGCGCCGCTTATGCGCGAGCAGGCGGTGGGCGTTCTCGATGGCGCGTTCGCCGCCTTTGACTGCGACATACATGCTTCAGCTTCCTTTGCTCACGACGCGCGTGGTGCGCGGGATCGCAACCACGGCGTCATCGGCGACCAGCACCACATCGATGCCGCGCGGAAACAGCGCCTCGTTGATTTGCAGGCGCTCGAACAGGTCGAACGGCTTGATCGACGCCTGCAGCGTCGCGACGCCGTCGATGCCGGGGCCGCGGAGCTCGAAGCTGCACCCCGAGGCCAGGCTATCGACCTGGATGATCACCGTGGTCGAACGATCCGGGTATTCGCTCGTCCCGAGCGCAAAACGATCCAGCGACGGAAGCGCGGCACCATCGCTGATCAATGCGAAACTCGCGACCGAGCAATCCTGTACCACCGGTGCGCCGGTATGAAACTTCAGCCACTTCACCAGGTCAGAGCTCTCCGCCATCCGCGCATCGAGCCAGAGCGGCGTGTCGTGGTCGAACAGCGTGAGCGCGATTGCGGCGGCACCGCGCATCATCGGCCCCGGCGCCCCCGCCATCGGCACGATGCGCTGAACCGAGCCTGGTCGCGCCATGGCGTCCATGACGGAGCGAAAGGTCGATTGCGCCGACAGCACCTTGTCGGCAAAACCCGGCGGCAGTTCCGCAATCGTGGTCATGATCTCAGCCCTCACCGCGCACCATGGTGTAGAAATCAACCTTCGTCGCGGCGGTCTCGGCCGCCGCCTGCTTGCGCCGAATCATAAGCTGCTCGCGCAAGGGCGCGATGACATCCCGCTCCATCGCGCCGCCGTAGTCACGAGACTGCACCAGCGCATCGCACAATGCGATCAGCCGCGCCTTGTCACCGTCACGGCCGAGCGTGTAGCCGAACCCGACCTCACCGCTCGCAAGCCGGACCGCGGCGCGCGACACCGTGGCCTCGCCGAGATTGAACGGCGCGCCGTCGCCGCCGACCCGGCCGCGCAGCATGACGAGCCCGTTTTCAGGCACGCGCAGATCCTGATGGGCCGGGAGGGCCAAGTTGCGGAGGCGAGCGGCGATCTCGCCCGCCTCCGCGTGCGCCAGCACCGCCATCGCGGCCTTGCGCTGGGCTTGCTGAATGTTGTGCTGCGTCACCTGGTCCACCGAACTTGCCGCGTCGAAGTTGTCTATGATAATAGACAACTTCATACGGACGCGCCATGACCGTTTCGTGACAATGATGTGATTTCTGGGGTAGGTTCTCGCGACATGAGCATGCAGGACACAGCCTCCTCGGGCGTCGCGCTATGGCGCCTCGTTGCCGACGGCATCGAGCGCGGCATCGCCGACGGCCGCTTTGCGGCCGGCGACAAGCTGCCGGGCGAGATGGAGATCGCCGAGACCTATCGGGTCAACCGTCACACCGTGCGGCGCGCGCTGGCTGCGCTCGCCGAGCGCGGCCTCGTGCGGGCCGAGCGCGGCAGTGGAACCTATGTCGAGGCGCAGAAGCTCGCCTATCCGCTGCGCTCGCGCACGCGTTTTTCCGAGATCGTCGGTGCGGGTGGCCGGGAGCCGCATGGACGGCTGATCGAGGCGACCGACGAGATCGCGACGCGCGAGCTCGCACGGGAACTGGGATTGAAGTCCGGCGCGCCCTTGGTGCGGATCGAGGCGATCCGCCTCGCAGACCGCACGCCGATATGCGTTTCCACCACCTGGCTGTCAGCGGAGCGGTTTCCGGGCGCCGGCACCGTATTCGCTGCAACGCGCTCGATGACGAAGTTGCTGGAGCACTACGGCATTCCTGACTATCGCCGCGGCGCAACCCGAATCACCGCCGGCATCGTCGACGCAACCGACGCCGCACGGCTGAATCTCGCGCTCGGACGCCCGATCCTGGTGGTCGACGCGACCGACCACGATCTCGACGGCAAGCCGCTGATGACCAAGCACTCGCGCTTTGCGGCGGAGCGGGTGGAGTTTCTGGTGGAGAACGGGTGAGCGAGCGACCACGCACGGCTCGTAGGATGGGCCGCGCCAGCTCCACACTCTCGTCATGCCCGGGCTTGTCCCGGGCATCCACGTCTCAAGTTCCAAAAGAACGTGGATGGCCGGGACAAGCCCGGCCATGACGCGGAGAGACTCTGCTAAGCTACCGCCCTTCGCCCGATGATCGCAAACCGCAGCTTGCCCGATATGAAATCGATCGCGGCGACCGCAACCAGGATCATCAGGATCAGGAACGACACCTTCTGCCATTCCAGCACGCGGATCTGTTCGGCGAGCTGGAGGCCGATGCCGCCTGCGCCGACGATGCCGATGATGGTGGCCGAGCGGGTGTTCGATTCGATGTAATAGAGCACCTGGCCGGCGATGACAGGCAGCACCTGTGGCATCAGGCCGAAGCGGATCTCGTGCAGCGCGCTGCCGCCTGAGGCGCGGATGCCCTCGACCTGCTTCTGGTCGGCGCCCTCAATGGCCTCCGAGAACAGTTTTCCGAAGGCGCCGAAATCCGACACGGCAATGGCGAGCACGCCTGCGAACGGGCCGAGCCCGACCACATTGATCCACACCAGTGCCCAGATCAGCGTGTCGACGCCGCGGATCGAATCCAGGAAGCGACGGACCGGGAAACGGAGGAAGTTCGACGGTACCACGTTGCGCGCCGCTAGCAGGCTCACCGGCAGCGCGAGCAGCGCCCCCAGCGTAGTGCCGAGCAGCGCGATCGACAGGGTCTCGCCGAGCGCCTTCAGATAGACCGGCAGCGAGGAACCGGGATCCGGCGGGATCATCATCAGGCTGATCCAGCCGAGCTGGCTGAGGCCGGCGAAAAAGCGCGACGGCGAAAAGTCGAGATCGACGAGGCCGTAGATCAGGATCGCGAACGCCGCGACGATCATCGCGGGCGTCGCGAGCCGCGTCGCTGCCGGCCGGTCGAACACATCCGGATAGCGCGCACGCATCTGCGCGGTATCGAACTCCTGCGGAGCCTTCACGTCCGCGCCTCCTTACCGAACAGGCGGCCACGCAGCCAACCGGTGGTGATGTCGATGATGAAGACGGTGACGATGATGGTGAGCAGGATCGCGCTGACGTCCGAATAGTAGAACTTGCGGATGGCGACGACCAGCTCCTGACCGATGCCGCCGGCGCCGACGAAGCCCATCACCGAGGCTTCGCGGACGTTGATCTCGAAACGCAGCAGCGCGTAGCTGGCATAGCCGGCAGTGACCTGCGGCACGATCGCGAAGCGCATGCAGGCGAGCCAGCTCGCACCGGTCGACCGGATGCCCTCGACCGGTTTCATGTCGGCGTTCTCGACGATCTCCGAGAACAGCTTTCCGAGCGCGCCGGTGGAGTGGATCGCAATCGCCAGCACGCCCGCCATCGGGCCGAGACCGAAGGCGATGACGAAGATCAGCGCGAAGACGATGCCCGGAACCGTCCGGGCGAATTCGAGCAGGCGGCGCACGACGAAGCGCAGCCAGGGTGCAGGCGACGTATTCTCGGCCGCGAAAAAATTCAGCGCGAACGCGAGGGTCGCGCCGATCAGCGTGCCGACGTAGGAGATCAGCAGCGTCTCACCCAGCATCCTCAGCCATTTGCGCCAGCCCCACAGCCACTCGCCGACATCGGTCCAGACCCGCTGGCCGCTGTCGAGCGTGAGGATGCGATCGAAATAGCTGATGAAGTTGCCGAAATGGGTGAACAGCGTGCGCAAATTCACTTCCGCGCCGATCGCGGCGAGAAGCAGCGCGGCGGCAAAGATGACGGCGCCCAGCAACAGGCGGAGCCGCCTGCGCGCAACTGCCTGGCGATAGGCGGCATTGAGCACGGCGAGCTGCTGCTCGGGGAGGATCGAAACCGCTGTCGTCATCTGTCGAAACAGGTCCCTCAAAGAAGAAACAGGTCCCTCAAAGAAAGAGCCGGGTCCTCAGGGACCCGGCTCGAGTGCACCGTCCCGAGAACTCAGGACGCCTTCTTCTTACGCAGCGCATCGACGAACTTGATCAGCTCGATCGTGCCATCCCAGTCCTTGGTGGTGGCGGGATGAAAACCCTTCTTCTGGCCGTCGGAGAGACGGTCGAACGCCGCCTTGTCCTTGGTTGGCGCGTCGAAGAACGCCTTCGCAATCGCCGCCTTGGCATCTTCCGGCAGCTCGGAGTTATAGGCATAGGGGCCGTTGATGATCGGTGCGGACTTGTGGATGATACGGAAGTCATCCTTCTTCATCGCCGAGCCGTCGGCGTTCTTCAGCATGCCCTTGGTCAGCATCTGCGCCAGCGTGGAATCGTCGTCGCTGGTCCACTGGTTGGCCGCGACCTCGACCGTGCCCTGCGCCAGCGCCAGCATCGCGTTCTCGTGGCTGCCAGTGAAGACGACCTTGCTGAAATAGGTGTCGGCATCGTGGATGCCCATCTTGTCGAGTTCGAAACGCGGCACGTTGTTGCCCGAGGTCGAGTTCGGATCGACGAGACCGAGGTTCTTGCCCTTGAGCTGATCGAGGCTCTTGTAGGGGCTGCTCGCCTTGACGAAGAACACCGAATAGTAGCCGGTCGAGCCGTCGGCATTGATGTCGTTGGCGAAGGGGTCGGACTTGACGCCGGTCAGGCGGGCGCGCGCAAAGGCGGCCGAGCCGTAGCTGGCGACGTGAATATTGCCGGCGCGCTGGCCTTCGATCACTGCGGCATAGTCGTTGGCGATGCGCAGCGTGACCTTCACGCCGAGTTCCTTCGAGAGATAGGTCATGAACGGCGCCCAGCGCTCGGTAACGCCGGAGGCGTTCTCGGCCGGAACGACCGCGAAGGTCAGTTCGGGATATTTTGCCTTCCAGTCGTTCGCCGAGGCGGAGACCGTGAATGCGAGCGCGGCAGCACCGGCAAGGATTAATCTGCGAGTGATCATGATACCCTCTTCATCGGTTGGGGTCGGTTGACGCAAAAACTTGCAACGAAACAGGCGCGTCGCAACTCAGGCGGCCGCGGCCGTTCCGAGTGCCGGGACACCCTCAGGCGCCGGAACAGGCGTGCCGCCCATGACGTCGGCAGCTTCGAGATCATAGAGCTCGCGGGCAACGTGATCGGTCAGCTCAGCCGGTGCGCCGTCGAACACCACGCGCCCCTGCGCCATGCCGATGAGACGGTCGCAATAGCTGCGGGCAAGATCGAGCGAATGCAGGTTGCAGAGCACGGTGATGCCGAAATGCTTGTTGATGCGCAGAAGCGCATCCATGACGATCTTGGTGTTGCGCGGGTCGAGCGAGGCGATCGGCTCGTCGGCCAGAATAATATCGGGCTGCTGCACCAGGGCGCGGGCGATCGCGACGCGCTGCTGCTGCCCACCCGAGAGCTGATCGGCGCGCTGGGCGGCGAGCGAAGCGATGTCGAACTGCTCCAGCGCGGACATCGCCAGCGCCTTGTCCTGCTCGGGCCAGGCCTGCGTGAGGGAGCGCCAGGCCGGCATCGTCGCGAGGCGTCCCATCAGGACGTTGGTGAGAACATCGAGCCGGCCGACCAGATTGAACTGCTGGAAGATCATGGCCGAACGGGCTCGCCATTGCCGCAGTTCCTTGCCGCGCAAGGCGGTGACGTCCAGTCCGTCGAACAGGATGCGGCCCTGCGACGGCATTGCGAGGCGGTTGATCGTCCGCAGCAGGGTCGACTTGCCGGCGCCGGATCGCCCGATCACACCGACGAAGCCGCCGGCGGAAACTTGAAACGAAGCGTCGTCCACCGCGGCTTTCGCGCCGAAGCGACACGTCAGACCATCCACCACCAGCATGCAGGGCTCCAGAGTAGCTGGAGGCAACCGCTAACGCCCATGCTTAACACTTGTGTGACAGCACCATTGCAGTGCGGCAATCAAGCAGGCGTCATCCACTGTCATCGTGACGTCATGCTATCGTCATCAAGTCACTCGAAGAGAAATTCCCCGCCCTCCGCCTTGGATACAACATGGCCGCCAAAGCTCTTTCGGTTCAGCCGACCATAGATCCCTCCGCCAAGCTCCACGAGACCAGGCTGGGCGCCTATACCGAGGTTGGCGCGCGCACGATCCTGCATGAAGTGGCGATGGGTGATTACTCCTACGTCGTCAACGACGCTCAGATCACCTACACCACCATCGGAAAATTCTGCTCGATCGCGGCGATGACGCGCATCAATCCCGGCAATCATCCGATGCACCGCGCGACACAGGCGCACTTCACCTACCGTTCCAGCGCCTATTTCGAAGGTGAGAGCGACGACGCCGAGTTCTTCGACTGGCGGCGCCAGCATCATATCCATATCGGCCACGACGTCTGGATCGGCCATGGCGCGATCGTCCTGCCGGGCCGCAACATCGGCACCGGCGCGGTGATCGCCGCCGGTGCCATCGTCACCAAGGACGTGCCGGCCTACACGATCGTCGCCGGCAATCCGGCACGCATCGTGCGGCGGCGGTTCTCGGAGGAGATCGCCGGACGGCTCGCCAAGCTCGCCTGGTGGGACTGGGATCACGACAAATTGCGCGAGGCGCTGCCCGATTTCCGCAAGCTCGGGATTGAAGATTTTCTTTCGACATACGAAGCACGGGCGAACTCTCTCACCAATTCTCCCGCCAGCAAACGAAACGCGGTCGCGTGACAGACATCTTCCTCGAAGGCGGCCGAACCCTGATCGGCGCCGAGTTCGTCGAAACCTCGCTTCTCGTATCGGGAACGGACATCGCGCAGATCGATGCTTCGCGCGGCCGTGCACGGCTGGCGATCGACGCCCGCGACCTGCTGGTGCTGCCCGGCATGGTCGATCTGCATGGCGACGCCTTCGAGCGGCAGATGATGCCGCGCGCCGGCGTCGATTTCCCGATCGACGTCGCGCTCGCCGACAGCGACCGCCAGGCGATCGGCAACGGCATCACCACCGTCTTTCACGCCACGACCTGCTCCTGGGAGCCGGGCCTGCGCAGCGCCGGCAATGCGCGCGCCCTGATGGAGGCGATCGAGCGGCAGCGTCCGCAATTCGCGGCCGACACCCGCTTCCATCTGCGCCATGAGACCTACAATCTCGACGCCGAGGCCGAGATCACCCAGTGGCTCGCCGCGGGCCGCGTCGACCTGTTCGCCTTCAACGACCACATGGACGGCACCGTCGCCGACATGGCCAGGCCGCGCAAGCGCAACCGCATGGTGGAGCGTACCGGCCTTTCAAGCGAAGAATTCGACCGGCTGGTCGAGCGCATCGTTTCGCGCGCCGATGAGGTGCCTGCTTCGGTGTCGCGCCTCGCCGCGTCAGCCCGCGCGGCCGAGGTGCGAATGCTGTCGCACGATGACGCAACACCGGCCATGCGCCGGGAGTTTCGCGATCTCGGCGCTGACATCGCGGAGTTTCCGATCAACGAGGAAACGGCGCGCGCGGCAGCGAACCACGGCGATGCCATCGTTTACGGCGCGCCGAACGTCGTGCGCGGCGGCAGTCACACCGGCTGGACCAAGGCATCCGACATGATCGCCAAGGGGCTCTGCTCGGTGCTGGCCTCGGACTATTATTATCCCGCACAGCTGCTCGCCGCGTTCCGCCTCGCCAACGACGGCGTGGTGCCGCTGGCAGCGGCCTGGGATCTGGTTTCTGACGGCCCCGCCCGCGCAACTGGACTTACCGATCGCGGTGTGCTCGCGGAGGGACGCCGCGCCGACATTCTCCTCGTCGACGACGGCGTGAAGCTGCGGCCGCGGCTGATCGCGGTGATCTCGGGCGGCAAGCTCGTCCATCTCACCGACGCGACAAGGCTGCTCACTGCTGTGGCGGCACCGCGCGAGGCTGTCGTCGCGGCGTAAATTGGCTATGCTGAGGTGATGACAGGCTTTCCCCGCTACGCGATCTATTTCGCCGACGGCGCCGACGGCGCCCTCTCCCGCTTCGGCGCCGAGCTGCTCGGCTATGACGCCCGCACGGGCGACGAAGTGCCGTTCCCGCGCGAAGCGCTGCAGATTGCTCCGGACTGGCGCGACATCAGCACCGATCCGCGCAAATACGGCTTTCATGCCACGCTGAAGGCGCCGATGACGCTGGTATCAGGCAGGACCGAGGCCGAGCTCATGGCGACCTGCGCGACGTTCGCCGGCAAGAGGCGAACAATTCCAGTGATCCGCCCTGTCGTCGATGCCATCAGCGGCTTCATCGCCGTCATTCCCGCCGAGCCGGTCGACGCGCTTCAGCAATTTGCCTCCGATTGCGTTCGTGAATTCGACTCCTTCCGCGCGGCCCTCACTGCGGAAGATCGTGCGCGGCGCAAGCCCGAAAAACTCACCGAGCAGCAGCGCGACTATCTCGACCGCTGGGGCTACCCCTACGTGATGGAGGAGTTCCGCTTCCACATGACGCTCACCGGCCGGCTGGACGCAGAGCGACGCGGGCCGATTCTGGAGATGTTGCGGACCCGGTTTGCATCGCTTCGTCTCGGCGCGCTGGCGATCGACCATCTCGCACTGTTCAAGCAGGACGAGGCGAAGGCCCGCTTCCGCATCATCGGCGAGTGGGCGTTGACGCGGTAGGCCTCACCGTCAGCTCCCAAGATTGAAGGCGAGCGCAACGGCGCCGACCAGGACGAGGCTGGTCGCCCAAACAGCATCCAGATTGAACCAGCTTCGCGAGACGAACCTCAACCCCAGATAGCGGTAGACCAGCCAAGCCAGACATCCGCCGGCGCCGACCATGGCGGCAACGTGCACCAGGGACACCAGCGCCGCCATCCCGACACTTGCCTTCATCAACTCGCCCGCTGCCTCATGTCCGGCATCGAGCTCGAAGGCCTGGCAGAGTCCAAGATAGATCGGCACAAGCATCAGGGCGGCGCCGTGAGCAATGGCGACGGCGAACGACCAGAGCACCAATTGCGTCGGCGGAATTCGTGCCAGTGCGCGCGGATGGCGCCGAATGATCAACCGATAGGCCCCGAAGCCGATGACGAGAAGGCTCGCACTGATCTGGATCGGACGCTGCCACTCCGCCAGCACGAGCAGGAACGCGAATGGCAGCAGCACGAGAAACGTTGCGAGCAGATGCCCGGCCGACAGGGCCCACAAGGCGCGGAAAAGCGCGCGCGGGCTCTTGTCCATGAGCCCGGCCGAAACGGCGAGCGGCCACCCCATGCCCGGATTGACTCCGTGATAGAGACCGCTCGCAACGAGAGCGAGCCACAGCCAGCCGAGTGCCGGGCTCGCGTGCCCCCAATCTAGACCGACGGATAGCAAAAGGAATCCGTCGAACAATCGCCGCCCTCGAGCCTGATCTGGTGCGCACGATATCCGTCGGGGAAGCTTACGAAATAGTCCCTGTCGAGTTCGAGGCCGCCGTTGCGACCGACATTGGCCATCACCTCCACGCCCGGGACCCCATCGGGATAGAACTGGTCATCCCAGGTGGAATAGAGCGAATTGGTCCAGTACACGCGCTTGCCGTCGCGGCTGATCTCGACCATCTGTGGACCCGCCGCAAAGGACTTGCCGTTCGGATGAGGCGTGCGGCGGGCGATACCGCCGATATGGACCGAGCCTGCAAGTTTCGGCTTGCGCGGATCACTGACGTCGTACTGGCGCATTTCACCCGTGCCCCAGCACGAGACATAGAGAAACCGGTCATCCATCGACAGGTCGATGTCGGTCACCAGCGGCGGTACGGCACCGAAGCCCTGGAGCAGCGGCGGGAGCTTCTCTTTTGGCGCGGGCTCTGGCGGGATCGTCGCGGTCTTCTCCGCGTGGAATTTCCCGCCTTCGCGCCACCACGTCCAGATCGATGCTTCGAGATTCGTGGTGTCGACCACGACGCCTACGAAGCCGTACTCGCGAACCGGATCGTGCGCCGGTCGTACCTCCAGCGCCATTTGATGATTGGCGCCGAGATCGATGGTCTGGACGTTGCGACGTGCGCGAAGATCCCAGAAATGGAGACGATGTCCGTACTTGTTCGCAAGCAGATCTTCCGGGACGATCCCGTTCTCGAACTGCGGCGGCAACGCCCATTCGCTCGTCACCATGTAATCGCGCGGCAGATTCCACCAGAAATCATAATGCAGCGTCTGTGGACCGCGGTCGATCTCCCATCGTCCGAGGACCTCGAACGTCTCGCAATCCATGATGAAGACGCCTGGAGGCCCGTTGGTGCCGTCCTTGCCGCCGCCACCCAGCGTGCTGACGTAAATGCCGTCCGGCCCGCAATGGATCGTGTGTGGCCGCGAATAGCCGGTCTTCCTGAAGACTTCCTCCGGCTCGATGATCTTGTGGATCTTGGCTTGGGTCGGATCGGGCTTGGTATCGATGATGTAGATGCGCGACGAGCGCAGCCCGGGAATGATGAGATAGCGCCGCTCGATGAAGGCATGTCCGGCGAGTGGCGACAAGGCGGAGGAGCAGGCATTCCAGCCGAAGTGATGAAACTCATCGCCCTTGTTGGGCATCGTCACCGTGTGGACGATTTGGCTATAGGTGGGCGATCCCGGTTTGACGTCGATGACCGCGAGAGCATCCGGCTTTGAGAAGTCCGGACTAAGCAGCAACGTATAGGCAAAGTTCTCCGCAGGTGCTTCCATCGCAAGCTTGGGCGATGCGTGAAAGGTGGGATCCGGCCTCATCGTCATGGCACTGCCTCCCTGTTCTGTCGGTTTACGACAACCTGACTCGGGATAACGGCATAAAGCAAGGTATTGCGCGATGTCTCGGCTGCTCCGCAGAGTCTGGTTGGTCAGCGTACGATACTTGATCGCCGGGTCCGGGGAAACTGGAGGAATTGCGCCAATTCGACACCTGGAACCGAAATGGGCGACCCCTTCACTGCGGGCGCAGCGAGGCAATCCAGATTGTCTCCGCGGAGCCGGCCTGGATTTGGCTCGTCGCTTCGCTCCTCGCAATGACGACGGAAGAACCGAATTTCGGCCGGAGAGGTTACTTCCCCCACCGCAGCGCCAGCGCGTCGCGCTCCTTGGCGAGCTCCAGCAGGCCCGCGCGCGTTGCCGGATGCAGGGGCTGGAGCGGATGCCGCACGGCTTCCGACTTGATCACGCCGCCGGCCTGCATCATGACCTTGCAGGCGATCAGGCCGCATTGGCGGTTCTCGTAATTGATCAGCGGCAGCCAGCGCTCATAGGCGGCCTTCGCCTCCTCGCGCTTGCCGGCGAAATACGGATCGATGATCTGGCGGATGCCGTCGGGATAGCCGCCGCCGGTCATCGCGCCGGTGGCGCCGGCATCGAGATCGGCGAGCAGCGTGATCGCCTCCTCGCCGTCCCAGGGGCCTTCGATGTCCTTGCCGCCCGCCTCGATCAGGCTGCGGAGTTTCGAAGCCGCGCCTGCGACCTCGATCTTGAAATAGCGGATGTTGGCGAATTCGCGCGACAGCCGCGCCAGCAACTCGACCGACAGCGGCGTGCCGGCGACCGGAGCGTCCTGGATCATGATGGGAATGTCGATCGCGCCCGACAGCACCTTGAAGAAGTCGACGATGCCCTTCTCGGGCACCCGGAAGGTCGCACCGTGATAGGGCGGCATCACCATCACCATGGCGGCACCGGCCGCCTCGGCCTGCTTGCTGCGCGCCGCGCACACGGCCGAGCTGAAATGCGTGGTGGTGACGATCACGGGAACCCGTCCCGCGACATGTTCCAGCACCGCATGCATCACGGTCTCGCGCTCGGCGTCGGTGAGCACGAACTGTTCGGAGAAATTGGCGAGGATGCAGAGACCGTGCGAGCCGGCATCTATCATGAAATCGATACAGCGGCGCTGGCCCTCGAGGTCGAGCTCGCCGCGCGCGTCGAAGATGGTGGGCGCGACCGGGAACACGCCGCGATAGGGGCGCTGAGCCTTGTGCTGTAGCGTGACCGGCATCGAACTCTCCATCCCTGATATACTTACGTCTGTCGCCGCGCTCGCGGAGCGAGACGGCACAGATGTACAAGCCACACGGACCGGCGGCAATGCCCGCGCGAATGGATGGTGAGAGAACGAGCTATGCGGTCTTGACGGCTCCCAAGAAGCCCTCGACCGCGACGCGCAGGCGATCGGCGTCGGCCGACATCTTCTTGACGGACTCCGACAGCACCGTGCCCGCGTTGCCGGTCTCCTGGTTGAGCCTCGCGACGCTGCCGATGGTGTCGGTCACCTCGCGGGTGCCTTGAGCGGCCTGCTGGAAATTGCGCGAGATCTCCGTGGTGGCCGCGCGCTGCTGCTCGACCGCGGCCGCAATCGCCGTCATCTTCTCGTCGATGCCGCCGATGGCACCGCCGATCGAGCGGATCGCGGCAACGGCCTGGCCGGTGGCGCCCTGGATCTCCTCGACCTGGCGCGAGATCTCTTCCGTCGCTGTCGCCGTCTGGGAGGCGAGGCTCTTGACCTCGCCCGCGACGACGGCAAAGCCCCGTCCGGCCTCGCCCGCACGCGCGGCTTCGATGGTGGCGTTCAGCGCCAGGAGGTTGGTCTGGGCGGCGATCGCGTTGATCATCTTCACGACCTCGCCGATCCGGCTGGCGGTCTGGTCGAGGATCTCGACCGTTGCATTGGTCTGCTCCGCCTGCGCCACGGCCTCGCGGGCCTCGCGGGCGCTCGACTGCACCTGTGCGGAAATCTCGCCGACCGATGCGGAGAGCTCCTCCGTCGCGGCCGCGATGGTTTCGAGATTGTTGGTGGCCTGCTCGGCCGCGGAGGAGACCGCCGCGGTCTGGCTGCTCGATTCGGAGACCAGCGAGCGCACCCCGGTCGCGGTGGCGTCGAGCTCCCGTGTCGAGGCCACGACGCTCTGGATGACCGCCTGCACCGTATCGTCGAAGCTGCGGCACGCCGCATCGACGGTGCCGGAGCGGGCGAGCTGGAGCGCCTGCTGCGATTCGCGTTCCTGGCCCAGCCGTTCCGCGGTCGCCGCGCTCTCGCGCAGGCTCTCGAGTGCGGCGGCCATGGTGCCGAACTCGTCGGGATGGCGGGATTGCGGAACCGGCGTCGCATAATCGCGTGCGCTGATGCGCGCGATGGCATCGAGGATGGCGCGCACCGGACGCATGAGGCGATGACGCACCACGAACACGCCGGCCAGGGTCACGGCCAGCGCGAGCAGGAACGCGAGCGACTGCACGATGAGATTGGTGAGGGCCTTCGCCTGAACCGCCTCCGCGCGCGCGATCGACAAGTCGAGCGCCTTGTTCGCGACCGCGACGATGGATGCGAAGGGAGACTGACACAACGCGTTCCACTCCGAGGCGGGCATCGCAGGACGGCCGCTGCCGTCGAAGTTCCTGGTGACCTCGCCGATCTGCTTGAGGACCCCATCGGTCTTGGCGCGCGCCTCCTTGGCCGTGTTGACGAGATCCGCCGTCACATCAGGCGCAGCCAGCAGTTCCTCCATGCCGGCCCAGCCGGCCGTGATGATGCCATTCCATCCCGCCACGGTCTGCTTCTGGGTCTCGTCGAGCGGCTTGGAGCCGTTGACGTTCGGACGCAGGGTCGAGCACTGGATGCCGTAGCGGTCACGCACCTGCCAGGCAAGGCGGCGGGCCTGGATCATGCGGCCAATGAAGGGATCGTTCATCCAGGCGCGGTTGGACACCGCAGTGGACGCGAGGTTCGCCGTCTCGATCACCTTGGTGACGGAATCGTACCAGGGTGCGGTGCGCTCGACCTTGCGTTCCGCGCGCGGCAACTTGGCTTCGTCGTAGAACAACTGGAACTTCGGCGCGGCCTCGCTCCAGCGCTGCTTCAGCGTGCCGGCCAGCTCGTCGCGCCGCGCGAATTCGACGGTCGAGAGCGCGGCGGCGATGGCATCGAAGCCGGCCTGCTCGGCCTTCTCGGCGGCGCCGAGCTTGGCACGCGGATCGTCCTCGCCCAGCAGTGCGCTCTGGGCATCGCCGCGATTGTTGCGCAAGGCCAGCACGCCCTGGAAGATCGCCTTGTCGGCATTCGCGAGCCGTTCGGTCTCCAGGCTGTCGCTGTAGCGGCCGAAAGCCCCGCCCATCTGGATGGCCGTGCTGGTCAGCGCACCGGCGGCCAGTAGCGCCATCAGAACCAGGAGGAGCGTGCTTACCGATTTCTTAAAAATTGACATGGACCAAAAGACCTACTCGTCACGAGCGGTCATCTTGCACGGTGACATGCCAAAGTTTCGTTAAGGTTTATTCAAATGCCATGGACCTCGGAATGTGCCACGCGGTCGGGGCAGCCGCCTCACGCTACCTTGGTGAAATCCGGCGGGCGGCGCTCGGCGAATGCCGTAAACGCCTCGCGCGCTTCGGCGGTGCGCAGGCGTTGCGCGAACTGCTCGCCTTCGGCCTGCATCTGCGCAACCAGCGCCTCTCCGTTGCGCATCAGTTTCTTGGTGGCCGTGAGCGCACCGAGCGGCTGACGGGCGAGACGCTGGGCGAGGGCGAGCGCCTCGGCATCGAGCTTGTCGAGTGGCACCACGCGGTTGGCAAGGCCCCATTCCAGCGCCGACCGGGCAGGCACGGTCTCGCCGAGCGCAAACATCTCATAGGCGCGCGCATGGCCGATGCGCGCCGGCATCAAGAGGCTGGAGGCGGCTTCCGGCACCAGTGCGAGGCTGACGAAGGGCGTCGACAATTGCGCGTTGTCGGCGAGCACGACGAGATCGCAATGCAGCAGCATCGTGGTGCCGACGCCGACGGCACGGCCCTGCACGGCCGCGACCAGCGGCCGGGTGCAGCGCGCCAGCGACTGGATGAAGCGCACGACGTTGCGGCTGCCTTCCGACTTGCCCGCTGCGACCGCCGCGAACTCGCCGACGTCGTTGCCGGCGGTGAACATGTCGCCCTCGCCGCGGATCAGGATCACGCGGGCCGAAGGATCGAACTCGGCGGATTCGATTGCATCGGCGAGCTTGCCGTACATAGCATCCGTGAGCGCGTTCTTCTTGTCGGGGCGCGCCAGCGTGAGGGTGAGAATTCCGCCATTGTTCTCGATCCGGACGTGCTCGGTCATTGCTCTGCTCCTCTTGGAAACTTGTCCTGAATGCTCGTCAGCCAGCGTGCGACGATGTCGATCTCCGCAGCCGTAAATCCGTCCGTCAGCGCCGCATTGACCTGTGCCGCACCGGCCTTCGCCTGTGCCAGCGCGGTACGCCCCTTCGGCGTCAGCCAGATCCGCCAGGCGCGGCCATCCTCCCGATCGGCGCGCCGCTCGATCAGTCTTGCGGCTGCGGTGCGGTCGACCAGGCCAGAAATGCCGGCCGGCCCCATATCGAGCGCCGCGCCCGCCTCGCCGATCAGGACGCCGTCCTGCTTGCCGAGGATGAACAGCAGCCCCGCCTGCGCCGGCGTTACCGTGCTCTGCGGCTGCGCCGCCATCCAGCGCTGCAAGCGGCGGTGCGCGACGCTCAGCAGGTAGATCAGCCGATGATGCCTCGCGCCTTCGTTATTTCGCATGCGAAATATCTAGCCGCACACGAGGCGATTGTCAAACCGGCCGTTTCGCTACGGCGCGCAGGTAAAGCTCGATACCTCTGTCACTGGGCCGCTCTTGTAGTGCGGCCAGGCCGGCCAGCGGCACAGCGGCAGCGCGCGCAGCGTCGCGAAAGACGGCGCCTGCACCTTCTGCTCGCTGACTTCGAGATCGCCGGGCGCCTTGCCGTTCTCGACCCAGTCGACCAGCACGCTCAGCATGTCGACATTGGCCGGTGCGCCGGAGCCGACATGGTCGACCCCGGGCGCGGTGTAGAGTCGCGCGAACTCCGCCGTCTCGGCCTTGCCCATCTTGCGCTCGACGTTCTCGAAATAGCGGATGCCGGCATAGGGGCTCTGCGCGTAGTCGGCCATGTGCTCGAGCATGATCAGCCGGCCGCCGCGCATCCGGAAGCGGCTGAGATCGGGATCGGTCGAATCCATCAGCTTCGAGACCTCGAGCAGCCGGGCCTTATGGTGCTCCACGTTGTATTTGGTGACATCGAGCTTCGGGTCGCGCGCGAAGACATATTGAATGCCGCCGGCGCCGTAGATCCAGGCGATGCCGTTGTTGAGCGCAGGCGGCTGCGCCGGCGGCGCCGTGCCGAGCCACCACGCGACCCAGCCGCCGGTCGGCCCCACCGCCGGGATGTCCTCGCCCGAAACTCCCCAGCCCGGATAGTCGTCGAGACCATTGGCGAGCGCGAACGGGAATTTATAGGTCGCATGCAGCGTATTGATCGCCGTGATCTGGGGATCGGTGAGGCACTGATCGCCGCTCTGGCCCGCCGCGCAACGCAACGTCTCGACCTTGAATGCCGCCTTGCAACCGACGGGATCCTGCACCAGCGCATCGTCGGAGCCGTCGGCCTTGTCGCAAGCCGCACGCACGGCATCGCCGACCAGCTTGACCTGCGCCGGATTGATCCAGCCCTCCCCCATGGTCACCAGGCCCGAGCGCGTTCCGGCATGCTGCAGGCCGACCCAGTTGATCACGGGCACTCGCGCGAAGATGCCGTCGAAATCATCAGGGTAGCGCTGCGCCATGGTGAGGCCTTCGCGGCCGCCTTCGGACGAGCCCATGAAGTACATCTTATCCGGCTTCCTGCCGTAGGCGCGGTGCATCAGCGCGACGGCGGCGTCGCGCACCTTCTTGTAGGCGCGATGAGCGAAATTCTCGAAGGCCTCGTCGTTGAGCGCGAACACCTGCGGCGGCTCGCCCTGCTTGGTCTCGTGGCCAGAATCGGTGCCATAGGTGACGAAGCCACGCGCCAGCGGCGACGGCTTGTCGAAGGGATAGGCCGGCGGCAGCGCGAGGCCGGTGATGAGCACGCCATTGAAACCGCCGCCGCCATATTGCAGCGAACGGCCGTTCCATTCGACGGGAAGGTTGACCTGAAACTTGATCGGCGGCGCTTTGGGATCGACCGGATCGATGTGGCCGAGCACCTTGCAGAAGCGCGGATTGGCCGGCGTGATGCGCCCCGACGGCGTCGGCCCGCGTTCGGCAACGGCGAGTTGCGACGGCGCTTGCAATGTCGCGCTATCGATCTTCACGGCGTCAGTGCCGCCATTGAGGCCTTTGCAGACGATCCCCGCGTCCTCCGTCAATGTCACGGCAAGCGCGGCGTTCGCGCTCAGTGCAGCTGCCGTCCCCACGAGCAGTCCGCACAGCTTCGCTCTCGTTGGAGTCATCGTTTCCACCCAGTTTCTTGTTTGTTCGATCCGTCAGGAGACCGCATTGAATGCAACCTCCTGAAGCCCGTCAACAAGACTCTAGTGCTCGAACACCAGCCGCGCGCCGACGGTGCCGTCGAGGGAGCGGATCTGCTGGAGCAGCTCGCCGGAGTCCTGGCCGCCGAGATCGGCGTCGAGCACGACATAGCCGAGGTCGCCGGCGGTCTCCAGATATTGCGCGGCGATGTTGATGTCGCGCTGGAGGAACACCTCGTTCAGCCGCCGCAGCATGCCCGGCACGTTGCGATGGACATGGCTGAAGCGCGCGCCGGAGGGGCGAAGATGCAATTGCACCTCGGGGAAATTCACCGCGCCCATGGTCGAGCCGGTGATGAAATAGTCGACCAGCTTGCGCGCCACCTCGCCGCCGATACGCTCCTGCGCCTCTTCGGTCGAACCGCCGATATGCGGGGTGAGGATGACGTTCTCGAGGCCCTGAATGGGACTCTTGAAGCGATCGGAATTCGAGGACGGTTCGACCGGAAACACATCGACCGCCGCGCCGGCGAGGTGACCGTCGCGCAGGGCGCGCGCAAGCGCATCGAGATCGACCACGGTGCCGCGGCTGTTGTTGATCAGGAACGAGCCCGGCTTCATCGCCCGCAGCTCCTTCTCGCCGATCATGCCTGCGGTCTCCGGCGTCTCCGGCACGTGCAGGCTGACGACGTCGCTCTGCGCCAGCAGCTCTTCGAGCTTCTCGACCGGCTCGGTGTTGCCGTGGCGGAGCTTGTCGGTGCGGTCGAAATAGATCACGCGCATGCCCATGGCTTCGGCCAGGGTCGAGAGCTGCGAGCCGATATTGCCGTAGCCGACGATGCCGAGCGTGCGGCCGCGCACCTCGCGGCTGCCGGTCGCCGACTTGTCCCAGCCTCCGGCGTGGGCCGACACCGAACGCGGAAAGATCCGCCGCAACAGCATCACGATCTCGCCGATCACGAGCTCGGCGACGCTGCGCGTGTTGGAGAACGGCGCGTTGAAGACGGGAATGCCGCGCTTGCGCGCCGCCGAAAGATCGACCTGGTTGGTGCCGACGCTGAAGCAGCCGACCGTGAGAAGCTGGTCGGCGGCGGCGAGCACCTCATCGGTGATCTGGGTGCGCGAGCGGATCCCGAGCAGCGACACGCCCTTGAGCGCGCGCCGCAGATCCTCGCCATCCAGCGCCTTGGTCAGCCGCTCGACATTGGCAAAGCCCGCGCTCTTGAACAGATCGACGGCGCTGTCATTGACGCCTTCGAGGAGCAGCGCCTTCGCATTCCGCTCGGGGCCTTGGCCTGGGGCTGACATAGTCTCTCCGTAAGTTGCAGCTTTGCCGCAGCTCTTAGACCGCAGGCGACGCGCAGCACAATAGGGCTTGGATACGGGGACAAGATGGCGGGAGCGTCACGCTTGCGTCAGCAACTCCGTCATCCTGAGGCCTGTGGTGCGAAAGCACCGCGGCGGGAGCTTCGAAGGCACACCCGGGCTGGCCTCAGGGCCGCCGGCCATCGAGGGCCGTCGCTGGATCGGCCATTTCGGGGGACGGAGACGGGCTCCCTCCCGTGGTCGGCATCAGATCACGTAGAACCCATGCGTGCCGTCGCGGCGGAGCTGTTCGACCAGGCCGTACTCCCAATCCAGATAGGCCTGCATTGCAGCTTCGGCCACATCGGTCCCTTCGTAGGGCCGCCGGTAGCGTTGTGCCGGATCCGGCTTCGGCAACACGTGCGGCGGGCTGATCTCGAGCGCGCCGTCATAGCCGCCTTCGAGCACATAGACCTCCCACCCCATCTGCGCCAGCCAGGACGCCGTCATGTCGGCGCGGACGTTCTTGTCGTCGGTCAGGAGGATGCGCGCGCCGCGCACGGGCGCAGCCATGTCGGTCTCCTGGACGAGCTGGCCGCCGGGATAATGGCGGAAACCGGGAAGATGGCCGGCCGCGTATTCCTCGGCATCGCGCACGTCGAAGCGATAGAGCGTGCGATCGGCCTGCGCGGCAAGCGCCGACATCTCGTTCGCACCGATATGGCGGACGCCGGCGCGATAGGCGACGTCACGGGCATTGGCATGGCCGCCTTCGAACGATCCGATCTCACCGCGTCGGTCCGCGCCATGGCCAAGCGTATGCCGCGCCAACGTCCAGCCGATGGTGCCGTTGCGCAGCGCACGCACCCTGTTGGGCACGCCGGCATTGATCAGCGACTGGGTGCCGATGATCGAGCGGGTACGGCCGGCACAGTTGACGATGATCGTCGTCTCGGGATCGGGCGCGGCTTGCCCTGCCCGCAGCACCAGCTCCGCGCCGGGCACGCTGACCGAGCCCGGAATGTTCATGGTTGCATATTCGTCGAAGCGGCGGACGTCGAGAATGGCGATGTTGGCCTTGTCGGCGATGAGCTTGGCGACCTCGTCGGCGCTCAGCGAAGGCGTGTGGCGGCGCGACTCGACCAGTTCGCCGAACGCTTTCGAGTAGGAATTGACGTCCTCGAAAACCTCGAAGCCCGCCGCGCGCCAGGCCTTCAGCCCGCCGTCCAGTGCGCTGACATTGGTGTAGCCGAGCGCGGCGAGACGTTCGGCGCCGCCCGTGACCAGCGCCTCCCCGTCGTCATAGAGCACGATCGCGACATCCTTGCGCGGCAGCCTGACCTCGGCCTCGACCGCGATCCGGTCCACGGCCATGTTGGCGGCGAACAGCGGATGTCCGATCGCGAAAGCGGCCTCGTATCTGAGGTCGAGCAGCGCGATCTCCTCGCGCAGCAGCAGCGCGCGGCGGATGTCGGCGGGCGTGACGGTGGGAAGCTTCATCGCATGGACCTTGGAAACAGGGCCAGGAGCTTTTGAACCATTGCGCTGGTGTTGGCTAGCGATATCGGAGGGCAGGAGAATCGCCCAGAGATCAGGCTAGTCGCACTGGTACGTGGCAACGACCTGCGAGAAGTCGTGTTGAGCAAGAGCATCCCGACCGATCCAGAAATGAAGCACACAGCCGACATCATTGTGCCAATTGAGGAAGGCGAGATCACCCTGAATTTGAAGCAACAACACGTCCTCCAAGTGCTCCTCGGTCGCATCTTGCGGGCCGCTGCCGTATCCTAGCATCTGATGAAGCGCTGTTCTGAAGTGGCGGTACTTGCCATCGCCCTCGGTTGGCGTCTTCCAGTGATTCTGCCGCGCCAAATTCGCAACGTATTTGGAAGGGGCGCGGTCGGAAATATCGACATCCTGAGTCGCCATGCAACGGATCGTATGGTTGATGGCGTTGCCGAGGTCGCCCGCGATTGTGAACACATATGTGCTCACCTGCCCGTCCAGCTTCTTGTAGGCTCGCACGACGTCGAACCACCAGAACCTGAAGGCTGCTTTTGTGTCCGGATCGACGCCATCCATCGGCGTCCGCGCCCGACCGCGCTCGAGCCACCCGATTGCACCAGCGCAAAGCCGCTTCAATTCAACAGTGGCTTCGTCGGTGAGCGGCTCGTCATAATATCCGCGCGTCAGATCGCCTTGGACGTGCGACAGGACCGACCGAACCACATAATTGATCAGGAGCCAGTTGAAGGGCCAGTCCTCGTCTTTTTCGTATTTGGACGCAACTCGGAATTTAAGCAGATCATTCTCGTGCGGCTCCCCCGGACCCAGCGCCTTACACAATTCTTTGACCATAAGCTCCCCTCCGATGGCGTCCTCCCAGAACCAGAAGTCGCGGAATAGCCGGAAGGAGATCGGATACTTGAACTCAACCCTGGAATGAAAATCGAGGTTGGGATCGAGCCATCTGACCTGGGAATCGCCGTCGGTGCCTGCCAGCGGCATCAGGTCTGGCGGTGGCGCGCGGTCGGGATACACGCCACCGTCCGTCGGGCAATACAGTACGCGACGAGGTGGATGTCCTTCGCCAACAAACACAGAACTACAGAAAAAATAAAGGGTGCCTCGCGCCGGAAGTGGCGACCAGCCGGCCCCGGGCACTTCAGCCAGGTCAATCTGAGCCACAAATGTAAGCGCAACTATTTCCGATGTTCTATTTGCCGTGACCTCTGCTGTCGGCCAATCGAACTGCGGGGGCAACTTCGGAAGCCCGCCGAAGAAGCTCCGCGCCGGGTGCGCGAGCGGCACGGGCAGATCACTGCGTGTGACGAGCACCCCGGGCCGCGCCGTCTCTTCGATTTCGTCTCAGTCGGATCGGGCCATCGAGATCACCATGACTTTCGCTTGCTCTTCGCCAATGGAACCATTTGGCGAGGCTTCAGACAAGTCGCTCCGGTTAGCTGCGCGCGATAGGCTTCATTGCGTCGGCGGCGAATGAGCTATTGGCGACTCGCGCGGCGGTTACCGCATCGCTGTCACTCACCGGGAACGAGCCGCCCGAGCGGCGGCTGCGCCGGGCGCCGCAGCTTGCGGCGCGACAGATAGAGCAGGATTCCCGTAACCGAGAACAGGGGCATGAGGACCGCGGCGATCATGAACGCGAGCTTGCCCGGCCATCCAAGGATCGCGCCACGATGGATGTCGTAGATGGCCGCGATGATCTTCTCGCCGAATGTCTTGTCGTCATAGCGCTCAGCCGAGACCATCTGCCCGGTGACCGCGTCGATGCGAAATTCATCGCGTGTGGTCTCGAGTGTCCTGTCCTTCCCCCACGACCGGATCCGTATCACAGTGCCAGAGCCAGCCGGCAGCGTCAGCAGGGCCCTGGAGAAGCGGCCACCCTCCTGGCGCTGGAACGTCGTCCATGCCTGATCGAATCCGATCGGCTGCGCTGTCCCTGGACGGTCGGCCGTTCGCGGCGACTTTGCGGGCATCTTCGCTGCGGTGACGTGAGGACGCGCCAACAGCCAGGTCACGCCGTCCTTGTACCATTCGAAGGAGAACCATAGCCCGGTGAGCGTCATCACCAGATAGACCGGAAGCACCCAGGTGCCGATCACCGCATGCAGCGACCGGTGCAGTCCGCGGCCGCTCAGCGCGAGGTTCGGCTTCAGCCACATCTTCGCGCTGCTCGCGCGACGCGGCCAGCGCAGCACGAGGCCAGAAACCAGCATGACGATCAGGCCGAGCGCGATGGTGCCGGTGATCGGACGCCCCCAACCCTTGGCATCGCCGGGGATCAGCAGCCAACGGTGCAGCTTGCGCACGGTCGCGAAGAACGCCTCGCCGCGCGGCGAACCCAGCACGCGCGCGTCATGGGGGTCGACGTAGAGCGAGCCCGGCCGGCTGCCCTCGTCGTCGCGCGCGAAGCGGACATGGACCGCCGCCGCCGGATCGCTCGACAGCGTGAGGGCCGAGACCTTGCCGACATCCTGCACCGCCTTCAGCCGGGCGATCAGGTCATCCGGCATCAGCACCGGCATTTGACGCGGTGGGACCTGCATGATCCCAGCGTTGAGTTGATCGACGATCTCATCCTCGAAGCTCATGATCGCGCCGGTCAGGGCGATCAGGGCCAGCAGCAGCGCGAGCACGAGGCCCGCGACGGAATGGATCTGGAGCAGGGCTGCCTTGACCTTATGCCCGATCCGCGCAGTCATCGCTAGAACTTCACCGTTGCCGACAGCGACACCCGTCGCGCATCGCCGAGGGCGACGCCCAAATTGTTCTGGGCGGAGGTGTAATAGAGCGTGTCGAACAGGTTCTTGACGTTGAGCTGATAGATGACGGGCAGCGTCTGGTGCTTCGTCTCATAGGTCGCGAAGACATCGGCGACGACATAGGACGGCAGCACGAATGTGTTCAACGCATCGCCGGGCCGGTCGCCGACATAGCGGGCACCGCCGCCGAGCCTGAGCTGACCGGGAAGCATCGTCCCAAAATCGTAGACCAGAAACAGCGAGGCCGTGTTCATGGCTACGTTCTGCAACTGCTTGCCGGCATATGTCGGATCCTCGGTCACGCGCGCATCGGTGTAACCATAGCTTCCGATCATGCTCCAATGGTCGGAGAGCCGGCCGGTGACGTCGAGCTCGACACCGCGCGAGCGGGCCTTGCCGGCTGCGGTGTATACGTTGAGGCCGGTTGCCGTGTTGAGCTGGCTGACCAGCACGTTCCTCTTCTCGATGTCGTAAACCGCGAGCGTACCCGAGAGGCGCTTGTTGAGATCGAACTTGAGACCGGTCTCGTATTGCGTACCCTCCTCGGGCGCGATGTCCGATCCGAGCACCACGCCGCCGCCATTGCTGAGCGGAGCAATAGTCGAGTTCGGCTTCAACGACTGGGTGTAGCTCGCATAGAGCGAAAGCTCGTCGGTGAGCTTGAAGATCGCGCCGCCAATCGGGAGTACGGCATCCCCTGAGACATTGGTGTTGGTTTTGAACGGCTTTCCGCGCCCGGCCAACTGGTCGTAATCCATGTAACGCACGCCGCCGACCAGCGCGAACCGCTCGGTCAGATGCAGCGTATCCTGGAAGAACAGCGACCACTGGCCGAGCTTGTCGGTCTGGGCGCTGTCGCTATTCGAAACCGTCGTGCCCGGCCCGATCAAACCGTAGACCGGGTTGTAGACATTGAAGGACGGGGTCGCCTGCCGGATCAGATTGTCTCGGTAGATCGTGCGATACTGACCGTCGCCGCCGAACAGCACCTCGTTGCGCATGTCGCCGAGCCAGAACCCGCCCGAGACGTAGGACGTCCCGTAGCTGGAATTGCTCAGCGAGCCCTGCGTGCCGTCATTGCTGCGCGTTTCGACGCCGGTATTCGCGTTGACGCCGGTGATGCGGAGCTGGTTCGCGCTGAAGGTCTCGGTGTTGTAGCTGTAACCGGCAAAGAGCTTCCAGTCCTGATTGATGCGATGCTCGACCGAAGCCTGGATCAGGTCGGACGTCCCCCACATGTTGTTGTAGGGCTCGTCGAGCCGGCGCGTCTTCGGAATCGCCAGCGGCGTGCCGTTGATGAACGCCGTGCCGCGGTCGAACGGAGAGATGAACTCGCGGTGCTCGTAGTTGAGCTGGACCGTGGTGTCCTTTCCATACCAGGCCAGTGACGGCGCGACCAGCATCTCGCGGTGCCGGCCGAAATTGCGCCAGTAATCCTCACTGATGCCATAGCCGATGAATCGATAGGCCAGACCCTGATCGCCGATCGGGCCGGTGACGTCGAGCAGGCCGTCGGCGCCGCTGCGATTGTTCGCGTAGGTCGAGCCGAGCAACGTGACCGAACCGTGCTGATACAGCTCGGGCCGCTTGCTGATGGTGTTGACGATGCCGCCGGGATCCATGATGCCGTAGAGCAGCGAGGCCGGCCCCTTCAGCACCTCGACGCTTTCGACCGCGGGATTGAGGCTGCGGCCCTGCACCAGCGGCATGCCGTTGCGCATGATCGAGCCGTCGCGATTGTCGCCAAAGCCGCGGCGGATCACGGCGTCCTGGGTGCCGGCGAGCGTGTTGGTCTGGGTGACGCCCGAAACGTTGGCGAGCGCATCGTCGATGTTGCGCGGCAGCTGATCCTTCAGCACCTGCTCGGGCACGACATTGACGGCCTGCGAGGTGTCGAGCGGCGAGGCCCCGCTGCGCAGCGTGGTCGCGTTCGGCATCGCACGGTAGCCGAGCTTTGCGGCTTGTTGTGCGGCGGCCTCCGCGGCCGCTCGCTCCGAGAGCGTCGGCGCTGCGGGTGCGGTACTACGACTACGTTGGCGCACGACGGTTTGCGTGCGGCGTGACGACTGGTCCGATGCCCGTGCCGGCTTCGGCCGCTGCACCGGCGCATCCACCGTCACGGGCGGCAGCGCGGATTGCGCCTGCGCGGCCGTCATGTTGGAGGGACATTCGGCGAGCAGCACAGCCGCTCCGATGAGAAGACCTGCACGGCTCTTGCCGGCACGGTGACGGCGGCCGCTGGCGCAGCGGCCATCCAAATGAGCACGCACGTTCGATTCACTTCCAGATCAGACGCAGCATTGAAGCTGGCGCGTCTAACAGGCACAGCGCGCGAGCGGAACTGCGAGCGGACTTGAATCGCTCTAGTATTGAATCGTTCTAAGAGCGGATCGGGGCCGATCCACAATCTTCAATTGCCACCGCACTGAGCGCTGCACGCAGCACGCGAATTCGCGACATGCGTCCCGATTCTACGCGATAGCAGGCGCCGTCAACACGTCGAGCTTCCGCTTGACCGCGGTGCCGTCCGACAACGCGCGGAGCGGGGGGCGCACGCGCAGCCAGCCTGTATCGCCAGTTTGCGCGGCAAGGATGGCCTTCAATGTCGCGACCGGAGAGGGCGTCTTTACCACGGCGTCGATCGCGGCCTGCATGCGTGCCTCGACCTCCTTGCCGTCGACCATGGCCTTCACCAGCTCCGGCACGACATTGGCCATGCCGCAAATGGTGCCGGCGCCGCCCGCGGCGATGGCGCGGGCGATGTCGGCCTCGTTGCCGACGGTGATGGCGAGCTCCGGCGCGGCCGCGCGGAACGCCTTGAACTGCTTGAAGTCGCCGCTGGAGTCCTTCAGGCCTGCGACCTGCTTGCCGTAGCGCTTGCGCAGGTTCGCGGCGACCGTTGTCGGGATGGCGACGCCCGAGACCTGCGGGATGTGATAGAGCGAGGCGCGCAGCCGATCGTCGGCGACGCCGTCTATGATCGCCGCAAAGGCATCCTCGATGCCTTCGGGCGTGACGCTGCGGTCGAAATAGGGCGGCAGCAGCAGCACGTGGCGCAGTCCGAGGCCGAGCACGGCGCGCGTCAATGCGATGCTGTCGGTGATCGCGGGAAATCCGCCGCCGATTCCGATGCGCTCCGGCGCAACGCCGGCCTTGAGCATGGCTTCGACGGTCGCGACGCGTTCGCCCACATTGAACGAGGTGCCCTCGCCCGTGGTACCGAACAGCACGACGCCATCGACGCCCTTGCCGAAGAGCTGCCTGGCGTGGGCGGCGAGCTTGGCGAAATCCACACTGCCGTCAGCCGCCAGCGGCGTCGCCGATGCCACCCAGAACCCGCGAATTGCCTCCGTCATCACATCGCCCTTTGCTGCCGCCCTGAGCTAAGCCGCTGACCCCCAACGGTCTTCCGGACTTGGCGGGATCCTGTTTTTGCTTTACTTTCTACGTTGTACCTTACATACAAGACTAACGCAAATCCCCGCCTTGGGCGCAGCCGAAATAATGAGGAGGTCTCGCATGGACATGGTGACCCCCACGGGGCGGCCCGATCAGTTGCTCGGCGCCCTGCGCGACAAGCTCGGGCAAGCTGCGGTGTTGACCGGCCGCGACGTGCCCGCGCGCAATTGCAACGACTGGAGCGCGAGCCTGCCGCAGACGCCGCTTGCGGTGATCCGGCCGGTCGATGCGCAGGGCGTTGCGGATGCGATTGCGACCTGTCGGCAGGCCCGGCTTCCCTTCGTGCCGCAGGGCGGTTTGACCGGGCTGTGCCGCGGCGCGTCGCCTGAAGACGGCTGGGTCGCGATCTCGCTGGAGCGCATGACCGGGATCGAGGAGATCGACCGCGCCTCCGCGACGATGACGGTCAGGGCGGGCACGCCGCTGGAGACGATCCAGAAGGCTGCGGACGAGGCAGGTTTCTTCTTTCCGCTCGACCTCGGCTCGCGCGGCTCCTGCGCCATCGGCGGCAATCTCTCGACCAATGCCGGCGGCAACCGCGTCATCCGCTACGGCATGACGCGCGAGCTGGTGCTCGGCCTGGAGGTTGTGCTGCCCGACGGCACCATCATCACCAGCCTCAACAAGCTGATGAAGAACAATGCCGGCTACGATCTGAAGCATCTGTTCATCGGCTCGGAAGGCACGCTCGGCATCATCACCCGCGTGGTGCTGAAGCTGTTTCCGAAGCCGCGCTCGACCATGGCGGCGCTCTGCGCGCTGAAGGACTATGCCGCGGTGGTCGCACTGCTCGGTGCTGCGCGCAGCGGACTGGGGCCGCTGCTGTCGGCTTTCGAGGTGATGTGGCCGGACTATTGGGACGTGATCACCACGCGCGCCGGGGTGAAGCCGCCGGTCGCGCCAGGTCACGGCCTCTACGTGCTGGTCGAGGCGCAGGGCACCGACGAGAGCCTGGACGCACCGCGCTTCCAGAGCTGGCTCGAAGAGCTGATGGAACGCGGGCTGCTCGCCGACGCTGCTGTCGCGCAGTCGCTGGCGCAGACGCAAGCCTTCTGGCGGGTGCGCGACATCTGCGCGGAGTTCGGCCAGGTGCTTGGGCCGCACATCTCCTACGACATCGGCCTTGCGGTGGCGCGCATGGACGAATTCGTCACGCGCTGCAAGGCGGCGCTGGCCTCCGGCATCAAGGGCTGCGAGAGCGTCTATTACGGTCATATCGGCGACGGCAATCTGCATCTCGTCTCCTGGGTCACCGGCCTTTCCGTGGCGCAGCAGCCCAAGGACGCGATGGACGCGATCATCTACGGGCTCGTCCGCGACATGGGCGGCAGCGTCTCCGCCGAGCACGGCATCGGCACGCTGAAGAAGCAGTGGCTGGGCCATGCCAGGAGCGAGAGCGAGATCGCGCTGATGCGGACGCTGAAGGCGGCGCTCGATCCCGATCACCTGCTCAATCCCGGCAAGGTGATCTGACAGCATCATGCGATCGCTCAAGCTCGATACGCCGAAATCGTTGTCGCAGCGGGTGATGCAGCGGCTGCGCCAGGCGATCATCGACGGCGAGTTCGCGCTGGGCGCTGCCATCTCCGAAGAGATGGTGGCGAATTCCTTCGGCGTCAGCCGCACGCCGGTGCGCGAGGCGATGGGGCTGTTGCAGGCGCAGGGCCTGGTGGTGATCCGGCCGCAGGTCGGCAGCTTCGTGTTCACGCCGAGCGCGGAGGACATCAATGCGCTCTGCACCTTCCGCATCGCGCTGGAGCCCAAGGCGGCCGAACTCGCCTTCCGCCACGATCGCGAAGGGGCGATCGCGGCAATGAACGCAGCGATCACGGCGATGGAGCCGGCGGTCGCGGCAAGAGACAACATCGCCTATGGCCGCGCCGACGCCGCCTTTCACGAGGCCTTGTTCGCCCATTGCGGCAACCGCTATCTCGCAGAAGCCTACCAGCTCGTCTCCGGCCGCGTCGCCGCGCTCCGCACCAATCTGACATCGCCGATCGACGTGCGCACCCGCACGTCCTTCGACGAGCATCACAGGCTGCTCGATCTATTCGCACGCGGCGAGTTCGCAGCCTTCGAGAGCCAGATGACGACGCACATCACCAACTCCGGGCTGGTCTATGCGAAGGCGCTGCAAGTGGATTGAGCGGGCCTACCGCTCTTCTTTCGGCGCCTGCCTGTCGAGAAAATCCAGCGCGGTGTTGATCTGGTCGAGCTGGTGCTCGATCTGGTCGCGATCCTCCACCGACGGGGCCTTCTCGAGCTGTTCGACGAGCTTCTGCTTCCGCAACAGCAAGTTCTCTATGACCGTGCTCACAGCTCCCCCATCGCAGAGGCGACGTCGCGAACGCCGAAATGACGGAGGCGCGCGCGACCCGGGCCCACGTCGAACCCTCGACCAGAATGTTCGCAGGCACGGTTGGTTCCTATGGCGTATGGCCGATATCCGATCGAGGACGGAACCCGCCGCTCACCGGAGTGATCCCGGCGACGGCATGAATCGATCGGTGTTTGGACCGTGTCACAGTCGCACAGGTCATCACAATCGGCGTGGCGGCACAGCGATCGGTTGAATTTGCAGGCCCGGGGTCCTATGCGTAGGCGCCATGGACACCCAGATGATCACCGCCGCCAAGCCGCTGATGGCGCAGGCGCAGCCGCGCAAGCCGGCGCCATTCCTGCCGATGAGCCGCGCCGAGATGGATGCGCTCGGCTGGGACGCTTGCG
The DNA here is from genome assembly GCF_054602315.1 of Bradyrhizobium cedriense. Taxonomy (NCBI): domain Bacteria; kingdom Pseudomonadati; phylum Pseudomonadota; class Alphaproteobacteria; order Hyphomicrobiales; family Nitrobacteraceae; genus Bradyrhizobium; species Bradyrhizobium cedriense. The sequence continues at coordinate 747,076 of NZ_JBTSWB010000004.1, read as the reverse complement.
ATATCGTGCTGGTGACCGGGGACGCCTATGTCGACCATCCGAGCTTCGGCATGGCGATCATCGGCCGGCTGCTCGAGGCGCAAGGCTTTCGCGTCGGCATCATCGCGCAGCCGGACTGGCATTCGGCCGAGCCGTTCAAGGCGCTCGGAAAGCCAAGAGTGTTCTTCGGCGTCACCGGCGGCAACATGGACTCGATGGTGAACCGCTACACCGCGGACCGCCGCATCCGCAGCGACGATGCCTATACGGCCGGCGGCGAAGGCGGCAAGCGGCCGGACCGCTGCACCATCGTCTACGCGCAGCGCTGCCGCGAGGCATTCAAGGACGTGCCGATCGTGCTCGGCGGCATCGAGGCCTCGCTGCGCCGGATCGCGCACTACGACTACTGGTCCGACAAGGTGCGCCGCTCGGTGCTGGCCGACGCCAAGGCGGACCTCCTGCTCTACGGCAATGCCGAGCGCGCCGTCGTCGAGGTGGCGCAAAGGCTCGCCGCCGGCGAAGCACCACGCGAGCTCGACGACATCAGGGGCGTCGCGCTGTTCCGCAAGGTCCCGGCTGACTACACGGAGCTGCACGCCGACGATCTCGATTCCGCCGACGAGGCCGCGTCGCGGACGAAAGGCCCGACCGTGATCCGGCTGCCGGCCTTGGAACAGGTCGAGCAGGACAAGGAAGCCTATGCCCGCGCCTCGCGCGTGCTGCACCGGGAGAGCAATCCCGGCAATGCGCGGCCGCTGGTGCAGCGTCACGGCGATCGCGATCTCTGGCTCAACCCGCCGCCGATCCCGCTGACCAGCGAGGAGATGGACGCGGTCTACGACCTGCCTTATGCGCGCGCACCGCATCCGTCCTACGGCGAAGCCAAAATCCCCGCCTGGGACATGATCAAGTTCTCGGTCACGATCATGCGCGGCTGCTTCGGCGGCTGCACCTTCTGCTCGATCACCGAGCACGAGGGCCGCATCATCCAGAACCGCTCGGAGGGCTCGATCCTGCGCGAGATCGAGAAGATCCGCGACAGGACGCCCGGCTTCACCGGCGTCATCTCCGACATCGGCGGCCCCACCGCCAACATGTACCGGATGGCGTGCAAGGACCCGAAGGTCGAGGCCGCGTGCCGGCGGCCGTCCTGCGTCTTCCCCGAGATCTGCCCCAACCTCAACACCTCGCATGACGACCTGATCCGGCTCTATCGCAAGGTGCGCGAGACCAAGGGCATCAAGAAGGTGATGGTCGCGTCCGGCGTGCGCTACGACCTCGCGGTCGAGAGCCCTGAATACATCAAGGAGCTCGTCACCCATCACGTCGGCGGCTATCTGAAGATCGCGCCGGAGCATACCGAGCGCGGGCCGCTCGACAAGATGATGAAGCCGGGCATCGGCGCCTATGACCGCTTCAAGCGGATGTTCGACGCCGCCGCCGAGCAGGCGGGCAAGAAGTATTACCTGATCCCCTATTTCATCGCGGCGCATCCGGGCACGACCGACGAGGACATGATGAACCTCGCGCTGTGGCTCAAGAAGAACCGCTACCGCGCCGATCAGGTGCAGACCTTCCTGCCCTCGCCGATGGCGACCGCGACGGCGATGTACCACACCGGCGTCAATCCCTTGCGCGGCGTGCGCCACGGCGGCAGCGACAAGGTCGAGGCGATCAAGGGCCTGCGCCAGCGCCGCCTGCACAAGGCGTTCCTGCGCTATCACGACCCCGACAACTGGCCGGTGCTGCGCGAAGCGCTGAAGGAGATGGGCCGCGCCGACCTGATCGGCTCGCAACCCCACCAGCTCGTGCCCGCGCACCAGCCGCCAGGCACCGGCAAGGCCGCCGGCACGAAGCGACCAATGCGGCCGGGCGGCAAAACGCAACGCTTCACGACCAAGGGCCTGCGGGTGATGAAGTAGGCGGTGGGAGCCGGATCAGGCCAGATTCCGCGTGGCGCTGTCGCACCTCCAAGACAAAATGTCGAAACAACCCCATGCACAGTAGCCGGGGTCAGCAAGATCAATGACTTACGGCGCGATGAGCTTGCGATGTCCGGTCACCGCGGCTCGGCTTGCTGATTGCCCATAGCCTTTCGAAAAGCGACGCGCATTTTCCTGATTTTACGAACCTTGCATCGTCGGGCAAAACAGGCGCATCATGGCATCATCGCGAAACGTGGGAGAGGGCGAGCCCCTCAGCGTTTCGGTATCGACATCCTCGAGCGTACACCGCATCCGCCCGCATACTGTTCCTCACCTGTTCGACTCGCTGCAGGGGATCGCGTTTCTGATCGCCGGTTCACCTGGCAGCCCAGCAACTTTCTCCGAGACAACCGCACCAGCCCTTGCCTCGCGCGCACCGCGCTCAAAGTGGCCCTCCTATCCTGGTTCAGGATGCTCATGGAAGTCGGGTTTCCAAGGCAGTAGGAAGTCAGCCGTCTTAGCCGGATAGGCGGCCTGTGACCCGAAGCGGACAACACGAGAACCGATATCATCGCAACGACCGGAGGAGGACGTCGCGACCTGCGTCTTCTATGAGACCCTTTTCACGCCGGGGGGCCGCCACGTCCCTTCGCCCGCCGGTAGTATCGAAGGTGGCGTAGGTTTAGGCCAGTATAGGCGCATCACGAGATAAATTTTGTCATCCGGTGCTGGAAGCCAATTTGCCTCCTTATCCGCGCCCGGGCTTTCCTTTTGAATGTACAGCGTCAGCGATCCGTCTGCGTCCTTTTTCATCGCTGGTAACATTGGGGAGTTGATGAGGTAGCGATTGATCGGGTTCTTGACCAAAAGCTGGCTCTTGCCATCGTACATCGTAACTGACCAAAACGCATTCACTGGCGGCAACTGGCCGGGTGCGAAGGTGATTGCGTACTTGTGCTTGCTGCCGTCGAGCGGCTCACCTGTCGCGTCGGTTCGGGTATAGGGGTACATTGCTTCTACGGCATCGTTGCCCAAGAGACCACCTTTGGCAGACCCAGCCCGCATCACCCAATCACTATTGTAGAACGCCTCATCGCCAAAGAACGAGCCGACGTTCCAGCCATTGATGTTTTTGTTTCCGCTGGCCAACCATTTGTCGACCTTGTCGTCGCCCTGCTTCATGGCCACCAGGATTGCGGCTTTGTGTTCGAGCGATAAGTCCTTGAACTCGAAGGTCTTGCCAGGGCCGATGCCGATCTTCGCAAGTTTCGCGCGGATCGCCTTGTCCCTTGGCGTCTCCGGGACGTATTGCAGGGCAGCATCGAGATACTGGAAGAAGTTCTCCTTGATCCCGGCGGTGTTGGCAGAAACGAAATCGATCTTCGGGGCGGCGGACGGGGCGGGTTGCTTAAGGAACGTGGAAAGCGGCTGGGCCTTGTAGCCGGCCTGCACTTTCTCGACGTTCGGCATATCGCCGGGGTTGAAGAGTTGAGTGCGGATAAGCGCGAGCGGGAACGGCGTCGTCGATTGAAAAACCTTCTTGATCCCAGTGGGTGCTACACCCTTCCAGTCGGGGCCGACCACCAGATAGTCGCCACCCTCGGTCCCCGTGGCGCGAGTGCCAATATAGCCAAAATTGTAGGTGTTGCCGTCGATGAGTTGGACCGCGTAATAGCGATCCTTCTCCACCATTGGCACCGAGACAACCATCGGTTCGGCACGCAAATCTAGCCAGATGAACGAGTAAGGGGTGTCGCTGTTGGGCGTGATGACTGCCGTATCCTCAGGCGTGGCGACATGGTGCAGGCTGTTGATTTCGTTGAACGGCGCTTTGAACTGCCCGGAGTTCTTGTCAACGGCAAACTCTTGCATGACTGCATAATACATCACGAGCGGTAGACCGTAGATGAAGCCTTCTTCGGCGATGTCCTTGGCCTCTAACAGACTGGGCCATTCGGCTTTATCCTGGGAAATTGCTGGGGTCGACTTCGCCGTCGTGGCGACGAGTGCGGTCATCGCAGCAGAGCGAAGCAGATCGCGTTTCGTGAACATCTGAACAATTCCTTCCGGTTCGCAGCTTGTGGTCGAGCGCGCGTAGGTAGGCACGAGAAGGTTACACGCCTTCTGGGAGGGTTGACAGTGCAATAACGGCCAATTCAGACCGTCTGTATGTCCGCCTTCGGCCCTTAGCCGAACAAGGCTGAGACCATCGCGGTGTCGGCTATCAGCGGTGCACCAGACGCTAGGCAGCGCTCACTTTGACCGCCGCTTGTGAACCCATGGCGGTCGTTGGCCCATGGGAAATCAGAACCGGGTGGTCGTCGCGACCGCCAGCGACAAAGTGGCACATTCGGATTCGCGGGTTGTGCGCGCCGATTAATGCACGCTTAATACTCGTTCGAGTACGGGAGTCGGTCCATCCATTGCAGCTCGCCGCAATGAGAGCCGTATGAGTTTGTGGTACTTCGTGAGCGACTGGTTCGCAGGTGTTCCAACCCATGGAGCGCTGTTCAAAAGAGTCATGATTAACGCTGGATGGGCAATCGTCCTGCTCTTTGTAATGATTTTTCTTCAGGCTCCCGCTGAATACGCGGCCGTCGTTTTCTACGGTGTTATTGTTGTGAATGGCGTGATGATCTTTGTCTTTCATCGCCAGCGCCTGCAAATGCGTGATTGAGAGTGTGCTGCCTACTGTCCATCACTCAACGCCAAGCCGGCAAAGACCTTTAAGAGCCATAGATGAAGATCAAGCTTGCCATCGCAGCGTTCCTAGTCCTCGGTGTCGCTGTTCTCGGTTATGCTCATGTCCGCGGCTATCCGCCGTTCACCTCTCAGTTTGTGCAGACCTGTGAAAAGGCAATCCAGGAGCGGCTGGCGGTTCCCTCCACCTATCAACGGATTGGCCTGGACGACTCCAGAAGATCGATCACGTGGGACGAATTTTTCGCCGAGCCGGAGCGGGCCGTAGCTGAAGCAACGAGAAAGGTTATGATCCAGACCGCGAAGAAGCCGCCGGTTCAGTATATCGCGCTCATCGACTACCAGGCTCAGGACTCCATCGGTGCAATCATTCGAAAGGACGTCATGCACTTTCAACTCACTTGATGGGAGCGATGCGCCTACGCGTACGTTCTGGGTGAAGATCGATGGCGAACGTAACCTGGAGTGGGTCGCTCGGCAGCCCAATGCCGCAACGCTCCATCAGCGCTTGCTGAAAAATCTGTGATGCGCCCCGGGTCGTTATTGGCCCGCGGGCTACGTCCACCCAGAGCGCGCGGATATCCGCTTCCGAGACGTAGCCCGACCAACATTATGCGGGCTGGCGCGCGATAGTCAGTTTCCCTGAAGCGACTTGCCCATAGATAAAAACAAGCTGCATCTGATCACAATATCACAAGGAGTTTCCCGAAGGCTCCTCTTCAAAATCGCGGAGTCCAGACGGCGCGGCGGTGATGATGCCGGTTATTGGACCATGCCGACGACGGCAATTACGGCTTGACCGGAAATGACGGACGCATCGCCAGACGACGTCAATGACTCATTTCAGACATTCACATCGGAGTTTGCGCGCAATAAGAGCAGGCTGGCGGCGACTCTGGCAGGAGGGACAGCATGCATCATCGTGTGCACACTGCATGAAGCCATCTCGGGCGGGGACGACTGGGCAGCAGCTCCCGTTCGCGGCTCCCAGCAAATTCGACGCACCGAAGAGTGACATCACGCGCATGCCGCGAATCTCAATCATCCCTCTCCGCGTCGGCATATCGGCGAAGCGCATTGACGTCATTTACAATGATCGAGCGATAGGTGTGCGTGAGCCAGCCAGCGTCCTTGAACTGCTTCAATGCGGCATTCACCTGCTTGCGTGATGCATTGGCCATGATGCCCAACTCGCTTTGAGTCAAGGGCAGAGGGGCTTCACCAATTCTTATCGTCCGCTGCAAGACGGAGGCGATGCGACGACCCGCCTGGGGCTTCTGCAAGTCATGCACGACCTCGAGCAACGTTTCGACGCTCATCATCAGGATTTGCGCGATGTGGTGCGAGACCGTGGGGTCTTTCGCCGCCATTCGGTCCAGCGCATCGAGCGGCACGTGCAACAGCGTCGTATCAAGGGCAGCCCTCACCTCTCCTCGTCGTGGCTTCCTTGTTAGAAAGCAAGCCTCTCCCGTCCAGTGGCCAGGTATACCGAGCAGCATCAAGCGCGGTGCGTGATCGAGGGGCGCCAGACTCACGCTAATGGTGCCAGCCACGAGTCCGTAAATTCCGCCGGGCGGATCGCCGACGTGAAACAGCACCTCTCCCTTCTTCAATTGAATCAATACCGAATGATGCAGCACGTCCGCCCGAAACTTGCTTGGTACCCGGGTGAGCCAGCCCGACGAGCTTGCGATCTTTTCGGACTCAACCTTAGATATTTTTCGCATCAACGCTCACTTTGTCCGATTTCGGACAATCTTGCATTTTGAGGTCGTTAAACTCAAGCGCGCCTACAGCTCGGGAGAGAGGGGTTCGAGTGATGACAACGCCTTTGACCCGTCGCGACTTTGTACTCGGGACGGCTGCCATATCCGTCGGCGCCAACACGAATGCCGCCGCGGCCACATCGCTTGCACCGGGCGATGCGCGATCTATTGCCAGGGAAGCGACAATCTACGGCGTGCCGATGCTGGAAAATTATCGCATCATGAGGTCGTACTTCGTCGATCGCGACGATCCCGAGTTCAAGGCGCCGTGGAATGCAATCAACAACGTCGCGCGCGTCTTTACCCCGGACGACAAGGCGATCCAGACACCCAATTCCGACACCCCATACTCTCAGCTCGGCGCAGACCTGCGTGCCGAACCGCTGGTGCTGACAGTGCCCGCCGTCGAGAAGAGGCGGTATTATTCATTGCAGTTCATCGATCTCTACACGTTCAACTTCGCCTATGTAGGAAGCCGCGCCACGGGCAATGATCCCGGAAGTTTCCTGCTGGCCGGCCCACGATGGCAAGGCGAGAGGCCGAAAGGCATCAAGGCGATCATCCGTTCCGAGACCGAGCTCAATCTGGTGCTTTACCGGACACAGCTGTTCGACCCAGCCGACCTCGACGGCGTCAAACGCGTCCAGGCTGGCTACAAGGTCCAGACGCTATCCAGCTTCCTGGGGCAACCGGCTCCGCCCCCAATGTCCGCAACCCGTTTTCCAGCACCACTCGCGCAAGACGAGCAGAAGAGCTCGCCCGAGTTCTTCGTTCTCTTGAACTTCCTCCTTCAGTTCTGTCCGACGCATCCGTCCGAAAAATCTCTAATGGCTCGCTTCGCGAGGCTGAACATCGGGGCCGGGAAGAACTTCGATCCAGGCAACCTGTCGCCCGAAATGCGCAAAGCCGTGACGGACGGAATGGCAGACGCCTGGAAGGCGTTTGCCGAGTTCAAGGCGAAGGAGGTTGATACCGGCAAGCGCACCGCGGCGGACGGATTCGGTACGCGGGCCATGCTGAAGAACGCCTACATGGCCCGGATGGCATCCGCCGTGCTTGGCATCTACGGCAATACCAGGGACGAGGCGATGTACCCGGCTTATTTCCGGGATGCAGACGGCGGCATGCTCAATGGTGCAAACCGCTACATGCTTCGCTTCAAGTCAGGACAATTGCCGCCAGCCAATGCCTTCTGGTCCCTCACGATGTACGAGCTGCCGTCGAGCCTGCTCTACGCCAACAAGATCAACCGCTATCTGATCAATTCGACGATGCTCGATAGCCTCAAGCGCGATCCCGATGGCGGTTACACACTCCACATTCAGAATGAAGCGCCCGGAGCGGATCGCGAGTCGAACTGGCTGCCTTGCCCCAAGGGGCCGTTCTGGACGACGCTTCGCATATACTGGCCCAAGGCAGAGGCTTTGAACGGCCAATGGAAGCAGCCCCCATTGCAGCGCGTCGTCTGAGCGTAAGGAGATTGGCATGAAGATCGGCCGCGTTTCTGTTCTTGCAGCAATGATCACGTCAGCGCAGTTCGGTATGGCGCAAAGCGGATTCCCCGCAGAACACAAGCCCGCTCTAGTAACGCCCGAGAACTTTGCCCGCGCGGAATCGGATCTGTATTTCGGCGGCGTCGTGAAGAACGGTGGTTTTGGAAAGTTCGACCATACCCGTTCGCCCGCGCCGCTGGACAAGCAGACTGTCATCCGTCTCAACCGAGACACGCTCTATTCTGCCGCCGTGTTCGACCTCGATGCCGGGCCCGTCACCATAACGCTGCCGAACGCCGGCAAGCGATTCATGTCGCTACAGGTGATCGACGAAGACCAGTACACATTTGGTGTGTTCTACAAGCCCGGCAGCGTCACGCTTGCGCGAAAGGATGTCGGCACACGCTATGCTTTGGCCGCCGTTCGAACGCTTGTCGATCCGGCCGATCCTCAGGACCTCAAGGAGGTGCACGCGCTGCAGGACGCGATCAAGGTGTCACAAAAGCAGGCAGGGAAGTTCCAGATTCCCGACTGGGACCAAGCAAGCCAGAAGAAGGTGCGTGATGCATTGCTGGCGCTGGGGACCACACTTCCCGATACGAGCCGGATGTATGGACGCAAGGGGGAGGTCGATCCCCTCCGATTCGTGATCGGCGCTGCCCTTGGCTGGGGGGCAAATCCTCCAAAGGAGGCACTCTACCTCAACGTCGTCCCGACCCGTAACGATGGCACGACGGTCTACAGGCTGAACGTGAAGGACGTGCCGGTGGACGGGTTCTGGTCGATAAGCCTGTACAACGCGGAAGGCTACTTCGAGCCGAACCAGTACAACGCCTATTCGCTCAACAACATCACGGCACGAAAGAACGACGACAGTTCAGTATCCGTGCAATTCGGCGGTTGTGACGGAAAGATTCCCAATTGCCTGCCCATCATGAAGGGCTGGAACTATATGGTCCGGCTTTACAGGCCGCGGGCGGAGATCTTGAACGGAAAGTGGAAGTTTCCGGAAGCCCAGCCCGACAAGTAGATTTCGGCAATGACTATCCGGGTTCACGAGGGAAGTCGGGCTCCCAGACGCACCTCCAAAGTGCGCGCCGCCCGACCGTGACTTGATTTAATTTATCGATCTCAATATTAATATATTTATATAGACGCCGATATTCAAATATTAATTGGCGGGGCGGGGCCGAGAGGAACGGACAGGTCCAAACTGTTGTGGCGCGACCTGCGGCGTCACTGCCTGCCTCTGTCAACGTCGCTCAGTCCGCAGGTCATCGGCCAGGGAAGACTTATGAAAGAGGCACCAGGTCCCGCCAATCGGCTACCGGTCACCGTGCTCAGCGGATTTCTGGGGGCGGGGAAGACGACATTGCTCAACCACGTGCTCAGGAATCGCGAGGGCCTTCGCGTTGCCGTCATCGTCAATGACATGAGCAAGCTGAACATAGACGCGGATCTGGTTCGCAATGGTGGGGCGAACCTGTCGCATACGACCGAGACACTCGTGCAGCTCAGCAACGGCTGCATATGCTGCACGCTGCGCGACGATCTCCTGATGGAGGTCAGGCGATTGGCCGAAGAGCGACGCTTCGATTATCTTCTGATCGAAGGGACCGGGATTGCCGAACCTCTTCCCGTCGCAGCAACTTTCTCCTTTCGCGACGAGGCCGGCGTCTCGCTCTCTGATCTTGCGAACCTCGACACGATGGTCACCGTCGTGGACGCCTTGAACCTGCTCGCCAAATTCAACAGCCGCGATCTGCTGCGCGACCACGGCGAGTCACGCGATGCCGCCGATGGACGCACGCTGGTCGATCTCCTGGTCGAGCAGATCGAATTTGCCGACGTGGTCGTGATCAACAAGGTGTCAGAAGCTACAGAGGCGACGCGTGCGGAGGTTCGCAAGGTGGTTGCCGCGCTCAATCCACGGGCGCGCCAGATCGAGACTGACTTTGGCGAAGTTCCTCTCCACGCCATTCTCAACACCGGCCTTTTCCGCGAAGCGAAGGCCGCGACTCATCCTCTCTGGGACAAGGAGCTCAACAGCCCCGCTTCCCATGTGCCGGAGACCGAGGAGTACGGCATATCCAGTTTCGTCTACTCGGAAAGACGTCCGTTCGATCCGGCCAGCCTCTTGTCCTTTCTCAACAAGCCATGGCCAGGCGTGTTGCGCGCCAAGGGACATTTCTGGCTTGCTACGCGTCCGGACTGGGTGGGTCTCCTCTCGGTTGCAGGGATGCAACGTCGATGCGAGCCCATGGGATATTGGTGGGCAACAGTCCCAAAGTCGAATTGGCCAAGCCATCCTCACGTCCAACAACATCTCAATGAGAGATGGGACAGCACTTGGGGCGATCGTCGTCAGGAGCTGGTGTTCATCGGTTCAGGCATGGACGAAACGTACATCCGAGCCTCGCTGGATGCTTGTCTTGCCGTTTCGGAGAATGAGTTCACTCCCCAGAGCTGGCGCAATCTCAGCGACCCCTTTCCGCCCTGGCATTATCCTGATCACCTCAACTAATTTAGGCAGCGTAGCGCCCGTGCCCTCGCGTCTTGAGCCGGCTATTAACGCTCGACACGACCATGTGACACGAAAACCATTGTATTAATATTAAATGCAATTAATATCGTCGTTTTAATTCGATGCGATGACGGCTGGCCGGCGATGCCATGGTTACAGAAATCATTACGAAAAACGGGGCGATCGCGTCCGAGGGGCAGATCGAACAATGCAGGTTCGCGCTCGCCTCCCGGTTCAGAGCCTCTCCTGAAAGTCCAAGATCGACTCGTTGCCGAATAGTGGAAACGTCGCTTCGACATCCGCGCCGCCGTCAAGGTGACGGCCATCAGCATCTGTCAGGCAATTTCCCCCATCTCGCGAGGATGTCATGAGGTCCTTGTACGAAAATTTTCGTTTGAGCCACATAGCTCTCGGATTGCGGGCCTGGCCACGGACCCTGTCCCGGAGAAATAGCTGGACGCCTGATCCAGAGGCCGATGACGAGTGGCTGTCGCCGCACGCGCGAAATCCGCTGGAACGTACGGGCCTGAGCGCCTCAGCTCCCGCTGTACTGTCTTCCTCCAATACGACGTCGAGCGACGGATTCGCAGGAGTGACCGCAGGACTCCGAACGCCAACCTCTGCGGCCGCCGACCAAACGACCTCAAATCCCGTCGTCATCCTTGGTCGGATCCCCTCGGCGAGCCTGGCCCCGGATGTCGTCGGATCGTCTACAACGCCAGCGGTCGCGCAGATTTGCGGTTGCGGCTACTTCATTGCTCCAACACGATTGCTCGATCAAAGCGCAGGCCACAGCGGGCAGTTGCAGGGTAGCCGGGTGTCCGGCGGAGCAGATTTCGTGCTGACCGGCCAGGCCGGTACGATGGGAGCCTCCACCAGCGTCGACCTGTCGACGCACCACGTTGCGCCGCTTGCCAACTGGAACGTCCTGCCAGGCGGAGGAGAGATCGGTACCGGGACGTCGACCGGCCAAATCGGAATTCTGTCCGGCTCGGTGACATCCGCAACGGCTCCTCCCGTCGGCCGGCAGGCCGCCGCGCCTGACTCGAGCAGTCTTCTCGCGGCCGCAGCGACTTCCACAAATCCAGTCGTTCTCGAGAACCAGAAACCCGGAAGCCCGCAAAGCGAATGGGACATCGTTGGCGCCGGCAGTTCGAACATCGAAGGTTTTGCCACCGACATCAGCATCAATCGGGGCAACCGGGTCGACTTCAAGATCGATACGGATTCATCAGACTACCGGATCGACATCTACCGCCTCGGCTACTATGGCGGCATGGGAGCGCGAAAGGTCGCCACCATCCAGCATACGGGCGTGCAGAATCAGCCTGCGCCGCTGCGCGACGCGGCGACCGGCCTGGTCGATGCCGGCAATTGGTCCGTTTCAGCCTCCTGGGATATTCCGGCCGATGCGGTGTCCGGCGTTTATATCGCAAAGCTCGTGCGCCAGGACGGAACTACCGGTGCCAATCACATCCCCTTCATCGTGAGAGACGACAGCAGCACCAGCGATGTGGTCTTCCAGACCTCGGACACGACCTGGCAGGCCTATAACGGCTGGGGCGGCGCCAATTTCTATGGCGGCGACGGCCCCGCGACCGGCCAAGGCGCGGGACGCGCCTACGCGGTGAGCTACAACCGGCCGATCGCCACCCGCGGCAACGTCGGGACCTATGCCGGTCCGCAGGACTATTTGTTCGGCGCTGAATACTCCGCGATCTACTGGCTGGAGCAGAACGGTTACGACGTCTCCTACATGTCGGGAGTCGATGTGGACCGTTACGGCAGTCTCCTGCTCAACCACAAGCTCTACCTCGACGTTGGTCACGACGAATATTGGTCAGGACAGCAACGCGCCAACGTCCAGGCGGCCCGCGATGCCGGCGTGAACCTCGCGTTCTGGAGCGGCAACGAAATGTACTGGCGCACGCGCTGGGGCGACAGCATCAGCAGCGACGCCACCGCCTACCGCACCTTGATCTCCTACAAGGAAACATGGTCACCGACAGCGTCGATCGATCCGAGCGACGAGTGGACCGGGACGTTCCGCGATCCACGCCTCAGCCCCCCGTCGGTCGGCGGCGGAATCCCGGAAAATGCCCTGATCGGGCAGATGTTCCAGGTCGATGATGTCGGCCAAGGCAGCGGCCTCCAGTCAATTGCAATTCCCTATGACGACGCCAATCTGCGCTTCTGGCGCGACACCAGCGTTGCCAGTCTCCAGCCTGGGCAAACAGCAACGTTGACCAAGAACTATCTCGGCTATGAGTGGGATGAAGCGCCCGACAACGGCTTCGATCCAGCCGGCCTGGTCCGGCTCTCCTCGACGACGCTTCCGGTCAATACCTATCTGCTCGACTACGGCAACACGACCGGACCTGGCGTCTCGACCCATAACCTGACGCTCTATCGCGCTCCGAGCGGCGCGTTGGTCTTCGGCGCCGGAACAGTCTATTGGTCGTGGGGCCTGAGCGACAATCACGATCTGGCGCCGACGCCGACCGATCCGCGCGTGCAGCAGGCGATGATCAACCTGCTCGCCGACATGGGAATTCAACCGGGAACGCTCCAGCCGGGAATGATCGCGGCGACCGCCTCGACGGACTCGACGGCTCCGACCTCCACCATCAACGCACTGGCAGGTTTCAGCGTCGGAACTACAGTCACGATCTCCGGCACGGCGGCGGATCTCGGCGGCGGCGTGATCGCCGGCGTGGAAGTCTCGACCGATGGCGGATTGAGCTGGCAGAACGCGATCGGCGACGAGACGTGGACCTATACCTGGGCGCCGCAGGTTGCCGGGACCTACACCATCAAATCACGCGCGGTGGACGACAGCATCAATCTGGAAACGCCTTCGGCGGGTCGCGCGGTGACTGTTGCTGCGCCGTCCTACGTCACGCTCTTTCCGGGCTCGGCAACCCCCGATACGGTCAACACCACCGATGCAAGCGCCGTCGAGCTCGGGGTGAAGTTTCAAACGTCGCTTGCCGGCACCATCAGCGGGATCCGCTTCTACAAGAGCAGCCAGGATACGGGCACCCACACCGGCACGCTCTGGACCAGCACCGGCACCTTGCTGGCAACTGCCACCTTTGGAAATGAAACGGTCGGCGGTTGGCAGAGTGTGACCTTCTCCAATCCGGTCCCGATAACGGTCGGCGCCACCTATGTCGCGTCCTATCATACGAATGTGGGCTACTACTCCTCCAGCGTGAACTACTTCACGGGCAATGTGACGAGCGGCCCGCTGACCGCTCCCGCCAATGGTAACGGCGTCTACACCTACAGCAGCAGCACGGCTTTCCCCACCAGCACGTTCCAGTCGACGAATTTCTGGGTTGACGTCATGTTCAACCCCTCCACCACCAATACCGCGCCGGTGGCCGTGAACGATACCGCGACCGTGACACAAAATGCGCCCGCGACGATCACGGCGGCGTCGCTGATCGCCAACGACAGCGACCCCGATGGAGATACACTGACCATAACCGGAGTGAGCGCAGCGACGAACGGCACCGTCGTCCTCAACACTCAGCCCAATCCGCAGAACAACACCATCACATTCACGCCCACGGCCGGCTACGCCGGCCCCGCCAGCTTCAGCTACACGATCTCGGACGGGCGCGGCGGTACGGCCACGGCCAGTGCCAGCCTCACGGTGGCACCGCTCGGAACGGGTCCCTACAGCCTGTTCAGCGCGTCAAATACGCCAGCGCAGACCAACCTCAATGATGGATCCCCACTTGAAGTCGGGATGAAGTTCACGTCCTCGGTCGCCGGCCAGATCACTGCTCTCAAATTCTATCGCAGCGCCAGCGACACTGGTGCCAACGTCCTTGACCTCTGGTCGTCGACGGGCGCCCGCCTCGCTACGGCCACCTTCACCACTACGTCAGCCAGCGGCTGGCAGACCGTTAACCTGCCATCCCCGGTTTCGATCACCGCCAATACGACCTATGTCGCGTCCTATCACACCACCGGCGCTTATGTGGTGACCAACAACTACTTCACCACGGCCGTCACAAACGGCCCGTTGACCGCGCCTTCGACCACGACCGCGGGCGGCAACGGCGTCTATTCCTATGGCGGCACCAGCACGACCGGCATCTTCCCGACCAGCACCTATAACGCCTCGAACTACTGGGTCGATGTCGTGTTCACGCCGTCCGGCGGCAGCAACCAGCTGCCGGTCGCAAACAACGACAGCGGCTACACCACAACCCAGAACACCGCGCTGGCGATTGCGGCAGCCGCGTTGCTCGCCAACGATTCCGATCCCGATGGCGGCACTCTCACGGTCACGGGCGTGAGCGGCGGCGTCAACGGCACCGTCAGCTTCAATGCCCAGACCAATACGGTCACCTTCACGCCGACCACCGGCTACACCGGGGCGGCTTCCTTCAGCTATGCCATCGCCGACGGACAGGGCGGCACCGCAACTGCGACGGTCGGTCTGACGGTCAATGCCCCAGCCAACCAGCCGCCGGTCGCCAGCAACGACAGCGGCTACAACACCACGCAGAACACGGCTCTGACCATTGCCGCGTCTGCCCTGCTTGCGAACGATACCGATCCAAATGGCGATCCGCTGACGATCACGGGCGTGAGCGGCGGTGTCAACGGCACCGTCAGCTTTAATGCCCAGACCAATACGGTCACCTTCACGCCGACCACCGGCTACACCGGCGCCGCATCCTTCAGCTATGCCATCGCCGATGGCCGCGGCGGCACCGCAACTGCAACGGTCGGTCTGACGGTCAATACCGCACCCAACCAGCCGCCGGTTGCCAGCAACGACAGCGGCTACAGCACCACGCAAGGCACGGCTCTGACCATTGCCGCGTCTGCCCTGCTTGCGAACGACACCGATCCGAATGGCGATCCGCTGACGGTCACGGGCGTGAGCGGCGGCGTCAACGGCACCGTCAGCTTCAATGCCCAGACCAATCTCGTCACCTTCACACCGACAACCGGCTACACCGGCGCCGCATCCTTCAGCTATGCCATCTCCGATGGCCGCGGCGGCACCGCGACCGCAACAGCCAACTTGGCAGTGACGACGCCGATCGCAAGCCTGTTCTCAAGTTCGGACACGCCGGCCATTCTCTCGGATCCCGATACGGCCCAGGTCAATCTCGGGGTGCGCTTCACGTCATCTGCGGCCGGCACGATCAACGGCATCAAGTACTACAAGGGCACGGGCGACACCGGCACCCATACGGGGTCACTATGGAGCAGCACCGGCACGCTGCTGGCGACCGCTACATTCACGAACGAGACCAGCAGTGGGTGGCAGACCGTCATCTTCAACAATCCGGTTTCGATCACCGCCGGCACGACCTATGTGGCAAGCTACCACAGCAACGGCCACTACACGTCCACGGGCAACTACTTCACCAGCCCGCACGTCAATGGTTCGCTCACAGCGCCGGCCGGCAACAATGGCGTCTACACCTATGGCTCCGGCAATCTGTTCCCAACCAGCACCTACGGGGCCACCAACTACTGGGTGGACGTGGTGTATAGTCCCGGGGGTGGCGGCACCAACCTGGCACCGCTCGCCGCGAATGACTCCGGGTTCAGCACGACTCAGAACTCTCCGATCTCTATCCCGGCCTCGGCCCTGCTTGCCAACGACACCGATCCCGACGGTGATGTCCTGACGATCACGGGAGTGAGCAACGGTGTCGGCGGCGTCGCAAGCTTCAACGCTCAGACCAGCACCATCACGTTCACCCCCAATTCCGGATATACGGGACCCGCGTCATTCGCCTATGCAATCTCTGACGGTCGCGGGGGGACGGCGAGCGCGTCCGCCTCTCTGGATGTCAACGCGGCATCCGGGAGCATCGTAAGCCTGTTCAGCAACAACCCGACGCCGAGCGTGGTATCGGTCAATGATCCGAACCCGGTGGAGCTGGGGTTCAAATTCCAGGCGTCCAGCCCCGGCGATGTCACCGGACTGCGCTTCTACAAGGGTCCGTCGAACGTCGGCACTCATACCGCGCATCTCTGGAGCAGCACCGGCACCCTGCTGGCCAGCGCAACCTTCAGCAACGAAACGGCGAGCGGTTGGCAGCAAGTCAACTTCGCCACGCCGGTCGCGATCACGACAGGGGCGACGTATGTCGCATCCTATCACACGTCAGGAAACTACTCCGCCGATCCCAATCTGTTCAGCTCGGCGATCAGTAACGGACCGCTGACCGCGCCATCCTCGGCTTCGAGCGGAGGCAATGGAGTGTATGCATATGGGTCAGACAGCCTCTTCCCGTCCAACACCTATAACGCAACGGGTTACGGCGTGGATGTTCTGTTCCGCCCGCAACTGACTGCGTAGCGGGGCAGCGGCTGACTTTGCCACGGCCATCGTGAGACAAGCCATGTCGCGGTCGACGAATTCGCGCTTGGGGCCGGTTGACCTTCGCCCAGATATGTAACATATATAGTTACATGAGACGCGATTCCCGCTTGTCCGGCGTGCTCCACGTTCTGCTGCACATGGCGCAGCAACCTGGGCCGTTCACGTCCGAGACCCTGGCCAAGGCGATGGACACCAACCCGGTGGTGATCCGGCGCACCATGGCGGGACTGCGGGACCTCGGTTACGTCCGCTCCGAGAAGGGGCATGGCGGCGGCTGGACGCTGGCGTGCGACCTTTCGAAGGTAACGCTGCGCGACGTCTACACCGCACTTGGCAGCCCGGCGCTGCTGGCGATGGGCAACCGCACGGAGGCGCCCGGCTGCCTCGTCGAGCAGGCGGTGAACGCCGCGCTTGATCAGGCCTTTCACGACGCGGAGGCGCTGCTGCTGTGGCGGCTCGGTGAGGTGACGCTGAAAATGCTGGGCGACGATCTTCGCAAGCGGCTCGGCTCCCGCAAGCTTCAAGCCATGAGCGCGCATCACGCGTGAGGGGGCTTCAGCAAGGACGACGTCATGACCGGCATTCAAGACATGTTCTCCGATCCGCAGGCGGTGGCGAACTACACCAACGGACCGCCGCGGTTTGTTCCCGGCTACAACGCGATGCTGTCGATGGCTGCAATCCTGCTGGCCGAGCGCGCGCCTGAAGATGCGCGGATCCTCGTCCTCGGCGCCGGTGGCGGCCTGGAGTTGAAGGCGTTCGCGCTGGCGCAGCCGGATTGGCGCTTCGACGGTGTGGACCCGTCCGCCGCGATGCTGGGGCTCGCGAGGCAGACCCTTGGCGCGCTCGCGCCGCGCGCGCGTCTTCATCAGGGTTACATCGACGATGCGCCGGAGGGGCCCTTCGACGGGGCGACCTGCCTCCTGACCCTGCACTTCGTCGGTGTCGCGGAACGGCGTCGCATCGCGTCGGCGATCCACCGGCGGCTCAGGCCGCGCGCCCCTTTCGTGGTCGCCCATTTGAGCGCGCCCAATGGCGATGAGGAGCGTCCGCTGTGGCTGTCGCGGTACTCCGCGTTCCTGGCCTTCTCCGGGGTCGAACCCGAGAAGGCGGCGGCCGCGCGGGACGCCGTGACCAACCATCTGGACATCCTCACGCCCGCGCAGGACGAGGCGGTTCTGCGCGAGGCCGGCTTCACCGACCCCACCCTGTTCTACACCGGCTTCGCCTTCCGCGGCTGGGTGGCTTACGCCTGAGCTGCACGGGCGTCACCGGTCGAGGGGCGCGCCGGGGCCTAGATGATACCTGCTGGAGAAGAACACCAGCGGCGTGGAGTCGCGATGGTCGCAACCCGAGACTTCAGCGATGATCAGCGTGTGGTCGCTGACCTCGACCTGCCGTGTGACCTCGCAGGCGAACCAGGCGATGCATCCCTGCAGGCGCGGAAGGCCGTCGACGACGTCGTAGTCCGGCTTTGCGCCGGCGTTCGGCTGGCTGGCGAAATGCCGTGACAGATCCCGGCCGTGGTCGGGCAGGACGTTGACGCAGTAACGTCCCGTCGCCGAGATCGCGCGGTGCATGCGGCCGGGCATGACGGAGACCAGCACGGTCGGCGGCGACAGGCTGACGGTCACGAAGCTGTTCGCGGTCATGCCGCAGACGCGGCCGTGCTCGTCCAATGCGGTCAGCACCGCGACGCCGGTTGCAAAGCGCGACGCGGCTTCGCGGAACGATGCCGGGTTGGCGCGCGACATCTCAGTCTCCGCTCGCATCGATCCTCACGCAATCGCCCTGACGGGCTCAGGCGGCGCCGACATGCGTTCGATCCAGGCCTGGATGCGCTGCGGCGTGGAGATGCGATCCCACTGCCGGTCCGGATAGTTGAAATTCTCGGTGAATTCGTTCGCCAGCGCCGGATTCTGGCTCATCGCGCCGATCAGCATGCCCAGGGCTTCCGTGGGCGGCTGCAGCATCACATTGGTCCAGCGCGAGGCCGCCAGCACGCGGTCCTGCCGCTTGAGATCGATCTTCTCGCAGAGGCGCGCATCGAGCGCATCGGCGTTGACGATCTCTTCGCCGAGCACGAAGGCCGCATAGGAGGCGACATTGGCGCCCTGGCCCATCATGGGATCGACGATGGCATGGACGTCGCCGAGCGCGATGGCGCATTTGCCGTCGTCGAATTCGACCACCGTGTTGCGCACCGTCGGGACTACGCCGCCTTGCAGCAGATCCTGCGGCTGCGCAAGATCGAAGCGCGCAGTATTGATGCGGTCGTAGGTGGTCGGGTGATGCTTCTCCAGCTTGCCCAGCAGCACCTTCAAGAAGTGCTTGGGGTTATCGTCGTAGCTGAGCGTGGCCAGCTCCTCCATGTCGCCGCCGGGCACGTTCTCCATCAGCAGCGCGTTGGCGATTCCGCCGAAGGTGATAGTCGGGATCACGATCATCTCGCCATGGCCGGGCGACACCGAGAGCGTGACGTTCATGGGATCCGGCTGCCGGACGCCGGTGTAGAGGCCGACGCACAGCCGCCGCTGCGGCTGCGAATAGGGAGTATGCTCCGGCCGATAGGTGAAGAGCTGACCGAGCGGCCCCTTGCCGGTCGAGACGACCAGCAGGTCGAAGCGTGCGACCAGCGGACGGATGTCGCGCTCCTCGATGCGGCGATATTCGATCGTGCCGCCGCGCTTGGCGAAGTCCTGCATCAGGGCAGGAAGATAGATCCGGTAATCGACGGCGCGGCTCGCTTTCGAGAAGTCGCCGCGAAAGCGCAGCGGCTGCGGAAAATTGAAGACGTGATCGTGGTAGTAATAATGGTCCTTCGGATCGGTCCAGTGATTGACGCCGAGATAATCCTCGCGCGCGATCGTCACGTGGTGATGCGCGACGGTGTTGAGCAGCCGGCTATCGCGATAGTCTTCCGGCGTCCGGTCGGTGATGACAGTGGCGTCCACGCCATGCTTTTGCAGATAGAGCGCGAGATGCAGGCCGGCGATTCCGGCGCCGACAATTCCGATATGGCGTGCCACGTGACTCCCTCCCCGGTTGCTTGTTTTGACGAAGCCTAGCGACCCGACATGTTGCGCGCCACGGAATATATGGGATATGATTTATTCCAGATCGGAATGAATTATGGACCGGATCGACTGCCTCCGCGCTTTCGTTCGCACCCTGGAAGGCGGCAGCTTCTCGGCGGCGGCCAAGGAGCTCGGCATTGGCCAGCCCGCCATCAGCAAGCGCATCGCGATGCTGGAGAGCGAGTTCGGTACGCAGCTGTTCTCGCGCACGACGCGCACGCTGAAACCCACGGCAGAAGCGCACCGCATCTACGATCTCGCGCGCCAGATCCTCGACAGTTTCGACATGGCACGGTCGAGCGTCGAGCAGGCGGCGCCCCGCCCGACAGGCACGCTGCGGATCGGCGTGCCCTCGTCGTTCGGGCGGCGCTACATGATGCCGGTCATCGCCGAATATGTGCGGCACTATCCGGAGGTGCGGGTCGATATCCGCTTCAGCGAGCGGTTCGTCAATCTCGTCGAGGAAGGCATTGAGCTCGCGCTGCGCATCGGAAACCTGGAGGCGAGCACGCTGGTGGCCCGCCGGCTCGGCACCGTGCATCGCTACCTGGTTGCAACACCGACCTATCTGCACGGCCGCCCGATGCCGCGAACGCCCGATGACCTCGGCTCGCACCAGTGCATCGTCTATTCCAGGATGTCGCCGGCGCATCAATGGGCCTTCGAATCCGAGCATGGCCGTCACGTCGCGTCCATCAACGGACCCATTCACGTCGACGATGCCGACGCGATGCAGGAAGCGACGATGCATCATCTCGGCATTGCCGTCCTGCCCGACTGGAATGCCGCGAACGGTCTTCGCAGCGGCGAGCTCGAACATGTGCTGCCGGACTACACGATCGCCGCGCTGCCACTGCATGCGATCTATCCGGAGACGCAGTGGATGTCGCCACGCGCGCGAACCTTCCTGGATCTCCTCGTGGAGCGCTCCGAACATTTCGCTGTGTCTTAGACGCAGAGCACCGGCATCGGTGCGGATGGTTGACGCCGTCCCACGCATCATTAAATGACGCACATGAAAAAGATCGGATTCCTCTCCTTCGGGCACTGGACGCCCTCGCCGCAATCGCAGACGCGCTCTGCCAGCGACACGCTGCTGCAATCGATCGAGCTTGCGGTCGCAGCCGAGCAGTTGGGCGCCGACGGCGCCTATTTCCGCGTCCACCATTTCGCGCGGCAGCTGGCCTCTCCGTTCCCGCTGCTCGCCGCCGTCGGCGCGAAGACCAGCAGGATCGAGATCGGCACCGCCGTTATCGACATGCGCTACGAGAACCCGCTTTACATGGTGGAGGACGCAGGCAGCGCCGACCTCATCGCCGGCGGGAGGCTACAGCTCGGCATCAGCCGCGGCTCGCCCGAGCAGGTGATCGACGGCTGGCGCTATTTCGGCTATCGGCCGGCCGAAGGCCAGAACGATGCCGACATGGGCCGGCGCCATGCCGAGGTCTTCCTCGACCTGCTCCGCGGCGACGGTTTTGCCGAGCCCAATCCGCAGCCGATGTTTCCGAACCCGCCGGGGCTGCTTCGTCTCGAGCCGCATGCGCCGGGCCTGCGCGAGCGGATCTGGTGGGGCGCCGGCTCGAATGCCACCGCGGTGTGGGCGGCGAAGCTCGGCATGAACCTGCAGAGCTCGACGCTGAAGAACGACGAGACCGGCGAAGCCTTTCATGTGCAGCAGGCCGCCCAGATCCGCGCCTATCGCGCGGCATGGAAAGAGGCGGGGCACAACCGCGAGTCGCGCGTGTCCGTCAGCCGCAGCATCTTCGCGCTGATGAACGACCGCGACCGCGCCTATTTCGGCGGGGAGGGCGGATGCGAGGACCAGATCGGCTTCATCGATCCGCGCACGCGGGCGATCTTCGGGCGCTCCTACGCGGCGGAGCCCGACGTTCTGATCGAGCAGTTGCGGCAGGACGAGGCGATCGCCGAGGCCGACACGCTGCTGCTGACGATCCCGAACCAGCTCGGTGTGAGCTACTGCGCGCACGCGATCGAGGCGATCCTGACGCAGGTCGCGCCGGCACTGGGGTGGCGGTAGTGCAAACCAACGATCTCCATCGATGAACAACGTCCAGCTTCCTCATGGGAGTAGACGGGCAACCCCGAGGAGGCGGACGCAGTAACGCACGTCATTGACAGCACGACACAACCTGGGAGAGCATCTGGCGTTTCATTCAGACCTTTGGAGAACGCCAATATGACCGCCATCCACATGGATTCCTCAGTCAGCCAGACCATCACCCGCGCCGTCATGAATGGCGGGGTTCTGAGCTGCACCAAGACCAGCAACCAGGACGTCTACTCCCATTCCATATGGGCGACGGAGAGCAATATTCGCCAGTTCACGATGCATGAGGGTGACAGCATCGTCGTTCCGCCCGGCTCTACCCTCACGATCTGGATTTTCCGGAAGCAGCCCGGGAAGTCGACATGGCAGATGGATTTCGACCTCACGGAAAAGGCGGCCTGAGGCCTAAGCCGGTTCAGGACCGAGCATCGCCGCGACGTGCAGACGACGGCGCGGCGCTGTCATCATCCGACCGCAAGACCCAGTGCGCCACCCTCGGGGTGAGGCGCCGCTGAACCGGCCGGCACGTGATTGACGACGACGCCGGTCGGCACGGCGGCATATTTCGACAGCGCCGCGGTCACCCGGCGCATCGCACCCGAGCCGAGCTCGCCGGCGCGCGCCACCAGGACGATCAGGTCCGCGTGCGCGGCCAGGGCGACGGCGTCAGGCTGCAAGGCGAGATTGCCGGCATGGACGACGATCAGGTCGAACTCCGAACGTATGTCATCCTCGGGCTTCGCATCGGGTTTTCGGCCGGCACTCAGGAGCTCGTCGATCGACTGAAGTCCCGCCGTGGTCGAGCCGTCGTTCCATTCGGTCACCGGCGCCTGGTGACTTGCGAATTCCGGCTGGAGCCGGATCAGCACGCTCATCATGCCCCGATTTACGGCGGCCCGATTGAGGGAGCGCGCAACCGTGCTGCCGCCGGCGCTCTTGCCGACCGACAACACCAGCGCGACCTTGCAGCCGCGCACCGGCACACGGTCGATGCGTTCGAGCAGCGGCCGCAGATGGATGCCGAGATCGAACTCGGCCGCCGCGGCGATCGGTCTTTGCCAGACCGTGTTGGTGCCGGCTCCGGACGCCAGCTCGGGGATGCGGGCCCAGACAGGAAGGCCGGGCATCGGCTCGGCCCTGGGCATGGCCGCGGCCGGAGGCTGGGTTTCCCGGCCTGGGGCCTCCTCCGCATCCACGGATGCAGGCGCCTGAACGGAGGCGTGCTTGTCGGCGGTCATGCTCGACATCACCGAAACGGCGGCGGTGGACGTCAACAGCGAGCCGATCGCCAGCGCCGCAAGCAGCAAGGCGAGCGGCGGACGCGTCGGGCGCACCGGCGGAATGGCGGGCGAGGCGATCTTGGTCTGGGATGCCTGCAGCTGACGCTGCTCATTGGTGGTCTTGAACCTCGACAGGAACTGCTCGTAGATGTTCCTGTTGGCGTCGGCGTCGCGCTGCAGCTCCTGCAGCTTCACCAGCGCCTGGCCGTCGATCAGCATCTTCGTCTCGAACGCCTTGAGCTGCTTCTCCAGCGCATTCTGCTGCTCGAGCTGGGCGTCATATTCGGACTTGGCCGTGTCGATGTTCTTCTTGCGCTCGATCTCGATCTGCCGGTTGATATCCGCCAACTGGCTGTAGGAGATCGCGAGGTCGGGATGGCGGTCGCCGTACACCGCCTTCTTCTGCGCGATCTGGTCATTCAGGGCCGAGCGCTGCGCGCGCAGCATGCTGAGGAGGTCCTGCTTCACCGGCCCTTCGACATTGGCCTTGAGATCGCGTTGCACCTGCTCGTAGCGGGCCTTGGCCTCCCCGGTGCGCAAGCGAGCGGCGGAGACCTGCTGGGTCAGATCGGTGACCCGCAATTGCTGCGTGGTGGATTCCTTGCCGGCATTGACGATCTTGTGCTCGAGCCGAAAGGCGGCGACGGCGTCTTCCGATGCGCGCAGGCGCTCATTCAGCGTCTTCAGCCGGTCCTTGAGCCAGTCGGCCGCCTCGTCGGTCGCCTCGGTGCGAACGCGGCCTTGACTGGCGACGAACGCCTCGGCGATCGCATTGGCGTAGTGAGCGGCCCGCTCGGGGCGGTTCGAGGTGAAGGAAATCGCAATGACGTAGGTGAGCCCGCGCCGGGTGATCTCGAGGCGGTTGCGGAATCTTTCGAGCACGCGCGTCATGTCGGTATAGCCGCCCGCGACATCCTCATCGTCCGCGATCTTGAGCTGCTCGATCAGGGGGCGGAGAAAGCCGTCGGATTTGGCGATCTCGATCTGGCTCTGGAGCGCCGCGGCATCCTGGCCGATGCCCGGCAGCACCTCCTGATCCGAGGTTACGCGCAGCTCGCGGGGGTCGAGCACGACCAGGGCCGTCGCGGCGTACCGGACCGGAAGAACCATCAGAACCACGACGCCGAGGGCGAACAGCGCCAGGGCGAGCGTCAGAATGCGCCGGCCATTCTCGCGCAGAAAGGAGAGCGTACCGGAGACGGTCAACGATCCCTTGATCATTGCCGGCCCGACGACGTCAGGCTTCACTCTCACAGCCCGGGGCGCTTCCCACGAAGCCGCTTGCTCCGTCGGGGCGATGCTTCGCGGAGATGCGCGGCTACCGAACGCCATGTGGTTGGACTCGAAATCAACTGACAGTCATAGCCGAGAGGCTTGTTACACCGTAAATATCCATGGTTAACCGCCGGTTACGGCCTGCACTCGAAGCCATCACGGCACGCGGCTCGGCCATGCCGCCGGCGACGGCGCCTTGGCAGCGGCCGTAGGCTCGAGCCCGCGATGGCCAAGCAGGCAGGACCGCAGGCTCTCGATCTCAGCACAATCGGCGGTTCCGAGCGGGCCGATCAGGAAGCCGCTGTCCAGAGGCTCGCACCTGTAACCGGTGCAGCGCTGCACCCTGTCCGCGATCAAGACATCGACCTTGCCTTCGAGCAGCTCATGCAGCCCAGCCGGCTGGCTGATGCGAACGGCAAGCTGTGGCTGAGCCCGGCGGAACTGTGCGAGGCGAGCCCGCAACCCATCAATGGCAAGGCTCGCATGGAGCCCGACATGCAGCAGGCTCGTGACGCCCTCAGGCTTGAGTTCGGCGGTGGCCTCGGCGAGGCAACGAAACGCCTGACGCACCCGCGCCAGATAGGTTTCGCCTGCAGACGTCAGAATGATCTGCCGCGTCCGTCGCTCGAACAGCTGCACGCCCAACCGCTCCTCCAGCAGGCGGACTTGCTGGCTGACGGCACCGGCCGTGACGTGCAGCTCGTGGGCGGCCTGCTTGAAGCTGAGGTGGCGGGCCGCGGCCTCGAAGGCGCGCAGGGCATTAAGTGGCGGCAACAGATACGTCATGGCCGGCTCCGGACGATGCGGGAAGGATCGGGAAGATGCATGAGTTTCGTTCGCTCGACAAAAGAGAAATCCTGCTTTGTCGCCGGTAACGGAGGACGATACCCCGGGCCGTAGCTCCACCCAGCCCGAGGAAACCTGCCGCAGTGCCGCCTCACGATCCGTCGATCGAGACTCCCTATTCCTGGATTCGTCTTTCGGTCTCCATCATCCTCAGCACATTGGGCTGCGTCGGGATGTGGTCGCTGATCGTGGCCTTGCCGGCGGTGCAGGCCGACTTCGATGCGCCTCGCGCCGGGGCGACCCTGCCGTACACGCTTGCGATCATCGGCTTCATGATCGGCGGCATCGTCGTCGGAAGATTGGCGGATCGCTTCGGCATCCTTCCGCCGCTGGCTGGCGGCACGATCCTGATGAGCCTCGGCTACGTCCTCACCGCCTTCGCGCCGAACCTGTCCGTCTTCGCGACGATCTGCGGTCTCACGGTCGGCCTCGGCGGCGCAGCGAGCTTTGCGCCCCTGGTGGCCGACGCCTCGCTGTGGTTCGACAGGCATCGCGGCCTTGCCGTTTCCCTGGCGATGGCCGGCAGCTCCTTGGCCGGAGTGGTCTGGCCACCCATCGTTCAGCATGCCATCGCGGCGATCGGCTGGCGGCAGACCCATGTCGGCATCGGCCTGTTCTGCCTCGCGACGATGCTGCCGCTCTCTCTGGTCCTGCTGCGCCGGCCGGTCTTGCAGAAGGCGACGCCCAGAGCCGTGGGCAGTGGCGGCACGATAATGACCATAGGCCTGTCTCCCGGTGCCACGCAGGGCCTGCTCGCCTTCGCCGGGATGTGCTGCTGCATCGCCATGTCGATGCCGCAGGTGCACCTGGTCGCCTATTGCGGCGACCTCGGCTACGGCCCTGCGCGCGGCGCCGAGATGCTGGCGGTCATGCTCGGCTTTGGCGTGGCGAGCCGCCTGATCTTCGGCTGGGTGTTGAACCTCATTGGCGGCCTACCGACCTTGCTGCTGGGCTCGGCGATGCAGGCCGCGGCACTCGCGCTTTACCTGCCGTTCAACGGGCTGGTCTCACTCTATGTCGTTTCCGCCATTTTCGGCCTGGCGCAGGGTGGCATCGTGCCGAGTTATGCGGTGATCGTCCGTGAGCTGTTCCCGGCGCACGAGGCCGGCTTTCGCGTCAGCCTCGCCATCTCGATCACGCTCGCCGGCATGGCGCTGGGAGGCTGGATGGCCGGCGCGATCTACGACTGGACCGGCTCCTATGCTTCCGCGCTGGTCAATGGCATCGCCTGGAATATCGTGAACATGGCGATCACGGCCTGGCTGCTGAAGCGCCAGCGTCGGCATGCTGCCGGCGCGTGCGCATCGAACGCAGCGCTCAGCTGATGTTCAGAAGGATCCGTCCCGACGTGCCGCTGCGCATCAAGTCCAGCGCGTCGTTGATGTCATCGAGCGCGAACTCGTGGGTGACGATGCCGCGGTAGCTCACCTTGCCGGCATCGCTCAGGCGGACCAGACGCGGGATATCGCGCGCGGGCTGGCATTGCCCACCTTCCGAGCCCTTGAGCACCTTCTCGAAGTGTAACGGCAGCGTGTAGATTTCGGCCTTCTCGCGGGGAACGCCGACGAGGATGCAGCGGCCCTTCTTCGCCGTGATCTCGTAGGCGAGCTCGATCAGGTTCTTGACGCCGGTGGTCTCGACGACCTTGTCGGGGCCGTCGACCCCCGTGATGGCCCGAACTTCGGCGGCCACATCCTTCGCCGTTTCGGAGTTGATGGCATGGGTCGCGCCGAAATCCTTCGCCATCGCCAGCTTGTTGTCGAGGCGATCGATCGCAATGACCGGCCAGGCGCCGACCATCGCGGCGAATTGCACGATGTTCAGTCCGACGCCGCCGACGCCGAACACGACGACCGCTTCGCCGATGGCGATTTGCGCATCGTTGTTGACGACGCCGAGCGCGGTCGTCACCGCGCAGCCGAGCAGCGGCGCGCT
The DNA here is from genome assembly GCF_054602315.1 of Bradyrhizobium cedriense. Classification (NCBI taxonomy): domain Bacteria; kingdom Pseudomonadati; phylum Pseudomonadota; class Alphaproteobacteria; order Hyphomicrobiales; family Nitrobacteraceae; genus Bradyrhizobium; species Bradyrhizobium cedriense. The sequence continues at coordinate 719,841 of NZ_JBTSWB010000004.1, read as the reverse complement.
GGTTCGATCGATCGAGGCGGGAACGGGCGTGACGCGATTCTCCGATACCACGGCATATTCGTTGAAGGTGGTGACCCAGCCCGCGTTGAGGCGCTTGCCGCGCCAGGAATAAGCCGGCGTATTGGACTGGATGCCCTTGCCCGGACGCCAGTGCATGACGACGGTGTCGCCCTGCTTGCAGGAGACGACGCCGGGTCCGGTTTCGACGACGGTCGCCAGCGCCTCGTGCCCCAAAAGGTGCGGCAGGAACTTGTCGACGCCCTTGACGGCGTCGATCTCGTTGATCTGCGCGCCGCAGATGCTCGACGTGTGCACATGCGCAAGCACCTGGCCGTGCTCGAGCGTATCAGGCAGGGTGAACTCGTCGACGATCAGCGGCTTGCCGGATTCGACGAGGATGGCCGCCTTGGCGGTCTTGATGTCCATCGGCAGCCCCGATTACTCGAAATAGATGAATTCGTAATCGCCGGTGTAGCCGAGCTTGCCGTACAGCCAGATCCATTCCGACGTGTGCAGGATGGACTCCGCCGTCAACGCCCAGCATTCGAGGTTGTGCAGTTCGGCGACGGTCCGGTAGCCCTCGACCATGACGTACTTGTTCTTGCCGACCCGCTCGATCTCCTTGAGCGCGGCCTCGAGCTCGTAGAGCCTGAGATTGTGCAGGGTGCCGAGCGAGATGACGAGGTCGAAACTGTCGTCGCCATAGGGATAGACGTCCTGGGCGCGATAGTTGAAGAGGTACGGCTTCACCTGCTCGTGCGAGTTCGCAAGACCGTGCTTGGAAATATCGAAGCCGACGACCTTCAGACCCGGCAGAATCTTCTGCATCTCGTACAGCAGAAAGCCCTTGCCGCAGCCGACGTCGAGCACGCTGGACCCATCCTTCAGACCATAGGTCTCGATCAGCGCCTTGGCGACCGGCGCCCAGCGCCCCTCGATGAAGCGATAGCCGCCATAGCCGAAGCGGCGGTCGCCATCCCAGTAGTCGGCCTCGTATTCCCGCGCCTTCAGCGAGCAGCCGATCTTGTCGTCGTTCATGCGGCCCATGTAGTCGCGCTTGGTCGCCGTATGCAGCGGCGTCACGATATTCAGTAGTCGTCCCATCGAGCCCTCGGATTTCGTCACGCGCTGAGATCGTCTTGACTGGCTTGGGGAGCCTTGCGCGGTGACCTGCGACTCGCCCTAGCATTTGTGCCGAATGGCTTCATTGTTTCAGATCAATGATGCCGAGATCGTACGGCGGCGCCAACAAAACCATGCACCGGGCACGAACATGCCGAGATACGCCAGCACATCGGCACCACGTTCCGCGCAGGGGACGCATCCAGATTGACCGCATTCCGATCGACGAGCAGGGCCCGTGGTCCGTGTTCAGCTTTCAATTGTTCCGCCTTGCGAACATTTCATTTTCTGCGACCGTCTGACGCTCGCGCCACCCCGACGGAACGGAGCGTGCAACCGGCCGTTGCTCCAGCATCCTGAACAACATGGAGCTCGACATGACAATGCGTAGAACTTTCGTCGTCCTCGCGGCCGCTGGAGCGATGCTCTCGACGGCTGCCTCGCCAGTGCTCGCGGCGCCTCTGCCGATCGGCAACCCCGGTCCCGACTCAGGCGTGCAGCAGGTGCAGTACCGGCATGGGTACGGGCATGGGCATGGGTACCGGCATGGGTACGGCCACAGGCATCACCGGCATTACGGTGGCGGCGCAGCCGTACTCGGCGGCCTCGCGGCGGGCGCGATCATCGGCGGCGCGATCGCCAACAGCCAGGCTCAATCCAACGCCGCCTCCTACTGTGCGCAGCGATATCGATCCTACGATCCCGGCTCGGGAACCTATTTGGGCCACGACGGTCTACGTCACCCGTGCCCGTGACGCACGCATGAGCATTGCGGCAGCCCCCTCGCGTCGCGTCGAAAGGCGAGCGCATCTTGATTGCACCGTCCGCCGCGGTGTACATTCCCGGCATGATGTTCATGTCCACATTCTTCCCGCTGATCTGAACGGCTGACGTCGTTTCCGGCGCATCCGCGCCAATCAGATCAAACGGCTGCGCTTGATGCGATAGCCGAACGGAGAATGTTCAATGCTTGGGAATGAACAGGCTGGCCTGACTCCCCGTCAGGTCCAGAACTTCATCGAAGACGGTTTCATCAAGATCGAGAACGCCTTCAGCACCGACCTTGCGAATCAATGCAGGGACGAGCTGTGGGCGGATATCGGCCTTTCACCGGACGAACCCGAAGGCTGGACTCACCCCGTTGTTCGGGTGGGGTCCAAGGCTTCGCCTCCATTCATCGAAGCCGCGAACGCGCCGGCCCTGCACAAGGCCTTTGATCAACTCGTTGGCGAAGGGCGGTGGCTTGCGCCCAGGGGCCTCGGAACCTTTCCGATCCGCTTCCCGTCACCGGAGTCCGCCGGTGACGATGGCTGGCACGTGGACATGAGCTTCGGCACCGCCAATCCGGATTTCATGGAGTGGCGCGCCAATGTGAAGAGCAGCGGACGCGCATTGCTGATGCTCTTCCTGTTCTCGGATGTCGGCCCGGATGACGCGCCCACGCGAATCCGGAAGGGCTCGCATGCTGCAATCGCGCGGGAACTGCTGCCCTTTGGCGAGGCAGGCGCAACGCTCCGGCAGCTCGCTTCCGGGAACTGGGCGTCGACGGAGGATTGCGAGGTCGAACTGGCAACCGGCGCGGAAGGCACCGTCTATCTGTGCCATCCATTCCTGGTTCATGCCGCGCAACCCCACCGAGGAAAGCGACCGCGCTTCATGGCACAGCCTCCGCTGCTGCCGAAGGGCGAGTTTGATCCGAAGTTGCCACCTTCGCCGGTTCAGATCGCGATCCGGCAGGCGTGTGGGCTGGCGGTGTAGTCGGACGAAGTCCGGGACCACTGAGTGGTCCCGGATCTTGGGCGGTTTCACCTGCTGCAGATCATTTATTGCAGCGCCGGCGAGAAACTTGGCGCGCGACGCTTGAGGAGCATATCGACGGCGAGGCCGTCGAATTGCTCCGATCGGCATCACCATCAGATCTCCGGAAGAGCTGGAGAGCACCTGGTTCAGCTCATCAACCGACTATTGCCCATCGCCCTGATGCGCCGTTACAGCTTTCCATAGACCCGTCCGGCGACGGCCTTCAGGCGCTCGACCGAGCCGGATTCCTTATGCGGCTTGACCGGCGCGAACAGGATCGAAGCCTGCCTGCCGTTCTTCCAGACATAGATGGTGACGGCGTTGCCGTTGCCCTTGCTGCAAGAATGCTCGCCGAAAGCTTCATGGCCGAGTTCGGGTATCGCCACGTGCTTGCACGGACCCGTGCGCTTCATCATGCCGACGGCGGTGTCGCGCGAGGTCGCGATCACCGCAACGGTCATGGTGTTGGCCTCGCGGTCGAACATCAGGCAGCTGCCCGCGCCGGTCCGCTGGACCGTCAGCGTGCTCGTGTCGAGAAAGCCGTCGGCATCCGCGGCCGTGAGCCACTCGCAATTGCCGAACCGCTCGCTGCTCCTGCTCACGTTGGCGATGGAAACGCGCGCGGCTTCGGTCACCGATCCAAGCAGCGCATCGTCAGCACGCCTGCCAGTCGGATAGACGGTGATCTGGAGAATGTAATCGCCGGACAGGATCACGATCGAGGCCTCCGGGCGCTCCGCGCCGACGGCGCTCGTTCCGCCCTGGCCTTCGTCGCCGATCCCCGCCACTGCGCTCAGCGGCATTCGCTCGCCAAGCGTCTTGACGAAGGTCGCATACAATTCCCTGGCGCGGTCCTTGTCGGGATTGCGGAACACGGAGAGCATCATCGTGTCGCCGCGCCCGCCTTGATAGATGCAGCCGCGGCCGTCCTGATTTGAAATCAGTGACCATTTGAGCGCCGGCATTGCCCGGGCGAGCTCCTGGGCGCTGATGAACGGGCAGGTCTCGGCCGCGCGCGCGGGAAGCACCGGGACGGCTGCGATTGCCAGGAACAGAGCGAGACAGGAGAACAGACGATCGATCGTACGCATGGAGCGAACTTACTATCGAAATGGCGCGCCGGGAACGGTTCGAAGGTCCGCGCTCGGATTCGCAGTCTGCTGCTCTATCCAGCCGAGCTACGAGCGCGCTCTTTCCGACGGGAGCGGGCATGGCCCGTGGCCAACGAAGATGGGCCTCTTGCGCCGGCCAAGGCTCTCAGATGCGCGGGTCTGTCGTCACCGTCCCTGATATTCGGCCCAGCAGTCCGCCGTCTCATAGACCCGGACCGCCGACAGCGCGCGAAGGCTCGGCTTCAATCGATCCCAGACCCAGACCGCGATATTCTCGGCGGTCGGATTCTCGAGTCCTTCGACCTCGTTCAGGCAGTGGTGGTCCAGCGCGGACATGATGTCGGCGAAGCTTTTCTCGATATCGAAGAAGTCCGCGACGAAGCCGGTGTGCGGGTCCACCGGACCGTCCAGCTGGACCTCGACCCGATAGGAATGACCATGCATCCGGCTGCACCGGTGCGTCTCCGGCACGTTAGGCAGCCGATGCGCCGCCTCGAACTTGAACGCCTGCGATATCCTCATCCAGTTCCTCACACGGCACGGCCATCCGGTCTCGGCCCGTCTGGCGACCAGATGCTGCCTTGTCCTGACCTTCCGTCGAAGAATGGCGCGCCCGGAACGATTCGAACGTCCGACCCTCAGATTCGTAGTCTGATGCTCTATCCAGCTGAGCTACGGGCGCGTTTTCGCAAACAGCGATGGCGGGCATGACCCACGACGCATCTCCCGGAGGGCCGGGAGGGGTGCGAAAGAGCGCTCTGACTAACCGCTCTTGTCCCGGTTGGCAAGGTCCGGGTGGGGGAGATTTTGCGGGGGGATGGCGGTTTGGCCCGGGTCATTCCGGACTCGATCAGCGAGACGTGCGGAATCTCGCCCTCAAACCTCTGGATTCCGGGTTCGGCGCTTTGCGCCGTCCCGGATGGCTCACTCGGCCGCTGGCCGACTTACGCCCGCGCCCGCTCGTTGCGGATGGAGAGCAGTTCCACGGGACGGTCGGGGATGGCGATGCGGAAGGTGGCGCCGATGGTGCCTTCGACCAGGTGGATGTCGCCGCCATGGGCACGGACCAGTTCGGCTGCGATGGCAAGGCCAAGGCCGCTGCCGCCGGGACGGCCGGAGGTCTGGAAGGCCTCGAACAGGTGCTCCCGGGTCTTCTGGGGGACGCCGGGGCCGGTATCGGAGACCTCGATGATGGCAACGGAGCCTTCGCGCTTTCCGGTGATCCGGATCTGCTGCACGCGGCCCTCCCCCGACGCATGGCTTTCGAGCGCCTGGGCGGCGTTGCGGACGAGGTTGAGCAATACACGGAACAGCTGGTCGGGATCGGCATCGACAGCGAGCCCGCGCTCGATCGCGGCGACCCAGGCGATCGAGGCCTCGTTGGCGAGGCCCGCGGTCTCGCGCACCTCCAGCACGACCGGCTCGATCAGGATCATGCGGCGGTCGGGCGCGGCCTCCTGGGCGCGGCCGTAGGACAGCGTCGACTGGCAGAAGGCGATGGCACGCTCCAGCGAGCGCACGAGCTTGGGCGCAAAGCGCTGCACCCGCGGATCCGGCACGCTGGCGAGCTGGTCCGACAGCAGCTGGGCCGAGGCGAGCAGATTGCGCAGATCGTGATTGATCTTGGAGACGGCGAGGCCGAGGGCGGCAAGCCGGCTCTTCTGGTTCAGCATCGACATCAGATCGCGCTGCATGTCCGACAATTCGCGTTCGGCCACCCCGATCTCATCGCTGCGCTGGCTCGGCACAATGATCCCGGCCGAGCTCTCGGGATTCTCGTGGAAGCCGACCAGGCTCGCGGTCAGCCGCCGCATCGGCCGCACGAACAGATAGTGAAGCGCGAGATAGACGAGGCCCGCGGTCAGCACGGCGATAATCAGCGCGACCACCACGAGGTTGCGGGAGAAGCGGTACATCTGCTTCCGCAGCGGCAATTCGTCGGTGACGATCTCGATGAACTGGGCATTGCCCACGCCGGGACCGACGATGCGGATGGCCTGGTTGCCCGTCTCCAGCATCATCCGGAACGAGCCGGTGATCGCCTCCCAGGCCGTCATGTCGCGCAGGTCGATGTCATGCTCGATGGCGGCCGGAATGTTGTCGCTGGCGAGCAGCCGGCGCTGCTGGCCCATCTTGATGGCGACGGCACGGGCGTTGATGCTCTTCAGGATCTGGCGCGACAGCGAATCCGGCACCATGCCGAGCGGCGCCGCGTCCAGCACCAGCGCCGCCGTGTTGGCCGCCGCCACGCGGTCGTTCAGCCGGTTGACCCAGAAATTGGCGATGGCGGGCACGTAGAGCAGCACGGCGGCAATCATGACCAGAGGAATGGTGAGCAGCAGCAGCTTGCCCGACAGCCCGAGCCCGCGCGTCCCGCGGGGCGGCATCGCCGGCTGTTCCGGCTGATCCAGATCCTGGATCGGCTGGCGATCTGTGGCTGCCACGAAATTCGCCCCTGTTGGCCTTGGCTGATGGAGGATGCGACCCGTCCGGAGTCCGGTCAAATTAAGGATCGCTAATCTGCCAAGGTGGGAGCTAAGCATTGATATCGCCAGTCGCCACCTCAAGGGTTTAAAGCCCCGCACAAACAGCAATATTCACCGGAAACGCGCGCTTGTGCGGCGTTGACGAAGAGAAGGCGCTCCCTTATAAGCCGCGCAAATTGTCCGCGATGACCCGGTGCGACACCGGGAGCGGCTCTCTGAGGGCCGGAAAAGGGCCCGTTTTGGGCCGCATCTTCCGGACTTTACCATCAATTCTACAGGCAAATTGCCCGGTCAGCGGAGAAAAACCCGTGAAGCGGACTTATCAACCCAGCAAACTGGTGCGCAAGCGCCGTCACGGCTTCCGCGCCCGCCTCGCCACTGCCGGCGGCCGCAAGGTTCTCGCCGCCCGCCGCGCCCGCGGCCGCAAGCGTCTGAGCGCCTGAGCCGGGACCCCCTTTTTGGGATTTCATCATGGATCGGCTGAGGCAGCGGGCGGATTTCCTCGCCGTTGCCAATGGCGCGCGGGTGAATAGTCCCGCGTTCGTCCTGCAAAGCCGCCGCCGCGATGACTTTGGTCCGATCCGGATCGGCTTCACCGTCACCAAAAAGAACGGCAACGCCCCCGAGCGCAATCGCATCCGGCGCCGGCTTCGCGAACTGATGAAGCGGCTCGATCCGGTGTCGATGCAGCCCCATCATGATTATGTCCTGGTCGGACGAAGGGACGCGCTCTCGCGCGACTTCGCCACCATGCTCGACGATCTGCGCATAGCGTTCACGAAGCCCGCGCGGCATACGGCCCAAGCGCGCGGCCAGAGGCCCGGCCCCGCTCCTGCTGCCCGCCGCAAACCGGATTGATGACGAGACATACGAGATGACCGACAATCGCAATACCATCCTCGCCGTCATTCTGTCCGGCCTGGTGCTGATCGCCTGGCAGTACTTCTACAATGTGCCGCAGATGGAGAAGCAGCGCGCCCAGCAACAGGCGCAGACGGAGCTGCAGAAATCCACGCCGCAGCCGACGGCGTCGGCCACGCCGGGCACCACACCGCAACCGGGTAGCGCGACTCAGCCGTCAGCTCCGGCCGCGAACCAGGCCCAGCCGGCCGTCACCCGCGACGCCGCGATCGCGTCCAGCCCGCGCGTGAAGATCGAGACGCCGCGGATTGCCGGCAGCATCTCCCTGAAGGGCGGCCGCATCGACGACATCGCTCTGGTGCAGTTCCGCGAAACGGTCGATCCGAAGTCGCCGCCGATCATCCTTTACTCGCCGTCCGGCACGGCGGAGCCCTACTACGCCGAATTCGGCTGGGTGGCGGCCACGGGCGTAACGTCGAAAATGCCTGATGCCCAGACCGTCTGGCAGCAGGACGGCAGCGGCAGCCTGACCCCGTCGACACCGGTCACGCTGAAATGGGACAACGGCGAGGGCCTCACCTTCCGCCGCACCATTGCTGTCGACGACCACTATCTCTTCACCATCAAGGACGAGGTGAGCAATGTCGGCAACGCGCCTGTCACGCTCTATCCGTTCGCGCTGATCTCGCGCCATGGCGCGCCGTACGTCTCCGGCTACTACATCCTGCATGAAGGCCTGATCGGCTATCTCGGCGACCAGGGCCTGCAGGAATATGCCTACAAGAAGGTCGACGAAGCCAAGCAGGTGAACTTCGGCAATGTCACCAATGGCTGGCTCGGCATTACCGACAAGTACTGGGCTTCGGCGCTGCTGCCCGACACCAATGCCAAGCTGCAGGCGCGCTTCTCTTCGAATCCGAGTGGCAACGTCCACACCTACCAGACCGACTACCTGCTCGATCCCGTCACCGTCGCGATCGGCGGCACCGCCACGGCGAACGCGCGGCTGTTCGCCGGCGCCAAGGAAGCCGGCGTCGTCGGCGTGTTCCCGTTCGCCGGGCTCGGCGGCTACAACAAGGAGCTCGGCCTCAATCATTTCGATCTGTTGATCGACTGGGGCTGGTTCTACTTCCTCACCAAGCCGATGTTCCTCGGCCTCGACTTCTTCTTCCGCTTCTTCGGTAATTTCGGCATCTCGATCCTGCTCGTCACCGTGATCGTGAAGCTGTTGTTCTTCCCGCTGGCGAACAAGTCCTACGCCTCGATGGCGAAGATGAAGTCGATCCAGCCGCAGCTTCTGGCGCTGAAGGAGCGCTATCCCGACGACAAGGTGAAGCAGCAGCAGGAGATGATGGAGATCTACCGCAAGGAGAAGATCAATCCGGTCGCCGGCTGTCTTCCCGTGCTGATCCAGATCCCGGTGTTCTTCTCGCTCTACAAGGTGCTGTTCGTCACCATCGAGATGCGCCACGCGAAGTTCTACGGCTGGATCAAGGACCTCTCCGCACCGGATCCGACCAACCTGTTCAACCTGTTCGGTCTGCTCCCGTTCGATCCGACCACGATCCCGGTGTTCGGCCACTATCTCGCGCTCGGCATCTGGCCGATCATCATGGGCATCACGATGTGGTTCCAGATGAAGCTGAACCCGACGCCGCCGGATCCGACCCAGCAGATGATCTTCAACTGGATGCCGCTGATCTTCACCTTCATGCTGGCGGGCTTCCCGGCGGGCCTCGTGATCTACTGGGCCTGGAACAATTTGCTGTCGGTGGTCCAGCAGAGCTACATCATGCGCCGCAACGGCGTGAAGGTGGAGCTGTTCGACAATCTCAAGGCGACGTTCGCGAGGAAGGCGACGTAGCCTCACGCCAGCGTGCCCCGTCATGCGGGCGCAACTGCCTCCACATCGTCATGCCCGGGCTTGTCCCGGGCATCCACGTTTTGGAGGGTGCCCCGCGGATGGACGTGGATGGCCGGGACGGGGCCCGGCCATGACGCGAGGATAGACCTTCAGATGACTGATAAGTCAGACGACAAGCTGATCGAAGCCGGGCGAAAACTGTTTGCCCGCGACTGGCAATTCATCTGGGCCTCGCCCTCGATTGCCACGCTGCCGCCGATGGCGGGGCTGGAGGTCGCCTTCGCCGGCCGCTCCAATGTCGGCAAGTCCAGCCTCATCAACGCACTGACGGGACGCAACGCGCTGGCGCGCACCTCGCATACGCCGGGCCGCACCCAGGAGCTGATCTTCTTCGAGGTGCCCGGCAAAAGCGACCTGCGGCTCGTCGACATGCCCGGCTATGGCTATGCCAAGGCGCCGAAGAGCCAGGTCGCGTCCTGGACCGAGCTGATCCACAAATTCCTGCTGGGACGCGCCTCACTGGCGCGCGTCTACGTGCTGATCGACGCGCGGCACGGCCTCAAGGACGTCGATCTCGAAGTCCTCAAGACGCTCGACCGCTCCGCCGTCAGCTACCAGGTCGTGCTGACCAAGGCCGACCAGGTGAAGGCCGCCGAGTTGCAAGCGCGCATCACCGAGACCGAAGCCGCGCTCGCCAAGCATCCGGCCGCGTTCCCGACCGTGCTCGCGACCTCGTCACGCAGCTCCACCGGCATGGAGAGCTTGCGCGCCGCGATGGCGAAGCTTCTGGAAGAGCGGGCCACGTGATGCTGGCGAACCGCCTGCTGATTGGGCTTGCCGGACTCATGGGCGCTGCTGGCGTCGCGCTGGCCGCCGCCTCCGCGCATGGGGCCGATGCAAGCCGGCTGGCATCGGCAAGCGCCATGCTGCTGTTTCACGCAACCGCCATACTCGCCGCCGTCGCGCTGCTCGCACGCGGCCTTCTGCACGGCGGAATTGGCCTCGTTGCGGCGTTCGGCTTCGTGACCGGCGCCGCGCTGTTCGCGGGCGACCTCACCTTGCGGCAATATGCGGGTCAGGCGCTGTTTCCCTATGCGGCGCCGACGGGTGGAATGGCGATGATTGCGAGCTGGCTGGCGGTGACGCTGGCGGCGGCCGTGGCGAGGACATAGCTCTCGCCTCCGGACGCGGCGCAGCGCCTTCTCAGCGGCGCGCCGCGGTGTGATGCACCCGTCGGGACACGGAATCGAGTACCAGCCACACTTTGCGCCCCGCCCGCCAATCGGATAGAACGCGGCCCAACCGACCCGCCAGCGAGACCGCGACATGACCGACATTTCCCCGCTCGACCAGGCCCGCATCCTGTCCGAAGCGCTGCCGCACATGCAGCAGTATGACGAGGAAACCATCGTCATCAAATATGGCGGCCATGCCATGGGCGACGAGGAGACCGCGAAGAACTTTGCCCGCGACATCGTGCTGCTCGAGCAGACCGCGATCAATCCGGTGGTGGTGCATGGCGGCGGCCCGCAGATCGCGACCATGCTCAAGCGCCTCGGCATCGTCTCGGAATTCGCAGCCGGCCTGCGCATCACCGATGCCGCGACGATCGAGATCGTCGAGATGGTGCTGGCCGGCTCCGTCAACAAGCAGATCGTCGGCTACATCAACGAAGCCGGCGGCAAGGCCGTGGGACTGTCGGGCAAGGACGGCAACATGGTGAAAGCGTCGAAGACGACGCGCACCATCGTCGATCCGGGCTCGAACATCGAGAAGGCGATCGATCTCGGCTTCGTCGGCGACCCTGAAAAGGTCGACCTCACGCTGCTCAACCAGCTGATCGGCTACGAGCTGATCCCGGTGCTGGCGCCGCTCGCGACCTCGCAAGACGGCCAGACGCTGAACATCAACGCCGACACCTTCGCCGGCGCAGTGGCCGGCGCGCTGAAGGCCAAGCGCCTGCTGCTGCTGACCGACGTGCCCGGCGTGCTCGACAAGTCCAAGAAGCTCATTCCGGAACTCTCGATCAAGGACGCGCGAAAGCTGATCGCCGACGGCACCATTTCCGGCGGCATGATCCCGAAGGTCGAGACCTGCATCTACGCGCTGGAGCAGGGCGTGCAGGGCGTCGTCATCATCGACGGCAAGATGCAGCACGCGGTGCTGCTCGAGCTCTTCACCAACCAGGGCACGGGCACGCTGATCCACAAGTGAGAGACGAGCGGCGCAGAAAAGAGGGCGTCATGCCCGGGCAAAAGCGCGAACCGCGTCTTCACTCAGACGTCCCGGGCATCCACGGCTCCCGCATTGCTCAGTCATTCCGGAGCGCCCGAAGGGCGAATCCGGAATCTCAAGATTCCGGGTTCGATGCTTCGCATCGCCCCGGAATGACGGGGGTGAGACACCGCCGCTCGCCTCTCACGCGCTTCCTGATGACGCTGCCTGCAGCGGCCGTCTCGTTCGTCTTCTCCTCCGCCCCCGCCTTCGCCGACCTCAAGATCTGCAACCGCATGTCTTATGTGGTCGAGGCCGCGATCGGCATCGACGACAAATCGGCGACCGCGACGCGCGGCTGGTTCAGGATCGAGCCCGCCACCTGCCGCGTGGTCGTGCAGGGCACGCTGGCCGCCGACCGCATCCTGCTCAACGCCCGCGCGCTCGGCGTCTACGGCGCCTCCCCGATCCCGCAGAGCGGCCGCGACATGCTCTGCGTCGCGCAGGACAATTTCGTCATCGCCGCGGCGCGGCAATGCCGGAGCGGTCAGACGCAGGTCCCGTTCACGCAGGTGACGCCGACGCTAGGTGCGGACGGAAACCTCGTGGCCTATCTCGCCGAAGACTCCGAATATGACGACGAGCAGGCGCGCCTCGCCGGCATCCAGCGGCTGCTGGTGATCGCAGGCTACGACGCAGCTCCGATCGATGGCGTAGACGGGCCGAAGACGCAAGCGGCGCTGGCCGCCTTCCTGAAGAGCCGCGGGTTGTCATCCGACGTCGTGGCCTCGCCGAACTTGTTCAAGGCCATGGTCGATGCGGTGCAGACGCCCTCCGCGAGCGGGCTGACCTGGTGTAACGACACGCCGCACAAGGTGATGGCGGCGATCGCGACCGACGACGGCAAGTCCGTGACGAGCCGCGGCTGGTATCGCATCGATCCCAAGACCTGCCTGCACCCCGACGTGACCGGCCAGCCCAAGCAGATCTTCAGCTTCGCGGAAGCGGTCGACGTCGACAACCGCGTCGTCAGGCTGAAGGATCGGCCGCTGAACTGGGGCGGGGACAGGCAGCTCTGCACACGCGAGACCAAGTTCGAGACCAACGAGCAGGCCGATTGCGGCGCGCGCGGATTCGCGCCGACGGGCTTTGTCGCCGTGGACATGTCGAGCGGCGGCAAGACGCTGCGCTTTGCGGTGCCGTGATCGAGAGGATTTTGATGAATTCGCCCCGCATCTTCGCGCATGTCGACACCTGGGTGTTCGACCTCGACAACACGCTCTATCCGCATCACGTCAATCTGTGGCAGCAGGTCGATGCGCGGATCGGGGAGTTCGTCTGCAACTGGCTGAACGTCGGCCCGGAGCAAGCGCGGGCGATCCAGAAGGACTATTACCGCCGCTTCGGGACCACGATGCGCGGCATGATGACCCTGCATGGCGTCTCAGCCGACGACTATCTCGCCTACGTCCACAAGATCGACCACTCGCCGCTGGAGCCGAATCCGGCGCTCGGCGCGGCCATCGCAAAGCTGCCGGGGCGCAAGCTGATCCTCACCAACGGCTCGGTCGACCATGTCGATGCCGTGCTGGCGCGGCTCGGCTTCGCCAGCCATTTCGACGGCGTGTTCGACATCATCGCCGCCGAATTCGAACCGAAGCCGGCGCCGCAGACCTACCAGAAATTCCTCAGCCAGCATGCGGTCGATCCGGCCCGCGCCGCCATGTTCGAGGACCTCGCCCGCAACCTCACCGTCCCGCATCAGCTCGGCATGACCACGGTGCTGGTGGTGCCCGACGGCACCAAGGAGGTGGTGCGGGAAGACTGGGAACTGGAGGGCCGCGGTGCCGCCCATGTCGACCACGTCACGGACGACCTGACGGGGTTCTTGGCGAAGCTGTCTCCGAGCTAGGCGCTGTCAGCCCGGGCAGGCGCTCTGGACAACGCCGCGCGCTGCCAAGAGCTGCGCTCGTCCTGGACGACCGCGGCGTATGGACCACGGCCGAGTATGCCTTGACTCTCCCGGCTCAAATCCCGAAAAAGCGCCCAATCCATCAAAATTCCCGCTTCCCCAGAGGAAATCCCGATGTCGCTTGCAGCCCTCGAATCCACCATCAACAGCGCCTTCGACGCGCGCGACGGCATCTCAACCACGACCAAGGGCCAGGTGCGCGAGGCCGTGGACCAGTCGCTGGAGATCCTGGACAAGGGCGAGGCGCGCGTCGCCGAGCGCGGGGCCGACGGCAAGTGGATGGTCAACCAGTGGCTGAAGAAGGCCGTGCTGCTGTCTTTCCGCCTCAACGACATGGGCATCATTCCCGGCGGATCGGGCAAGGCGACCTGGTGGGACAAGGTGCCCTCGAAGTTCGAGGGCTGGGGCGAGAACCGGTTTCGCGATGCCGGCTTTCGCGCGGTGCCCGGTTCGATCGTGCGCCGCTCGGCCTTCATCGCCAAGAACGTCGTGCTGATGCCATCCTTCGTCAATCTCGGCGCCTATGTCGATGAGAGCACCATGGTTGACACCTGGGCGACCGTCGGCTCCTGCGCGCAGATCGGCAAGCGCGTGCACATCTCCGGCGGAGTCGGCATCGGCGGCGTGCTCGAACCGCTGCAGGCCGAGCCCGTCATCATCGAGGACGATTGCTTCATCGGCGCGCGCAGCGAAGTCGCCGAAGGCGTGATCGTGCGCAAGGGCGCGGTGCTGGCGATGGGCGTATTCCTGGGTGCCTCGACCAAGATCGTCGACCGCGAGACCGGCGAGATCTTCATGGGCGAAGTGCCCGAGTATTCGGTGGTGGTGCCCGGCGCCCTGCCCGGCAGGCCCATGAAGAACGGCGAGCCCGGCCCGAGCCTTGCCTGCGCCGTCATCGTCAAGCGCGTCGACGAGCGCACCCGCGCGAAGACCAGCATCAACGAGTTGCTGCGGGATTGATCTGCGCAGCAAGCGCCATTCCCTCACTGTCACCCTGAGGTAGCTGCCTCTTTGGCGGCCCTCGAAGGGCGACGGCACGGCTACCGCTATATCTCGGCCGTTCATCCTTCGAAGCTCGCTGCGCTCACGCCTCAGGATGACGCTCTAAGCAGTGCATTCGAACCCACCGCTCCTCCATAGCGACCAATTCCCGGGCGGCCCCTCCCGCCCGGAGCCATTCGCATGGACTGGACTTGGTATCTCTTCCGCTTCGACCGCCGCATCAACCGTGCACTGCTGTGGCAGGCGCTGCTCATCGTCGCGCTTCTGGCGGCCTTGCTCGGGCTGATCGATCAGGCGATCCACGTCGCGAGCGGCCAGAGGGCGTTCACCTCCACCCTCAGGCTCGATTTCGACTTCGGTCTCGACGAGCTCTTCAAGCTGGTCGATCCCCGGGCCTATCGCGTGCCGGCATCCTTTGACCGCACGGATCTGATCCTGAAGTCGTCCGGCTTGGCGGTGTTCGCATGGATTTTCCTGGCAACGGCAATCAAGCGGCTGCACGATCGCGGCAGGAGCGGCTGGTGGATCATCCCGTTCGTCTTCATCCCCGGCCTGTTCAGCCAGTTCTCGGACCTTTTGCCTGACGCCAACTGGACGCTTGCGTTCAGCCTCACCGCTTCGACCCTGTGGCTGTGGGGCCTCGTCGACATGTTCATTCTGCCGGGCACCTCGGGCCACAACCGGTTCGGCCCCGATCCGCTCGCCGAGGTCGAGGACGGCTCCGCATCCGCCTCGTCCCCTGCAAAAAGCTGGGATCAGCGGAGCGAGCTCGAATTCGTGCCGCCCAGCGCTAGCCCGCCCGGCGGGATGCATGTTAAGCGGGGCGCATGACCGATGCTCTGTCCATTGCCCGCGATCTGATCCGCTGCCCCTCGGTGACCCCGGCCGACGCCGGCGCGCTCGGGGTGCTCGAAAAAGCTCTCACCGCGGCCGGCTTCACCTGCCACCGCGTGACGTTCTCCGACCCCGGCACCGCCGACGTCGACAATCTCTACGCGCGGCTCGGCGCTGAAGGGCCGCACATCACCTTCGCCGGCCACACCGACGTGGTGCCGCCCGGCGACGAGAGTGCCTGGAGCGTCGGCGCATTCTCCGGCGAGGTGAAGGACGGCATCCTGCACGGCCGCGGCGCGGTCGACATGAAGGGCGGCATCGCCTGCTCGGTCGCCGCGGTGCTGGAGCATCTCGCCGCCAATGGTGGCAAGCCGCGCAGCGACGGCAAGGGCTCGATCTCCTTCCTGATCACGGGCGATGAGGAAGACGTCTCCATCAACGGCACCATCAAGCTCTTGAAATGGGCTGCGGAGCGCGGCGAGAAATTCGATCATTGCGTGCTCGGCGAGCCATCGAATGTCGAAGTGCTCGGCGACACCATCAAGGTCGGCCGGCGCGGCTCGCAATCCGGCACGCTCCATGTCGACGGCGTGCAGGGCCATGTCGCCTATCCGCACCGCGCGTCCAATCCTGTGCCGGACATATCCAGGCTGATCGTGGCGATCTCGGACGAGCCGCTCGACCACGGCAGCGCGCAATTCCAGGCCTCCAATCTCGAATTCGTCTCGGTCGATGTCGGCAACAACGCCTACAACGTGATTCCCGGCCAGGCCCGCGCCAAATTCAACATCCGCTACAACGACAACCACACCCAGGCTTCCTTGCGCGAGCTGGTCGAGGCACGCCTGGCCAAGGCCTGCGGCAACCGCATCAAGGCCCGCATCGTCTGGGAGCCATCCAACTCCAACGTGTTCGTGACCAAGCCGGGTCCGTTCACCGATCTTGCGGTGTCCGCGATCGAGGAAGTGACGGGCCGCAAGCCGGAGCTGTCGACCTCGGGCGGCACGTCGGATGCGCGCTTCATCTCCAGCTATTGCCCGGTGATCGAGTTCGGGCTCGTCGGCCAGACCATGCATCAGGTCGACGAGCGCGTGCCGGTGACGGATTTGGAGAAGCTGACGAAAGTGTATCGCGGGATTTTGACGCGGTATTTTGCTTGAGGCGCTGTTGCCTCCACAAAGAGAGCTGTCATCGCCCGACCTGATCGGGCGATCCAGTATTCCAGAGACAGTCGTGATTGAGCCGCGAGGCCGCAGCGTACTGGATGCCCCGCCTACGCGGGGCATGACACTGAGGGTGTGGCAGCAGCGCGCCTCACCTCAATAATCCACCTTCATCAAGTACAGCCCCTCCGGCGGGGCGACGATGCCGCACGCCGCGCGGTTGCGGGCTGCTAACGCGGCGGAGAGATCGTCGGCCGTCCAGCGCCCCTCGCCGACCCAGACCAGCGAGCCCACCATCGAGCGCACCTGGCTGTGCAGGAAGGAGCGCGCCGAGGTGAGAATCGTGATCTCGCGGCCGTCGCGCAGCACGTCAAGCTGGTCGAGCGTCTTCTCCGGCGACTTGGCCTGACACTCGGTGTCGCGGAAGGTGGTGAAATCGTGCTTGCCGAGCAGGCGCTGCGCCGCTGCGTGCATCGCGTCGGCATCGAGCCGGCGCGGTACGCGCCAGGCGTGGCCGGCGTCGAGCGCGAGATTGGCGCGGGTGTTGACGATGCGATAGCGGTAGTGGCGCCTGACCGCCGAGAAGCGCGCCTCGAAAGTATCAGGCGCGATCTCGGCCTCGAGCACCGCAATCGGATGCGGACGCAGATGCGCGTTGAGCCCGTCGCGAAAACGGCCGGGCGGAAACTGCTTGTCGACGTCGACATGCGCGACCTGGCCGCGCGCGTGCACGCCGGCATCGGTGCGGCCAGCGCCGTGCACCCGGGTATCCGCCCCGGTCATCGCCTTCACCGCCGCCTGCAGCGCGCCCTGCACCGACGGCAGCGTCTCCTGCATCTGCCAGCCGAAGAACGGCGCGCCGTCATATTCGATGGTGAGCTTGTAGCGGGGCATCAACCGAACCGCATCGGCGGCTTGACGGGCACGCCGCGCAGGAACTCCGATGTCTGCATCCGGGCCTTGCCTTCGCGCTGCAGCTCGATGATGCGGATCGCGCCCTCGCCGCAGGCGATGGTGAGGTTGTCATCGAGCACCTCGCCCGGCGCGCCGGATCCCTTCGCCAGCTCGCAGCGCAGGATTTTGACGCGCGCAGCATCGAGCTCACTCCAGGCGCCGGGGAACGGCGACAGGCCGTGGATGTGGCGCAGCACGGCACGCGCGGGCCTGGTCCAGTCGATCCGCGCCTCAGCCTTGTCGATCTTGGCGGCATAGGTGACGCCGTCCTCGCCCTGCTTCTTGAGCTGGAGCCCGCCGCGTTCGAGCGCGGCCATCGCGCGCACCATCAGGTCGGCGCCCAGCCGGGACAGGCGATCGTGCAGATCGGCGGCGGTCATATTGTCGGATATCGCGAGCCGCTCGGCCATGGCGACGTCGCCGGTGTCCAAGCCGACGTCCATCTTCATCACCATCACGCCGCTTTCGGCATCGTCTGCCATGATCGCGCGGTTGATGGGCGCGGCGCCGCGCCAGCGCGGCAGCAGCGAAGCGTGCAGATTGTAGCAGCCGAGCTTTGGCGCATCGAGAATCGCCTGCGGCAGGATCATGCCGTAGGCGACGACGACGGCGGCATCGGCCTCAAATCCGCGAAACTCTTGCAGCGCTTCCGGCGTCTTCAGCGTCTTCGGCGTCAGCACGGGAACGCCGAGTTTTCGCGCGGCCTCCTCGACCGGGGTCGGCTGCAGTTGCAAGCCGCGCCGCCCGCCCGGCTTCGGCGCACGGGTGTACACCGCCGCGATGTCGTGGCCGTGCGCAACCAGCTCGAGCAGCGTCGGCACGGAGAAATCGGGCGTGCCCATGAAGATCAGGCGAAGGGGCATGTGGCGAGACAATCCTCGAAACGAGCAATGTACTCGTCATGGCCGGGCCTGTCCCGGCCATCCACGTTCTTCCTGCTCGCGACGGCAAAGAACGTGGATGCCCGGCACAAGGCCGGGCATGACGGCGAACGACGCGGCCTACTCAACCGCGCGCTTGGCCGCCTTCTCGAACTTCTTGATCACGCGGTCGCGCTTGAGCTTCGACAGATAGTCGACGAACAGCACGCCGTTGAGATGATCGATCTCGTGCTGGATGCAGGTGGCATAGAGGCCTTCGGCGTCCTCCTCGTGCACCTTGCCGTCGAGATCGGTGAAGCGCACGCGCACTCTCGCGGGCCGCTCGACCTCTTCGTAATATTCGGGGATCGACAGGCAGCCTTCCTCGTAGACCGACAGTTCCTCGGACGAGGCGACGATCTCGGGATTGATGAAGACGCGCGGGAGCGGCTTGGTCTCGCCGTTCTCGTCCCGCTTGGCGAGGTCCATGGTGATCAGCCGCAGGGGTTGCGCGACCTGGATCGCCGCGAGGCCGATGCCGGGCGCGTCGTACATGGTCTCGAACATGTCGTCGGCAAGCTTGCGGATCTCCGGCGTGACCTTCTCGATCGGCTTGGAGACCAGGCGCAGCTGCTTGTCCGGCAGGATGATGATTTCTCGTAGGGCCATGGCCGCGATTTAAGCCGCGCGCCGGATGCGGTCAATCCGGCCAGGAACCCCGTTAACCCTCCGCTAACCATAAAACTTCAGGGTTCGTTAACCATAAAAATCAACGGGACATTCAGCATAAATGTTCGCCATTCGTTCGCGCGCCCCGGCGAATCGGCTAGAAGGGTGGGCATGAACGACATCATCTTCGTGCTCGGCGACTGGCCGATACGCGTCATCGACGCGCTGATCGGCTTCGGCGCCCTCGTCCTCATCCTTCTGGTGGTGATTACCGTCGTGATCGCGCGCTCCGGGCGGCGCGGCGCGGAACTCGCCATGGCCAACGCCATCCGGGCCGACGAGCTCGAGGAACGTCTGAGCGAGGTGCTGCGGGCGCAGAGCGAGTCGTCAGGCCGGGTCGACGCCATGACCCAGGCGCTGGCCGGCCGCCAGGCCGAGATGGCGCGCGCGGTCAACGAGCGGCTGGATTCGGTGACGCACCGCGTCGGCCAGTCCATGGAACACTCGACCCGAAACACCATGGAGAGCCTGCGCGCGCTGCACGAGCGGCTCGGCATCATCGACAGCGCGCACAAGAACCTGACCGACCTCACCACGCAGGTAACCACCTTGCGCGACGTGCTCTCCAACAAGCAGTCGCGCGGCGCGTTCGGCCAAGCGCGGATGGAGGCGATCGTCCAGGACGGCCTGCCGAAGGGTGCCTACGAGTTCCAGTTCACGCTCTCGACCGGAAAGCGTCCGGACTGCGTCGTGTTCCTGCCCGATCAGCGGCCGCTTTGCATCGACGCGAAATTCCCGCTGGAAGCGATGACCGCGCTGCACGACGCCCGCAGCGACGAGGAGAAGCGGATCGCTACGCAGCGGCTGCGCGGCGACGTGATGAAGCATGTCAGCGACATCTCCGAAAAATACCTCATCACCGGCGAGACCCAGGAGATGGCGCTGATGTTCGTGCCGTCGGAATCGGTCTACGCCGAGATTCATGACGGTTTCGACGACGTGATCCAGAAGGCCTATCGCGCCCGCGTCGTGCTGGTGTCGCCCTCGCTCCTGATGCTTGCGATCCAGGTGATGCAGCAGATCATGAAGGACGCGCGCATGCGTGATGCCGCCGACCAGATCCAAACCGAGGTGATCAAGCTCGGGGACGATCTCGGCCGCCTGCGCGAGCGCGTGGTCAAACTGCAGAAACATTTTTCCGATGCGAACGAGGACGTCCGCCAGATCCTGATCTCCGCCGACAAGATCGAGAAGCGCGCGGGACGAATCGAGGAGCTTGATTTCAGCAAGACCGATGCGCCGGCCGAGGGGCCGCGGCTGGTGGCGACGGGCGCGGGCGAGCTGTTTCCGCGGAAGCTCCAGGCGGGGGAGTGATTCTGCGCTGACATGCGGTAACCTGCCGCCTCTATACCGGTGTCGTCGCCCGGCTTGACCGGGCGACCCAGTATCCCAGAGACAGCAGATGGGCGCGCGGTCGTACTACGTGTACATTCTCGCCAGCAAGATCGGCGGAACGCTTTACATTGGCGTGACGAACGACCTCATCGCCGGATCGCACAACACAAGCTGAAGCTCGTCGAGGGCTTCACGGAGAAGTACGACGTCGCCCGGCTTGTCTATTTCGAGCAGTTCGATGATCCCGAAAACGCGATCAAGCGGGAAAAGCGCCTGAAGAAATGGAACAGGGCCTGGAAGGTTCGGCTGATTGAGCAGCACAACCCGAATTGGGATGATCTCTATCACGAAATTGCCGGCCCGCCATGACGCTGTCATGCCCCGCGAAGGCGGGGCATCTAGTACGCCGCGGCGGATGTGATTGAACCGGAACGCCGGTGAGTACTGGATCGTCCGCCTGCGCGGACGATGACACTGAGGATGTAAGGCTCTCTCACCTCGCGGCCATCGCGCAAGTCATTCCCCCCAGAATCTGCTAACACCACACCATGACCGCACCTGACGCGACTTCCCCTGCCGCGACTTCCGCCCCTGCGACCTCCTGGCGCGACGGCCTTGCCGTCTACCTGCAACCGCGGGTGCTGATCGTGCTCTTCCTCGGCTTCTCCTCGGGACTTCCGCTGGCGCTGTCGGGGTCGACGCTGCTGGTGTGGATGGCCGAGGCGGGGGTCGATCTCGGAACCATAGGGCTCTTTGCACTGGTTGGAACGCCGTACACTTTGAAATTCCTGTGGGCGCCGCTGGTCGATGCGCTGCATGTGCCGCTCTTCACGCGCGCTTTCGGCCGTCGCCGTGGCTGGCTGGTGTTTTCGCAGCTGCTGCTGATCGGCGCGATCCTGCTGCTGGCGCTGACCGATCCGGCGCGCTCGCCCCTGTTCGTCGCGCTTGGTGCGCTCCTGGTCGCGACTATGTCCTCGACGCAGGACATCGTCGTCGATGCATTCCGCGTCGAGAGCCTGCCCGAAAGCGAGCAGGCCGCCGGAATGGCCGCCTATGTCGCGGCCTATCGCATCGGCATGCTGATATCGACGGCGGGCGCCTTGTTCATCGTCACAGGCTTCGAGGCGATCGTCCCTCGTGGCGCCGCCTGGATGTGGGGCTATGTGGTGATGGCGGCTCTGGTGCTGATCGGCACGGCGACGGCGCTGGCGGCCACCGAGCCCGCGCAATCCAAGCGCGCCGAGGCTGCCACGCAGGATGAGGACGCGCTCGTGCGGGTGTTCCATGCCGCGATGGGCGCGTTCTCGGAATTCCTGAGCCGCAAGGAAGCGTGGACGGCACTTGCCTTCGTCGTGCTATTCAAATTCACCGACGCGTTTTCCGGTAACATGACCGTGCCGTTCGTGATCGACATCGGCTTCACGCGGAACGACTACGCGGTGATCGTGAAGGGCGTCGGCATCGCAGCGACCTTGGCCGGCGGCTTTGCCGGCGGCTTTGTGGCACGGCGCTATTCGCTCGCAACGAGCCTGTGGATCGGCGGCATCGTCCAGGCCATGTCAAACCTGTCGTTCTCGTGGCTGGCGCTGGTCGGCGTCAATGAATGGGCGCTGACCCTCGCTATCACCTCCGACAATTTCTGCAATGCCATCGGCACCGTGATCTTTGTCGCCTATCTCTCGGCGCTGTGCCAGAACCCGCTGCACACCGCGACCCAGTATGCGCTGCTGACGGCGCTCGCCGCCGTGGGCCGCACCTACCTGTCATCGGGTGCGGGCTATCTGGCGAAAGCGACGGGCTGGCCGATGTTCTTCGCGATCTCCGTCCTCGTCGCCATCCCGAGCCTGATGCTGCTGGCGCATCTGCAGAGGCGCGGACACTTTGAGGCGCTGGGGCCGGCGCGGGTGTAGAACTCACCTTCCTCTTTCGTCATTGCGAGGAGCTCTCGCGACGAAGCAATCCAGACTGCCTCCGAGGAGATTTTCTGGATTGCTTCGCTTCGCTCGCAATGACGGCGGAGAGGGTAGCGCGAACCGCCCCTACTGCTTCCTGATGATGCTCCACTTCGTGATCACGGCCTCGCTCATCTGACCGGCATCGCTGGCGCAGGCGATCTCGTCGACCTTGACCGATATCTCCTTGCCAACGAACGATTTCAGCTGCGCGGCCTGCGCATCGCTGGAGGTGACGAGCTGGAACGTCTCGGGGCCGGTCTCGAGATTGCACAGCCCGTTCGGCGGCGGCAGGCGGCGCGGCTCGGAGGTGATCTGGTAGGTCGCGATGCGCTTTCCCGCGTTCTTGACGTCGCGGACCTTCATCGCGTTCAATTCGCCGGACAGCACGTCGCCGGTATTGATCGGCTTGCCGGGCTTGGACGGCGGCGGCGCCTCGTCGCCCTGCTGCGCGGAGATGGCCGGGCTCACCAGCATCGTCATCATCGCGACCAAAGCCCATCGTGTGGCGAAAAGTTTCGTCATGTCGTCCGTTCCGTAAAGTCTGGATGGCTAGAACAGGGTGCGCTGCCGCATCGCAGCCGATAGCGTACCTTCATCGAGATAATCAAGCTCGCCGCCGACAGGAACTCCATGGGCGAGTCGCGTCACCTTCACATTGGCGTCCTGAAGCAGGTCGGTGATGTAATGCGCCGTCGTCTGGCCGTCGACCGTCGCATTCAGCGCCAGGATGATTTCGTGCACCTGCGTATCATGCGCGCGCGCCACCAATGCGTCGATGGTGAGGTCCTGCGGGCCGACGCCGTCGAGCGGCGACAATGTCGCGCCCAGCACATGATAGCGCCCTTGAGTCGCATTGGCCCGCTCCAGCGCCCAGAGGTCGGCGACGTCGGCAACGACGACGATGATGGAGGGATCGCGCTTTGGATCGGTGCAGACCGTGCAGGGATTCTGCGTGTCGATGTTGCCGCAGGTCTTGCAGACCTGGACCTTATCGAGCGCGACCTGGAGCGCCGACGACAGCGGCATCATCAGCGCTTCGCGTTTCTTGATCAGATGCAGCGCAGCGCGCCGCGCCGAGCGCGGGCCGAGGCCCGGCAGCCGTGCGAGCAGCTGGACCAGCCGCTCGATTTCAGGACCTGCAACCGCGCCCATACTACTGGCCGAACAACCCCGGCGGCAGGCCGAGCCCGCCGGTGAGGGCCTGCATCTTCTCCTGCATGGCGGTCTCGGCCTTGCGGCGGGCATCACTGAGCGCGGTGACGAGCAGGTCTTCCAGCACCTCACGCTCTTCCGCCTTCATCAGCGAGGGATCGATCTTGATGCCCTTCACGTCCATCTTCGCGGTCATGCGCACGGCGACGAGGCCGCCGCCGGAGATGCCTTCGACCTCGACGTTGGCGAGCTGCTCCTGCATCTCCTGCATCTTGGATTGCAGTTGCGCCGCCTGCTTCATCATGCCGAGAAAATCAGCCATGGGTCGCGTGTCCTTGAAAGAGGCTAAGGCGCTATGAACATCATCGCGCCCTAGCATATTGTTTGCGCATGATCTTATCGGAAAACCGCTTCGCACTTTTCCGGATCATGCGCTAGAGATCGTCGCCGTCGGAACCGTCGGGCGGATCGTCACTGCCATAGTCTGCATTAATATTGGTTTCCGGCGTCTCGGGGGCAAGCCTGCGGACCTCGACGACCTTGGCGCCGGGGAAACGCGACAGCACCTCCTGCACGCGCGGATCGGCTTCCGCGGTACGGGCATGCTCCTGCTTGGCCGCCTGATTCAGCGAGCGCAGCGTCGGCTGGCCCTGCTCGTTGGAGACGATCACGGTCCAGCGGCGGCCGGTCCACAGCTCGAACTTCTTCGCGAGCTCGGAGATCATGGTCTTGGAGGCGTTGGGCTCGAGCGCGACTTCCAGTCGGCCCTCCTCGAACCGGACGAGGCGCATGTCGCCTTCGAGCGCGCTCTTGGTCATGATGTCGCGCTTCTGCCCGGCGAGCGCGACGAGCTGGGTGAAGCTGGTGATGCGCAGCTGCGGTGCGGCGGCTTGCGGGTCCGGCACTGGGGCGGCCATCTGCGGCCGGGCAGCCCCACCACCAAACGAAGAGGGCGAGGCGGTCGGCATGCGAACAGGCGCCGCGGACGCGACCGGCGCCGAAGGCGCGCTGCGCGCGGCACTGCCGCCGTTCACGACCGGGGAGCCGCCGCCGTTCTGCTCCAGCATCCTGATCGCTTCGTCCGGCGTGGGCAGGTCGGCGACATAGGCGATGCGCACCAGCACCATCTCGGCGGCTGCGGCAGGTCGCGTCGCAGCCTGCACCTCGGCGATGCCCTTGAGCAGCATCTGCCACATCCGCGACAGCACGCGCATGGAAACCCTGGACGCAAAGTCGCGCGCTCGCACCCGCTCCGTCTCGCCATAGGCGACGTTGTCGGCGGTCGCCGGCACGATCTTCACGCGAGTGACGAAATTGACGAATTCGGCAAGGTCCGAGAGCACGACGATGGGATCGGCGCCGACGTCGTACTGGTCGCGGAACTCCTTGAATGCCGCGGCGATGTCGCCGCGCACCAGCGAATCGAAGAGCTCGATGACGCGGGTGCGGTCGGCGAGCCCAAGCATCTGCCGGACGGCATCGGCCTTGACGGTGCCGGCCGCATGCGCGATCGCCTGGTCGAGCAGCGACAGCGAATCGCGTACCGAGCCTTCGGCGGCCCGCGCGATGATGCCGAGCGCCTCCGGCTCGATCTCGACGTTTTCCCTGGCCGCGATGTTGGCAAGGTGCTTCATCAGCACGTCGGCTTCGACGCGGCGCAGGTCGAAGCGCTGGCAGCGCGACAGCACCGTGACCGGAACCTTGCGGATCTCGGTCGTCGCGAACACGAACTTGGCGTGCTCCGGCGGCTCCTCCAGCGTCTTCAGGAAGGCGTTGAACGCCGCCGTCGACAGCATGTGAACTTCGTCGATGATGTAGACCTTGTAGCGGGCGCTGGCCGGCGCATAGCGCACGCTGTCATTGATCTGGCGGACGTCGTCGACGCCGGTGTGGGATGCCGCGTCCATCTCCAGCACGTCCATGTGCCGGCTTTCCATGATCGCCTGGCAGTGCACCCCGAGCGTCGGCATGTGGATGGTCGGGCCCTTCACCGAGCCATCAGGCATCTCGTAGTTGAGCGCGCGGGCGAGGATGCGCGCGGTGGTGGTCTTGCCGACACCGCGGACGCCGGTGAGAATCCAGGCCTGTGGAATGCGCCCGGTCTCGAACGCGTTGGAGACGGTGCGGACCACGGCCTCCTGGCCGATCAGGTCGTCAAAAGAGGAAGGGCGGTATTTGCGCGCCAGCACCCGGTAAGGCGCGTTGCCGGCCTGGCCGGCGTTGTCAGGATTGGGAGGGACGCCAGCGTCGGTCATCGGTCGATCCGCAATGAAATCTCTCTCGGCCGGCTCTTGCGGAAAGGAGCACGCTGGCGGGGCGACCGCCGGCGCAATTCGCTCGAAAAAACAGGTAGGAGACTGACGAGCGACCCGATCCGGACCTCGTTAGGGCTGCTTCCTTCCGGACCTGACCCGGTTGGCGAGTGGCTCGTCCACCGCCAATCTCCCGGTCCCTATTTGGGGCCAAAGGAAGCGGAAAGCAAGCGGGCTGTATGGCTGTTCCCCCAAGGCCGGACAGACGGGCGGCCTGGCCGATCGCGGCCAGTCCGACCGGATTGGCATGCCCGCCCCGATGCAACCGCGTATCACGGTTATTGTCCGGGGCCGTGCTCTCTGCGACGGTAGGAATCATCACGAGAAGGTCTTCATGCTCGAACCCGCCTGGTCGCTGCACTCCCGCCTGAAAGAGGATACCATCGACATCGGCGACCTGCCGCTGTCGAAGGTGCTGGTCATCAAGGACGCGCACTATCCCTGGCTGCTGCTGGTACCGCGACGGCCCGACGCGGTCGAGATCATCGATCTCGACGAGGTGCAGCAGGCGCAGCTGATGACCGAGATCTCCCGCGTCTCGCGCGCGCTGAAGGAGATCACCCGATGCGACAAGCTCAACATCGCCGCGCTCGGCAACCTCGTGCCGCAGCTTCATGTTCACGTCATCGCACGCCGGACCAGTGACGCGGCCTGGCCACGCCCGGTCTGGGGCGTGATGCAGCCGCTGGCGCACGACGCCACTGAAGTGCAGAATTTCATCAGCGCGCTCCGCCGCAAGATCTGGTTGGGTTGAAAGAGCAAGAAATGTCAGCATTCGATGCGTTTCCGCTGGGGCAGCCGGCCTTCGTCACCAACATTCTCGACCGCGCCGCGCATCTGCGCCGCGACGACGAAAAGCTGTTCGCGATGGAGCAGAAGCCGTCATCGCGCGCCTATGTCGTCTATCGCGACTCGCTCCTGGTGAAGCGCGAGGGCGAGACGGTGCGCGCGCGGCTCTCGATCGACGAGGCGCTGAAGTGCGGCGCCAATCCCGGCACGATTTTCCTCGGGCTTCGCGAAGGCGCCGCCATGTTCGGCATGGGGCTGTCGCAGGCCGCCGCCGAGAAGCTGGTCGGCCGCGAGGACTACACGGTGACCGAGCTGCGCGGCATGGCGATGCAGGGCGTAATTCCCCCCGACGAGCTCTCGGCAATCGCCCTGGCGAAGTCGATGGTAAGCTGGCATCAGCGCCACGGCTATTGTGCCAATTGCGGCACGCGCAGTGCGATGAAGGAAGGCGGCTGGAAGCGCGACTGCCCGGCCTGCAAGGCCGAGCACTTTCCGCGCACCGACCCGGTCGTGATCATGCTGGTGGCCTCCGGCGACAAATGCCTGCTCGGCCGCCAGAAGCAGTTTCCGCCCGGCATGTATTCGTGCCTTGCCGGCTTCGTCGAGGCGGCCGAGACCATCGAGGACGCGGTGCGCCGCGAGATCCTCGAAGAGTCCGGTATTCGCTGCACCGACGTGCAGTATTACATGACTCAGCCCTGGCCCTATCCGTCGTCGCTCATGATCGGCTGCAGCGCTCGGGCGCTGAACGAGGACATCGTCGTCGATCGCATGGAGCTGGAAGACGCGCGCTGGTTCACGCGCGAAGAAGCAGCCCTCATGCTGACGCGGACGCATCCCGATGGGCTCGCCGGGCCGCATCCCTTCGCCATCGCTCATCATCTGCTCGGCCGCTGGGTGCACGACAAGAGCGGTGCCTGAGCGGAGGCCATCGATGGCCGGCGTCGCGCCGCGGGTCCTCTGCATCGGCATGCCGGTGCGGGACCTGATTTTTCGCGTCGACGCCCTGCCCGAACGCGGCAGTAAGGCGAACGCCTGCCATCTCGCAGAGATTTGCGGCGGCAACGCGCTCAATGCGGCGATCTCCATCGCGCGGCTCGGCGGCCGCGTCGCGTTCACCGGGCCGATGGGCGATGCCGGCGAGACGTCGAGCGGCTTCATCCTGGAGCGAATGACGCAGGAGGGCATCGACATCACGCACATCGTGCGCATGCCTGATATGACCACGCCGATCTCGGCGATCATGATCGAGCCATCCGGCGAGCGGACACTCACCATCTATCGCGATCCCGGCCTGTGGCGCGCGAAACTGCCCGACACCGACGAATTGCTCGCCGACTGCCGGGCGGTCCTCGTCGAAAGCCGGTGCGCGGCGTTCGCAACCACCCTCTGCGCCGAGGCACGGCAGCGCGGCATTCCCGTCATCGTCGGCGTCGATCGCGCGATGGCGTTGCAGGACGGCCTGCTCACCGCCGCCTCGCATCTGTTGTTCGCCAGCGCGCAGCTGCAGGAGACGGCCGGCATCGCCGGCGACCGCGAGGCGCTGAAGCTTCTGGCCGGGCTGACGCCGGCCTTCATCGCGGCCACGAGCGGCCCGCATGGCACGATCTGGCTGAACGAAAAGGGCGAGCTGGAGGAAACGCCGGCCTTCCCGGTCCAGGCGGTCGACACGCTTGGTGCCGGTGACGTCTTCCATGGCGCCTTCACACTCCGGCTTGCCGAGGGCGAAGGGGCGCGGGAAGCGCTGCGATTCGCCTCGGCCGCCGCTGCGCTGAAATGCAGCCGCCATGGCGGCGGTCTGGCCGCTCCGCAACGCATTGAAGTTGAAGACTTTTTGCGAGACCCGCCCGAGGGCAATTCAACCGCGGCGCGAAGACTATAGGCTTGCCGTGGAAGGATATTCTCTATATCAAGAGAATCGGCTCGTAAAATGAAACAAAGTTCTTCAAATGACTGATGTCGCCGTCCAGATTCCCGAGACCAGCCGCCGCCTCGATGCCATCGACCGCAAGATCCTGATGGTCCTCCAGGAGGATGCCTCCCTCTCTGTCGCCGAGATCGGCGACCGCGTCGGCCTGTCGTCGACCCCCTGCTGGAAGCGCATCCAGCGCCTGGAGGCCGATGGCGTGATCATCAAGCGCGTGGCGCTCGTCGATCAGAACAAGATCGGGCTCGGCATTTCCGTGTTCGTGTCGGTCGAGAGCGCCGACCATTCCGATGCCTGGCTGAAGCGGTTCGCCGAAGCCGTCAGCGCCATGCCCGAGGTGATGGAGTTCTATCGCATGGCCGGCGACGTCGACTACATGCTGCGCGTCGTGGTCGCGGACATGCAGGCCTATGACGTGTTCTACAAAAAGCTGATCAGCGCCGTGCCGCTGAAGAACGTCACCTCACGCTTCGCGATGGAGAAGATCAAGTCGGTCACCGCGTTGCCGATTCCCGCGATGGTGGCCTGACGCCGATTGTTATTTTGACGCGTTTTCTTCACGCGAACCGGTATCCACTTCGCTCGAAAGCGCTTCAACCCGGCTGAAATACCGGCAGCGTGACGCTGACGCGCGTGCCTCCGCCCGGGGCCGCGCCGATCTCGATCGTCCCGCCATGGGCCTCGACCAGGTTGCGGACCACGGCGAGGCCAAGTCCGGCACCGCCGGTCGCGCGATTGCGCGACTTCTCCATCCGGTGGAACGGCTCCAGCACGGTCTGCCGCTGATCGGCGGGAATGCCCGGCCCCTCATCGTCAATCGACACCACGACGGCACCGTCCTTCAGGGCCGTGCGCACATGGGCGGCATGGCCATAGGCGAGCGCGTTGTCGAGGATATTGGCGAAGACCCGCCGCAGGGCGAGCCGGTCGCCGAGAACGACGACATTGCGCGCACGCTCGTCCGCGACCAGATCGACCGCTGCGCCCTGGACGCGGCGGTCGTGAACGTCGACCCCCACCAGCCCGGCAAGCTCGACCATTTCCTGCGACAGCCCGCCGGCGCCCGCCCGCGTCGACAGCAGGGCGTCGTCGAGCAGCCGGATCATGTCGTCGATATCGGCCACTGCGCGCTGCCGCTCGGCATCGTCGGGAATGTGCTCGACGCGCAGCCGCAGCCGTGTCGCAAACGTCCTGACGTCATGGGCGATGCCCCCAACCAGCGTCATGCGCGCGCGCAGCATCTCGGCAAGCCGTCCCTGCAGGCGGTTGAACGCGGCGATGACGGCGCGGATCTCCGGCGCGCTGCGTCGCGCATCCGGCAGCGGCGGCGGATCGGCCGACAGGTCGACACGATCGACGGCGGCGGCGAGCCGAGCCAGCGGCCGCGTCTCGCGTTGCATGACGAGCAGCGCCAGCAGCGCCACGACCGACCCGAACAGGCCAGCGCCGAAGCCGACGGGCAGGCCGAACGGGGTGACCGGCAGGCGGGTATAGGCATCGATGATCAGCAACTCGCCGCTGCGCAGGCCGATGCGGAATTCGACCGCGTTGGCCATCAACCGCGCGAGGCGGGGAAACACCCGGCTGCCCCGATGACCGGACGGCGGCACGATCTCAACGGGGCGGCCCGCGAGGCCGGCCGCATAGGTGTCGCGCAGTTCCTGCTGCTGTTGCGGGGTCTCGCCGTCGACCGGCGCGCCCGACGGCACGATGCGCACCGTGAACTGCGGCGAAGACACCGCATCGAGCACGGCTTGACGTGAACCGGCGTCCGTTCGCTCCAACAGCGTGGCCAGCGCATCGAGACGCGCGGGTGAAGGCCGTGTCAGCTCGTTTTCGCGCAGGGTCGTCCGGTAGAAGATCGCAACGACCACAGTGCTCACCAAGATGAATCCCACCAGTCCGATCAGGGCGAGCCGCGCGGCCAGCGTCACGCGCAGCATCACGACACCTGCTTGACGGACGCGGTGAACAGATAGCCGCCGTTGCGCACCGTGGTGATCAGGTTGGAGCCGGGGCTGGCGCCATCGAGCTTGCGGCGCAGGCGCGAGATCAGCATGTCGACGGTGCGGTCGAACGGCTCGGCCGAACGTCCGCGGGTCCAGTCGAGGATCTGGTCGCGCGTGAGCACCCTTCGCGGCCGCTGCACGAAGCAGCCGAGCAGGTCGAACTCGGCGCTGGTCAATTGCAGCTCCGGCGCCTCGGCCTCGGTCGTCTCGACACTGCGTGCATCGAGATCTATCACGAAGCGGTCGAACGCAAAACGCCGGACCAGCGGCTTTGCCGGAGTCCCGTTGGCACGGCGCAGGATGGCGCGAACGCGCGCCAGCAGCTCGCGCGGCCCGAACGGCTTCGTCAGGTAGTCGTCCGCGCCCATCTCGAGACCGACCACGCGATCGATCTCGTCACTCTTGGCGGTGAGCATCAGGATCGGGATGGCGTCGTCGGCACGCAAGCGGCGGCAGATCGAAAGCCCGTCCTCGCCCGGCAGCATCAAATCGAGGATGACGAGGTCGGGCCGCAGGCGCTGCAGCATCGAATCCATTGCCTTGCCGTCGGCGACGCAGGCGACCTCGAACCCCTCGCGCCGCGTGAAATCGGCGACGAGGCGGCTGATCTCGGGATCGTCCTCCACCATGAGAATCGTGGCCGAATGTGCGGTCATCGCCGCATTGTGGACGACCGCGTGTGCCGCGCAAGTGCTGCGGCGACGTTGTTACATAGTGTTACATGGCGCCGACAAAGCCCTAAAAATCGTTTCGTCCCGGCAATGCTGCGCAGACGCCGCAGCCCCAGTCTCCTCCGCACGGCTCCCGCTCACGGCAGCCCCCCAGAAGGAGACGACGACCATGACCAAGCTTTTCCTCACCTCCCTCGTCATCGGCACCCTGTCGGTCGCCGCGGCGGCCGACGCCAATGCCTGGACGCGGTCGGCGACGGCGACCGGGCCGCGCGGCACGTCCCACGTCACCGCGACGGGAAGCTGCGCCAACGGAAGCTGCACGCGCAGCGTCACTCGCACCGGTCCCGCGGGCAACACCTACACCCGCAGCGGCACGGTTTCGCGCTGACGCTGCTCCGCCGTCGCCGCGTCAGCCCCGCGCGGCGACGGCGGATTCGTCGAATGGGAAAGGACCAGCACCGTGTCATCGATTTTCCGTTTCCTGCCGCAAGCTGCAGCCATCGTCGCCCTCGGCGCCTCGACCTCCGCCGTCGCCCAGAGCCAGCTGCAAACGCAGATCACGCCGCAGATGCGCAGCGAAGCGCGAACCGTCATGCAGGCCTGCCGCGCCGACCATGACCGACTTTGCAGCGACGTCGCGCCGGGTGGCGGACGCATCCTCGCCTGCCTGCAATCTCACGCCGGCCAGCTCACCTCGGCCTGCGCACGAGCGTTGCCCCGTGCGCAGGCGCTGAGGGACAGCGCCGTCACAGCCGGCGTCGCTCCGAAATAGGAGGGCGCCGTGGTTTATGCTTCTCTGCTGCTCGACCCAACGCTCCGGCACGTGGCCCTGGCGACGGCGATCGGCCTGATGCTGCTCGAGTACGGCATCGGCCGGCTTGCCCATCGCGAAGCCCACGACTGGCGCGAGAGCGTCGCATCGTTCGGCGTGGCCTTCGGGCAGAATTTGCTGCGCGCGGTCGAGGCCGGGACTCTCGCGCTGCCGTTCACCTTCCTGTACGAGCACCGCCTGTTCGACTTTGCACAGACCGGTCCGCTTGCGCTCGCAGGATTATTCCTGGGCAGCGAATTCCTGTACTATTGGCAGCACCGTGCCTCGCATCGCATTCGCTGGATGTGGGCGACGCATGCGGTGCATCACTCGACGACGCGGCTGAACCTGACGGCGGCGATCCGGCTCGGCTGGACCGGCAACATCTCCGGCAACTTCCTCTTCTTCCTGCCGCTCGCGCTGATCGGCTTCCATCCGTTCATGATCGTGGCGATGCTCGGGATCAACCTGCTCTATCAGTTCTTCATCCACAGCGATTTCGCGCCGAGGCTCGGCATGCTGGAATGGGTGCTGAACACGCCGAGCCATCATCGCGTGC
Organism: Bradyrhizobium cedriense; assembly: GCF_054602315.1. NCBI lineage: Bacteria > Pseudomonadati > Pseudomonadota > Alphaproteobacteria > Hyphomicrobiales > Nitrobacteraceae > Bradyrhizobium > Bradyrhizobium cedriense. The sequence continues at coordinate 687,345 of NZ_JBTSWB010000004.1, read as the reverse complement.
ATCATGCCTGCAACGAGCCGTGCCTCGACAAGAACTATGGCGGCATCCTGATCGTGTTCGACCGGCTGTTCGGGACCTTTGCCGAACGGCCGTCGGACCAGCCACTCCGGTTCGGCCTCGTTGGCGGCGTGCAATCCTTCAACCCGATCCGGATCGCGCTCGGCGAATGGATTGCGATGCTGAGCGATGCCTGGAAGGCACGGGGCGCGGGCGCGAAGCTCCGCGCGCTGTTCGGTCCGCCGGGAGGCTGAGCGCGATAGCGCTCAGATCTTCTGGTTGTACTCGCCGACCTCGGGATGGGTACGCAGCACGCTGTTCACCATCTCGAACATGTCGTGCATGCGCTGCTCGGAGACCGGGCTCTCGACCACGACGACGAGCTCGGGCTTGTTGGAGGACGCGCGCACCAGGCCCCAGCTGCCGTCCTCGACCGTGACGCGCACGCCGTTGACGGTGACGAGATCGCGGATCGCCTGGTCGCCGATCCGGGCGCCCTTCGCTTGCAGGCCTTCGAAGTGCTTCACCACCTTGTCGATGACGCCGTATTTGGTCTCGTCGGCGCAGTGTGGTGACATGGTCGGCGACGACCAGGTCTTCGGCAGCGCGTTCTTCAGGTCCGCCATCGACTTGCCCGGCGCACGGTCGAGCATGTCGCAGATCGCGAGCGCCGAGACCAGGCCGTCGTCATAGCCGCGTCCATAAGGCTTGTTGAAGAAGAAATGGCCGGACTTCTCGAAACCCGCCAGCGCGCCCGTCTCGTTGGTGCGTCGCTTCATGTAGGAATGGCCGGTCTTCCAATAGGCGGTCTTCGCGCCCTGCTTCTGCAGCACCGGATCGGTGATGAAGAGGCCGGTCGATTTCACGTCGACGATGAAATGTGCGTCCTTGTGGATCGCCGACATGTCGCGCGCCAGCATCACGCCGACCTTGTCGGCGAAGATCTCCTCGCCGGTGTCGTCCACGACGCCGCAGCGGTCGCCGTCGCCGTCGAAGCCGAGGCCGACATCGGCCTTGTGATGCAGCACCGCGTCGCGGATCGCGTGCAGCATCTCCATGTCTTCCGGATTCGGATTGTATTTCGGGAATGTGTGGTCGAGCTCTGTGTCGAGCGGAATCACCTCGCAGCCGATCGCTTCCAGCACCTGCGGCGCGAACGCGCCGGCGGTGCCGTTGCCGCAGGCCGCGACGACCTTGAGCTTGCGCTTGAGCTTCGGACGGTCGGTGAGGTCGGCGATATAGCGCGCCGGATAGTTCTCGTGGAATTGATAGGAGCCGCCCGCCTTGTTCTTGAACTCCGCGTTGAGCACGATCTCCTTCAGCCGCGTCATCTCGTCGGGGCCGAAGGTGAGCGGGCGGTTGGCGCCCATCTTGACGCCGGTCCAGCCATTGTCGTTATGCGAGGCAGTGACCATGGCGACGCAGGGCACGTCGAGATCGAACTGCGCGAAATAGGCCATCGGCGTCACCGCGAGTCCGATGTCGTGCACCTTGCATCCCGCCGCCATCAGACCGGAGATCAGCGCGTATTTGATCGAGGCCGAATAGCCGCGGAAATCGTGGCCGGTGACGATCTCCTGCCTGACGCCGAGCTCGGCGATCAGCGCGCCCAGCCCCATGCCGAGCGCCTGCACACCCATCAGGTTGATTTCCTTCTGGAACAACCAGCGCGCGTCGTACTCGCGAAAGCCCGTCGGCTTCACCATCGGCTCGGATTCGAAGGCGTAGGTGTTGGGCAACAATACGGATTTCGGCTTCGGGAACATTTGAGACGGTCTCGTGAAAAGGGGGGCAGGATTTGCTGCAGCCTTAGCGAATGCCGGGCCGCAGCGGAAGGCGGGATTGAAGGCTTATGGCCGTAAATTGCGGCAGTTTGGTAACGAAGAAGCGTTACCGCGAGGGCGGCCGGAGCAAAGATATTCTCTTGAAATGGACGGTCGCGATCGCGCGGGCTGGCCCTACTGCTCCAGCACCATCTGGCCGTTGGAATATTCGAAGCGCTTCAGGCGGGACAGGAAGGAGAGGCCGAGCAGGTTCTCCGAGAGCGCCGCGTCCGGCAGCACCATGGCATCGACGTCACGCACGATGAGACCGCCGACATCCAGCATGGCGATACGGGTACGCGCGGCCTTGACGGTGCCGTTGGCGGTCGAGACAGTGGCGGTGTACTCGCCGCGCGAGGGACGCAGGCCGAAGCGGGCGGCCGAGGTCTCGTTGAGCGCAACGACGGAGGCGCCGGTGTCGATCATGAAGCCGATGCGCTGGCCGTCGACCCGTCCCTCGGCCTGGAAATGACCGCGGCCGTCGCGCGGAATGCTGAGGCTGCGGCCGCCGGCCGGCGCGGTGGAGGCAACGGCCACCGTCGTGCGGGACACCGAGGTGGCGGAGGCGGAGCTCATCTTGTCCGCCATCTGGGCCATGAAGGTACCGAGGCCGATCATCACGGCCGCGAAGATCATAATGTTACGCATCACACCACTTCCGAGCCGGAAAGCTCGATTTCACCACGCAAACTTCCCGCCCGCGAGCGCAGCCACGGCCAGAAGGTCGTCATTTTGGCGAAAAGGATGAGCGAACGGTTAATGCGGGGCTCTAACTCTCACGTCCCGCGCGGCTTTGCCCGCCTGGTCGGCAGCGCATTGGCGGGATCATCCGGCCAGGGATGGCGCGGATAACGGCCGCGCAGGTCGGAGCGTACCGCATTGTAGCTTCCGCGCCAGAAGCCGGGGAGATCGCGCGTCACCTGCACCGAACGCTGGGCCGGCGACAGCAATTCCAGCACCAGCGGCACCTTGCCGGCGGCGATCGACGGATGGGTGTTGAGGCCGAACAACTCCTGAAGCCGCACCGCGATCGTCGGCCCCTGCTCGGCCTCGTAGTCGATCGCGAGCGCGCTTCCGGTGGGCGCCTCGAAATGGGTCGGCGCCTCGCGATCGAGCCGCGCACGCATCTCCCAGGGCAGCAACGCCATCAGCGCATCGGAGAGATCTCCGGCGGAGATATCCTTGAGCGCGATCTTGTCGTAGAGCGCCGGCACCAGCCAATCGTCGCGGCGTGCGATCAGGCCCTCGTCGGAGAGATCGGGCCAGCCCTCGCCCTCGGCCTTGCGCAGGAACATCACGCGGTCGCGCCATTGCTTGGCCGCCTTCGACCAGGGCAGCCGGTCGAGGCCGGCCGCGATCAGCCCATCGGCAAGGATGCGCGCGGTATCCTCCGAGGGCGATACGGCAAGTGTCGCCTCGGACAGCGTGATCGCGTGCAGCAGGCGCTTGCGCCGCGCGCGCAGCGCCATCGCGCCGCGATCGAACGAGATCTCGTCGGCGCTCTCGATATGCTCGGCGAAATGCCGCTCGATCTCGTCCTGCGTGATCTGCGCCGCGAGCAGGATGCGTCCGCTCGCCGCCGTTCCCGTCATCTCGCCGATCGCGATGTAAGGCGCGCGGGCGAGCGAGGATGTCTGCTCGACGGCGGCGCCGCGGCCGTTGGCGAGCACGAAACTGCCATTGCCGCGGTTGCGCGCGACGCGATCCGGAAAGGCATAGGCGAGCATCAACCCAGCCGAGAGATCCTCCTGCTGCCCGGCCTTCTCCGACGCGGCCACCTGCGAGGCCCAGCGCCGCGCCAGATCGCGCGCGCTCGCCGCGCGCGGCGAGCGGTCGCGGCGGAACTGGTCGCGCCGGTGCTCGAGATCGACGCTGTCGCCGCCGAGCCCGCGCTCGGTGATGATGGCCGCGATCTCGGCGGCGGCCTCGCCGCTGCCTGCACGATGCGAATCGACGATCATGCGCGCCAGCCGCGGCGGCAGCGCCAGCGAACGCAGGCTCTTGCCTTCTGCCGTCATGCGGCCGTCGTCATCGAGCGCGTTGAGCTCAGTCAGCAGGCTCTTCGCTTCCTTCCAGGCCGGCTGCGGCGGCGGATCGAGGAACGACAGCGCTGCGGGATCGCTGATGCCCCATTGCGCGAGATCGAGCACCAGCGAGGACAGATCGGCGCTGAGGATTTCCGGCTGGGTGTAGGCTGCGAGCGAAGCGGTCTGCGGCTCGTCCCAGAGCCGGTAGCAGACGCCGGGCTCGGTGCGGCCGGCGCGGCCGCGGCGCTGGTCCACCGCCGCGCGCGAGGCGCGCACCGTCTCGAGCCGCGTCAGGCCGATGTCGGGCTCATAACGCGGCACCCGGGCGAGGCCGGAATCGACCACGATGCGCACGCCTTCGATGGTCAGCGAGGTCTCCGCGATCGAGGTCGCCAGCACCACCTTGCGCGTGCCCTTGGGGGCCGGCGCGATGGCGCGGTCCTGCACGGCGGCATCGAGTGCGCCGAACAGCGGCACGATCTCGATCGAGGCATCCTGCACGCGCTCGCCGAGAAAATTCTGGGTGCGGCGGATTTCGGCCGCGCCCGGCAGGAACGCCAGCACCGATCCGCTGTCGGCGCGCAGCGCCGACGCAATCGCATCCGCCATCTGCCGCTCGATCGGAGCGTCTACCTTGCGGCCGAGATAGCGCGTCTCCACCGGAAAGGCGCGCCCCTCGCTTTCGACGACCGGCGCATCGCCGAGCAATTTGGCGACGCGCGCGCCGTCGAGCGTGGCCGACATCACGAGGATGCGGATATCCTCGCGCAGCCCGGTTTGCGCATCGCGGGCAAGCGCGAGGCCGAGATCGGCATCGAGCGAGCGCTCGTGGAATTCGTCGAACAGGATCGCGGCGACGCCCGAAAGCTCGGGGTCGTCGAGGATCTGGCGAGTGAAGATGCCTTCGGTCACCACCTCGATGCGCGTCGCGCGCGAGATCTTGGAGCCGAAGCGGACGCGGTAACCGACGGTTTCGCCAGTGCGCTCGCCAAGCGATCTGGCCATGCGGTCCGCGCTGGCACGCGCGGCGATGCGGCGCGGCTCCAGCACGATGATCTTCTTGCCTTTTGCCCAAGGCGCATCCAGCAACGCCAGCGGCACCCGCGTGGTCTTGCCGGCGCCCGGCGGCGCCACCAGCACGGCGGCGTTGTGGGTCTCCAGCGTGCGCGAGAGATCGTCGAGCACGGCATCGATCGGGAGGGGCGTGTCGAAGCTGCGGGGCAAAATCTATCCACTCGTCATGCCGGCCTTCGTGCGGGCATCCACGTCCTGGATTAGAAAACAGACGTGGATGGCCGGGACAAGCCCGGCGGCGACGGATTTCTCGGATAGCGAGCCGCGATCAGCCCTGCACCGGCGGCCGGCCGACGCTCTCGTAGGTGAAGCCGGCGGCTTCCATGTCCTCCGGGCGATAGATGTTGCGCAAGTCGACGACGACCGGCTGCGCCATGGTGGCCTTCAGCCGATCGAGATCGAGCGCGCGGAACTGCACCCATTCGGTGACGATGACGAGCGCATCGGCGCCTTGCGCGCAGGAATAAGCGTCCTCGCAATAGGTGATATCGGGCAGCTCGCCCTTTGCCTGCTCCATGCCGACGGGGTCGAACGCCTTCACTCTGGCGCCCATGTCGATCAGGCCGGTCACCAGCGGGATCGACGGCGCATCGCGCATGTCGTCGGTGTCGGGCTTGAAGGTGAGGCCGAGCACGGCGATGGTCTTGCCGCGCAGCGAGCCGCCGAGCGCCTGGCTCACTTTCCGCGCCATCGCCCGCTTGCGGTTCTCGTTGACCGCGAGCACGGACTCGACGATGCGCAAGGACACGTCGTAGTCCTGCGCGATCTTGATCAAGGCCTTGGTGTCCTTCGGGAAGCAGGAGCCGCCGAAGCCGGGACCTGCATGCAGGAACTTGGTGCCGATGCGATTGTCGAGGCCGATGCCCCGCGCAACCTCCTGGACGTTGGCGCCGGCCTTCTCGGAGAGATCGGCGATCTCGTTGATGAAGGTGATCTTGGTCGCGAGGAACGCATTCGCGGCGTATTTGATCATCTCGGCGGTGCGGCGCGTGGTGAACATCAGCGGCGCCTGGTTCAATGACAGCGGGCGATAGATATCGCCCATCACCTTGCGGCCGCGTTCATCCGCGGTGCCGACCACGACGCGGTCCGGGAACTTGAAGTCGCGGATCGCCGCGCCTTCGCGCAGGAACTCCGGATTGGAGGCGACGACCACGTCGGCCTTTGGATTGGCTTCGCGGATGATGCGTTCGACTTCGTCGCCGGTACCGACCGGCACGGTCGATTTCGTCACCACCACGGTGAAGCCGGACAGCGACTGCGCGATCTCGCGGGCGGCGGCGTAGACGTAGGAGAGGTCAGCGTGACCATCGCCGCGGCGCGACGGCGTGCCGACCGCGATGAACACGGCATCAGCCTCCGCCACCGGCTTGGTCAGCTCGGTGGTGAAATCCAGCCGCTTGGCTTTGACGTTGTTCGCCACCAGTTCGTCCAGCCCGGGCTCGTAGATCGGGATTTCGCCGCGATGAAGCGCCGCGATCTTCTTCTCGTCCTTGTCGACGCAGGTGACGTCGTGGCCGAAATCCGCAAAGCACGCTCCCGACACCAGTCCCACATAGCCCGTGCCGATCATCGCAATACGCATGCAAAATCCTGTTCTGCTTGGTTAACGAAAGCCCTATTCGGGGGCGGTTTAGCATTTTCCCGAGGTCGTGGAACAGTCCGCAAGCAAAAACCGGCCCGCGATTTGAACCGGTAAAGAAGTCGGAAACCACTAGGCTCCAAACTGCCCCGCACCCACACAGGGACGGGCGTAAGGCGCCCCGAAAAGGGACACCATGGCACGATCGGGCACAATCGCCGACGGCGGGCTTTCCAACGCCCCTTCTGCCGCGCGTGTCGACTGGGTCGACTACGCCAAGGGCATCTGCATCGTCATGGTCGTGATGATGCATTCGGTGCTGGGAGTCGAGCTCGCCGCCGGGCAGACCGGTTTTATGCATGTCGCCGTGGCGTTCGCAAAGCCGTTCCGGATGCCGGATTTCTTCCTGATTTCGGGCTTGTTCCTGTCTCTGGTGATCGATCGGGACTGGCGAACCTATCTCGACCGCAAGGTGGTGCATTTCGCCTATTTCTATGTCGTCTGGGTGACAATCCAATTCGGCTTCAAGGCGCCCGCCTTCGCGGCGGAGACGAGCTGGCGAGAGGTCGGCTTCCTGTACCTCGAATCCTTCATCGAGCCGTTCGGCACGCTGTGGTTCATCTATCTGCTGCCAATCTTCTTCGTCGTCACGAAACTGACACGCAAGATCCCGCCGCTTGCGATCTGGCTCATCGCCGCCGCGCTGGAGACTGCACGCATCACGACCGGTTGGACCGTCATCGACGAGTTCTGCGGGCGCTTCGTCTACTTCTATTCGGGCTATCTGTTCGCGCCTTACGTGTTCGCCCTGTCGGATCGCGCACGCAGCCATCCCGCGCTTGTGCTCACAGCGCTCGCAACCTGGGCACTGGTCAATGCCGGCCTCGTCGCGTCAGGGGCCAGCGAATGGCGGATCGTCTCGCTCGCGCTCGGCTTTGCCGGCGCTGGCGCCATTATCACGACGGGCACGCTGCTCGCGCGCGCACAGTGGCTCCATTTCCTGCGCTTCTGCGGCGAGCATTCGATCGTGATCTATCTCGCCTTCTTCCTGCCGATGGCGGCGACGCGGACGCTGCTGCTGCGCACGGGTCTCATCCCTGATATCGGCACGGTGTCGCTGATCGTCACCATCGCCGGCGTGCTCGGAGCGCTGGCGATCTGGCAGGTGGCGCTGCGCGTCAATGCGCGCTTCCTGTTCGAGCGGCCCGATACGTTCTGGATCGCGCCGAGGAAGAGCGGGGCGGTATTGCAAGCGGCGGAGTGATCCATCAGGCCCCGCGAAAGCGGCGCATCCAGTATTCCGGAGGCAGCAATCGTCCACGGAAAGGTCGCGGCATACTGGATTCCCCGCTTTCGAAGGGAATGACAGTGGGGATAGCGACCCAAAAATCCGCCTCCCAAGGCTGTCAAAGGACGCAAAAATCCATACATTGCGGCCATGCCCAAAACTTCCCCGAAGACCTCCGCCAAAGCTGACACCAAGGCCGCGCCGAAGGCGGTCGCCGAGAGCAAATCCACTGCGACAGCTGCTGCCAAACCGGTGGCGGCGAAGGCGGCCGGCAAGGGCGACCATGTCTTTCTGGTCGACGGTTCCTCCTACATCTTCCGCGCCTATCACGCGCTGCCGCCGCTGAACCGCAAATCCGACGGTCTCCAGGTCAATGCCGTGCTCGGCTTCTGCAACATGCTGTGGAAGCTGCTCCGCGAGATGCCCGAGGACAACCGGCCGACGCATCTGGCCATCATCTTCGACAAGTCGGAGATCACCTTCCGCAACAAGATCTACCCCGAATACAAGGCGCACCGGCCGCCGGCGCCGGACGATCTGATCCCGCAATTCGCGCTGATCCGAGAGGCCGTGCGCGCCTTCGACCTGCCCTGCCTGGAACAGGTGGGGTTCGAGGCCGACGATCTCATCGCGACCTATGTGCGGCAGGCCTGCGAGCGCGGCGCGAGCGCGACCATTGTCTCGTCCGACAAGGACCTGATGCAGCTCGTCACCGATTGCGTCACCATGTACGACACCATGAAGGATCGCCGCATCGGCATTCCCGAGGTGATCGAGAAGTTCGGCGTGCCGCCGAACAAGGTGGTGGAGGTGCAGGCGCTCGCCGGCGATTCCACCGACAACGTGCCCGGCGTGCCCGGCATCGGCATCAAGACCGCCGCGCAGCTGATCACCGAATATGGCGACCTCGACCAATTGCTGTTCCGCGCCGGCGAGATCAAGCAGCCCAAGCGGCGCGAGGCGCTGCTCGAGAACGCCGAGAAGGCGCGGATCTCGCGGCAGCTGGTGTTGCTCGACGACAAGGTCGACCTCGAGGTGCCGCTGGACGACCTTGCCGTCCAGGAGCCGGACGCGCGCAAGCTGATAGCCTTCCTGAAGGCAATGGAATTCACGACGCTGACGCGGCGCGTCGCCGAATATGCGCAGATTGATCCCGCCAATGTCGACGCCGACCCGGGCTATGTCAGCGGCGCCAGCGTTTTCTCGCCGCTGCCGCCCTCGGACGTCGTGCCGGCACCGGGAACCGGCACACCGGCGCAAGCCGCGCCGGGCAAACCCAACAAGTCGGCCGGCAAGGAGGACAAGGCTGCGAGCCCGAAGGGTGCGCCGATCTCACTCGCCGCCGCGCGCGAAGAGGCGCTGCGCAAGCTTCCGGTCGACCGCAGCAAATACCAGACGATCAAGACGCTCCAGGAGCTGACCGCCTTCATCGCGCGCATCCACGATGCCGGGCATGTCGTGATCGAGACGAGAGCAAACTCCATCGACCCGATGCAAGCCGATCTCTGCGGCATCGCGCTGGCGCTGGCGCCGAACGAGGCCTGCTATGTGCCGTTGGCGCACAAGCAATCCGGCGGCGATGGCGGCCTGTTCGATGCGGGCCTCGCGCCGGATCAGGTCAAGCATGCGGAAGCGATCGAAGCGCTGCGGCCGGTGCTGGAATCATCAGGCATCCTGAAGATCGGTTTCGACGTCAAGTTCACCGCCGTGATGCTGGCGCAGCACGGCATCACCCTGCGCAACGTCGACGATGCGCTCCTGATCTCCTACGTGCTCGATGCCGGCCGCGGCTCGCACGCGCTGGAATCGCTGTCCGAGCGCTGGTTCGGCCATGCCATGCTGAGGGAGAACGAGTTGCTCGGCAGCGGCAAGGGCAAGATCACCTTCGACCAGGTGCCGATCGACAAGGCCGCGCCACTATCGGCCGAAGGCGCCGACGTCGCCTTGCGCGTCTGGCGCGTGCTGAAGCCGCGCCTCGTCGCCGAGCACATGACCGCCGTCTACGAGACGCTGGAACGGCCGCTGGTCGCGGTGCTCGCACGCATGGAGCGGCGCGGCATCTCGATCGACCGTCAGGTGCTGTCGCGCCTCTCCGGCGACTTTGCCCAGACTGCAGCGCGCGTCGAGGCCGAGATACAGGAGATCGCGGGCGAGCCGGTCAATGTCGGCAGCCCAAAGCAGATCGGCGATATCCTGTTCGGCAAGATGGGACTGCCGGGCGGCACCAAGACGAAAACCGGCGCATGGTCGACCACCGCGCAGGTGCTGGACGAGCTCGCCGAGCAGGGTCACGACCTTCCGAAAAAGATTCTCGAGTGGCGCCAGGTCTCCAAGCTGAAATCGACCTACACCGACGCGCTGCCGACCTATGTGAATCCACAGACCCATCGCGTGCACACGACCTATGCGCTGGCGGCGACCACGACCGGCCGGCTGTCATCGAACGAGCCGAATCTTCAAAACATCCCGGTACGCACCGAGGATGGCCGCAAGATCCGGCGCGCCTTCGTCGCGGCACCCGGACACAAGCTGGTGTCAGCCGACTATTCGCAGATCGAGCTGCGGCTGCTCGCCGAGATCGCCGACATTCCGGTGCTGAAGCAGGCGTTCCGCGACGGGCTCGACATTCACGCCATGACCGCCTCGGAAATGTTCGGCGTGCCGATCAAGGGCATGCCGAGCGAGATCCGCCGCCGCGCCAAGGCGATCAATTTCGGCATCATCTACGGCATCTCGGCGTTCGGCCTTGCCAACCAGCTCGGCATCGCCCGCGAGGAAGCCTCGGCCTACATCAAGAAGTATTTCGAGCGCTTCCCCGGCATCCGCGCCTATATGGACGAGACGCGCGACTTCTGCCGCAGCCACGGCTATGTCACCACGCTGTTCGGCCGCAAGTGCCACTATCCTGACATCAAAGCCTCCAACGCTTCGGTACGCGCCTTCAACGAGCGCGCCGCGATCAACGCGCGGCTTCAGGGCACGGCGGCCGACATCATCCGCCGCGCCATGACGCGCGTGGAGGATGCGCTGGCCGAAAAGAAGCTGTCGGCGCAGATGCTGCTCCAGGTGCATGACGAATTGATCTTCGAGGTGCCGGACGCGGAGGTGGAGGCCACGCTCCCGGTCGTGCAGCATGTGATGCAGGACGCGCCGTTCCCGGCCGTGCTGCTCTCGGTGCCGTTGCATGTGGATGCGCGCGCGGCGAACAATTGGGACGAGGCGCATTGAGGCTGCACCTCTCCCCGTAAGAACGGGGCGAGGGAGCGAAGCCAGCGCGCGGCCGGAAACTCAATTGTCCTCCGAGCAATTGCGTCGTGGCACCACTGCACCTCGCATATTAGAACCGGTGCATCGCTCGCACCGGTTCATCCATGCCCCATAGCTCCGCCCTGCTCGGCTTTGCCCTGGTCAGCCTCGGCCTCGTGCTCACGCCCGGGCCGAACATGATCTATTTGATCTCGCGTTCGATCACGCAGGGGCCGGCGGCGGGCATCGTCTCGCTCGGCGGCGTGGCGCTCGGCTTCGTGTTCTACATGCTGTGTGCGGCGTTCGGCATCACGGCGCTCTTGCTCGCGATTCCGTTCGCTTACGACGCGCTGCGATTTGCCGGCGCCGGATATCTGCTGTGGCTCGCCTGGCAGGCGGTGAAGCCGGGCGGGTGCTCGCCGTTCCAGGTGAGGAAGCTCGCAGTAGACAGCCCGCGCAAATTGTTCGCGATGGGCTTCGTCACCAACCTGCTCAACCCGAAGATCGCCATGCTGTATCTGGCGCTGCTGCCGCAATTCATCGATCCCGCCGCCGGCAGCGTGCTGGCGCAGTCGGTGGCGCTGGGGGCGATCCAGATCGCGATCAGCGTCAGCGTCAACGCGATGATCGCACTCGCGGCGGGCTCGATCGCGCTGTTCCTGGCGCGCCGGCCGAGCTGGGTGCTGGTGCAGCGCTGGCTGATGGGCACCGTGCTGGCCGGCCTCGCGGTGCGGATGGCGGTGGAAGCGAAGAAGGTGTGAGGGCTTTCTTCCTTCTCCCCTTGTGGGAGAAGGTGGCGCGAAGCGCCGGATGAGGGGTGTCTCTCCACGCATTCGAATGAGAGTTGGACTCGCGGAGAGAACCCGTCACCCGGCTCGCCGCTTCGCGGAGAGCCACCCTCTCCCACAAGGGGAGAGGGAGAAGACCCCTTTAATCCAGCTTCGCGTCCATGCCGCGCTTCACCGCCGGCCGGGCCAACAGGGCCTCATACCACCGCTTGACGTTGGGAAAGTCGGCGAGGTCCACCTTGTGGCGAGGGTGGCGCCAGGCCCAGCCCAGGATGGCAAAATCGGCAATCGAGAGCTCGCCAGCGACGAAATCGTGGTCCGCCAGCCGGCGGTCGAGCACGCCATAGAGCCGGCGGGTCTCCGCCATGTAACGCTTCAGGCCATAGGCGCGGTCCTGCTCGTTCTCGAGCGCGATGAAATGGTGCACTTGGCCCGGCATCGGACCGAAGCCGCCCATCTGCCACATCAGCCATTCGTAGACCGGGATCCGCCCACTAAGCGATTTCGGCAGGAATTTGCCGGTTTTTTCGCCGAGGTAAAGCAGGATGGCGCCGGATTCGAAGATGCTGACGGGCTTGCCGTCGGGACCCTCGGGGTCGACGATTGCGGGGATCTTGTTGTTCGGAGAGAGCTTGAGGAACTCGGGCGCCATCTGTTCGCCTTTGGTGATGTTCACCGGGATCACCTTGTAGGGCAGCCCCATTTCCTCCAGCGCGACCGAGATCTTGCGGCCGTTCGGCGTGTTCCAGGTGTACAGCTCGATGGTCATTCCGTTTCCTTCCCCAAAAGGCTTGCCCCCTGAACTACTCCAGATGGTCGCACCCTCACAACCGGCGCCCCGGGATGGCCGATCCCTGTTGACGGGAGACGCCCCCTCTGGAATGTCGCGGCTGTGCCGGATAAATTCCGCCTCCACCAAAAACCCCGTTCGAGGGACCGCCGTGTCGAAATCCGCCTCCCGCGCCCGCCTGTTCGAAATCATCCGCCGGCGCTCATTCGGCCGCGGCGAGGTGACGCTCGCGTCGGGCCGCAAGAGCGATTTCTACTTCAACCTCAAGCCGACCATGCTCGATCCTGAAGGCGCGACGCTGCTCGCCGAGCTGACCTATGAGGCGCTCAAGGACGACCAGCTCGATTTCATCGGCGGGCTCGAGATGGGCGCCGTGCCGCTCGCCGGCGCGCTGGCGCAGATCTCCTGGATCAAGGGCCATCCGATCGCGGCCTTCTTCGTGCGCAAGAAGCCGAAAGAGCACGGCGCCAAGCTCGCGATCGAGGGCCTGCCCAAGGGCGAGACGCTGGCGGGCAAGCGCGTCGTGATCGTCGAAGACGTCACCACCACGGGCGGTTCGGCGATGAAGGCGGTGGAATCGGTGCGCGAGGCCGGCGCCAATGTGGTGCTGGTGCTCACCATGGTCGACCGCGAGGAAGGCGCCACCGACACCTTCGGTGCGGCCGGCCTGCCGTTCCGCTCGCTTTACAAGGCGTCGGAGTTCTTGAAGGCGTAGGAGGACGAGAAATTCTCCCTCGACATGCCTGAGCGTGCCCCGGGAGCAACGCCGTCCGAGAAAGCTGCGCGCGGCCATAAAGAGATCACCGCCTCGTCTTGAAACCGCCTCCACGCAACCGCTCATTTACCATCGCGCATTACGGTGAATCGTGAGCTGGAGACCTCTAACGGTCCTGGTCGGTTCCGTAGCGTCGGGTGGAGTGAGCCGTGCGTACAGTGTTGTCCCCTACGCTGCGTGGCGCGATGTTCGCAGCCGTCATGGTGGCGGTTCCCATGCTCGCGGCCCCGGCCCCGGTTGCGGCCGAAGGCCTGTTCGACTTCCTGTTCGGCGGAATGCAGCGGCCGCAGCCACAGCAGCCAAACTCCTCCGATCCCTTCACAGGCCAGCAGAATCCGCAATATGTACCTCCGACCCGCTCGGCCGCAGCCAGCGGCTCGGGCCCGGCTTTCTGCGTGCGCAGCTGCGATGGCAAATATTTCCCGCTGATGCGGGGCGCCGTCTCACCAGCGCAGATGTGTCAGGCCTTCTGCCCCGCCACCGCCACAAAGGTCTATTTTGGGTCCAGCATCGACGGCGCCTATTCGCAGACCGGCGAGCGCTACGCCGACAGCGAGAACGCGTTCGCCTATCGCAAGGCGCTGCGCGCCGACTGCACCTGCAATGGCCGTGAGCCGGTTGGCCTCGCCCCGGTCGACCTGGCACTGGACTCCTCACTGAAAGCCGGCGACGTGATCGCCACCACCGACGGCCTCGTTGCCTATACCGGCATCCGCGTCGGCAACGACCAGGCTGCGGACTTCACCCCGGTTGCCTCCTACCCCGGCCTCACTGCGCAGGTCCGCGCGCGCCTCGGCGAGATGAAGGTGGCGCCGGTGCGCGCTGATACGGTGGCGGCGGATGCGCCGGCCGCCGAGATCGTGCGCGAGCCAGTGCCTGACGTGACGGTGCCGAAGACGCAGAAGCCGGCCAAGCGCGCGGGATTGGACTAGCCTTACGCGCCGATAACAGAGCCACCATTGCGAGGAGCCCTCGCGACGAAGCAAATCCAGAATGTCTCTGCGGAAGGATTCTGAATTCCTTCGGTGCGCTCGCAAAGACAGAGACGGTTACGCTATCTCCCGATGATCACACCGATCACGTTCGGCGCCGCCAGATATTTCTCCTCGATTGCCGCGCGCGCAGCGGCGCGGTTTTCCGGCGTCAGGAGACCGCGCTTCTCGGCCAAGATCATCCAGCAAAATCCCCACCAATCGGTCAGCATGCCAGCTTCGTCGACGAGGTCATAACCCTGCTCGGCCGCGAAGATGCGCGCATGCGCCTCGTCCAGTGTGTCGAGAAACAGATGGTCCTCGGTCGAGAACAGATCGTCGCTGATGTCATTGATGGTATAACCCCAAATCGACTGGCACACCGCGTTGAACTCGCGATCGAACTGGTCGTCATCGACCGCGTAGCGCCGGGCCGCCTGATGCAGCCGTGACAGCGAGCGGGCGAAATCGGCGATCCGGGTCAGGGCAAACTGGTCGAAGGCAATGGTGGACATGTAGTCCTCGCAAAGTCTGATAGCCGCTAGATATTGTGCCGGCAGGTGCGCCGAATCACAATGATATATCAAAGACTTGCTAAGTTGTTCTTAATTTGTTCCGAGCTCGCGGCGGCCGCCTCAGCAACAGCGCGAGGCCGCAATGGCGTGGACGCGGCGGTCGCCGAGGAGGTGGGCGACGAAACCGTTCTTTGGAAAGATGCTGGCGAAGGCAGCGTCGCGGATGCTGAGGCCGCCGGCATAGGCGCCGAAGGCAGGCATCACGGCACGAATCCCGTCACTGGCGAAGCAGCGACGCTCCATCGATCGGCCGCGCGCGGCGACGCGCGCCTTCGGATGCAGGTGGCCGGCGATCTCGCCCTGCGCGCCGGTCGGTTCGTGGCGGAAGGTGATCGGACCGATCGCGACCTCGTCAGCGACGGTGCCGCCGAGATCGCGCGGAAGCATGGGATCGTGATTGCCCGATATCCAGATCCAGTCGCGGCCTGCCTGAAGCGCGGTCACGGCGGCGCGGTCCTCGGCCGACAGGCGCTCATGCGCGGTGCGATCGTGAAAGCTGTCACCGAGCGCGATGACGATTCGCGGATCATGGCGGGAGATGACGGCAGCGAGCCGGCTCAATGTCGCGAGCGTGTCGTAGGGCGGCAACAGCACGCCGCGGGTGGCGAAGCTCGAGCCTTTTTCCAGATGCAAATCGGAGACGACGAGCAGGCGCTGCTCTTCCCAGAACAGCGCACCGGAGAGATCGGCCTGGAACGGCACACCGGCGATTTCCAACGCAAGGGTCGAGGCGATCGATGGCGCAATTTGCTCAGTCATGGCCGGGCACAGCAGTCCGAAGAACCGCGGCGCTTTCGCTCGTCGGTGCCCGGCCATCCACGATCGTCGTGCGGCAAAGACGTGGATGCCCGGGTCAAGCCCGGGCATGACGATGGGGATGGATCAGCGCGCCTCACTGGCAAATTCTCTACGACATCGCCTCTTTGACGAGTTCGTCGGCCGCTTCGGCCAGGAGCTCGTCTGCAGCTTCGCCATAGACTGACTCGCGGCCGATTTCCAGCATTACGGGGACCGCCAGCGGGGAGACGCGGTCGAGTTCCCGGTGCGTGATGCGGCCGTGGATTCGGGCGAGCATGTCGCCGAGGCGGCGCAGGTCTAGCAGGCCGGTGGCGGCATCCGCCCGCGCGGCGCGCAGCAGGACGTGATCGGCCTGGTGCTTGCGCAGCACGTCATAGACGAGATCGGTCGAGAATAGCACCTGACGGCGGCTCTTCTCTTCCCCGGTGTGGCGGCGCGCGATCAGGCCGGAAATGATCGCGCAGTTGCGGAAGGTACGCTTCATCAGCGCGGATTCGGCGAGCCAGGCCTCGAGGTCGTCGCCCAGCATATCGGGGTCGAACAACGCGTCGAGGTCGATTCGGCCGTCCCGGATCATGAAGGAGAGATCGCCGAGCGCCCAGATCGCCACGGCATATTCGTTGGCGACGAAGCCGAGCGGCCGCGCGCGGGCGCGCTCCAACCGGCGCGTCAGCAGCATGCCGAGGGTCTGATGCGCCAAACGCCCCTCGAAGGGATAGCAGACGAGATAGTGCTTGTTGGCGCGGGGAAAGCTCTCGACCAGGAGCTCGCGCACCGCCGGCACGCGCGAGACGTCCTTCTGCAGCGACAGCCAGTGGCGCACCTGCTCCGGCAGGCCATTCCACGCGCGGCCATCATCGAGCAGGCGGCGCACGCGCTCGGCCAGATAGGTCGAGAGCGGGAACTTGCCGCCCATATAGGATGGTACCTTCGGATCCTTGTCATGCGCGCGCGAGACATAGACTTGGTCCTCGACCAAGGTCTCGTAGCGCACCACCTCGCCCGAGAACACGAAGGTATCGCCGGGGCTCAAGCCCTCGATGAAGGCTTCCTCGATCTCGCCGAGCAGCCTGCCACCGCGCGCGATCACGCCGGTCGAGCCGCCTGCCTTTCCTTGACCGCCGCCGCGCGAGCGCACCAGCCGCACCTTCAGCATATCGTCCTCGACGATGGTGCCGACGTTCATGCGGTAGCTCTGCCGCACCTTCGGATTGGCGACGCGCCAACGGCCTTCCTTGTCCTGCTTGATGCGAGCGAAGCGCTCGTAGGTCTTCAGCGCGTAACCGCCGGAGGCGACGAAATCGACGACGTCGTCGAAATCCTGCCGCGACAGGTCGGCGTAGGGCGCGGCGGTGCGAACCTCGCGGTAGAGATCATTGGAGAGAAACGGCTCGCCGCAGGCGCGGCCGAGCACGTGCTGGGCCAGCACGTCGAGCGCCCCGAGGCGCAGCGGCGGCGTGTCCTGCGCGTTCTCAGCAATGGCATCAATGGCAACGCGGCACTCCAGCACCTCGAAGCGGTTGGCCGGCACCAGCACGGCGCGCGAAGGCTCGTCGAGGCGGTGGTTGGCGCGGCCGATGCGCTGCATCAATCGCGAGGAGCCCTTGGGCGCACCAATATTGACGACGAGGTCGACATCGCCCCAGTCGACGCCGAGGTCGAGCGAGGAGGTGCAGACGACGCCGCGCAGCCGGCCTGCCGACATGGCGTCCTCGACCTTGCGGCGCTGGGCGACGTCGAGCGAGCCGTGATGCAGCGCGATGGCAAGGCCGTCGTCGTTCATGCTCCAGAGATTCTGGAACAGCATCTCGGCCTGGCTACGGGTGTTGACGAAGACCAGCGTGGTCTTGTTTGCCTTGATCAACTCGTAGATTTCAGGGAGCGCGTGGCGCGCGCTGTGGCCGGCCCAGGGCAGCCGCTCGCGCGTGTCGAGCATCTCGACCACAGGCGGTGCCGCTCCCCCGGCGACGACGACGTCGGCAGCGGCTTCCTTGCCGTCGGGCTGCGGCACCAGGAAGCGCGCGAGCTGATCCGGCTCGGCCACGGTCGCCGACAGGCCGATCGCGCGCATCTGCGGCGCAAGGCGCCAGAGCCGCGCGAGCCCGAGCGAGAGCAGATCGCCGCGCTTGGACGTCACCAGCGCATGCAGCTCATCGAGCACGATGCGCTTCAGGGAGGAAAACAGGTACGGCGCGTCGTCGGAGGACAGCAGCAGTGCGAGCTGCTCGGGCGTCGTCAGCAACACGTCCGGCGGATAGCGCCGCTGCCGCTGCCGCCGCGACACCGGCGTGTCGCCGGTGCGGGTCTCGACCTTGATCGGCAACGCCATCTCCGCGATCGGCCGCTCCAGATTGCGCGCGATGTCGACGGCGAGCGCCTTGAGCGGCGAGATGTAGAGGGTGTGCAGGCCGCCGGCGCGTCGCACGCTGCGGCCGGTGGAGACGAGATTCTTCTTCGCGCCCGCGTCTCGTTCGACTGACTGCGCCGACAGCTCCACCAGCGTCGGGAGAAACCCGGCGAGCGTCTTGCCGGCGCCGGTCGGCGCAATCAGGAGCGCCGAGCGGTCCTCGCGCGCCTTCTCCAGCAGCGCCAGCTGATGCGCGCGCGGCGACCAGCCGCGGGCTGCGAACCACGCCTGAAAGCGATCCGGCAGCAGGGCGGCCGGCTCGGCCGATGTTTGGAGGATACGGGGCGGCACAGCACGAGAGGTAAGCCGCAGGAGCGGATTCGTCGAGGGGTGGCCCTTCCCGCCTGCGGCGAGAAGGGCAAGAGGTCTCACACCCCGGTCGGCACCTGGTCGAGAAATCCGGTCACGCTGCTGATGCGCCCGTCCCTCAGCACGGCAAAATCAGTGCCCTTGATCGGGCTGTCGGCACCATCGGGGCCAAGCCCCCACGAAAAGCGGATGCGATCGCCGTAGCCGTCGGGCTTGCCGATCAGCTTGAATGCAAAATCGGGAAAGCGCTGCTGCACGCCTGCGATCAGCGCCTCGATGCCGTCCCGGCCATCGCCCCTCATCAAGGGATCGACATAGCTTGCATCCGCCGTCCAGCTTTCGCTGAGCAGCTCGCGGCGCCGGCCGGCGGTGCGCTCGTTCCAAAGCTCGATATAGCTATGGGCGATGATGATGGGGTCGGTCATGATGCTCTCCTTCGATGGTGCCGTATTCGGCTGACCGTGACTATCGAAGGCTTGCGCGCGCCGATCGATTACCTCGGAGGTCATCGGCGCGCGCAGGGTACCGTGCAGGCGCTACTTCGCCGCCGTCACCATGATCTCGACGGTGTATTGCGGAGCGGCTAGCTTGGCTTCGACGGTGGCGCGCGCCGGGGTGTTGCCGGGCGACACCCAGGCGTCCCACACCGCGTTCATCTCGCCGAAGGTCTTCATGTCGGTGATGTAGATCGTTGCCGAGAGCAGCTTCGACTTGTCGGTGCCGGCCTTGGCGAGGTGGCCGTCGATGGTCGCCAGGATGTCCTGGGTCTGCTTCGTCACGCTTTCGCCGGCCGCCTTGTTCGCGACGACGCCGGCGAGATAGACGGTGTTGCCGTGCACGACGACCTGGCTCATGCGCGGACCGGTTTCAAAACGCTGAATGCTCATCTGGGCTCTCCTGGTGGAATGGCGGCCCTGTCTAGCCCAGCACCTCGCGCTCTGCCACCCCGAGCACGCATGCGTGGCCGGGCACGCATGCGTCGCGTGCGGCGGATGCGTCACCGCCGATGCATGCGTCGCTTTACGGAAACTGGCTGAAGAACGTCCAGATCGTCTCGGCACCGTCGATGTCGGCGTTCTGGGGCCCCAGCAGGCCAGCGGCGACCTTCGGGAAGCGGGCATCCGGAGAAAATCCGGGCACGCGGTGGCCGCCATGGTTGACGCGATAAAGCACCACGTCGTGTCCCCGAGGACAGCGTGAGGAGATCCGCGTGACCGTGGAATGGTCTGCGGGCGCCCTGTCTGGCAAATCAGTCACCTCAGTGTCATCGGTTTCGCAGCCATTGAGCCTGCGCCAGAATGCCAGCGTCTCGTCCGTCGACCAGAACCCGTCCGCGGCAAAGTAGCTCGCTCCGCGTCCACCGCCGTAGGGGACCAGCAGGTCGGCGGTGCCGTTCATGAGCAGCATTGGAAGCGGCCGTGCCGGATGACAGGTGACGGCGGCCTCGTCAGTGAGATTCATGATCACGCTCGCGGCAGCCGCAAACAAATCCGCACGTGCGCAGGCCATGGTCATCGCCATGGCGCCGCCATTGGAGATGCCCGCGACGAAGACGCGCTTTGCATCGGCCGCGCCGTCGGCGACCAGCTTCTCGACGAGCTTTGCGATGAAGGCGACGTCATCGGTACCCGTCGGTGGTCCGCGCAGGGCGGGCCCCGCCTTCGTTCGCGCGTCCGCCCATGCATTGTTGAGCCCGTCCGGATAGACCACGGCCAGACCCTCGCGCTTTGCAACCTGCGGCCAAGCCGTCCGCGTGATCATGTCGGCGCCACGCTGGGTCTTGCCGTGCAGCACGATCACGAGCGGCGCAGGCCTCCTGGCGGGCAGCTGCGCGGTGTAGGAGCGCTTCACGCCGTTGACGTCGATCGTATCGGCGGATGCAGCTGAGGCTGCTGCCAGTGAAGCGGCCAGCGCCCCGACATGCAACCATCTTCGCACGATCTAACCTACCGCTTTCGCTGCGGCACGGCCCGCATTGCGGCCCGAGAACAGGCAGCCGCCGAGAAAAGTGCCCTCCAGCGAGCGGTAGCCATGCATGCCGCCACCGCCGAAGCCGGCGGCTTCGCCGACGGCGTAAAGGCCGGGAATGACGTTCCCCTCTTCTCCGAACACGCGGGAGTCGAGATCGGTCTCGAAGCCGCCCAGCGTCTTGCGGGTGAGGATGTTGAGCTTCACCGCGATCAGCGGCCCATGCGCGGGATCGAGGATGCGGTGTGGAGAGGCGGTGCGGATCAATTTATCGCCGATGTAGCGGCGCGCATTGTGGATGTTCATCACCTGCGCATCCTTGACGTAAGCATTGGCGATCTCGCGGTCGCGCGCCTCGATCTGCATCTTGATGTGCTCGAGCTTGAGGAGATCGCTGCCGGCGAGCTTGTTCATGGCCGCAACGAGTTCCTCGAGCTTGTCGCGGACGATGAAGTCGACACCATGGCGCTTGAACGCCTCCACTGGTGCTGGCGCGCCTTTGTTGGTGGCCCGGCGCAAGGTCATGCGCCAGCTCTTGCCGGTCAGGTCGGGGTTCTGCTCCGACCCCGACAGCGCAAACTCCTTCTTGATGATGCTCTGGGTCAGGATGAACCAGGAATAATCATACCCCGTGGACATGATGTATCTGAGTTGGCCGAGCGTGTCGGAGCCCGGGAACAGCGGCGCAGGAAGCCGCGTGCCCGTGGCGTCGAACCACATCGAGGACGGGCCGGGCAGGATGCGGATACCGTGACGCGGCCAGATCGGCGACCAGTTCTGGATGCCCTCGACATAGTGCCACATGCGGTCGCGGTTGATCAGCCGCGCGCCTGATTTCTCCGTGATGCCGATCATGCGGCCATCGACATGCTCGGGCACGCCGGAGATCATGAATTTCGGCGGCTCGCCGAGCCGCTTCGGCCAGTTTTGCCGCACCAGGTCGTGATTGCCGCCGATGCCCCCGGCGGCAACGATCACGGCCTGCGCCTTGAATGCGAATTCGCCGACCACGTTGCGGGAGGAGCTCCTGCCGCGCTCGACATCGTCGGGCGCGAGCACGGAGCCGCTGACGCCATCCACGGTACCATTGGTGACGGACAATGCATCGACGCGATGGCGGAATCTGAAGATCAATTGGCCCCTCTTCACCGCCTCGCGCGCGCGGCGCTCGAACGGCTCGACGATGCCCGGTCCGGTTCCCCAGGTGACGTGAAAGCGCGGCACCGAATTGCCGTGGCCCATCGCATCGTAGCCGCCGCGCTCGGCCCAGCCGACCACTGGGAAGATGCGATGGCCCATCGCGCGCAGCCAGCCGCGCTTCTCGCCGGCCGCGAACGCGACATAGGCCTCCGCCCATTTGCGCGGCCAAAAGTCCTCGTCGCGGTCGAATCCGGCGGTGCCGAGCCAGTCCTGCATCGCGAGCTCGAACGAGTCCTTGATGCCCAGCCTGCGCTGCTCCGGCGAATCGACCAGGAACAATCCGCCAAACGACCAGAACGCCTGTCCGCCGAGCGACTGCTCGCCTTCCTGGTCCAGAACGATCACGCGCTTGCCCGCGTCCGCGATCTCGGTGGCGGCGACGAGGCCCGACAGTCCCGCACCGACGACAATGACGTCAGCCTCTTCAGCCATGCGCTTCCCCCTTCATGGATTTCCCCTGTAATTGCCCGGATTGAAGCCAGCGGTTGTAACTGAGATCAAGAGCCGGCGCGTAAGACCTCATTAACTTGTTCCACTTTGGGCTAGAGACCGGCAGACTGCAGCGCGGACGCAACACTGGATTTGAATTTGTTTTGAGTCAGCCGGCCTGCCTAGACAAAACCTCGGTTACGACAGACGCTAGCTGTGCATCACCACCTGACACGCAGATTCGAATACGACTGGGGCGGGGGACAATGAAGTTTCTGACCGGGTTGCTTGCGTCGACTGTCCTGATCGCGAGCATGGGGGCTTCTCACGCGGTGGTTCGTATCGCGGATGACCGCGGCGGCCGGATTGGAACCTACGTCGACAAATACCAAGACCTGCGTCAATCAGGCGAAACCGTCATCATCGACGGCCTCTGCGCCTCGGCCTGCACCATCGTTCTCGGCGCCATCCCGCACGATCGGATCTGCGTCACCTCGCATGCGACGCTCGGCTTCCACGCCGCCTGGGATTTCGGCTCCAACGGCCGCGCCGTCACCAATCCTGAAGCAACCCAGATGCTCTACTCGATGTATCCATCGCAGATAAGGCGCTGGATCGGCCAGCGGGGCGGGCTAACCCCGCGGATGCTCTTCCTGAAGGGCAAGCAGCTCGAAGCCATGTACAAGCCCTGCTACCTGGACGCGCAGGCCTCGACGGCCAAGCCGTCACGCCGATCTGTCCCACAAGCGGAACAGCAGCCGCTCGAATCCGCTCGGGGGCAGCTCCTTCACTGATATTTGCAGCCCGACCAGATTCTAAGCGCCAGCGGCGGCGCCTTGCCCGCCGGCGGGGTAAAGCCTATTTGAAAGCCTGGGAACAGGGGCCATCGCCCCGATCGTTGTCATGGCTCAACCACCGCATCCAGCACAGCCTCTATCGGACAATTCGCCCACTGCCGGCCGGACACCATCCGTGCTGCTGTGGGCTGGCGCTGCGACCGGCAGTCTCGTCGTGACCGGCGCGCTGGCGCTCTGGTTCCACTATGGCAGCCAAGTGTTCTTCGAAATGATCAGGACGGGCTTGGCCGCCTGCTTCTGACCTGCGACAGGAAGTTTTCCGCCCATGAGCTCCGCCACCCGTCCGCTGGTGATCGCGACCGCTTTCGCCGCAAGCCTGCTTGTCGGGCTCCTGATCTTGTTCTGGGCCATGGGCGGGGTCAGCAAGGTGGCGCAGCCGGCCGCCATCGGCGGCCCGTTCCAGCTCACCGACCAGAACGGCAAGGCCGTCACCGACAAGAGCCTCAAGGGCAAGCCGACCCTGATCTTCTTCGGCTACACCCATTGCCCCGACGTCTGCCCGACCTCGCTGTTCGAGATATCGGAAGTCCTGCGCGCGATGGGCAAGGACGCCGACAAGGTCAATGCCATCTTCATCTCGGTCGATCCCGAGCGCGACACGCCCGCGACGATGAAGGACTACCTGTCTAGCTTCGATCCCCACCTTCAGGGCCTGTCCGGCGCTCCCGCCGAGACCGCCAAGGTCATCAGCTCCTACCGGGTCTACGCCAAGAAGGTCCCGACCAAGGACGGCGACTATACCATGGACCATACCGCGCTGATCTACCTGATGGACCGCGAAGGGAGGTTCGTTTCGCCATTCAATTTGAAGCGGACGCCGGAAGAGGCGGCTGCGGATTTGAAGAAGTATCTCTGAGGGCGACCGTTCGGGCCCACGTGCTTCCACATCGTCATGGCCGGGCTTGACCCGGCATCCACGCCTAAGCCCGCGGGACGGAGAACGTGGATGCCCGGGCCTTCGCCTCGCCGAAGCGGCTTCGGCCGCGCAGGCGGGACAAGCCCGGCATGACGACCGTCGCCGCATTCCGGGCTCGCGTTCCCGCCGGGATGGTCTATAAGGCCCTCCGATCCCAACGAAATTCGTTCATTTCCGGCCGATGGCTCCATCGCAACAGGCGAAATCGTCTAAATATGCCCGTAGCTTGCTGACGGGGCTGGTCATCGGCGCCTGCCTGCTCACAGGACTGCCCGGCGCCGAGGCGCAGGCTCCCGCCAAGCGCCCCCCAGCGGCGCCCCAGGCCACGCAGGTCGCCCCCCAGGCGGCCCCGCAGGCCGTGCCCGGCTTTTGGGACCCTCGCCGGCGGCCGGAGCGGCCGGACCTGTCGCGCCTGACCGTGATCCGCTTCCTGACAGAGACCGACTACCCGCCGTTCAATTTCACCGGCGCGGACGGCAATCCGGCCGGCTTCAACGTCGATCTCGCCCGCGCGCTTTGCGAGGAGATCAAGGTCACCTGCACCGTACAGATGCGCCGCTTCGAGACCCTGGTCGATGCGCTCACCTCCAACAGGGGCGATGCCATCATCGCCTCGATGGCGGTGAGCCCTCAACTGCGCGCGCGGGTCGACTTCACCGATCCCTATTACCGCGTGCCTGCGCGCTTCGTCTCGCGAAAGGACGCGGTGATGCCGGAGATCCGGCCCGAATATCTCGAGGGCAAGAAGGTCGGCGTCATCGCCGGCTCCGCGCATGAGGCCTATCTCAAGGCGATGTTCACCGACGCCGAACTGCATGCCTATCCCGGTGATGACGCGATGCGCGCAGCTTTACGCAGGGGCGAGGTCGATTTCATCTTCGGCGACGCCATCGCGCTGGCGCTCTGGGTCAACGGCACCGATTCCGGCGATTGCTGCGCCTTCTCCGGCGGTCCCTTCGTCGAGAGCCGTTTCTTCGGCGAAGGGATCGGCATCGCCGTGCGCAAGGGCAACGACGTGCTGCGCCAGGCCCTGAACTGGGCACTGTTCCGCGTCTGGGAGAAAGGGCGCTATACCGATTTGTGGCTGCGCTATTTCTCGGTGAGCCCGTTCTAACCAGTCGATCGTCATTCCGGGGCGCCGCGAAGCGCGAACTATGGTGCGCAATTGCGCACCTGAGAATCTCAAGATTCCGGGTTCGATGCTGCGCATCGCCCAGGAACGACGACCAAGACCGTTTTTGCATTTGGCCCGGAAATCGCTATTTTCCGCGGCCCGGAGGCCCCTGATGTCCGTTGTCGATCTTGCCGCGAACCCGAGCGATCTTCGTGCGCTCGCCGAACAATCCAACGCCTGGCCGTTCGAGCAGGCGAAGGCCATTGTCGCGCGGCTGAAGAAAAGCCCGAAGGACGAGGTGCTGTTCGAGACCGGCTACGGTCCCTCGGGCCTGCCGCATATCGGCACGTTCGGCGAGGTCGCACGCACCTCGATGGTGCGCCATGCGTTCCGCGTGCTGACCGAGGACAAGATCAAGACGCGCCTGCTCGCCTTCTCCGACGACATGGACGGATTTCGGAAGGTACCCGACAACGTTCCCAACAAGGAGATGCTGGCGGAGCATCTCGGCAAGCCGCTGACGCGAGTGCCGGATCCGTTCTCCAACGAGTATCCGTCGTTCGGCCACCACAACAATGCGCGGCTGCGCGCCTTTCTCGATCATTTCGGCTTCGACTACGAGTTCGCGAGCTCGACCGACTACTACACGTCAGGCCGCTTCGACGCGACGCTGCTCAAGATGCTCGCGGCCTACGACAAGATCATGGAGATCATCCTGCCAACGCTGGGGCCGGACCGCCGCGCGACCTATTCGCCGTTCCTGCCGATCAGCAAGTCCACAGGGGTCGTGCTCCAGGTGCCGATGATCCGCCGCGACGTCGCCGCCGGCACCGTGACCTATGTCGATCCAGACACAAATCAGGAAGTTGAAACGCCCGTCACCGGCGGCAACGTCAAGTGCCAGTGGAAGGCCGACTGGGCGATGCGCTGGGTCGCACTCGGCGTCGACTACGAGATGGCCGGCAAGGATCTCATCGATTCCGTTAAGCTCTCCGGCGCGATTGCCAGGGCGCTCGGCGCCACGCCGCCGGAAGGCTTCAACTACGAGCTCTTCCTCGACGAGAAGGGCCAGAAGATCTCGAAGTCGAAGGGCAACGGCCTCACCATCGACGAATGGCTGCGTTACGCCTCGCCGGAATCGCTGTCGCTGTTCATGTATCGCGAGCCGAAGGCTGCCAAGCGGCTGTATTTCGACGTCATCCCGCGCAACGTCGACGACTATCAGCAGTTCATCGATGGCTTTGCGAAGCAGGACGCCAAGCAGCAACTGGGCAATCCGGTCTGGCACATCCACAACGGCAATCCGCCGAAGGGCGACATGCCCGTTACCTTCCAGCTCCTCTTGACGCTGGTGTCGTCGTCGAATGCGGAGAATGCCGAGACGTTGTGGGGCTTCATCGGCCGCTACCGCCCCGGCGTGAGCCCGCAGACGCATCCCAAGCTGGATGCGATGGTCGGCTACGCCATCAACTATTATCGCGACTTCGTCGCGCCGACGAAGCAGTTCCGGGTGCCGACCGAGACCGAGCGCGCCGCGCTTCAGGATCTGCGCGATGCGCTGTCGCAGCTTCCGCAGGAGTCATCCGCGGAAGACATCCAGAACGTCGTCTACGAGATCGGCCGTCGCGAGCCCTTCCTCGACCAGGTCAAGAAGGGCAAGGACGGCCGCCCCGGCGTCACGCTCGACTGGTTCAACATGCTCTACCAGGTGCTGCTCGGCCAGGAGAAGGGTCCGCGCTTCGGCTCCTTCGTCGCTGTCTACGGCCTTCAGAACGCTGTCAACATGATCGACGGCGCACTGGCGCGGAGCGCGTAGACAAGCGGCAAACTCGTAGCGCGGATGAGCGCAGCGATATCCGGGACGTCTCGAGCACCGCACCCGGGTGTCGCTTTGCTCATCCGGGCTACGATGGGCCGACGCCTCAGATCGACTTCAGCACGTAGCGCCGGTTGTCCTTCTGCACCGGGCGCGCGTTCATCGGATAGAGCTTTGCGAACGCCGCGACGTCGGCGGCCGACACCTGGATTGGGGTCGTCAACAGCAGCCATTCGACCACTTCCGAGCAGGGCGGCGTCGTCAGCGAGCCGGGATAGCGGTAGTAGCTGAGCTGGGCCGGCAGCATCGCATGCGGATCGATGCCAGCATCGGCCTTCACCGCCGGACCTTCGCTCGCGGGCATGGTCTTGACGATCTTGCTGAACGCCGGGTTCTGCCGGCCTTCCGTCATCAGCACGCCGACCACGGCAAGACCGCCGGCTTCGTTGCGATGAACGAAGTGCGCTTCCATCGGAAAATTCTTGCCGCCGATCATGTGCTCGCTCGGGCGGTGGAAGTGCACCTGAAGCAGCTTGTACTTGGTGTCGCCGAGCGTGAGCGTGCTGCCTTCGCTGAAATTGAGCTGGATGGTGTGGCCGTTGTTGACGATGGTGTCGGCGCTCTTGCCCCAATTCAGCTTCAGCGCCGGCAATTGCGATTTCACCGTCGCCTCGATGTCGATCGGGGATTGCTGCAGGCCGATGCCGCAGGCCTTGTTCGCCGTGTCGAGGTCGCCCCATTTCGCCGGGCCACCGGTACCCTCGTAGCTCCAGTGCGCACCTTCGGCGGCAAAGGCCGGTTTGCAGACCGGACAGAGCGCGAGACCGGCAAGGGCCATCAATGCGTGACGACGATTCATGATCTTTCCCCAGAAATGCATGTTTGCCAGAAATTGGCGCAGGGAACCTATGCGAGCGGTGTTCTGAGTCGCAAGCTCGTTGGAACCCGGACTCCGCGCGATCCTGCCCTTGAGATGAACGGGACGTTTACTGGCTCGCCCAAATGATCTTCGCGACCCAAGCCACTTCGCCGGCCGCCAGTCGGCGCTCGCTGTGGGTTGCACCGAGCGGCAGCAACTCCAGGCCTGTCGCGCTGCGGCGCTTCATCGTCGCGACCACGAGCTCGCCTGCCGTCGTTTTCAGCAAGACCCGATCGCCGCCCCGGATTCGTCTGTCGCGTGAGACGAGGATGATGTCCCCATCTCGGTAGATCGGCATAAAGGCCTCGCCGGAGAGCTTCAGCCCGAAGCTGCGACTATCGGCGGAGGCCGGAAGCCTGATCGAGGTCCAATCCTTTCCGGCCGGCGAGCCGGCGTCGTCGAACGCACCGCTCGCACCGGCGCGCGCGAAGCCGAGCAGCGGGACCATGCGGCTATCGCGGGCGTCGCCATTGTCGACCAGTCGGGCGAAGGTCTCCATCGAGGCGTCGGTCGCCGCGAGTGCCTTCGCGATCGATTCGGTCGAGGGCCAGCGCGCGCGCCCCTCGGAGGTGACACGCTTGGACCTGTTGAAGGTAGTGGGATCGAGCCCGGCGCGCTTGGCGAGCCCAGATGGCGACAGTCCAGCTCGCGCCGCCAGCCGATCCAGCGCGCCCCAGATCTGGTCGTGGGTCAGCATCCTCTGCGCTTTGGCCTGTCTGACCATCGAAGGTCCAGCCCGTCGCAACTCAGGAAAACTGTCCTCAAATCAACCGGTTTTCCGTTTTTCACGCAAGAGGCGGCGGCGGAGACCTGCCAGGCCAAGTCGAGACCGGTTTGCGTCGAGAAAGCGCGTCAAAACAGGAGTTTGGAGTCCGCCCCAAATTTCATCGGAGCGGAGATGGCTGTAACCCTTGAGTTCGGAGGGGGCGGCCTTTACGGTCGCGCCGGGTTTGAAGGACCCGTTCGAAACGAAAAACCCCAAGAGACTCAAAGAGCAAACAGGGCTGCGGAAGCGGTGGTCAAGATCTACAAAATCTGTCCGGCCTCGGCCTGGCGCGAGGCGGAACGGCAGGGTGTCTACAGGGGCAGCGCGGACGATTCGCGCGACGGTTTCATCCATTTCTCGACCGCAGCCCAGGTTCCCGAGACCCTGCGGAAGCATTATTTCGGGCAGCGTGCGCTGTTCCTGGTCGAAGTCGACGGCGATGCGCTTGGCAGCGAATTGCGCTGGGAACGTTCGCGCAATGACGAGCTGTTTCCGCATCTCTATGGCGAGCTCGATCTCGGCGCGGTGCTCGCGGTGATGAACCTCAACACGCGCTCGGACGGCGGTCACGACGTTCCGGAGCTTGCCCCGTGATCCGCGCCTTCGACGCCTTGTCGCTGCCGGTGCTGCGCTGGCTCGATCCGGAGGATGCGCATCGCCTCGCGATCCAGGGCCTGCGCTTCCTGCCGCCCGTCAAGCCGCGCCCCGACGATCCCAAGCTCGCCGTGCGCGCCTTCGGGCTCAACTTTCCCAATCCGATCGGGATGGCCGCAGGCTTCGATAAAAGCGCGGAGGTGCCGGACGCACTGCTGCGACTCGGCTTCGGCTTCGTCGAGATCGGGTCGGTCACGCCGAAGCCGCAGGCGGGCAACCCGCGGCCACGACTGTTTCGTCTGGAGCGCGACGAGGCCGTGATCAACCGCATGGGCTTCAACAACGACGGCGCCGAGGTTGCGCTGCGCCGGCTCGCCGCGCGCGCCCAGCACGGCGGCATCGTCGGCGTCAATGTCGGCGCCAACAAGGATTCGCCGGATCGCGTCGCCGACTACGTCAAGCTGATCGAGACCTTCGCGCCGGTGGCGAGCTACTTCACCATCAATGTCTCCTCGCCGAACACGCCCGGACTGCGCAACCTGCAGGAAGGCGCACTGCTCGACGAGCTCCTCGCGCGCGTGATCGACGCGCGCGAGCGGGTGCGGCAGAAGGCCGGCGACACGCCGGTGCTCTTGAAGATCGCACCGGATCTGAGCCTTGCCCAGCTCGACGATGTCGTGCAGGTCGCGCGCTCCCGCCGGGTCGACGGGATGATCGTGTCGAACACGACCATCGCGCGGCCGAGCACGCTGCGCGAGGAGATGCGCGCCAAGGAACAGGGCGGCCTGTCCGGCCGGCCGCTGTTTCGCCTGTCGACGCGCATGGTCGCCGAGACCTATGTGCGCGTCGAGGGCGCGTTCCCGCTGATCGGCGTCGGCGGTGTGGACTCCGGCGGCGCCGCGCTGACGAAGATCCGTGCCGGCGCCAGCCTGATCCAGCTCTATTCCTCGCTGGTGTACAAAGGCCTCGGCCTCGTCGACGACATCAAGCGCGATCTCGCCTCGACGCTGCTCCGCACGGGGCGGGACTCCTTGTCCGAAATCGTTGGTGCCGATGCGGCTACCCTCACGGCGGAAGACTGGCCGGGGATGTAAGTCCCTCGTACCCGGATGCAGCGCAGCGCGCCGTCTTCGGCGTGGTGCGCTGCTCCCGGGGGCACGAACATTCTCTCGCTGCGCTCCGCCTACGGCTTCGAAAACGTCGACCGGTACAGCGCCGGATAGCGCGCGCCCTGCAAGCCGCCGCGGGCGACGTAGAACGCGATCAGCGCGCTCCACAGTCCAGTATTGCCGAAAGATTGCAGCGCCAGCCAGACGCCGAAAAAGATCACTAGCGAGGCCAGCATCAGATTGCGCATCTCCCGCGCCCAGGTCGCGCCGACATAGATGCCGTCGAAGCCGAAGGCAAACACGCCGGGAATCGGCGCCAGCACGATAAACGGCAGGAAGTCGCGCGCGGCGCGGCGGACGTCCTCACTCGCCGTCATGACATTGATCAGGTTGGGCCCGAACAGCGCGAACAGCACGGCGACGACCGTTGCCAAACCGAGACCCCAGAGCAGTACCAGCCTAGTCGAATCCGCAAATCCCTTGGCGTCGCGCGCGCCAAAACTGCGGCCGCAGAGCTGCTGGGCTGCGTTGGCGAGACCGTCGAGGAAGAAGGCACTGACCAGGAGGAAATTGTTGAGCACGGAGTTCGCCGCCAGCGTGACGTCGCCGGCGCGCGCGCCCTTGGCGGTGAAGAACAGGAACACTGCGATCAGCGCCGCGGTGCGGATCATGATGTCGGAGTTCACTGCCAGCAGACGCATCAGTTTTGCGCGATCGAACAGCGTTGCGCGGGGTACCCTGAAGCCTCCGGCGGCATAGCGGCGGCAGACGATCACGCCCAGGACGAAGCCGATCGTCTCCGAGAGCAGCGCGGCGATCGCCGCGCCGGCAATGCCGGTGTCGTAGACAAGCACCAGCAAGATCGTTGCCACCATGTTGATGAGGTTGATGACGACCTGGAGCGCAAGGGCGGGATTGGCGCGGGCCTGTCCAACCAGCCAGCCGAGCACGACGTAATTGGCGAAGGCGAATGGCGATGACCAGATCCGGATCATGAAATAGGTTTTCGCCGCGCGTGTCACGCCTTCGCTGCCGCCCATCAGGTCGAACAGCACCGAGGTCAGCGGCAGCTGCAGCGCGATCAGCCCGGTGCCGATCAGGCCGGCAACGATGAAGCCGCGCACCAGGATCGCGGTCTGCTCGCGCGTCTCGCCGGCGCCCAGCGCCTGTGCGGTGAAGGCGAGCGTGCTCATGCGCAGGAAGCCGAACAGCCAGAACAGGCAGTCGAAGATGACGGAGGCCATCGCAACGCCCCCGAGCAGCGCGGCATCGTCGAGCCGTCCGACCGCGATGGTCGAGACCACGCCGATCAGCGGCGTGGTCAGGTTCGCGACCATCGCCGGCCCGGCGATGGCGAAGACCTGGCGCGAGCCGATCCTGGGATGAACCGGTGCGTGCATGTCAGAACACGAGCACCATGCCGTCCTCTGCAGCGAGATGCGGCACTTCGTCCAGACGCGACAGCATATCCTCGCTCATATGGGTGAGGACGAGCCGCTTGGCGCCGATGTCGGGCAGATGCTGTTCCAAGGTCTTCAGG
This sequence comes from Bradyrhizobium cedriense, assembly GCF_054602315.1. Taxonomy (NCBI): domain Bacteria; kingdom Pseudomonadati; phylum Pseudomonadota; class Alphaproteobacteria; order Hyphomicrobiales; family Nitrobacteraceae; genus Bradyrhizobium; species Bradyrhizobium cedriense. The sequence goes on along the minus strand of NZ_JBTSWB010000004.1, from coordinate 655,667 downwards.
CTGAGGTGGTTCTTGACCACCTTCTCGTACATGTAGGCTTCCGCGATGAAAAGGTCCGCGCCATGCGCCAGCGGAATGAGCGCCTCCGTCCATTCGGTATCGGCGCTGTAGGCGAGCGTGCGCCCCTCGGCCTCGACCCGATAAGCCAGGAATGGCCCGCCGGATTCGCCGTGCACGACCGGATAGGGTGTCGCCGTCACCGGACCGAAGCTTTGCCTTTGCTCGGGGGCGAGTTCGATCACTTTCAGCTCGAACCGCTGGTTGGCCTTTGAGGAATGCTCGAACAGCGCTTCCATGACCTGGGCAAGCCGCGCCGCGATGCCTTGCGGACCCGCGATCGTCAACGGCCGCGTCCGCCGCGAGAATTGCGCGTCGAGCAGGACAAACGGTAGCCCGCCAAAATGGTCGCCGTGGAAATGCGTGATCAGGATCAGATCGATCTCGTTGCGGTCGATCTCGAGCCGCTTCAGCGCCGGCAGAGCCGACGCGCCGCAATCGATCAGGAAGTTGGCCTCGCGCCCGGAGACGTGGAAGCAGGTGTTGAGCCTGCCGCCAGAACCGAAAGCATCGCCGCAGCCGACAAAGCGCAATTGCATCGGCGGCGAGCCCTCAGGATCTCACCGGCCGCGCGGCGTCCCGAAGACGCGCGAGAGCAGCCAGATCGGGATCACGATGACGGCGCCGAGCAGGAAGTAGCGCCACAGCCAATTCACGGCATCGAAGCCGAGATCCCAGAGACGCTGGAACAGCAGACGAATGCTGTAGATGATGTTCCAGGGGTCGAAGCCGATCGCGGCCAGCACAACGCCGACCAGGATCGAGAGCAGGACCAGGCGAAACGCGACCGCCAGCGGGGAGCCGCCGAGAAAGCGGTGCAGGCCGTCGCTGCGGCCGGCCGGCAAATCTCTGACGTCTTGGACCATCGCAAACTCCTCAGGGGATTCGACCCCATTATAGGGCACGGCGAGGCACATGGGGAACCCGCAATGGGGCGTCAATCGGGTTACTGGAGTTTAATTCGCGCGAGCAACAGAGCTTCGGTCGTGGCGCGTCGCCGGCCGCGGGCCCCTTAACCTCTCCGCTTGCGGGAGAGGGAGCGGACTGTCGTCGCGGCGACATCGAGCTTCAAGCCTCACGCTTCACACATCAATCTCCGCCGCTTCCGCCTTCAACATATTCTCCAGCGTTTCCAGCCGGTCGGCCTCGCGCGGCGGCTTGTCCCAGCGCAGGCGGCTGATGCGGGGAAAGCGCATGGCGACGCCGGACTTGTGTCGCGGCGAACGCTGCAGACCCTCGAACGCGACCTCCAGCACGAGCCCTTTCTCGCCCTCGTGCACGACATGACGCACAGGACCGAACTTTTCCGTGGTGTTGCGCCGGACGAAGCGATCGATCTGGAGCAGTTCCTCGTCCGTGAAGCCGAAATAGGCCTTGCCGACCGGCACCAGTTCGTCGCCCGTCTCGCCCTCGGTCCAGACGCCGAAAGTGTAATCGGAGTAATAGGACGAGCGCTTGCCGTGGCCACGCTGCGCATACATCAGCACGGCGTCGATGATGTGCGGATCGCGCTTCCACTTCCACCACTGGCCCTTGGGCCGCCCGGGCAGATAAGGCGCATCGCGGCGCTTCAGCATCACGCCCTCGACGGCGTCGGCATCCTCGCCGGCACCTGCGCTCGCCGGATCGGCACGCGCCGCGGTGAGTGCGTCCCAGTTCGCAAAGTGCACGGTCGGCGACAGATCGATGCGGGGATCGTCAAGCTTCCCAACGAATCTCTCCAGCCGTTCACGTCGTTCGGCAAAAGGCAGCTCGCGCAGATCGCTCTCGTCATCACCGAGCAGGTCATAGGCACGCAAGTGAATTGGAAAATCCTTGATCAGCTTCGGCGAGACAACCTTGCGGTTGAGGCGCTGCTGCAGCACGTTGAAACTCTGCACGCGGCCTTCGCGCAGGATCAGAAGCTCGCCGTCGATCGCGCCGGGCAGGCGCAGCGACGGCACGAGATCAGGAAAGTTGCCCGTGATGTCCTCGCCGGTGCGCGAATAGAGCCGCGCCGTGATGTGGCCGCGATCGTCGCGGCCGGCCACTGCCTGCACGCGGATGCCGTCCCATTTCCATTCGGCGATGTAATCGGCGGGATCGAGCGCGGCGAAATCCGTGTCCTCGATCGCATGCGCCAGCATCACGGGCCGGAACGGAGCCGGATCGCGATTGACGGGCTTTTCGGCGCGTCCCTCCAGCCAGGCGAACAGGTCGAGATAGGGCGGCGAAAGGCCCGGCCAGATCAGCTCGACCTCATGCGGGTCCTTGTCGCCCAGCGCGGCAGCCGCGGTCTTGGCGAGGCGCGCGGAGATGCCGATGCGCAGCGCGCCGGTGACGAGCTTGAGCAGTGCCCAGCGGCCCGTCTCATCCAGCTCATCGAGCCAGCGCTCGAGCTGCTTCGGCAATTCGGTCTTTCCGAGCGTGCGCAGCGTGGTGACGACCTCGGTGAGCGTCGGGGGTGGCGGGTTGTTGTGCGCGGCGAGCTCGGCCTTTGGCCACATCAGCGCGACCGTCTCCGAGAGATCGCCGACATAATCATAGGAGAGCCCGAACAGCACCGGATCGGTGCGCGCTGCGATGAGATCGCGGATCAGTGCCGGCTTGGCGTGCTTGAAGCTGAGCGCGCCGGTCAGCGCGGCCAGCGCATAGCCGCGGTCGGGATCGCCGACCTCGCGAAAATAGCCGGTGATCAGGCGAAGCTTGTTGTTGCGGCCGGGCTCATAGGCGAGGCGGTCCAGCAGTTCGGCGAAGCGGTTCATGCCTCGGCCTCGCCCTGGATCGGCGCCTCGCTCTCCTCCTCATCGCCATAACCGACGAGATCGAGCGGCCGCGCTTTGAGGCCTTTGCTCTGGCACCAATGCACCAGCGCGTCTTCCTGGCCGTGGGTGACCCAGATCTCGCTGGCGCCGGTCGCGCCGATCGTGGCGGTGAGACCGTCCCAATCGGCGTGGTCGGAGATCACCAGCGGCAGTTCGACACCGCGCTGTCTCGCCCGGGCACGGACGCGCATCCACCCCGACGCGAAGGCAGTGACCGGATCGGGAAAGCGCCGCGTCCAGAGATCGGAAGTCGCCGACGGCGGGGCCAGCGTGATGGTTCCGGCGAGCGCGGCCTTCTTCACGCCCTTCACCGGCCTGAGCTCGCCGAGTTCGATGCCGCGGCCCTGGTAGTACTCGGTGATCTTCTCCATCGCGCCATGCAGGTAGATCGGCGCATCATAGCCGGCCTGGCGTAGCAGTGCGATCACGCGCTGGGCCTTGCCAAGCGAATAGGCGCCGACCAGATGCGCGCGCTCCGGAAACAGCGCGACGGACGCGAGCAGTTTCTTCACCTCGTCGGCTGCATCGCCGTGCCGGAACACCGGCAGGCCGAACGTCGCCTCGGTGATGAAGACGTCGCATGGCACCAGCTCGAACGGCGGGCAGGTCGGGTCAGGCGCGTCCTTGTAGTCGCCGGAGGCCACGATGCAGGTGTCCTTGCACGTCACCGCGACCTGCGCCGAGCCCAGCACATGGCCGGCCGGATGAAACCTGACGCGGACATCGCCGAGCCGGATCTCCTCGCCATAGCGGATGACTTGCGTCGATCCGGCAAAGTCGTCGCCGTAGCGCAGCCGCATCATGTCGAGCGTTTCCTGCGTCGCCAGCACCGCGCCATGGCCGGCGCGGGCATGGTCGGAATGGCCGTGGGTGATCACGGCGCGCTCGACCGGGCGGACAGGGTCGATATGGAAGCCGCCGGGCTTGCAGCACAGGCCGCTCGCGACTGGCAGCAGGATGTCTTGCGGACGCATGACGGTCATATAGGGAGCGGCCGCCCCAAATGAACCCGTCAGGCGCGGGCTTGACCCGCGTGTCCATCCCTCTAAAGAGTTTCCTTTTTGATCGATTGCCGGGACAAGTCCGGCAATGACGGCTCCCGGTTCCTCGATGCCCCTGCGCCTGTTCCTGTCCTCTGGCGATCTCATGGCCGACCGCCGTTTCGAGTTCGCGCGCGACCTCCAACTCAAGGGAGATCTGCTGGCCGCCGCGGACCTTCTGGAACAGACGATCGAACTTGCGCCGAACTTCACCTCGGCCTGGTTCACGCTCGGCGAGATCCGTCAGCAGCTCGGCGAGCGCGACAAGGCGATCACGGCCTTTCGCAAGTCGCTCGACTCCGATCCAGAGGATCGACACGGCGCCGGCCTGCGCCTGATGCGGCTCGGCGTCGCAGAGATGGCGGAGATGCCAAAGGCCTATGTGCAGACGCTGTTCGATCAATATGCGCCACACTTCGAGCACGCGCTGATCAACGATCTCGGCTATCGCGCGCCCGCGCTGATCTTCAGGTCGGTGCTGGCCGCGCGCGGCGCCGCCAAGAAGCCCGCCTACTTCAAGCGCACGATCGATCTCGGCTGCGGCACCGGGCTCGCGGCCGCTGCCTTCAACAAGCAGGTCGATCATTTCATCGGCATCGATCTATCTCCCGGAATGATCAGGGAGGCGCGTGCGACCAAGCTCTACGCCGAGCTCGAAGTCGCCGACATGATCGAGAGCCTGCGCGGCAAGGCCGACGCGAGCGCAGACCTCATCGTCGCCGCGGACGCCTTCGTCTATCTCTCCGATCTCGCACCGGTGCTCACCGAAGCCTGCCGCGTGCTCGTGTCCAGCGGCGTGCTCGCCTTCACGTTGGAGACGCACGATGGCAACGGCATCGTTCTTGGCGAAGGCCTGCGTTATGCCCACTCCGCGGAATATGTCCGCGGCGCGATCGCCAACGCGGACCTCAAGCTGCTGACGCTGGAGCCGGCCTCGCCGCGCATCGAGAACAACGAGCCGGTGCGCGGCCTCGTCGTCGTCGCCGAGAAAACTTGAGTCTAGGCGCTGGATTTCAAGCGATTTGAGCGTCATTGCGTCGCAAAGCTGCGACTTCCCACTTGCGGGCCGAGCTACGATGCCAGCACAATGCTCTCGCTAGGGAGAAACAAATAATGACGAAGAATCCATCGCGGCGCGATTTCAGCGCCGGCGCGCTCGCCACCATCGCCGCATCCACATTGCCCGCACCTTATGTCTGGGCCGCGAACAAGAAATACGATGCGGGCGCCAGCGACACCGAAATCAAGATCGGCCAGACCGTGCCGCATTCCGGCCCCGGCTCGCTCTACGGGGTGCTCGGGCGGATCGGCGAGGCCTACTTCCAGATGCTGAACGAGAAGGGCGGCATCAACGGACGCAAGGTCAAATTCCTCACCATGGACGACGCCTACAGCGCGCCGAAGTGCGTCGAGGCGACGCGGCGCCTGGTCGAGCAAGAGGAAGTGCTGGCGCTCTATGGCTCGCTCGGCACCGCGCCGCAGACCGCCGTCCACAAATACCTGAACTCCAAGGGCGTGCCGCAGCTGCTGCTTAACACCGGCGCATCGAAGTGGAACAACCCGAAAGAGTTCAAGTGGACGATGGCGGGGCTGCCGCTCTATCCGACCGAGGCGCGCATCCTTGCCCGGCACGTCGTCAGCGTGAAGCCGAATGCCAAGATCGGCATTCTCTATCAGAACGACGATTTCGGCCGCGACTTCCTGGGACCTTTCAAGAAGGTGCTGGCCGACGCCGGCGGCACCGCTCAGGTGATCATGGAGCAGACCTACGATCTCACAGAGCCCACCGTCGATTCCCAGCTGATCAACCTCTCGAAATCCGGCGCCGACGTGTTCTACAACATCTCGACCGGCAAGGCGTCGTCGCAGTCGATTCGTAAAGTGGCCGAGCTCGGCTGGAAGCCGCTGCAGCTTCTTTCCGCCGGCTCGACCGGCCGCTCGATCCTCAGTGCCGCAGGCCTCGAGAACGCCACCGGCATCGTCGCCATCCGCTACAACAAGGAGGTCGGCCTGCCCAAATGGGAGAAGGACCCCGACGTGATGGCGTTCGAGGAACTGCGCAAGAAGTACACGCCGGCGATCGACCCCGACAACACCATCGCCTTTGCCGGTTACGGCCAGGCGGTGACCATGGGCGAGATCCTGCGCCGCTGCGGCGACGAACTGACCCGCGCCAACGTGCTGAAGCAGGCCTCGACGCTCGCAGGCTTCCATTCGCCCTACTTCCTCGATGGCGTCACCTACAGCTACACGCCCGAGGACTACACGCCGATGAAGACGCTGTTCATCTCCACCTTCACCGGCAAGGACTGGGACATCTCCGACAAGCCAATGTCGGAATAGGCCTGGAGAGTGCGCCGCCCCCGCCGCTGCCTCTCCTGCTCTGCAGGAGAGGCAGGAGGACGCCGGCGCTTCGCGCTAAGCCGGAACAGGCAGCTGATACGCCTGCTTCGCATTCACGCCAAAGGCCTTGTCCCGCACGCGCGGGCCAAGCCTCGCCAGACAGGTCTCCAGCGCGGTCTTGATCTCGCCGTAACTTCCGGCAAGCAGGCACACTGGCCAGTCGGAGCCGTAGATCAGCCTGTCCTCGCCAAAACATCCTGCCGCGTGCTCGACGAACGGAAACAGCCGCTCGGCATCCCAGTCATTCCAGATGGCCTCGGTCGCCAGGCCCGAGATCTTGCACCACACATTGCCGCAAGCCGCCAGCGCTGCGATGCGGTCGGTCCATTCGGCGCTGCCGCCGTCGGCGATCGGCGGCTTGGCAGCATGGTCGAGCACGAACCGTGCCTGCGGAAAGGCCTGCGCCGTTGCAATAGCGGCTGGCAGCTCGCGGGTGCGGACGAGGAGATCGCAGGCGAGATCGCGGGCGAACGCAGCCGTGAGGCCGCGCTGGACATCCTCGCGGAGCAGCCAATCCGGATCGGCCTCATCATGGACCTGATGACGAATCCCCACCAGCTTGCCGCCGCCGGGCAAGGCACGCAGGCAATCAAGCGTTTCGTCGAGGGCGCCATCCGTCAAATCAGCCCAACCGACGACGCCGGCGACGAAGGGATTTTCGTGCGCGATGTGCAGGAATTCCTCGGTCTCTTCCAGCGCGGCGCGGCATTGCACCAGGATGCTTGCGTCGATGCCGTTGGCCCTCATGAGCGGCGCGAAATCGGCGGGACCGAAGGCGCGACGGATCGGCGCGAGCTCGACCGCCTCCATCCAGGGATAGTCGGCGCGTGCCGGGTCCCAGAAATGCTGGTGGCCGTCGATGATCATGCCTTACACCCCGCCTGGCAGCGGTGCCCGCGCATCGACGAGCTCTCGTGCACGCAGCTCCTGCCAGAACGCCGGCGGCACCGCGCGCTCCGACATCGCGATGTTCTCGATCACTTCCGCTTCATTGCGCGCGCCCATCACGGCCACCGTCACGGCCGGATGCGCCATGCAGAACTGGACCGCGGCGGCCTTCAGATCGGTGCCGTGCTTGCGGCAGAGCTCATCGAGCGCGAGTGCCCGCGCAACGAGTCCCGCATCGGCATCCTGATAGTTGAACTTGGCGGAGGTCCGCGGATTGGCCAGGATCCCGCTGTTGTAGATGCCGCCGAGCAGGATGCCGATGTTCCTGGTCTGACAGAGCGGAAACAGCGCATTCAGCGCGCCCTGATCGAGCAGGGTGTAGCGTCCGGCGAGCAGGAAACAATCGAACGGCACGGCCTCGGCGAAGCGCACCAGCATCTCCGACTGGTTCATCCCGGCGCCGATCGCTTTGACCGTGCCGTCCTCGCGTAGGCGCTGCAGCGCGCGGGACGCGCTGGCGACGACGTCGTCATAATGGTCATCGGGATCGTGGACCAGCAGGACGTCGACGCGGTCGAGCCCGAGGCGCTCGAGGCTCTCCTCGACCGAGCGCATTACGCCGTCATAGCTGAACTCGAACACCGGGCGCTCGCGCGGCGTACCCTTGTAGTGCTCGTCCTCGGCGGCCGCGCCATCCGGTGCGCGCAGCAGACGGCCGACCTTGGTCGAGATGACGTAGGAGTCGCGCGGCTGCCGTCGCAGGAAAGCGCCCAGCCGCCGCTCGGCAAGGCCAAAGCCGTAGAGCGGCGCGGTGTCGAAAAAGCGCACGCCAAGCGACCAGGCACGCTCGATCGTCGCTTGCGCATCGGCATCGCTTACGGGCGCGAACAATCCGCCGAGCGGCGCGGAACCGAGACCGATTGAGGTGACATCGAGAGCGCCGAGCCGCGAACGTTTCATTTCATTGCCTTCCAGCAGTCTTCTTCCGGAAGAGATCATCTCTCCCGCTTGCGCAAACCGCAAGCGGAAGAGGCATGCAGGAGCGCGGGGCTGGCGGCGCTCTTACTTCAACATCTGCGCGACGTTGTCCTTGGTCACCAGATCGAGGCCGGTGTAGACGATCTCCGGTACCTTCTCGCCCTTCTTGATGGCGAGCAGCGTGTCCATGACCTTCTCGCCCATCTCGAACGGACGCTGGCCGACCAGCGCATTGGCGTAACCGTCGCGCAGGAGCTCGAGCTGCATCTTCAGCGTGTCGGCAACGACAAGCGTGAACTTGCCGGAATCGATGTCCTTTTTATTCCGGGAGGCGAACGCCTTGAAACCTTCGGGGGCGAACATCGGCCAGCCGCCGATCGGAACGATGGCGGCGAGGTCGGGCGTTGCGGTGCGCATATCGGTCATCTGCTGGACCGCGAGCGCGGGATCGTCGTTGCAGAAGGTCGGCGAGCCCGCGACCTCGGTCCATTTCGAGCCCTTCAGCGCCTCGCGCACGCCGTCGACCCGCTCGGCGAGATTCTTGGCGCCGGGACCTCCCGAGACCATCGCGTACTTGCCGCCATCGGGCCGCATCTTCAGCAATTGCTTGCCGAGTGCGACGCCGAATTCCTTGTTGTTGGTGCCGATATAGGCGATGCGCTTGGAGCCCGGTGCGTCGGCATCGAAAGTGATGACAGGGATACCGGCGGCAGTCGCCGCTTCGATCGACTTGGTCATGGCCGCGACGTCAGCGACCGAGATGGCGAGTCCGTCGACCTTCTGGGTAACAAAGTCCTGGATGATCTGGGCCTGCGTCGCCGGCTCGTGCTCCACCGGCCCTTTGTAGATGCACTCGATGTTGCCGAGTTCCTTTGCGCGCTTCAGGCAGCCGTCGCGTGCGAAGTCGAAGAACGGATTGTTCATCGCCTTCGGCACGATGACAAAGCGGTAGTTCGCGGCAAATGCCGGCGTTGCCATCATCGCAACCGCGATGCCGGCAAGAAGAAATTTCCTCATCGTCTCCTCCACCCTTCTCTGGCCCATCCTTTCGAGATACGTCCGGGAAGTGGACAGGCGACATTTTCGTTGCCCTCCCGGAACGACGTACGTCAGATCATCCGCGAGCGGATGCGATCGACCAGCACGGCCAGGATGATGATCACGCCAACCAGCGTCTGCTGCCAGTAGGAGCTGACCTGCGCCAGCACGAGCCCGTTACGAATCACTTCCAGCAGCACGCAACCGACGATGGCCCCGAGCGGGCCGCCGATGCCACCGGCGAGATTGGCGCCGCCGATGACAGCCGCGGCGATCACGTTGAGTTCGTAGGACGTGGCCATGTTGGCGGGCGCCGATCCCAGCCACCCGGAGATGATGATGCCCTGGAGGCCTGCGGCGAGCGCGCAGATCACATAGACCTCGATCTTTACTCGCACCACCGGAATGCCGGTGAGTTCAGCCGCCTTCTCGTTGCCGCCGAGCGCGAAGACGTGGCGGCCAAAGCTGGTGTGGTGCAGCACCACCGCCATCGCCAGCGCGAGGATCATCAGATAAATGAAGGGCACGGGCACGCCGAGGACGTCGCCCGAGGTTGCTGCGTAGAAGTAATCGGCGTCCGGCCCGCCCGGGAAGCTGCCGCGGCCGTTGGAGACGACGTAGCCGAGCCCACGCACGATCGAGAGCATGCCGAGCGTGGTGACGAAGGGCGACAGGCCGAGCACGGCGATGCAGAAGCCGTTGACAAGGCCGGCGACGAGCGCGACGCCGAGCCCGGCGAGGATCGAGACCAGCAGGATCAGTCCGGGCATGTTGGCAACAACGGTCTTGCCGTCGGCCGCCATGTGCACGAACAGCGCGCCCACGGGCGAGCCGGGCGCCGACAACTCGGTCATCACCATCGAGGTGATCATGGCGGAAAAGCACATCATCGAGCCGACCGACAGGTCGATGCCGCCGGTGATGATCACGAAGGTAACGCCGAGCGTCGCAATGGCGATGAAGGAGAAATTCTTCGCCACGTTCTGCATGTTGCCTTCGGTGAAGAAGTACGGGCTGGCGAAATGCATGATCACCAGCAGCACCGCCAGCGCGAGCAGCACATAGCCGGTCTGGGAGGCGAAGATGCCGCGCTGCCACCACCTGATCCGGCCGACATTGGTGAAGCTGATCGGACTTTCCATAGGCATGGTCATCACGCCGCCTCCTTTGCGCCGGTGATCAGGGCGGTGATCTCCTCGGGGGATGTCTGGTGGATCGGCTTGTCGGCACGCTTCTCGCCGCGGCGCATGACGATGACGCGGTCACACACCGCGAACACGTCGGGCATGCGATGCGAGATCAGCATGACCGCGACGCCCTGCTCCTTCAGCCGGTGGATCAGGCCGAGCACCTGCTCGACCTGCCGCACCGAGATCGCGGCGGTCGGCTCGTCCATCATCACCAGCCGCGCATTGGAGAGCCGTGTTCGCGCGATGGCGACCGCCTGACGCTGGCCGCCCGACATCTGCTTGACGAGATCGTCGGGGCGCGTCTCCGAGCGCAGCTCGCCGAACAGCTCCAGCGCGCGCGCAGCCATCGCCTTGTGGTCGAGCAGGGTGATGGGCCCGAATTTGCGCTTCAGCTCGCGGCCGAGGAAGACGTTGGCTGCTGCCGTCAGGTTGTCGGCCAGCGCAAGGTCCTGATAGACGACCTCGATGCCGACCTCGCGGGCATCGACCGGGCGGTTGAAATGGACCACATTGCCGGCAAAGCGGATATCGCCAAGGCTGGGGCGGAAATTGCCGGCGATGATCTTGACCAGCGTCGATTTGCCCGCGCCGTTGTCGCCCATCAGGCCGACCACTTCGCCGGGCAGGATCCGCATGTCGACATCGTGCAGCGCGCGGATCGCGCCGAACTCCTTGCCGATGCCGGTCAACTCGAGAACCGGTGTTGCGTCCGTCTTTGCCATCAGCGGTCTTCCTCAGACGTAGCGGTTGACGAGGGATTCCAGATATTCCTGCCGGCCCGAGCGCGGCTGCGGGTCGAAGCCGGGACTCATGGCGCGGTCGGCGAGGTCGGCGAGCGAGCGCTGGCCGCCGAGAATGGCGCGACCCTCGGGGCTGGCCCACCCGTCGTAACGCTTGGCAAGCGGCTCAGTGAGGACCGCGGCATCGATCATGTCGGCGGCGGCGAGGAAGGCACGCGCGCAAGCATCCATCGAGCCGACATGGGCATGGATCAAATCGTCGGGATCGATGGACTGACGGCGGATCTTGGCGTCGAAATTGAGCCCGCCCGTGGTGAAGCCGCCGCGGTTCAGGATTTCGTGAAACACCATCGCCAGCTCCGGTAAGTTCATTGCGAACTGATCGGTATCCCAGCCGAGCAGATCGTCGCCCCGGTTGATGTCGAGCGAGCCGAAGACACCGAGCGCCTCGGCAAGCACGACCTCGTGATGGAAGGAGTGACCGGCGAGGATGGCGTGGTTCTGCTCGATGTTGAGCTTGACGTCGTCCAGGAGATCGTAGCGCTCGAGGAAGCCGTAGCAGGTGGCGACGTCGAAATCGTACTGATGTTTGGTCGGCTCCTTCGGCTTCGGCTCAATCAGGATCGGTCCCTTGAAGCCGATCTTGTGCTTGTGCTCGACCACGAGCGAGAGGAAGCGGCCAAGCTGGTCGAGCTCGCGTTTGAGATCGGTATTGAGCAGCGTCTCGTAGCCCTCGCGCCCGCCCCACAGCACGTAGTTCTCGCCACCGAGTCGGTGCGTCACCTCCAGCGCGGCGCGGACCTGGCCCGCCGCATAGGTGAAGATATCGGGGTCCGGATTGGTCGCGGCGCCCGCCATATAACGGCGGTGTGTGAAAAGGTTTGCGGTGCCCCACAGCAGGCGCACTTTTGCGGAGGCCATCTTCTGTTCGAACAGATCGGCGATCGCGTTGAGGTTGGCAACGGACTCCGCGAGCGTGGCGCCTTCCGGCGCCGCATCGACGTCGTGGAAGGTGAAGAAGGGCACGTCGAGCAGGCGGAACAGCTCGAACGCGACGTCAGCCTTGGCGCGCGCCATCGCCATCGCGTCGGTGCCGTGATGCCACGGCCGCAGGAACGTCTCTCCGCCGAAGGGATCGCTGCCAGGCCAGCACAACGAATGCCAATAGCATACCGCAAAGCGCAAATGATCCTCGAGCCGGCGGCCATGCACGAGCCGGTCCTTGTCGTACCAGCGGAAGGCGGCTTGTCCCGCATCCTTGCCGCTGAAGGCGATGGGTGCGCTTGCTTCGAAGAATTTGGCTGACACGTTCACTCAGGCAGTCTCCTTCAATGCGGGATAGAGCGCGCGCCAGCGCCGATAAGCCTCGTCATAGGCCGCAACGATGGAGGAGCGGGGCGTGAAGGTCGCGAGCCGCCGCGGACGGGTGCAGACCTCCGTTGCGTCTTCGCCGGTCGCGGCGATGCGGCCGAGCCGTGCGGCACCGAGCGCGGCGCCGACGTCCCCTTCCTCGACGCGGTGGACGGGAATGCCGAGCACGTCGGCGCAGATCTGCGCCCACAGCGGTGAGCGCGAGCCGCCGCCGACAAGATCGAGTTCAGTGACCGGCCCGCCTGCCGCACTCAGCGCCGCCAGATTGTCGCGCGCGGCGAAAGCGACCCCTTCGAGCACGGCCTGCACGATCTCGCCGCGCCCGGTCGCGCCGCGCAAGCCGACGAAGGCCCCGCTCGCGGCGGCATCGTTGTGCGGCGTGCGCTCGCCGTCGAGATAGGGCACGAATCTGATCGGGCTTGGTCCATCGACGCGCTCGCCGAGCGGCGCGAGGAGCGCTGCGGCCGGCGTCTCCATCACGCCGGCGAGCCACGCGAGCGAGGCCGCCGCCGAGAGCATTACGCCCATCTGGTGCCACAGGCCGGGCAACGCGTGACAGAAGGCATGCACGGCCGAAGCCGGGGCCGGTGCGAAGCGGTCGGTGACGCGGAACACGACGCCGGACGTGCCCAGCGACAGGAAGGCGTCGCCCGGCGCAATTGCGCCGAGCCCGATCGCGCTCGCGGCATTGTCGCCGGCGCCGCCCGCGACCACGACGTCTTTCGCCATGTTCCAGCGCTGCGCGAACTCCGGCGCGAGCACCGCGCTCGCCGCGCTGCCCTCGACCAAGCGCGGCATGTGGTGCAGATCGAGCCCGGTGGCGTGCAGCAGCAGGGCCGACCAGCGGCGCAGACCGACGTCGAGCCACAGCGTGCCGGCCGCGTCCGACATGTCCTCGACCATCTCGCCGGTGAGGCGATAGCGCACATAAGCCTTCGGCAGCAGCACCTTAGCCACGCGGTCGAAGATCTCGGGTTCATGCCGCGCGACCCACAGCAGTTTCGGAGCGGTGAAGCCGGGCATCGCCAGATTGCCGGCGATCGTGCGCAGCGAGGGACAGCGCCGCTCCAGCGTGGCGCATTCGGCCTGCGAACGACCGTCATTCCAGAGGATGGCCGGACGCAGCGGCCGGCCGTCCTCGCCGAGCAGCGTCGCGCCATGCATCTGACCTGACAGCCCGATGCCACGAACCTGCGCAACCTCGCGCGGAAGGCGGACAGCGAGATCGTCGATCGCACCGATCGCGGCATCGACCCAGGCATCGGGATCCTGCTCGGACCACAGCGGCGCCGGATGCGATAGCGCAAGCTCGCGCGCCGTCGTCGCGAGGACCGCGCCGGCTTCGCTCACGAGCACCGCCTTCACACCGGATGTGCCGATGTCGATCCCGAGATACACGCTATCCTCCCTTTCGCCTGCTGCGGTGCGCGATCTTGCGTCGCTTTCCCGGCAGCGGGCCCATTCGAAATCCAGCTGCCGCTAAGGCATATTGTCCCGCATCACGATGTCGATCCTGATCTTCTCCTGTTCGCGCAAGATCGGCTCGCCGCGGGCGAGCGCCAGCAGCACGCGCACGGCCGCGCGCGCTTCATGTCCGGGGTTCTGCGAGATCGCAGCATCCATCACGCCCTGCAGCAGCAGCCGCCGTGTCAGCGCGGTGACGTCGTGCCCGACGAACACCACCTGCTTGTATCGGCCGGCACCGCTCGATGCCTGGTCCCCTAACGCCTTGGCGACGCCTTGCGTGCCGGCACCGACGTTATAGAGACCGACAATGTCGGCATGGCGGCCGAGCAGCCGCCCCAGCAGTTGCTCGGAACGTTCGTCCTCGTCGCGCCCTTCCAGCACCGGCAGCACGCCGAGATCGGGGAATTCCGTCGCCATCACCTGGTTGAAGCCGAAGATGCGCTCGGCATGATCGCGCAGGCCCTGCGAGCCCGCGACGATCGCAACTTTGCCGGACCTTTGGCCGACCAGCCGCCCGACCAGCGCGCCGGCGGTGCGCCCCGCCGCGATATTGTCGATGCCGACATAATGGTGACGGCGCGAGGACGGCACGTCCGAGACCAGCGTCACCACCTTGGTGCCGGCATCGACGAGATCGTTGATGGCGGCGCGAACACTTGGATGGTCCAGCGCCACAACGGCGACGCCGTCGTAATCACCCGACAGGGCCTCCAGCGAGGCCGCGAGCGCGGAGGGGTCGAACACATCCGTTGCGATTGTCTCAACGCCCAGGCGGCGGGCCGCCAGCCAGGCCGCCATCTCGCCGAGATAGGCCTCGATCTGCTGCATGAACGGGTTTGGCCCCGACGGCATCACGAAGGCGAAACGGCGGGCACGGCCGCGGGCGAGTTCGGCAGCGGCCACATGCGGCTGGAACGCATTGCGCTCGATCGTTGCCTTAACACGCCGAACCGTGTCGGGCCGCACGCCGGGCCTGTTATGCAGGACGCGGTCGACCGTCGCGAGGCTGACGCCGGCCTCGCGGGCGATGTCCTTCAGGGTCAGCGCAGTCGTGGTGAGCGTCTCGGCCATGACTGAAGGCTAGCAGAGGTGTTTTGAGGTACGCAACTCATTTTGAGGGGCGCCGCTCATCATTGCGTGCCTTACGGCTAGGAAGCGCCGGGTCAGCCTGCTGGGATCATGGGCAGACCAAGGTCGCCCGCCTGCCGACCCAGATCGCCGAACGGCTCGATATCAAGCCGGACTCGGAACGCAAGCGGCCCGCGACATCGCGCCCGAGCGCGTGCGCGACAAGATCGAGGAGACGTGCTCCTGAACTATCGGCGCGCCGGCCCCGACAGGTCGAGCGTCAGGAACAGGCTGTTGGTATCCTCGACATAGCCCTCGAACGGGCTGCAGGCGACGAAACCGTGCGCCTGGTAGAGCGCGTGCGCCGGCTTGAAATAGTCCCACGAGCCGGTCTCGAGGCTGAGACGCGTCATCCCGCGCGCGCGGGCCTCAGTAATGATGTGGCGGAGCATCTGGCCGCCGAAACCGCGCCGACGCGTGATCCGAAGTGTATGCATCGACTTCACCTCGCCGTGCAGCGTCGAGAGCATCTTCAGCGCGCCCACTGCAACCAGCGCCTCGCCGTCCCAACCGGTCCAGAACGAAATATCAGGCGCGCGCAGGCCGGAGAGATCGAGTGCATGCGCGCTGCCCTGCGCGGTCTGCGCCCGCGCTGCCGTGACGTGATGGTCGAGCAGCGCGATGACGCGGGGATCGTAGGTGTCGCCGGTGCGGATCTGCATCGTTAGGGTCTCCACTCCATGATGTCACATCTTCCCGTAGGAGGCGCCGCGCCGCGTGATGATGATGTAGCGCGCGTCCTGCTTCGTTTCGTTCTCGAAGATCACAGCGCGCATCACGTCGAAATCCAGACAATCGCCCTCGCGCAGCCGCACCGCCTTGGCATCGATATGCACGGCGATCGCGCCCTCCAGCATCAGCAGCTGCTGGGTGAAGGCGTTGCGACCCCAGGGGCTGTACGGCACCCGCGAGCCAGCCGGCAGGTCGACGACGATGATCTCGATTCCGCTCGCAGCATCGGTCGGCGAAGCGTGGCGGCGGCGATAGCCGCTCTCGGGATCGCGCCAATGCGGCTGGTCGGCGAGCCGCACCAAGCGCTCCGGCGGCTTCTCGGCCAGAGCGACGACATCGCTCAGCGAGACGTCGAGTGCCGCACAGAGTTTTCCGAGCAGCGCAGCCGTAGCACTGCTCTGCGCCCGCTCCACCCGCCCGATCATGGCGCGGCTGACGCCGGAGCGCGCCGCAAGCTCGTTCAACGTCATGCCCGCCTGCGTCCTCAGCGTCTTCAGGCGGCGGCCGATCGCGCGATCGAGTTTCTGCTGGTCCATGTTTGAGGCCTGCCTTCATCCAAGCGTTACCCTGCGAAACGACGCATGCCGCCCGGACGCAACGAGCTTAGCCAAGGCAACAGGGCATGCCGGCAGTTGGAGGCTAATATATTGGAAACTTGGCGCAACGCACGACGGTGCGCGCGTCACTTCGGCTCGCACAAACATTCGACGGCAGGCGGCTTGGAACGGGCGAAGGGAATCCGACCCTCGTCTGCAGCTTGGAGCGGAATCCCCCTTTGTCTAAGGGCGTTTAAGGCCATCTAACCAACTGAAATCACTTCATATTGCTGTTGTTCGCGGCTTTCGGAAATGCCCTCGAAGCCGCTTGATTTCGTTTGTACGGCTGTCGTCTAAGGTCGCGATGCCTGAGCTGGCCGCTCGGACCTTCAATCTCGATCGATTGCGGCCGTCCTGCGCGCAATTTTGGCCCCGAACGAGCCAGCCGCGCTCACCGAGCGTTGGAGCTCATCGGCACGCCGAGGATGCCGGCGGATGTCGCCGGCGACTTCATCGGTTGGGCCATTCCTCGCGCAGTTCGCGGTTGGCCATCAAGCGCGGCGTGCACGCCTTGGAAGCTGCGCCGCCGCCGGCCATCCCCGTCGGCAACGGCGAAGCCTTCAGCCGCCTCTGCCTCGGCCGCGTTGGGCTCACCTCGCGACGCGTCTCCCGGCGAAGGGTACCGGTGTGGCCGACAGAGACCGCATCGGCCCCGATATCGAAGCCGGGGCGGCTTTGCTGTCTTTGCGATTCAGGAATTGCCGATCTGGAGAACTGGTATGAGACGCCCGCGTGCGCGTTCATCGATTTCCTGCCGGAGCACCCTAAAGAAATCCAGAGTGAAACGGGCGTAGATGACACTTGAACCCGGTCCCCAAGCAGCCAGGCGGCACGAATTGCCAAGAGCGCGGACAAGCTCAATCATTCCCATAAGTTCAGCATGCGTCAGCATCAAATGAATGCTCGCGAGCGGCAGAAGGGCTTGAACTCCGATATAGTTCATGACAGGCCTGCTCCTGGACGCGGCAGCGGCATGGATTGAGCGAGATAGGCGCTGCGCCATTGATACGGCGTATCGCCGACAAAGCGCTTGAACACCGTCGTGAAATGCGCCTGGGTCTGGAAACCTACGGTCAAGGCGATATCGACCAGAGTGACTTCGGCCTGCTTGAGCAGTTCCTGGGCGCGCTCGATGCGACGCCTCAGCAGATATTCGTGGGGCCGAACGCCGGTGGCCGCGCGGAATTGCGCAGCGAAATGCATCCTGCTCAGCCCGGCGACGCCGGCCATCTCTTGCAGCGTCATTTTGGCACTCAGATGCTTGTCGATATATTGCAGGACGCGCTTGAGGCGCCAACTCTGCAGCGACCGCACGACCCGGCCAGCATTCTCCTCGCGAACACTTTCAATCGGGTCAAGCTCGGCCGGTGTGCGACACGCCCGTCGGCTGAACGTCCGGGTGAGGATCGCAAGCCGTAGCGCATCGGCCATGATCGCGGAATGGACATCGTGCTGGGCTTCGGTCGCCGCGAGCGCATCCGACAGGCGCCGCACGACCGGATCGATCGATTCTGATGCTGCAATCGCACGCTCGCTCTCAGGAAGCGATTCCGCGAGGAGTTTTGCGGAGACCCTGAGGCCCGGTCCGGGAGCGGCAGATCGCTCGACGTTTGCCGCGCTCTTCTCGATCGCCAAGGCGACGTCCAGATGAACGAAGGACAACATCGTTCCGTCTTCGTCGAAGCGGTCAGGAAGTCTGGACAGCCCGAGCGGATCGCGATCGATTGCCGAGATATCGATCGCGCGAACGCCATGATCTCTAACCGTCTGTGAGCGTGACATCTGCAGCGACATCGTCGAATCTCCTTGTCCCGTTTTCGATCCGGCCAGGCCTGGTTGGCTTGTCCGAATGTCATGGCGGCAGAGTAATTCGGCGATCGGCGCGATCCATTCTACGCGCGGGTGCGTCGATAGATTCTCGGGTTGAGCGCATCATACCTAGGTATGATCGCAGCATGTTCGGATGGTGAGCGCACCGAGGCGACACCTTCTGGCCACGCGGGGAGATCAGCACCGTGGGGCGATGCGTCTGCGGTAAGTTGACGCGCTTTTTCGGGAGCAGTCGCCGGCGAAGTCACTCGAATTCCCTGGGTTTTCTGGAGAACGCCGCCTGCCGGCGCTTTCGCCGGATTGTGCCGTCCGACAAGTCTTCCACAAGAGCACGAAAATCGTGCGACTGGATGTTGTGGACGCGAGCAAATCGCGGCATCAACGCCGGCGGCATGAGAAGAACGACTTCAAGCGACATATGACGAGTCATGATCAGACCACGGGTTCATCCATGAGCCACGTTGGTTTGCGGCTGTGGTCCGCCATCCTCGCCGTCGCGGTTTTTCTGGTTGACGTGCTGACCCCGCTCGAGGGAGCGGTCGCGGTTCTTTATGTGGTCGCGATCCTGCTCGCGGCCAAGACCAACCGGCGCGACGATACGATCGTTGCTGCAGCCGGCTGTGTGGTCCTGACGATTGTAGCCTATGTCCTGTCGCATGATCTGGAGAGCTTCGCCTCGCCCGCCGTTCGCGCACTGGTGAGCCTTGCAGCGATCGGGATCACGACCTTGCTGGCGCTGCAGAATCAAGCGGCGACGAAGCACCTGGCGGCGCAGGCGCGCCTACTCAACCTTTCGCATGACATGATCTTCGCAAGGGATCGGGGCGGCGTGATCACTTTCTGGAACAAGACCGCCGAGCAGGCCTACGGCTGGTCGGCCGACGAGGCGCTCGGGCAGCTGGCTGACAGCCTTCTGCGCACCACATATCCCGATCGGCGCGAGGTCATCGAAGCCGGCCTGCTCGACACCGGCCGATGGGAAGGCCGCGTGCAGCAGCGGACGAAAGACGGAGCCGTGCTCACCGTCGATGCCCGATGGGCCCTGCAGCACGACCGTCTCGGCAGGCCGGTCGGGGTGCTCGAAACTCATACCGACGTCACCGACCGTGTCGCCGCGCACAGCGCGCTGATGAAGAGCGAGCAGCGATACCGCCGGATGTTCGACGCAAGCCGGATCGGCGTGGTCGAAGAAGACTGGAGCGATCTGCGGGCCGCGCTGCAATCGCTGGGGCCAGCAGGAATCGGCCTGCGTGACTATCTGACGCAACATCCCGACTTCGTCCGGCAAGCCCGCCGGCTCGCCAAAATCACTGACCTCAATCCGGCCCTGCTGAAGATGGCAGGGGCAAACGACGCCGCGGCCTTTATAGAGAATGTGGACCTGCTTCTCGGCGAGAACGACCGAAGTTTCCTCGGGGCATTGACCGCTTTCGCGGAAGGCGAGCCATTCTACGAAGGCGAGACCGAGCTGGTCAGGCTCGATGGCCGCAAGGTTCCCGTGCTGTTCACGATCACCTTTCCCTCCGGGCCAGACGGTGATCGCAACGTGCTCGCCTTCGTCGTTGACATCACCGAGCGCCGGCAGACGCAGGATGCCTTGCTCGCGGCTCAGGCGGAGCTCGCACATGCCGCACGCGTCGCCACCCTCGGCGAGCTCACCGCCTCCATTGCCCACGAGGTCAACCAACCACTGGCGGCGATCGTCACCAGCGGCGAGGCCGGCCTGCGCTGGCTGCGGCGCGAGGTCCCCGATCTGGACGAGGTCGGGGCCACCATCGTCCAGGTCGTCGCGGAAGGCCGCCGTGCCAGCGAGATCGTGGCGCGCATCCGAACCTTCCTGAAGAAGGCGCCGGTCGAGCACGGCAGTCTCGATATCGCCGAGATCGTCGAAGAAGCGGCCCTTCTGGTCGAGCGGGAGCTCGCCAATGACGACGTCCTCCTCACCTTCGAGG
Organism: Bradyrhizobium cedriense; assembly: GCF_054602315.1. Taxonomy (NCBI): domain Bacteria; kingdom Pseudomonadati; phylum Pseudomonadota; class Alphaproteobacteria; order Hyphomicrobiales; family Nitrobacteraceae; genus Bradyrhizobium; species Bradyrhizobium cedriense. The sequence goes on along the minus strand of NZ_JBTSWB010000004.1, from coordinate 635,453 downwards.
TCGAGCAGGGCCTGAAGCCGGTCCGCGGCGACCGGATCCAGCTTCAGCAGGTGCTCGTCAATCTGCTTGTCAATGCCGGCCAGGCCATGTCGGGCCAGCCTGGTTCCCGAACCGTCAAGCTGCGCGCCAGTGCCCTCGACGACGAGCGTCTCGCCATCGCGGTACAGGACAGCGGCCCCGGCATCCAGCCCGAAGACTTGCCGCGCCTTTTCAATCCGTTCTTCACGACCAAGCGCGATGGCATGGGCATGGGACTTGCGATCTGCCGGACGACGGTGGAAGCTCACGGCGGCCAGTTGTCGGTGGAGAGCGCGCCCGGCGCGGGCGCGACATTCCGCCTGACACTGCCGTACAGCCAAGAACACCCCAGACCATGACACGACTAGACCAAGTGCAACCACCTGCCCAATCCTTCAACTCGGTCGTCATCATCGTCGATGACGACGCAGGGATCCGCGCCTCGCTCGATAGCCTGTTCCGTTCCGTCGGGCTCGAGACGCTCCTGTTCGCATCGCCCGCCGAACTGCTCGGTGGGTTGCTGCCGGACTGCCCCGGCTGCATCGTGCTGGACGTCCGCCTTCCCGGCGTGAGCGGGCTCGACCTGCAGAGCCAGCTCGTCCGGCAGGGCATCAGACATCCCATCATCTTCATGACTGGCCACGGCGACATCCCGATGTCGGTGCGTGCCATGAAGGCCGGCGCGGTCGATTTCCTCGCCAAGCCGTTTCGCGACCAGGACATGCTCGATGCGGTGACGGCGGCGCTCGAGCGCGACGCGCAACACCGTGCCGAAGCCGCGACCAGAGACGATATCCGCGCCCAGTACGAGACCCTGACGGCGCGCGAGCGCGAGGTGATGGGCCATGTCACGGCCGGCCTGATGAACAAGCAGGTCGCCGCCCGGATCGGCCTTAGCGAGATCACGGTCAAGATCCACCGCGGGAACGTCATGCGCAAGATGGGGGTCCGGTCGCTGGCAGACCTCGTCCGCAAAGCCGAGGCGCTCGGGGTTTCCCAGACCCGCAGGACTACGGACCAAACCTGAGTATAATTCCGGTCCGGCTGCCCCAGGTGCATATAAGGTGTCATCGGCCGCGCAAAGGGAGATGCTCTCCTTGCGGAACACCGCGGTCAGGATTGTGTGCCAATGGCCAAAACCCCGGTGATTGCGATCGTGGACGACGACGAAGGCGTTCGCGCGTCGCTTGCGAGCCTCGTACGCTCGATCGGCTACGAGGCCAAGGCCTACGAATCCGGCGTGGATTTCCTGCGGCACGCACCGGGAGAAGATCCGGCGTGCATGATCGCCGACGTCCAGATGCCAGTTATCACCGGCGATGAATTGCAGGCCCGGCTGATTGCCGCCGGCCGCCATTTCCCGATCATCTTCATGACGGCATTCCCGAGCGAAAACGTGCGCCAGCGCGTGATGGCCGCAGGCGCACATTGCTATCTCGGCAAGCCCTCCAGCGGTGACGAGATCATCCGCTGCCTTGAAGAGGCGCTGGCAGGCCACGCGCCGTAGTCCGCAACGCGGGTGACACGCCCGCAGGCTGGACCTGCGCCAGCCGGAACGCGTCGGCTTCGTCCAGGCTCAAAGGCGGCGATCCGGCTTTCGATATGCAAGGTCATGTCGTGCATGTAGCCCGCAGACCTCTCGAAAATCATGCGAAATGAGAAACAGCCGGGGTTCGCGAAATACTTCGGCCGCGGGATCGGCGATGCTGTGTGCGTTAGGTGACTAAGCCCCCCAAGTCACCGCTCGAGCCTCCCTCCTCCCTGGGCATACGAGCATCTAAGGGCCGTCCTCCCCCAAAGGACGGCCCCCTTTTTGTTTTACAGCGGGACACGATAGACGGCATCATCTCAGAACTTGGCGGCGCTAGGTGCTCAGGTGGCGCGCAGCCCAGGCGCGGACGCCCTGAAGACTCCTGAAATCATCGAACGAGCGAGCCGGAAGTCCCGCCCCGATTTCCGCAACCATGCCGCTCAGCGCATGTCCCGGCCCGAGCTCGAGAAACCCCGTCGCGCCCGCTTCGACACAGGCTTGCAGGCAATCGGCCCATTGCACGGTCTGCGAGATCTGCGCTGCGAGCTTGTCGAGACCGGTCTCGCGCGAGACGACCGGAGCGGCATCGATTCCGCTCAGAATGCGCACTCCGCTCCTCGGCGGGAATATCATCGACGCCTCGCGCAATGTCTCACGAAAGACGGTAGATGCCACGGCAAGCCGCTCGGTGTGGGAGGCAACCTCAACCGGCAACGCGACGATCCTAGCGTGCATCGCCCGCGCGTCTCTGGCAAACTCGCTTAGCGCCTCACGGCCGCCTCCGATGACAAAGGCATCGCCCGGATTGACGATGGCGACCGCTGCGCCGTGGCGTTCGCAAAGACGATCGACCTCGTTCCGGGAAGGACCGCGGACGAAGATCAGTCCGTCACCGGCGCGCGTGGCCGCATCCATGGCCTCGGCGCGGCGCGCCACCAGATCGAGCGTGGCGGTCGCATCGAACAAGCCGCCGACACCCCAGGCCGCGACTTCGCCGACACTATAGCCGGCAATGATGACGCCACGCGGAATGACATCTGCAAGCGCACACGCTGCGGCGAGCGGCTGCAAGGTGCAGAGAATCTGACCGGCACGGTTGCGGTGCAGGGTTTCATCGGGTTCATCGCGGACGAATTCGCGCGGATCGCTGCCACCGAGCAATGCCGCCGCATGCGCAAACAGCTGCGCGGCCTCCGGCGCGCCGCCCGTGAGGGCGAACATGTCCGGATGCTGGCCGCCTTGCCCTGCGCAGAGGATCGCAAGCGTCATGGTGGCGGCCTAACGAGGAAACAGCAGTGCGATCGCGATCGCCAGGCTCACGGCGCTGAATCCAGTGCTGGCGATGACCATGGACCCTGCCCTTGCGGAATCCAGCCGGTAGTTGACGGCAAACAGGATGCCGAAAAAGCCCGAGGGCACCGCGGCAAGCAGAATGGCCGTCTTCGCGGGATCAGGCGCGATCGGAATGACGTGAATGACCGCAACGGCCAGCAGCGGTCGAACGACGTCCGAGGCCGCCGTCGCAGCAACGATCTTCCAATCCAGCCGGAACGACTGTGCCGACAGAATGGCTCCGGTGAGGAACAGGGCGACGCCGGCAGCCGAACTTCCAATCAACGCGAGGCTCGCATGGGCCAACGCGTCGAGGCTCACACCCGACAACGAAAACAGGATGCCAAGCGCGGGCGCGAGCACCACCGGCTTGGTGATCGCGCGTCGAATTGCCGTCAGGACCTGCCGCGCCGCCATTTGCTCACCGCGAGCCTTGGCGACGCCTATTTCCGCCATGATCAGGGTCAGCGGACTGATGAGGATCGAGCCCGCTGCCAATGCGACGGCAACCGGCACCGTGCCGGCCGGCCCCACGACTGACGTCATGATCGGAAGGCCCACGCCGGCGAGATTCGGAAAGCCAATCGTCAACGCCTGTAGCGATGCTTCCGACCGGGCGACATTAGAGAACCCACGTGCGGCAAAATACCAAGCGAGATAGAGCAGCAGCATCGTCACCCCGAGCACCAGGAAGAGCGGGACCTGCTCGATCATCTCACGGCGCGACGCCGATGCCGTCGCCGCGAACAGCGAGGCCGGCAGCGCAAAATCCATCACCAGTGCGTTGAGGGCGTCGACGTGAAGATTGTCAACGATATGAAATTTTCCGGCGGCATAGCCCAGCAACAGAACGAAGAAGACCGGCACCAGCGCCATCACAATCGCATTGGACATCATGGACCCGGCCTTTCATGGGCGTCGACGAAGAGCGTCATTGCAAGCAAATCGGCCGATCCACCCGGGCTGAGACGGCGGGCGACGAAGCTTTCGTGGATCGACTGCGCCCGCGCACGCCAGCCGGATGCGCTGACGCCGCCCGAAGCGATGAAGCGGCGCGCCGCATCATGTGCAAAGTGAAGGCCGTCGAGCCCACCACGATGCAGCAGGTTGGTGTCTTCGACGAATGCGATCAGGGCAAAGCATGCCTCGACCCGGGCGGCCTCCGTATCCTTCACAACGACAGCTGCTCTGCGCAAGGCGGGCAAGCCGATCCCGTAGACGCTGGGAAATCCCTTCGCGGCTTCGATACGTGCACCGCCCGCGCGAAAGCGGCGGCGGGCCACGCTGCCATGGCTGTGCAGCAACACCGGACCATCGAGTATGCTGTCGCCCCACAGGCGGGCCACGACATCGCCAAGCGGAAGCCCGGGATCGACCAACCCGCCGGCTTTCGCGCCGGCCGCCGCGCAGAGCAGGCCAAGCCCGAAGATCGCGCCACGGTGCGTGTTGATCCCCGCAGTTGCCGCCAGCATGGCGCGCTCCGCCTCAAGGCCAATGATCCGCAGCCGCCCCATGCCGCAGCCGAGCGCGCCCGCATCGGCCAGGCGCTGCAGATAGGGCCTGATCGCCGCAGCGCTGCGACGAAACGTGCCCGCATCCATATCATCGTGACTGCCGTTGTCGACATGGCTCACGAGCCCCGGCTTCGGCCAGGTTTCGAGCTCCTTGACGAGGCAATCGGCAGCGACGGTGCCGATGGCGGAGAGATCGGGCGCGATCTGCGCCCGGCGCAGAACCGGCCGTTCCACGCCTCTTGCGGCGTTGGTGATCATGATCCCATCGCTCCCGACATGAATTGATGCCTGCCGAGCAGGACCACGCGCTCGATGCTCTTGACCAGAAGCTCGCGTGCGCCGCCGTGAAGTTCGCGCCAGTTGACCGCGGCGCCGTCGGCGCCCATCAACTCGCCATCGAGCCGCATCGGCGCATCGACCTCGATCTCGGCGACATCGGCGACGAAGCGATCGATGTCGGTTTCGCGGCGAAACTCGAACAGGACATCGAGATCGGAGTGACTGGTGACGTAGTCGAGCCCGGTCAACGATTGCCAGGCCAGGCTGCCGAACACGCGCGCGTCCACCGCACGGCGACGCGCCAGCATGTCGAGCCGGTCGAGCGTCGGCCACCAGCTGCGCGGCGCGTAGGCCCGCGCCTGCCGCAGCGACGGCGGTCTCGCGACCGAGGCGACGCGGTCGATATCAACCAAAAGGGAGATCCGCTTCTTGCCGGCCGAGGGCGGCAAGGGCAGGCCTAAAGCTAGGCCGCTTGCCTCGCATGGCAGAGGGCGCCGCCTGATCGTCGGCCATCCCATTTTGGCCCAACGTACGACTAGCGCATCGGTCGTGAGATCGTGGCGCGCGTCCAACATCTCGCGCCATCCCGCGGGGCTGACGAAGACGAGGTCGTGACGACCCGGTGGGCGCTCACCGTGCTTGCAGGGCGAGGTCATGAACGCGCTCCGCGATATCGGCGGCCTTGAGCCGCCCGCCACGCTCCTTGCCGAGCGCATCCCGCCGATCCTGCAAGGCCGGCATGTCGGCGAGCAACGCCTCCAGCTGGTCGGCGAGCGAGGTGGCATTGCTCCATGTCATGTGAACGGCGCCCATCTGTGCGAGGTTGGACAGTCCCGGGGCGAACACCGGCGTCGACTTCGCCTTCTCCTGCAGCGCCTCGATCGACAGCTTGGTGACCTTCGCCATCGACGGCAGATCCATCACCGCGGGATCAGCGCCGGGCAACCCGACCAGCACGCGGGTTGCAAGACCCGTCGCAAGCAGGGCACCGGCGGCCGAGTGACCGTACAGAAGGCCGATGGTCGGGCGGCCATTCAGGTCCGCATGGATCAGCACCTTCGTCAGATGCGCCAGGAATTCGTTCAGCCCGAGCAACTCGTCGCGCTTGCTCATGCGCTGGCTGTCGCTGTCGACGAGCACCAGAATCGGCCCAGAGTCTCGCCCGATCGATTCCAGGAGATGGCCGGACAATCTGATCGCCTCGTCGACGCCCAAGGCGGTTCGATCCGCGACACCGAGGACGAGCATTTTGTCGCCGCATCGCAGCGTCGCCGAGCCGAGAAGGACGCCTTTGTCGTTCTCAATCTCATGGCCGTCGGGGAAGAGCGAGGCGAGAATGTCATCGAGCGTCACGGCTGGTCCTCCCGATCCTGTCGGCGAGCGTAATGAACTGATCGGCCGGCAGCTCCGGAACCGCTTCAGCATGCGCGATGCCTTGCGCCGCCCAGATGTCGACGGCATCCAAGCAGGCGCCGTAGCGGCTTAGCCGGTCGGCAAGCCGCTGCTGCTCTGCCTTCAAGCTGTCGAGGCCGAAAGGTCCGATCAGGCCCAGCAGCTCCAGCGCGGCCTCGCGAAAATCCTGCACATTGTCATCGGCAAAGACATCGGCGGCGCCGAGCAGCCGGCGATGCTTGCCGCCCATGGTGCGCCAAACCAGCGCGCGGTCGCGGGAGTCGAACTCCTCGACGCCGCGATTGGTCTCGATGACTTCCGGACCCGACACAGCGATGCGCCCGGGCTCCGAGACGGCGAGAGCCGAGCAGCAGCCTGCGATTAGGCCGCCACCGCCATAGCATCCGGACCTCCCGCCGATCAGCCCGATGACCTTCACGCCGGCGCTGCGCGCCTCCATCACAGCGCGCATGATCTCAGCGATCGCGAGCTCGCCGGCATTGGCTTCCTGCAACCGGACGCCGCCGGTATCGAACAGGATCAGCACGGGGATCGAGCCGATCTGGCGCGCGGCGCGGAGCAGCCCCGTCAGCTTGGCGCCGTGGACCTCGCCGAAGGCGCCGCCCATGAAACGGCCCTCCTGTGCGGCGACGAAAATCGGCGAGCCATCGAGGCGGCCATGGCCGACGACGATGCCGTCGTCGAACTGCTCGGGCAGATCAAAAATCTTCAGATGCGGACTGACCTCGCGCTGCTCCGGACCGATGAACTCGACGAGGCTGCCGGCGTCGAGCAGCAACTCCAGCCGCATGCGGGCCGACGCTTCGTAGAAGCTGGTGTTGCGGGCGCGCTCGGCCGGTGTGTCGTCCTTGAGTGGTGCGGTCATTGGCCGTTCTCCGTGATCAACCGCACCGCCTGTGCCAACCGAAGCGAGACCGTATCCGGGCGCGCACCGCCGTCATTGATCGAGAATCTCAGCCCGCCGGGCGAATAGCGCTCGACGAAATCACCGATTACGGCAGTCCAGACCTCGCCGAAGCCGACTGCCGCGGTCCTGATCTCGATGGCGCATTCCGCATCCGGGAGGACGCGTTCCACCAGCACCTCCAGATTACCCGAGGCGACGACGCCAACGATTGCGCTCCGCCTAATGCCGCCGGCCCTGGTGCGAACGCTGTGCTCAAACCTAAGATCTTCCATTGCTCGTCCTCACCAGTTCCTGAATTTCGACGGCGGCGCGTAGAGTCCGCCCGACCAGCGCACGAGATCCTTGATCGAGCGCGCCGCCAGCAGACTGCGATCCGCGTCGAGCGGATTGATGCCGAGATCCTCCGGCCGGCGGATCACACCGCGCTCGCGCAGGCGCGAGACCATGCCGTGATCCCGCCGGCGGCCGACGTCGGTGTAGCCGGCAACGCCGCGGATGGCCTGTTCGCGCTCCTGCGCGGTGCGGCACAGCAACAGGTTGGCCACGCCCTCCTCGGTCACGATGTGGGTGACGTCGTCGCCATAAATCATGACCGGCGTGAGCTCGAGCTTCAGCTTCTCGGCAAGCTCGATCGCGTCGAGCTTCTCGACGAACAGCGGCACGTTCTTGTCGCCGAACGTCTCGCCGATCTGCACGACCAGCTTGCGGCCACGGCGCATCAGGGCCGAGCCGTCGGGATCGGCCTCCGCTCCGGCCTTCAGCCAGGGCTCGCTCGGATGACGCCGCCCGCGGGCATCCGCTCCCATGTTCGGGGCGCCGCCGAAGCCTGCAATGCGCGAGGTGGTGACGGTCGACGAATTTCCCTGCAGATCGATCTGCAACGTAGAGCCGATGAACATATCGCAGGCATAGAGCCCGGCGGTCTGACAGAAGGCACGGTTGGAGCGCAACGAGCCGTCGGGACCGGTGAAGTAGACGTCGGATCTGGCGCGGATGTAGTCGTCCATGCCGACCTCCGAACCGAACGAGTGGATCTGCCGGACCCAGCCGGACTCGACGGCGGGAATGAGTGCGGGATGCGGGTTCAGAGCGAAATGGGTTGCGATCTGGCCTTTGAGGCCAAGCCGCTCGCCGAAGGTCGGCAGCAGGAGCTCGATCGCGGCCGTACTGAAGCCGATGCCGTGATTAAGCCGCTGCACGCCATAGGGAGCATAGATGCCCTTGATCGCGAGCATCGCGGTCAGGATCTGTCCCTCGGTGATCGCGGCCGGATCGCGCGTGAACAGCGGCTCGACGAAAAATGGCTTGTCCGCCTTGACGATGAAGTGGACGCGGTCCGCCGGGATGTCGACCCGCGGAACCCTCTCGACGATGTCGTTGACCTGGGCGATCACGATGCCGTCCTTGAAGGCGGTTGCCTCCACCACGGTCGGCGTGTCCTCGGTGTTCGGACCGGTGTAGAGATTTCCCTCGCAGTCGGCGCTGACAGCGGCAATCAACGCGACGTGCGGCGTCAAGTCGATGAAGTAGCGTGCGAACAGTTCGAGATAGGTGTGGACCGCGCCCAGCTCGATCTTGCCGCCGAACAGCATGCGCGCGATGCGTGCCGATTGCGGTCCGGAATAGGCATAATCCAGCCGCTTCGCAACGCCGCGGTCGAACAGGTCCAGATGTTCGGGCAGAACGACACCCGACTGCACCATGTGCAGATCGCTGACCTTGGAGAGATCGACCGCCAGCAGCGCGCGACTGAGGAGATCCGCCTGCTTCTGGTTGTCGCCCTCCAGGCAAACTCGGTCGCCAGGCCGGATCACGGCCTCCAGCAGGCGCGTGACGTCGTGTGCATCGACGACCTTGCCGCGGGCATGCCTGGCGCCTGCGGCGATGCGGGCATCGCGCGCGGCGCGGTTGGTTTGCCAGACCGTCGTCGCGTTAGCTCCTCGGCGCGCCTCACTGTCGCGGTCCAGTCCGCGACTGGTGCTGGTCGTCTCGATCGCGCTCATGGGAATTCTCCGGATGGGATAATCGGGGCGGCGGAAGTGCTGTCTCTCCCGCCGCCCTTCTTTTCACCGGCCGTGCGTCAGGACCGGCAAACACGTCGTCAGCGGGTCGCTGGCTGATCAATGCTGCGTGCGGCTCGTGTGATCACAGCCGCCACTTCCTTGGGATGCGACTCGTAGACCGAGTGGCTCGCGCCCGGGATCACCGTGGTGTGGCTCTTGGCCCGCTCGTAGTACCAGCGCTCCAGTTCGGGATTGATGATCTGGTCGCCGCCGGCAACGATGCCCCAGCTCGGCTTGGACCTCCACGCAGCCGCCGTCAGCGGAGTGCTGAACACCTGTGCCGCGGCCGGGACCTGTGAGCGTGCCACGAACTCGGCACGCTCACGCGGCAGATCGGGTGCGAACAGCTTCGGGAATTGCACGGGATCGAGATAGGTGAACTTGTCGGGCGTGACCTTGATGACGCCCTCGGTCTTTCCGAGCACGCTCGGCGTCTTCTTGCCGAGCGCCGATTCATCCTCGCCGACGTCGGGGGCGTGCGCGGCGACGTAGACGAGACCGGCGACCTTGGGGTGAACGCCGGCTTCGGTGATGATCGAACCGCCATAGCTGTGGCCGACGAGGAGCGTCGGGCCGTCCTGGAGATCGAGAATGCGCTTGGCCGCCGTGACATCGTCGGCGAACGAGGTCTCAGGCTCCTGCACCATGGTCACGCGGAAGCCTTCCTTGGTCAGAATCTCGTAGACCGGCTTCCAGCCGGACGCATCTACCCAGGCGCCGTGCACCAGGACAATGTTCTTAAGGGGTTCCGCATGCGCCGGAGCGACGCTCGCGGACAGGGAAAGGGCTGCAGCAAAGGCGAGACCTGCGTTGAGGTGCTTCATGTCGGGATCACTCCGGGTTGGAACGACGCGACACTAGGTTGGCCGCTTGCCTGCGTATTTCGGCAAATAACGGCCCTTGCCACTTCGCACGCCGGGAATCATCGGCCGCAGCTCTGATCGAACTCACACTCCGGTTTCTTTGATGGCACGATCTCGTGCGCATGCAAAGCAGCCGACGTTCGCAAGCGAAAGACGGCGCGTATCAGTCCTGTCATTCGAGAAAGGCTTCGCTAGCGACACGAAGGATCGACGATGACATCGAATTCACTCATTCGGATTGCAGCCGCCGCTATAATCCTCCTGCAGACGCCATTCCCAGCTCGTGCAGCGTCCTGCGAGAATTCGATCGGACGTGTCCAGGCACAGCTGGACGCCGCAATTGAGAACAATGCCGGCGCACATGGCTGGAGCCCGGAAGGCCTCGATGCACTGCGCGGTCGTCAGCCCACGCCACGATCGCTGGCGCAGGCGGAAGGCGCGAGCGGAGTGTACCTTCGGTTCGCGCTCGATGCCCTCGACCGCGCGCGCGCCGCGGACCGTTCCAGCGACATCGCCACGTGCCGCCGGGAAGTGTCCGAGGCAAAGCGACTGCTTCGGAAGGGGCCCCAATGATCCCGGAGGTGGATAGCTTTCTATCGTGCGGCCAGACAGCGGGACGTGCGTTCAGGGAATACCGGCACGCCGGCCGCTCCCTACCGTTCCGCACGAATGAAAGGATCCGGAGCAGCCCATGCGAGAACAGCTCTCACTGAACCGCTTCAAATGCCGCCGATTTGCATCGATGCATCTGGGCGTTGCGCTCGCAACTAGCCTGACATGGCTGATCCCGGCCGCGGCAAATGCGCAAACGACGCTGCCGACGACGCTGCCTCCTGTCGGCATGTCTGCAACCTCGCCGCTCAACCTGGGCTCCACGCGGCCTGAAGGCATTCCGCTGGGCTCGACCGAAATCGCCACACCCGGCGTATCCCCGATCAGTCCTTCGCAAGGAATGACGAACTGCCCCCTTCCAGAAAATCCCGGATCGTCGGGAGCCCTGTTTGACGGCGGCGGACTCTCCGGAAGCCCGTCACTCGGCTGCTCCGACGGTACGACGACCCAACCAGCCTTGCCTCCCTCGATGTCGACGGTCGGGCGCGTCGGGATTCCGCTCGGATCCACCGAGCTCGGCGGCGCCGGAATCAGTCCGTCCCTGCCGGTGCCCGGCCCTACCTCCATGGGCAGCACAAATTCAATCAACGCTTCCGGCAATCCCTGAGATCAAGAAGGACCATCACCGTGAAACGGAACCTCACCCTTGCGCTGGTTGCTCTCGCCGCGATCCTGATCGGCGCAGGCCTCTGGTTCCACAGCAGCGACTACAGGCCGCCCGCGGCGGCCGCGCCGGTGCCCGCTGCCGTGCCGGTCGTCGCAGCCACCGTCACCGGCAAGGACGTGCCGATCTATCTGCGCGGCATCGGCACGGTTATCGCTTACAACACCGACGTCGTGCGCAGCCAGATCCAGGGGCAGATCGTCAAGGTCGCCTTCACTGAAGGACAAGCCGTTAAGGCCGGCGACCTGCTTGCCCAGATCGACCCGCGTCCCTACGAAGCACAGATCGAGCAACTGACGGCCAACCGCGACAGGGACCAGGCGCAGCTCGTGAACGCCGAGGCCAATCTCTCACGCTACAATCAGCTTGGCGACAAAGGCTACGCGACCCCACAACTGATCGAGACGCAAACGGCGCAGGTGGCGCAGCTCAAGGCCGCCGTGAAGGCCGACCAGGCGCTGATCGATCAGGCCAACGTCCAGCTCAGCTACACGCGCCTGACGTCGGCCATTCCCGGCATCACGGGCGTCCGCCAGATCGATGTCGGCAATGTGATCCATCCGACCGATCCCAATGGTCTCGTCGTCGTCACCCAGATCGAACCGATCTCGCTGCTGTTCACCCTGCCGCAGACTGACCTGCCCGCAATCCAGGCGCACGCTGCGAAGGGACCGCTGAAGGTCATTGCCTACAGCCAGGACAACAAGATGAAGCTCGACGAAGGCACGCTGTTGCTGGTCAACAACGAGATCGCGGGGACGACCGGCACCGTCCAGCTCAAGGCGGTGTTCCCGAATCGTGAGCGCCGGCTTTGGCCGGGCCAGCTTGTGAACGCGCGCCTGCTGCTCGAAATTCAGAAAGACGCGCTCACTGTCGCGGGCTCGGCCGTGCAGCAGGGCCCGAACGGCAGCTATGTCTATGTCGTGACCGACAGCCAGACGGCCACCTTGCGCCCTGTTCACGTCGCACAGATCAGTGATGGCCAGGCGCTGATCGACCAAGGGCTGAAGTCAGGTGACGTGGTCGTTGTCGACGGCCAGTATCGGCTGACGGAAGGCAGCCGCGTCCGGGAATTGCATGGCAAAGCTGCGCAGGAAGCCGACTTACAGAGCGCCGTGCAGGACGCGATCCCATGAACCTCTCGGCGCCCTTCATCCTGCGGCCGATCGCAACCGCCCTGCTGATGGCCGGCTTGCTGCTGTGCGGCCTTGCGGCCTATCCACTGCTGCCGGTCGGGGCACTGCCGAACGTCAATTACCCGACGATCCAGATCTCGGCGCAATTGCCCGGCGCCGATCCGGGCACCATCGCCTCGTCACTCGCCACGCCGCTCGAACAGCAGCTCAGCCAAATTCCCGGCATCACCCAGCTCACCTCGTCCAGCGCGCTCGGCGTGGCCCAGCTCACGGTGCAGTTCGAGCTGTCGCGTACGGTGGACAGCGCAGCGGTGGACGTGCTGGCCGCGATCAATGCCGCCAGCCCCTTCCTGCCGCCAAACATCCCCTACCCGCCGACGATCAGGAAGGTGAATCCGGCGGAGACGCCGATCATGCTGATCGCACTAACGTCGGACTCGCTGCCCCTGACCACGGTCGATGCCTATGCGGAAAACATCCTGCTGCCGAAGATTTCGCAGGTGCCGGGCGTGGGCCTCGTCGGAATCGGCGGCCAGCAGAAACCCGCGATCCGTGTTCGCGTCAATCCGCAGGCGCTTGCTGCCCGCGGCATCGGTCTCGAAGACGTCCGCAACGTCATCGCCGGCGCCAATGTCGACTTGCCCAAGGGCACGTTCAACAGCCCGCGCGTCACTTACACGCTGAACACCAATGACCAGCTGCTGAAGCCCTCCGCTTACGAAGACCTCATCATCGCCTATCGCAACGGCTCGCCGGTGCGAATCCGCGACGTCGGGACGGCGATCGAGGCACCCGAGAACGATCTTCTGGCCGGCTGGTACGGCAAGGAGCGTGCCGTCATCCTCGCGGTCCAGCGCGTTCCCGGCGCCAACGTGATCCAGACCGTCGACCGAATCAAGAAGCTGCTGCCGCAGCTGCAGGCCTCCGTTCCGCCGGCGATCAAAGTGACGATCGCCGCCGATCGCACCGCCACGATTCGCGTTGCGGTTTCCGACGTTCAATTCACGCTGCTGCTGACGGTAGCCCTGGTGGTGATGGTCATATTCCTGTTCCTGCGGAATTTCTGGGCCACCGTCATTCCAGCGATCACAGTTCCGCTGGCGCTGATCGGAACGTTCGCAGTCCTCTACGTGCTCGGTTACAGCCTCGACAACCTCTCGCTGATGGCACTGTCGATCGCCGTCGGCTTCGTGGTCGACGATGCGGTCGTCGTCATCGAGAACATCGTGCGGCATCTCGAGCAGGGCATGACGCCGATCGAGGCGGCACTCAAGGGCTCCGCCGAGATCGGCTTCACGATCGTCTCCATCACGTTGTCGCTGATCGCAGTGTTCATCCCGCTCTTCCTGATGGGCGGATACGTCGGCAAGCTGTTCCAGGAATTCGCCGTCACCATTACCGCCGCTCTGCTGCTGTCGTTGATCATCTCGCTGACCCTGACGCCGATGATGTGCGCACGCCTTCTGAAGGATGGTTCGCGAAGGAAGCACGGCCGCATCTATCTGCTGTTCGAACGCGGCTTCGATGCCGTCCTTGCGCTTTACGCGCGGGGCTTGCGCGTCGTCTTACGACATCGCTTCGTGACGCTGCTCGTCATGCTCTCGACCATCGCGTTGACCGGCTATCTCTACGTGATCATCCCGAAAGGCTTCTTCCCGCAGCAGGACACCGGACAGATCGTCGGAATCACCGAGGCTGCCCAGGACATCTCCTTCCCCGCGATGTCCGAACGCCAGCAGGCGATCGTGGACGTCCTCTCAAAGGATCCCGCCATCCAGTCGGTGGCGAGCTATATCGGTCCGGGCGGCCCGACAGCGACGCTCAACCAGGGGCGCATCTTCATCGTGCTGAAGCCGAAACCGGAGCGCAAGGCGAGCGCTGACCAGGTGATCAACCGGCTGCGCCCTCGACTGGCTCACATCCAGGGCATCACGCTTTACATGCAAGCTGCGCAGGACATCACAATCGGCGCGCGCCTGTCGAAGACGCAGTATCAGTACACGCTGACGGATGCCGATTCCAGCGAGCTGACCCACTGGTCGGCGATCTTCCTTGAGAAGCTGCGCGCGCTCGACCTCGTCACCGACGTCGCAAGCGACCAGGCCAATGCCGGCCCACGGCTGGAGGTCACCGTCAATCGCGAGGTCGCCTCGAGCTTCGGCATCTTGCCCACGACGATCGACAATGCGCTCGACGATGCCTTTGGCCAGCGCATCGTCTCCACCATGTTCACCTCGCTGAACCAGTACCATGTCGTGATGGAGGTCGATCCGCGCTTCCAGTATGGACCAGAGGCACTCAAGGACATCTACCTGACCTCGGCCAGCGGGCAGCAGGTCCCGCTCAGCACGCTGGTCCACGCCGTCATCAAGCCTGCGCCCATCCTGATCAATCACCAGAGCCTGTTTCCCTCGGTGACGATCTCATTCAATCTTCGGCCAGGCGTCGCGCTGGGCGATGCGGTGACGGCGATCCAGAAGATCGAGAAGGACACTGGAAAGCCCGCCTCGCTGTCGGCGTCGTTCCAGGGTAACGCCCAGGCGTTTCAGTCCTCCCTGTCCGGCACGCCGTTGTTGATAGGGGCCGCACTGATCGTGATCTACATCATCCTCGGCGTACTCTATGAGAGCCTGATCCATCCGATCACGATCCTGTCGACACTGCCTTCCGCGGGTATCGGCGCGCTGCTGCTCCTGCTGGTCGTCCACATGGATCTCAGCGTCATCGCCATCATCGGCATCATTCTGCTGATCGGCATCGTCAAGAAGAACGGCATCATGCTGGTCGATTTCGCGCTCGAGGTGGAACGACGGCACGGGCTCAGCCCCGAGGAAGCGATCTATCAGGCCTGCACGCTTCGCTTCCGTCCGATCCTGATGACGACGATGGCTGCACTGCTCGGTGGCGTGCCTCTGATGATCGGCTCCGGCACCGGCGCCGAGCTGCGACAGCCGCTCGGTTACACGATCGTGGGTGGCCTGATGCTGTCGCAGATCCTGACGCTCTACACCACGCCGGTCGTCTATCTCTATCTCGATAGGCTCGGTAACCGGTTCACAGGACGCAAGCCCCAGGCAGCCAAGACATCCACCCCATCCACGACCGAAGCAGAGACGGAATTGAACCATGAATCCGCTTGAGAAACTGACGACCGGCATGATCGCCGAAAAACTGGTGACCGTCTCGCCCGAGATGACGGTCGGCCACGTGGTCCCCGGAATGCCTGAAGTCTACGGCACGCCGATGATGATCCTGCACATGGAAATGGCCGCCGGATCGGCGGTTCAGCCGTTCCTGCCCGCAGGCCATGTCAGCGTCGGGATGACGGTCAATATCCGCCACCTCGCGGCAACACCGGTCGGCCACACCGTGCGCGCGATTGCGCGGGTCGTCGCGGTCGAGGCCAAGAGCGTGCTGTTCGAGGTCGAAGCCTGGGAGGGCGTCCGCAAGATCGGCGACGGCACCCACCGCCGCGGCATCGTCAACGTCGCCGCGTTCGAAGAACGGTTCGGCGTGACCGAACCAACAGCAGCGATGTCTAGGCTCGCAGCCAGCGACCAGCCGGATCGCAGCCCCGTGCTTTTTGACAAAGTATCTGCGACATTGCAAAAGACGACTGTTGGGCGGCGCGCTAGATCTTTCGGATGACGATCGAACCCGTGGATGGGGCAATCCCCGCAAAGCCCCAGCGATGGTGGCGCCGTGTACTCGCGGGCCGGCCCCTTCGGGACGGGGCTCCGCTATGGGCCTGGGGTAGTGTTGCCCTGAGTCTGTTGTCGTTTACTTCCTCCCTGCTCGGCTTCAGCTTCACCGCGATCGCATTCGCCGCCTCTATTGCCGCTTCGCTTGTGGTGATCAGTTTGACCATCGCCGCGCAGAAGAAGACCAATGCCGAGCTGGAGCGGAGCGAGCAGCGATACCGCCAGCTGTTCACCCGCATGCCGATCGCATTCCGGCAGCTCGATGCCAGCAGGATGGTCGTGCTGTTCCGCAAATTGCGCGCCGAAGGCGTCAAGGACCTCAGTGCCTATTTCGACAGCCATCCTGAATTCCTCCGAACCTGCATGGATGCGCTCACGATTCAAGAGGCCAACGAACGCGCCATCGAGATGTTTGGCGGCGGCGTCAACGATTATGTCGGACGTTCCATGGCCGAGACCTGGAAGGAGCGTCCCGACACGTTCAGGCGAGCCATGGAGTCCCGTTATCGCGGCGAGACGAACTTCGAGGAAGAGACCCAGATGGTCACGTGGGACGACCGCGTCGTCGACGTTCTCTTCACGACGGCCCGGGTCGGCCCCATCAACGATCTCGAAATCAGCCTGGTCGGCACCATCGACATCTCACAGCGTGTTCGCGCCCAGCAGAAGCTCCAGCAAGTACAGGCCGAGTTCGCGCATGCCGCGCGGGTCTCGATGCTCGGCGAGCTCACCGCATCGATCGCACATGAAGTCAATCAGCCCCTCGCAGCCATTGCCACCAATGGTGCCGCCGGACTGCGATGGCTGAATAGGCCCACTCCCGATATCGTCGAGATCCGCAAGGCCATCGAAAGCATCGTCCTAGATGCGCAGCGGGCGGCGAACATCGTGGCGCGCGTTCACGGAATGGCTTCCCGGAGGGCCCCGGAACAGGCATCCCTGACATTTGACGAGATCGTTCGGGAAGCGCTTCTCTTCCTCCGGCATGAGCTCGAATCCCGCGCGGTGACGATCGTGCACCGGCCCGACCCGAACGCGCCGCGGGTGCTCGGTGACCGCACCCAGCTCCAGCAGGTGATCGTCAATCTGGCCATCAACGCGGTGCAGGCGATGACCCAGGCCGGATATGACGATCGCCGGATCGTCATCAGCACGGTCACGCTGGACGCGACCACGTTATGCTGCTCCGTGGAAGACAACGGTCCCGGCATCGCCGCCGAACATGTCGACCGGCTCTTTGAAAGTTTCTTCACGACCAAGGAGAGCGGGATGGGCATGGGACTGCCCATCTGCCGGTCGATCGTCGAAGCGCATGGCGGCCGGATCGGCGCCGAAGGCCATGGCGCGAATGGCGGCGCCCGCTTCTGGTTCACCCTGCCGACCGCCGCCGCGGCAGTCTCGCCGCGCTTCGACCTCCAAGCCGAAACGTGACCGTTCCAGCGCTGCCGCTATTCTCCCGTAGCGGCCGAACGCACCAGGCGGATCGGGACGCCCTTATACGACGGCGTAAAGCTGAGGGGGTCACGGGCATAGAGCGGGACCAGCGGATTGGTCTCCGGATAGTAGGCGGCACAGCAGCCGGTTGGGAAGGAATAGGCCACGACACGGAAGTTGCGCACGATCCGCTCGGCACCATCGGTCGATCCGGTTATCAGGTCGACGCGATCGCCGTCGGCCAACCCCCGCTTCTTCAGCTCATACTCGTTGAGGAAGACCACGTCGCGCTGGCCGAACACGCCGCGGTAGCGGTCGGACATCGAGTAGAGCGTGGTGTTGTATTGGTCGTGGCTGCGTATGGTGGTGAGCCAGAGGAAATCGGGATCGCTTTGCGGCGGATCCTCGCCGCAACCGGGATAGACCAGGAAGTTCGCCCTGCCCGACGGCGTCGCCCAGATGCGTTCGCGCGCGGTCGAGGTGAGATGGAAACCGCCGGGCACGCGGATGCGGGCATTGTAGCCCTGAAAGATCGGGAACACAGCCTCGATCGCATCGCGGATGCGATCGTAGTCGGCGACAAAGCCGTCCCAATCGACCACCGTGTGCTCGCCCAGCGTCGCCTTGGCGACGCCGGCGATGATCGCGACCTCGCTGAGCAGGTGCTCCGACGCCGGCTTGTTGCGGCCGCCGGACGCATGCACCATCGACATCGAATCCTCCACCGTGATCGACTGCGGCCCCGATGCCTGCACATCGATCTCAGTGCGTCCGAGGCAGGGCAGGATCAGGGCGGCGCGGCCATGAATCAGGTGGCTGCGATTGAGCTTGGTCGAGACGTGGACGGTCAGATCGAGCTTGCCAAGCGCCGCCTGGGTCGCCTGCCAGTCCGGAATGGCCGCCGCGAAATTGCCGCCCATCGCGAAGAAGGCCTTCACCTCGCCGCGGATCATCGCCTCCAGCGCGGTCACGACGTTGTGCCCCGCCGCGGCCGGAGGCTTGAAGCCGAAGCGTTGCTCCAGGCGCTCAAGGAAGTCTGCCTTGGGAACCTCGGTGATCCCCACGGTGCGATCGCCCTGCACGTTGGAATGACCGCGAACGGGACAGACGCCGGCGCCCTCGCGTCCGACATTGCCGCGCAACAGCGCGAGATTGGCGATCTGCTGGACGTTGTTCGCGCCGCGCCAGTGCTGGGTGATGCCCATGCCGTAGACGAGGATGGCGCGCTCGGCCTTCATATAGGCACCAGCCGCATACTCCATGTCCTCACGCGTCAGACCGGACTGACGTTCGATATCAGGCCATTGCGTGCGCTTGAGGTCGTCGATCAGGGCTTCAACGCCAACGGTGTGACCGCGAATGAAATCCCAGTCCAGGATCTCCGGCTGCTCGGCGGCGCGGGCAGTCTCATCGGCTTCGACCACGATCTTCATGATCCCCTTGAGGACAGCGACGTCGCCGCCGACGCGCACCTGGAACAGCTTCGAGCTGATCGTCGTCGAGCTCAGCGTGATCATCTCGACCGGGCTCTGCGGCGCCTGGAAACGTTCCAGCGCCCGCTCACGAAACGGATTGAAAGAGATGATGGAAGCGCCGCGCCGGGCCGCATTGCGCAGGCTGGTCATCATCCGCGGGCTGTTGGTGCCGGGATTCTGGCCGAATATGAAGATGCAATCGGCCTTGTCGAAATCCTCCAGCAGCACGGTACCCTTGCCGACGCCGAGCGAGTGCGGCAGGCCGACGCTGGTCGCCTCATGGCACATATTCGAGCAGTCGGGAAAATTGTTGGTGCCGTATTCGCGCACGAAGAGCTGATAGAGGAAGGCGGCTTCGTTGGAGGTCCGCCCGGACGTGTAGAACTCCGCCATGTTCGAATCCGGCAGCGCCCTGAGCTCTCGTCCGATCAAGTCGAACGCATCGATCCACTCCATAGGGAGATAGCGGTCGGATGCGGCGTCGTAAGCCATCGGATGGGTGAGCCGACCGACCATTTCAAGATCGTAATCGTTCCAGCGCGCGAGCTCCGTGACGGTATGCTCGGCAAAGAATTCGGGCGTGCAGCGCTTCGATGTCGTCTCCCATGCGACCGCCTTGCCGCCATTCTCGCAAAATTCGAATGACGAGGTGTGCTTCGGATCGGGCCAGGCGCAGCCGGGGCAATCGAAGCCCTGCGGCTGATTCATCCGGCTCAGCGTCGCCGCGCCCTTCAGCGGCGCCCGTTGCACCAGAAGGGCCTCGCTGAGCGCCTTGAGCGCACCCCAACCGCCGGCGGGCTCACTATAGGGACGAACCGATTTCGTGGTCATCTCGATATCTCTCGGTGTGGCAGTTCTCACGCCAGTTAAGGGGCACGCGGGCAGAGCCGTCTTTTCAAAACGAAGCCGAATTTCGCAATTGCACACGTCGGGAGCGGGCTGGTCGGCCGCAGCAGCCATGCATTCCGGCAAAAAGAACGCCGTTCGCGGAAGCTGAAACGACAACCGGAAGCTAATGTTTGCGGTGGGAGCCCCTGCGCCATGGGGGGCTTTCGACGAATTTCAGGAGCGACCCAACATGTTTTCACGACGTGACTTGCTGGCCATGTCCGCGGCAGGCGCCGCCATGGTCGGCGCAAGTGCGCAGGCCGCAAGCTTCGGCAATCCGGACGAGCCACCGCAAGGTGCCGTAAACGCCAAGAGTCCGGGAAGCCTGACCGATCCCGGTCCGCAGAATCCCGCGCTGTCCAAGCAATTCCCATCGGCGCAGACCCCGCCCGCGACCGACGTCGGGGGTCAGCCGATGGATTGGGCCTCGTTCAACAATGCGCCGAAGCGCATCCAGAATGGCGGCTGGGCCCGTCAGGTCACCGTCGCGGACTTCGCCATCTCCAAGGAGATCTCCGGCGTCAACATGCGGCTGTCCGCCGGCGGCATCCGCGAGCTGCACTGGCATCAGGCCGCCGAATGGGCGATCATGACCTACGGCACCTGCCGCATCACGGTGCTCGACACCCAGGGTCGCCCCTATATCGCCGACGTCAAAGCCGGCGACCTCTGGTATTTCCCACCGGGCGCCCCTCATTCGCTGCAGGGATTGGGTCCCGACGGCTGCGAATTCGTGATCTGCTTCGATGACGGCCATGCCAACGAGTTCAACACGCTGCTGGTGACGGATTGGCTCGCCCATACCCCGCCCGAGGTTCTGGCGAAGAACTTCGGTGTCCCAGCCGAGGCCTTCGCGAAGATCCCGCTGCACAATCTCTGGATCTTCCAGGGGACGCTGCCCGGCGATCTCGCCGCCGATCGCGCCGCAGTCGCCAGGCACGCCGAAGCGCCGCCTTACCCCTTCGTCCACACGCTCGGCAGCTCGACGCCGGTCAAGGAGAGCCCTGCCGGAAGCATCCGCGTTGCCGACAGCAGCAACTTCAAGGTGTCCACCACAATCGCAGCGGCCCTGGTGACGATGCCGCCGGGAGCGGTCCGGGAGATGCACTGGCACCCTAACGCCGACGAGTGGCAGTACTACATCAAGGGCAAGGCGCGGATGACGGTGTTCGACACCGGCCCTAACGCGCTGACGACGGACTTCTCGGCCGGCGACATCGGCTATGTTCGGCGCAATCTCGGCCACTACGTCGAGAATGTCGGCGACACCGAATTGCAGTTCGTCGGCGTGTTTCGCGCGCCCCGCTACGAGGAGGTCTCGCTCACCAACTGGCTGACGCACACGCCGCCCAAGCTCGTCGCTCAACATTTCAACATCGACGAGAAGCTGATCGCGCAATGGCCGGACAACAGCCCGGGCGTCATGCCGAAGTCCTGAATGAAGCCGTTCAACGAGAGACCGCAACGAAAGGCGCCGGAGACGGCGCCTTTGTTCTTTCCGCTATAGCGCAAGGCAGGTCCGCGCCGTGCGGGCCATCAGTCGTGATCGAACAGTCTCCCTTTCGCTCACGCTCGCCTCGCGATTGCCGATGCGCGTGCAACCGGCCGTTGGGTATCGTCACCCTCGAGAATCGCAGCCATACCCCAGAGCTTGTCCGTTGGAAGTTTCACTTTACCCAGGCTGTCGGCTCTTTGCGGGCGGTCATCCCTGCCTCTCGTGACATACGGTACTGATCGAAAGTGTACGTAGCGCACGATGCAGCCGCCTTCGCAAACGAACGCCCCTTTGCCGAAATAGCGGGTGACTCAGTCGGCGACGAGCCGGCGTGGCATCAGTGCGAATGGGTTCGCTTGCGACAGATCCAGAGAACGCATGCCGACGATGCGATCGGCAGAGCGAGGCTCCAGGTTCCGAACCACCTGGTCACGCAGCCGCCGGCGACAGCCCCCAACAGGAACATCACGCAGAGCGTAAGCATGGTCCCGGCGCCGGACGCCGCATCGCGATCGGACGTCGCAACAGACTGGTCGATGGCGCGGAGCATGTTTCCGGTGACGGTGACCGAGAGATACTTCCAGTGCCCGACCTGCCTGAAGCTGGCCGACTGCAACGCGATGCCGAAGGAGATTCCGAGGATGACGATCTGATCGGGAACACGATGAAGCAACAGCATCGCCGCCGCCAGGCAGGCGATCTCTCCGACAAGACAGCGTAGCGCCGCCCTGGTGCGGACCGCCACCACCGCCCCCAGGACGAAGGCCGCTATCGGAAGCAGATGGTGAAGCGCCGGCTGCCATTGCCCTGATAGTGAATAGATCCCGAAGAAGACGACATTGCCGGTCTGCGAACTCGCGAAGACGCCGAGCGACAACCACGTAAAGGCATCGAGGAAGCCTCCCGACATGCTCAATAAAGAGGCAACCAGCAGCGATTGTTCCGGAGCGTAGGCCTCGATCCGCGCCTCTGCCAAAGGCCCTGTTGATACGACTTGCATCGCCATGTTTGGAGGTCCGCGAGGTCAGCAGACCGGACTCAGCGCGGCCTCTTCAGGCAGCAGAACGCGGCGTGAATGCGTGAACACGCCGTATCCGTCATCGCGGGCGACGGCGAGCAGCGTGATTCCCGCCTCGTTCGCGGTCCGGATGGCAAGCGCGGTCGGCGCCGAAACGGCGACGACGATCGGCGTCCCGATCATCGCGGCCTTCTGCACCATCTCCACTGACACGCGGCTCGTCAGCAACACCGCGCCGTCGCGGGCAGAGCTGCCGTCGCGGACAATTGCCCCGGCGAGCTTGTCGAGCGCATTGTGCCGGCCAACATCCTCCCTGACCAGGGTGATCCCGGTGCGAGGATGCCAGAAGGCCGCCGCGTGAACGGACCTCGTCTGTTGATTTAACGTCTGGAGAGGAGACAACGCCTGCATGGCGTCGAGCAGGTCCCGTGCGTGAAAAGCAATGTCACGGCCCTCGACCCGCGGCGGCGCTCGGCGTGCCTGTTCGAGGCTTTCGATGCCGCATAGTCCGCACCCGACCGGACCGCTGATGGCGCGGCGACGTTCGGCCAGGGACGTAGCACGGTCGCCATCGAGCCACATCCGCACTTCCATGCCGAGCTCGTTCGAGATCAGCTCGATGCACCTGATCTCGCTTGCGCGCTCGATGATTCCCTCGGTGAGGCTGAAGCCGACACCGAAATCCACCAGATCGGCCGGCGTCCCCATCATCACCGCATGGGTCGACCCGTTGTAGGTGAGCGCGATGGCGCTCTCCTCGGCGACCAACCGCGACGTCGATGTCGTGCGGCCGCCGCGCCAAGCGATCTCCCGGTGCCGCGTGAATGTCGAAGCTGTCATCATGGCTCACACTTCCGGCGATTGCGCGAATGGCCCTTCCGAGCCACGCCCTTCGAGTTCGACATACCCGTCATGGCTTGATCCTTGTACGTAGGGCCGGTCTGCCGGTCACGAATTCCGTCAAGCGTACAGAGATCTGCCTCCGGTCATCTTTCGAGGATGCAGCAGCATTTTTCATCCGCACGATCTGGACCCGGCGTGGAGTCTGCTCGATCAGCTTGAGGGCGATGAGCCGGCAATCCACGGAAGCGAGGGGGCGCCCCCACTTCCGCGCCGTCACAACGATCGGCCGGCGCTTTCCGGCCGCATGACATACCCAGTGCTTACGGGTTCGGACCGCCTCGGCCTGTCTCGTACAGGAACCAGACCCGCCGCTCCGTCTCGTCGATCCAGTTTTCCAACAGGCTTGCAGTTGCAACGTCGCCGTAATCGTCGCAGAGCTCGTGGACCCGGCGCATCTCCCGCGTCAGCTGCTGGTTGTCGCTGCGCAACTCGGCCAGCATGTCCTGCGGATCGACATAGTCGGCGTCGTTGTCGAGAATGCGCTGCTCGCGCGCGATCTGCCCGATCGAGCGCAGTGTCGTTCCGCCGATCTTGCGCGCCCGCTCGGCGATATCGTCGGTCATGGCAAAGATCTGCTCGGCCTGCTCGTCGAGCAGGAGATGATAGTCGCGGAAATGCCTACCCGACATGTGCCAGTGGAAGTTCTTGGTCTTCAGGTACAGCGCGAAGACATCGGCCAGCAGCGCTCTCAGCGCTGCCGGAACGTCCCGGTTTGCATTGGCCCCGAGATCCGTCGGGCTTTGGAGGTCCGCTTTGGTCATTGTCGTCATCCTTGTTCGAGGTTGAAAAATTCAGCCGCGCGCTTCGCCGGCGCGTGAAGCGCTCATTCTTCCGGTGTCACGTTCCGTAGAGGAAAGAGTGCGATCGTCCCGAAGACGCCGTCGCGGCGGACCAATGCATGGAACAGCGCTGCCGCCAGATGCAGCAGCACGAGGGCAAAGAATGCGAAGCCCAGATAGAAATGGGCATTCCACAGCAACGTGTGCACGCCGTCGCTTTGCGGCAGCAACGCCGGAATGTGAATCCCGCCGTACAGGACAACCGGGTAGGCCGCCGCCCAAAGCATGCCGAGCCCCAGTAGCGGCATGATGATCATGAGGCAATAGAGCAACAGATGCGACAATCGCGCTCCCTGCTTGATCGCCGGCGGAAGATCGGCCGGCAATGATGGCGCGCCGTAGTGAAGCCGCAGAGCCAGCCGGATCACGACGAGGACCAGAAGCACGAAGCCGAGCGTCTTATGGATCAGGATGAGCGGTAGATATGCCGGCGTCACCGTGGACACCATGCCGACGCCGATGAAGAGCATGGCGATGATGCACACTGCCATCAGCCAGTGCAGGACCCGCTGACTCAAGGCGAAACGACGGAGAGTATTGCTCATGGCTTGGCGGTCCCGGTTCGCGGATAGTCGTTGGCTTCGGCCGCACGCAAATCGTAGGATTTGCGGTAGACCGACGAACGCGCAGCCGGGAAAGGATCGTCAGACACCCGGATTCCCTGCGGCAGCACGGTCGGATCGAAGTTGATGTCGCGGCAAGGCCCATCCCGCTCCTGTTCGATCCGCTGCACGACGAGCGTTCCGACCTGCACCGTCCGGCGGCCTTCGGGCCAGGCCTTGCTCGGGTCCGCGGTCGGGTCACCGGGATCGGCGACCGTCGTAACCATGGTCCAGCGCTGCGGGCCGGCGGTGCGGATGCGCTCCGTTATCTCCTGCTCGAGAAAATCCGGGCCACGCTTTTCCAGCTCGGCTTGCGATATCGGAACGACCTGCGCCGTCGGGAGCAGCGACCATCGCACTGTGCGCTCGCCGCCCCTGGCATCAGTGAAGATGAAGCTATTGAGCCCGTGGTACGGCTCCTCCGCATAGCTGGCTGTCCAGGGCGCCGTCTTGGCCCAGGCCGCGAAAGCGGCAAATTCCGGATTTGCCTGGATGAACCTCTTCATTGCCTCCGGATCCTTTTTTCCGGATGCAATCAGCAGGTCGTGAAATGCCTGCGGCGTCGACACTGCAAAGAATGGCGGGTTGATCAGCGCCGTCCGCCACTCTTCGCCGTCTGCCGCGGCGATCTGCAATCCCAGACCGCGCACACGCACGGTCGCGTCGACGGCGTTCGGATCCGCGGTGCCGAGATTGAAGCGGCCCAGGGCCGGATACGCGCCTCGCTCAAAGACTTTGGCCGTCGAGAGCTCCACGCCGTTTCCGTTCGCCTCGAACACGCCGGTGAAGCAGATCCCCTTCGCATGATTTCGCCGGTGCCCGAGCGGTGCGCCGCTCGGTGGCGTCAGCGCCGCGATCATCCGCTCCGGCGTCAGGCGCTCGGGCGAGAGCCACCCAGCCGTGTAGGCGAATGCGGCAGCGCCGCCTCCGATGACGGCCGCAATCAGCACCAGCGAGCCGAGTCCCGAACGCGGCAGATTGCCTGATTGATTCATCGCTTTTCCTTGCAATGCGAAAACCACCCCGCCGACCGACCACTCGGCCCGTTCTGTGAGCGGTGCACGTTGCTTCTAGCCGGCGATCCTGACCGCGATCTTCTGAAACCCAACGCCAATTTCGCGAAGGCACGTTCCGGCTGATCCGATCAGCGCAGGGCTCATCTGCCGCTTACGGGCCTTCTCGAAAGATTTCGTGCAATCTGAGAACCGCCCGCGGGCTCGACAGACTGATCGTACGTTCGTCCTTATTTCGAAGGCCTCTTCACGCAAGGCTGACGACAGGCTGCGCGACCGTCCAGCTCCGTCTTGCAGGACGTGCCGTTCAGCAGCCGCGGCAGATCGATCCCTCGAGCATCTTGTCTAGCCGGGCGTCGTCCTTGGTGATGGTCGGGTCTGTGCCGAGCAACGGCCCCTTCATCGCGTGGCCGCCACCGTCGGACGACGGAAGCGCAGTGCCCAGCGAGTTCGTTCCCGGCGCAGCGGCGCTCGTACCGAGCGTACCGCCGCTCTGCATCGACATATGCGATCCCATGCCACCGCGGGCAGACGCAGCGCCCGAGAGCGCAACGCTGGCGAGGATACAAACAACAGCGAATGATCTCATTGCTCACACTCCATGTGTTCGAACTACCTGCCTCCCAGAAGCGGACACCGGACGCGTTTGACCACGCACAAGCGCGCGAGAATCCTGACAACGGTGACAGAACCTTCCCGCAAGTGTGATGCAGATCCAGCGGGACTTTCTGCTCTGACGACCTACATAACCATCATCAAAACAATCTTCGGAAACGCCACCAGCCGAGCAGCGATCATCGCCAAACGACTCTCCGCACAGAGAAGACAGTGGAGAATCGCTATGAGTGCATTCAAGATTCTGATCGCAGCGGCGCTGATCTCAACGACAACGCTATCGTCCGCATCTGCAGCCTGGTCCTTCGCCGATCAGGAGCCCGCCACGTTTGCATCGATGTATCCCGATCGCGACGTGCTGAACGGTGGCGCGCTGACGCCCGCCGGTCGAATGGGCCTTGAGCGGCCGGGTGGCGCTGCACCCGTATTCGCCGCAGGTCACATTCACAACAGCAACTGGCATCGATGACCAGGCACCCGAATCGAGTATCCTGCGTCCCTGGCAGGTGCAGATGATGGTGTCCGCAACCCGGGAGTGCGACCGCGCCATGCGGCGCACCCTGCCGGCTTCGAACCGAGGCCGATGACATCGATGCCGGTAGCCGGCCGCAACTACCCATTCTTTGGACTTTGCGTGCCAGGGCTCTCGACGACAGGCTCTGGGCGGCATCGAAGCTTCAGCATCCTGGCGGCAGGATCGGCGACACGCCCGGCGTTGGCGCTGCGCCCGAGGCGTTGGCCGGCAACACTGTCGCAGGCGAGGCCAGACTCATCGAGACGCCTTGCGCGCAAGCCGAACTGTTTGGGCTCGGCACGACGGCGGCATTCGGGTCTATCCCTGTGCCGCCGGCGCCGCTGGTATCCGCCAGGATCGTGCCGGGTGGGGGGGGCGCAGCCACCTGCGGAATCGACAACGGCAAGGACGAAGCGCTCGTCACTTGCCCTCCCGACATCGAGCTGCACGCCACCGTCGCACCTATTCCTGCCGGCGCCGTCGCAGAAATCGTCCCGATTGAGCTGCTGTTCTGTCCCGTGACCGGGAGGATCGGAGCTGCTATGCCCGGGGTTGGAAGGCCCGTGGGCGATACGACCGGAGTCGGCGGCACCGGCATTGGTGATGACGACGGTGGGGCGCAGACGACCACTGTCCCCGGCATCGTCGGATCGTTCGCGAGCGGAACGGGCGCCAGCGTCGTATCAGGCGCGCCCGACACGGTCGTCGCGGAAAACGGCCCCGGACTGTTGAGCGGCGAGACCACGATCGCGCCCGGCACTGTCGGCAGATCCATTGCCGTACTGCCGGTCGTTGCGACCTGTGCCTCGCCCGGAGAACTGCCGAGCAGCAGAGCCATCACCGTTGCAAACACGATCCGTATCATCTTCGCTGTCCCTAGCTGGCTTCGATCTTGCGAACGGCGACCTTGCTGCCTTCTGCCAGATTAACTGCCGGATTGAGCACGACATGATCGCCGGCCCGCACGCCGTCGCGCACTTCCACCGTGGTCCCGAAGTCCCGGGAGATCGACACCTGCTGAAATCGAACCGTGCCGTTCCGCACGACTACGACATGGAGGCCGTTCTGATCGAAGACGAGCGCGTCGGACGGAATTGTCACCGATGGCGTCTTGCGCGGAATTGACAATTCGACGGTGCAATAGATCCCGGGACTGAGCAGGCCATCGGGATTTGGGACGTCGATCTCGGTCAGCAGGGTCCGGCTCCCAGGCTGCAGCGCGGTCGCGATCCGCGTGACCTTGCCTGCAAACGTCCGCCCCGGAATCTCGGGGACGCGGATGTCCGCCTTGACGCCCGGCTCGACTCCGAACGCCTCGTCCTGCGGCACGAACACCTGGGTTCGGACCACGTCGGAATGCATCATCGTGAACATGAAGGTGGAACCTGCTTGCACCAGGCTGCCATTGTCCACGTTGCGCTGGGTGACCACGCCATCGAACGGCGCCACCACCCGCTGGTAAGCCTTCTCCTGCTGGAGGACGCGAATCTGCGCCTCCTGCGCTGCGATGTTCGACTGGGCGACGCCGACCGCACCTTGCTGCGCGCGCAGGGTGAGGCGGTCATTGTCGCCCTGTTGTGCCGTCAACCAGCCTTGCTTGACGAGATTGCTATCCCGCGAATTGGTGACGTCGGCCAGCTCCCGGCTCGCCTGCGCCTGCTGAAGCGCAGCCTGGTCCTGGGCGAGCGTCGCCTGCGCCTGCGCGATCTGCTGGTCAAGCTCCGGCGCAGTGATTTCCGCGAGGAGATCGCCCTTCTTGACCCGATCGCCGATGTCGACGTAGCGCTTCTCGATATAGCCACTGGTCCGCGCGAAAATGTTGGCTGCCTCGAACGCAGTCGTCGTCGCCGGCAAGCTCACCTTCATGATGTCGCCGCTTGGCTTGACTGTCGCCACCCGGACTTCCGGAACGTTGGTCCGGACCTGCTCCGCCACAGCGGCAACGTCACGTGTGGCCTCGTAGTGTCGCCACCCGCCGATACCGAGGCCGCCCGCAAGCAGGAGGAGCGCACCTCCCCCGAGCAGCGCGCCACCGTAACGGCGTCCAGATTGCGCGTTGTTACCAGGCAACTCCACGACCCGGAGGCTCTCTGTCCCCGGGCGACCTCTCGTCCCCTCGTCATCGGTCCTTGCGCGAACATCACTCATTCAGGTTGCTCCTCGAATACGCCGTGGCGAGGCTTGCCGTCGTTGCCCTTGCGCAGCATGGCAAAGAGATAAGGCACGATCAGCAGGGTGGTCGGGGTTGCGAACAGCAGCCCGCCGATGACCGCCCGCGCGAGCGCGGCATTCTGTTCCTCGCCCGGGCCGCCAATCGCCATCGGGATCATGCCCACGATCATCGCGGCCGCAGTCATCAGCACGGGCCGGATCCTCGTCCGGCCCGCGCTGAGCGCCGCCTGGAAGGCCGAGTGTCCCTTCAACTGCTCGTCACGCGCGAACGTCACGAGCAGGATGGAATTAGCGGAGGCAACGCCGATCGCCATGATCGCGCCCATCAGCGAAGGTACGTTCAGCGTGGTCCCGGTGATGAACAGCATCGTCACGATGCCGCAGAATGTCGCCGGCAGCGCCATGATGACGACGAAGGGATCGCCGAAGTTCTGGTAGTTCACGACCATCAGCAGATAAACCAGGATGGCCGCAAACAGCAGTCCGATCCCGAGATCGCGGAACGACTGATGCATGCTCTGGATCTGTCCCAGAACCTGAATCGAATTGCCTGGCTGCAGCTGCTTCTGCAGGGTTGACGTCACCTTGTCGATATCGGCCGCGACGCTGCCGAGATCGCGGCCCTGGACGCTCGCATAGACGTCGAACACCGGCTGCACATTGGCCTGGTTCGAGTTGGTGGGAACGGTGCCCCGCTTGAAGGTGGCGACATTGCTGAGCAGGCCGGGCACCGTCTGCCCGCTTGCGGCAAGCGAGGCCGACACTGGCGTGTTGCCCAACGCGTTTAGCGAATTGGCCCTGTATTCGGGCGTCTGCACGGCCAGATAATAGGGGATGCCTGACGTCGGATCGGTCCAGAAATTCGGCGAGACCTGTGAGGACGAACTGAGGCTGACATTGATATTGGTCGCCACCGTGCTCGCATTGAGGCCGAGCTGCGCGGCGCGGGTACGGTCGATGTCGGCGTAGAGCGCGGGAGCATCCACTTCCTGCTGCAGATGTGCATCAACCACGCCGGGGATCGCCGCGAGACTCTTCTGCAGCTCCTTGGCCACGGCCAGGTTGTTGTTGCCGTAACCGACCGTGCGGACATCGATCTGCGCTGGAAGACCGAAGTTCAGGATCTGCGTGACGATATCGGCCGCCTGGAAGTAGAAGGTATCCTCCGGGAATGCTGTCGGCAGCACCTGCCGCAGCTTCCTGATGTAATCCGCAGTCGGCTTGTGCCCGTCCTTCAGCGAGACGAGGATGGTGCCGTCGTTCACCCCGATGGTCGAGCCATCAGTGAATGCGAGATTGTAGGCCCGCGCGGGGAGTCCGATGTTGTCGACGATCAGCGCCCGGTCGCGCTCGGGAATGACCTCGCGGATCTTGTCCTCGACAGCCTGGAAAATCGCTTCCGTCCGCTCGATGCGAGTGCCTGCGGGCGCGCGAACATGGAGCTGGATCTGGCCACCGTCGATCAAAGGATAGAAGTCCCTGCCGACATAGGCGAACATGGTGGCTCCGAGCGCCAGCACCAGCACGGCGACAACGGGCACGACGACGCGATGCCGCAGCAACGCCAATAGAAGATCGGAATAGCCATCGCGCAGGCGCTCGAACCCGCGCTCGAACATGTCCGAGGCGCGCGCGAAGATGCCCGACGGGCGTTCGCCCTCGCCATGGCGCCGCTCGCTCTTGAGCAGCAGGCCGATGGTGATCGGCGTGAGCGTGCGCGACAGCCCGTAGGACGCGAGCATCGCGAACACCACGGCGAGCCCGAGCGGCGTGAACAGGTACTTGGCCGGGCCCTCCAGAAACACGACCGAGGTGAACACGCAACTGATCGCGAGTGTCGACACCAGCGTCGGCACCGCGATCTCGGCGGCTCCGTGCAGGGTCGCCTCCGACAGCGGCATGCCTTCCTCGGTCCAGAGCCGGTGCGTGTTCTCGATCGTCACCGTCGAATCGTCGACGAGAATGCCGACCGCAAGCGCGAGGCCGCCGAGCGTCATCGTGTTGAGGGTTTCGCCCAGGAAATAGAGGACAATCAGCGAGGACAGCATCGCCAGCGGGATCGAGATCAGGACGACCAGCGTCGACCGCCACGATCCCAGAAACACCAGGATCATCAGCGCCGTCAGACCAGCCGCGATGGCCCCTTCGCGCAGTACGCCATCGACCGAATGAGTGACGAATATCGACTGGTCGAACAGCTCGTTGATCTTCAACCCCGCCGGGGCCGACGCGCGGATCGACTTCAGGGCCGCCTTCACGCCGTTGACGACAGCGAGCGTTGAGGCATTTCCGTTCTTGATGATGCTGAGCAGGACGGCCCGGTGGCCGTCCTCGCGCACGATGTTCTGCTGGACCTGGGCGCCGTCGCGGACCTGGGCGACGTCCTTCAGGAAGATCGTGGCCCCGTTCGCGAACTTGACCGGGATCATGTTGAGATCCTGGATCGTGGCTGGCGTCGCGTTGGTGCGAACGGTGTACTGGGTGTCGCCGATCTTGGTCGTGCCGGTCGGCAGCGTCAGGTTCTGGGTGTTCACCGCGTTGACGATGTCGAGCGGCGTCAATCCGCGCGACAGCAGCTTGTTCGGATCGATGTCGACCATGATCTGGCGATACTTGCCACCGGCAGGCGTTGGCAGGGTCACGCCAGGAACGGGTGCCAACTGTTGACGGACCCGGTAGATGCCGAAATCGTAGAGTTGCTGCTCATTGAGGTTGTTCGACTGGAGGCTGAGCTGGAGCACCGGCACGCTCGATGCATTGAACTGCACGATGATCGGCGGCTGGATGCCCGGCGGCATCAAGGCGCGGATCGCATTGGTGGCCGAAACGATCTGAGAGATCGCCAGATCGAGATTGACGTCCGGTTGGAAGTAGATCTTCTGAACCGAGAGGCCGTTGAGGGTCTGCGCCTCGATATTCTTGATGCCGCTGACGTTGGCGCTGATCGAATACTGGCTGTAGGTGCTGACGCGCTGCTCCATCTCCGGCGTCGACAGGCCGGTGTAGCTCCAGATGACCGTGACGACGGGGATCCGGATCTCCGGGAATATATCGGTGGGCATCGAGCGGATCGCGATGCCGCCGAGGAACAGGATCAGCGCGGCGAGCACGTAGAATGTGTGCGGAAGCCGCAGCGCAAAGCGAACAATTCCCATGGTGGCCTGCCTGGAGCAAATGACGCGAGATCGTCGGACAAGTGATGACGATCGGACCTCGGTCCAAGTGAAATCGAATTCAGAGGTTACATGCGGCCGCGCGGCACGTCCTGCGCGGCGAGCACGACCGCCCGCTTGACCTTGGCAAAGGCGCGAATCTCGATCTGCCTGACACGTTCGCTGGAAATGGACAGTTCGCGGGCCAGTTGGTCGAGCGTGGCAGGGTACTCGGTCAGCCGCCGTGCCTCGAAGACACGACGTTCCCGCGCCGCAAGTCCGCCCAGCGCAACACGCAAGGCCTTGGCGCGCCGCTCGGTCTGCTCGTGGTCGGCCAGCACCGTCTCGGCATCGATTGCCCCATCGACCAGCAAGGCTTCCAGCTCGCTTCCGCCGTCCTCGTCACCAACGCGCGCATTCAGGGACAAGTCGCCGTTCAGCCGCGCGTCCATCTCGATCACGTCACGTGCGGTGACTTGGAGCTTGCCGGCAATCACCTCGACGACGTCGGGTGTAAGCCCGGCCATCACGCTGCCGGTGGTCTTCCTGATCTCGCTGCGGAGCTTGAAAAACAGCTTCTTCTGCGCGGCCGTGGTCCCGATCTTGACGAGGGACCAGGACCGCAGGATGTATTCATGAATGGCGGCCTTGATCCACCAGACCGCATAACTGGAGAATCGCGCGCCGCGGCCTGGCTCGAAGCGTGACGCTGCGATCACGAGGCCGAGATTCGCTTCCGCGATCAGATCGACCAATGGCAAGCCGTATCCCTTGTAGCCTCGCGCCAGCTTGGCTGCGAGCCGAAGATGGCTGGTGACGAGCGCATCCGACGCGCTGCGGTCCCGCGTCTCCTGCCAGCGGCGTGCCAGCTGCTGCTCCTGACCCGACTCGAGCAGGTCGTAGCGCCGGATGGCGGCGGAATACGCACTGAGGAACGGCGCCGACACCGCTGTGTCCGGCACGGCAACGGGACGGCGGTTCGCAACTTCGTGGCTAGTCTGCATCTGCCCCTCCTATGTTCCAGGCTGGTTGATCGATATCGAAAGCTTCGCGTGTCATCCGGCTCATCCCATCTGATCGGCGCTTGCATGTTGCAATGTCCTGAACCCGCGGGTTGTGGACTTGCCCGTCGTGCCGGTCCAGGCAAGGATCTCGACCCGCCCTCCGCGCCCGGGGCCAATGATCAGCCGAAAGCCGTGCAGCTTGACGATCGCGGCCACCAGGCTCAGTCCGAGACCGACGCCTGGCGTATTGCGCATTTTTTCCGAGCGATAGAACCGCCGCAGCACCGCCTCGCGCTCCTGTTCGCCGATGCCGGGCCCGGTATCGCTCACGCGCACCAGCGCGGTGCCATCTTGCGCTTCCAGCGCGAGCTCCACCCGCCCGTTTGGCGGCGTGAACTTAAGGGCATTGTCCACGAGATTGGCGACTGCCTCGAACAGCAGGTCCCGGTCACCCCACGCCTGCACATTGCGCTCGATGACGACACCGAGCGCGATCCGCTTGTCTTCGGCGATCGGCTCATAGAGGTCGCACACCTCCCGAAGGATCTCGTCGAGCGCGACGTCGCCAAATCCGGCCATGCGGCGGCTGTTCTCGATCTCGGTCAGGCGCAGCAAGGCAGTGACGATTGCGAGCGACTGGTCGATGCCGGCAATGGCCTTGTCCACGATCTCCTGGAGTTCTTCCAACGTTACGGCATGCGTTCGCCCGCGCTCCAGTGCCAGGCGGACGCGCGTGAGCGGAGTCCTGAGGTCGTGAGCGATGTCGTTTCCGACGCCGGCAAGCGCATTGATCATGGCCTCCATCTCGTCGAGCATGCCGTTCACGATGCTGGCCAGCCGCGCGAAGGAATCGTCCGTGTTGCCCTCGGGAAGCCGCTCGCGCAGCTCGCCGGCCACGATCCGTTGGACCCGCTGGTTGACCTCCTCGACGCGCCGTTGGGCGCGGACGCTCAACCAGACTCCAGCCATCAGGCAGAGGCTGAAGGCCGGCAGCAGCCCCAGAGCCAGCGCCTCACCCACGACGCTCGATATCTCGCGCGTCTCGTCGACGTTCCGCCCCATCACCAGGACATCGCCTCCATCGAGACGTCTGCCGATCGCCCTGACGACTGGAACTTGGAATGCCGGTCTTCCCCCGAGATCAAGCCGCACGCCCTGGACTGAGCCGTCCAGCCCGAGCCTGTGCGGCAAATGGTCGATGTTGCCGGCCAGCCTGTTGCCGGCGGCATCGAACAGTCCTGCGTATTGCACACCCCTGGAATCCTGCTGGAGGTGATCCGAGATCGCACTGACGCGGCGAGCCGGCGGCAGATCTGCGATGAAATGAATCTGCGTGGTGATCATGCGATCGGATCGCGCGACCAGATAGTTGTCGAGCTTCCAGTAGATGAACGCGAACAGTCCGACCACGAACAGCGCGAACGCAGCCGCCACGGCCAGAGCCCAAAGGAAAGTGTTGGAGCGGATCAACTGGAGCTGGCGCATCGTCCGCCCCTATTGCCGCAGTCGAAGGACGAAGCCGGAGCCTCGAACGTTGTGGATGAGCTGCGCCTCTCCGGGACCGTCGACCTTGTGGCGAAGCCGCCCCATATGTACGTCGATCAGGTTCGTGGTCGCCGGAACGAACTTGTAGTTCCAGACCTCCTCGAGCAGCATTGCACGCGTCAGCAGCTGATCGTTCCGGCGCATCATGTACTCGAGCAGGCGAAATTCGCGCGGCAAGAGGTCAAGCTCGCGCTCACCACGCCGCGCGGTCCGGTCGATCAGATCGAGCTCAAGCGGGCCGACATGAAGAATGGTCTCGCGGCTATCGATTGGACGGCGCAGCAACGCCTCGATCCGCGCGACCAGCTCGACCAGCGCAAAGGGCTTTGTGAGATAATCATCTCCGCCCATGCGCAATCCGCGGACTCGGTCATCCACCGCACCGAGCGCACTGAGAACCAGCACGGGCGTCCTGACCTGATCCTTGCGCAGCGCCTCGATGACGGTCAGCCCGTCCATGCCGGGCAGCATGCGATCGACGATCATGGCGTCCGGGCTCGAGGCGCGGGCACGGTCGAGACCATCGACACCGTCGCCGGCCCATTGCACTTCGAAGCCGCGATCGGCGAGCTCGGCGACTATCGCTTCGGCGGTTTCGGCGTCGTCCTCGATCAGGAGAATTCGGTTCATGATCTTCGCTCCACGTTCCGCGCAGCGTCTTGGCGCGCGGTGAGGAAGCGTGGGTTCAGCGGCGCGCGGCGTCATGTTCGGCTACCGCGCGCACCGAACCCGCGGCCCTGAGGTCGCCTGATGCCGACTGCTCGCTGTGGTGTGAGATAGGCTTGCGGCGCTGGCGCTGCCATTGAATTCCAGTTCATGTTGCGGACTGCTCGCCTCACGAGCAACGCCAACGCAGGGATGAAGCGTGTTGCCATTGTCTCGATCATCTTGCGGGCTCCGCTGCGAGCTGCATTGGATCGAACATATGCCCTTAGCGCACGCGCTGTAGTTTCAGGAGCCACGAACCTTGTGCATTCGCACGATCGTGGTTGCGACGCTGCATCGGCTCACACGCCGTTGAACGCGAGTGAGCAATTCGTGCGTTTGGATCGCACCCGATCGTACACACTTCGATCACGAGCCGGCTTGGTTCGGCCTGATGTTCATCAATGGAGAGAGCGAATGACCACGTCCAAACTGTTGTCGATGGGACTGATTGCTGCCGCAATGCTCGGCGGGCCCGTAATGGCGCGCGAGCATCACGGCGTCGTGCGCGAGCCCGCCGTGGCGGTCGACACGGCCGCAACGAGCTCGCCCTTGTATTATCCCAGCGAACGCACCTGCGTTCCGGCGCCGCGCGTCGGTGCCTTCGCCACCGCGCCGTGGACCGGCAACAACGTGCCGTGCGAGCCGGGCACCGGCAGCTTCTGATCGCGCTGGCCCGTCCGGGCGGATGACGCCGCCGGCCGCCGCACATCGAATGACAGGGAGCGGGCTGGTCCATTCAGTCCGCTCCTCGCGCGCACGCCGCCACTGCGCGTCGTGTGTCGACCTTCGTGAGTAGTGAACTGATATATTGACGCCGAATTCAGTTGGATTGCCGTGCATCGCTCCTACCTCTCTTGCATCACACGCCCAGTCATCAGCAGCCTCGCGCGCAGCAAGATGCGTCAGCG
Organism: Bradyrhizobium cedriense; assembly: GCF_054602315.1. Lineage (NCBI taxonomy): Bacteria > Pseudomonadati > Pseudomonadota > Alphaproteobacteria > Hyphomicrobiales > Nitrobacteraceae > Bradyrhizobium > Bradyrhizobium cedriense. The sequence continues at coordinate 599,135 of NZ_JBTSWB010000004.1, read as the reverse complement.
GCTTCCAGGATGTCCGGGCAGCTCAACACGAGAGGAGCTTTCCATGAAACGAGCCATCATGATTCTGGCAACAGCAGCACTCGCTTCGACGCTGGCGATCGGCGCGGCCGACGCGCACGGCGGTGGTGGCGGCGGCCACGGCGGCTTCGGCGGCGGCGCACATGCGGGCTTTGGCGGCGGCGCACATTTCGGCGGCATGGGCCACGCGGGAGGATTCGGCGGCGCCCGGTTCGGCGGCGAGCACCTCGGCTTCGTCGGTCATACCGGCGGTTTCCGCCAGCATGCATTTCACCGCTACGGCCGGCCCGGATATGGATTCTACGGCGCCTATCCCGATTGCTATGACTGGTACGAGTTGCATCCCGGCCGGCCATTGCCCCTGAGCTGCAGCTAGTGCCGCGCGCATGGCGTCCGATCGGTCAGGACCTCACGACGTCATGACCCGGGCCGATCGGGCTGCGCAGCTTCATGCGGGACATCGGCATGCGTTACGGCGAACACGCATTCTCGCATTCTCGCGATCTTTTCGGCCGAGCTTTGCTTCGCTCGGCCGTCAATTCCGTCAACAAGCTCACCGTAACTTCGGCATCGATTCCATGCAGACAACAACGCGCGATGCTTCGCCGGAAAGCGGAGCGGATCCCGAAGCGCTTCTGTGACAGACGTTTAGGTCTGGCCCCCGATCAAAATTCGGGTTTCGACCCGCCTTGGCTGAGATTTTGTACAAGCGTTGTACCAAGCTTCCCAAAAGACGGGAAACTCTCGTCCAAAATGCCCGCAACCCCCTGTCCAGCACGTGAATTGGAGCGGGCGAAGGGAATCGAACCCTCGTATGCAGCTTGGGAAGCTGCCGTTCTACCATTGAACTACGCCCGCGGATTGCGCTCCGCGCATCCCCTGATTAGCCGAGACGGCGCGTCCCGCCAAGCGCTTTGGCGCGGGCGGCCTCGCGCTTGTTGATTTTCGAGTAAGATTCCACGTGCGCCGGATTGTGGCGGTGTTATGATCACGTGTCTGGAGCGAAACGTGCACTGAGTGGGGCGTGTGCATGGTGGGGCGTGCTTACGCGATATTCGACACGGCCATAGGGCGCTGTGGCATCATCTGGAGCAGCAGCGGCGTAGTCGCCGTGCAATTGCCGGAGGCGCGGGAGATCGACACCCGTCGCCGCATTTTCCATGCCCATCGCGAGGCGCGGGAGCAGCGGCCCTCCGAAAACGCCGAGCTTGCGATCGAGGGGATCGTCGCCCTGCTGCAAGGCAGCGACCCCGATTTCTCCGACGTCAGCCTGGACGCCGGTGGGGTGCCCGGCTTCAACAGGCGGGTCTACGAGTACACCTGCACCATCCGGCGCGGGGAAACGCGCACCTGTCACGACATCGCCAAGGCGCTGGGCGCCTCCGGCGCCGTGCATTCGGTGGCACAGGCGATCGCCAAAAATCCCTACATGCTGATCGTGCCCTGCCACCGGGTGTTGGAGGCCGGCAATTACACCGACCGTCTTTCGCCCTATGGCGGCGTGGTCTCCAAGCGACGGCTGCTGGCGCTCGAAGGCGCCCATCCCGTCGCCAGCAAGACGCTGTTCGAGGTGCTGCTGCCCGTTGCTCCGCCCCGCGCGCCTACTTAGATAGGCGGCATGGACGCGACCACACTGCTGACGACACCATCCATGACGGTCTCCGAATTTCGCTGCGATGCGGGGCCGGACGACACGCCGTTTGCCGAATGCCGCACCGGCCATTCCATCGCCTATGTCCGGTCCGGCAGCTTCGGCTGCCGTTGCCGCGCCGGGTTCTTTGAGCTCGTGGCAGGCTCGATGCTGGTCGGCGCCCCCGGTGAGGAATACACCTGCACGCATGAGCACGTGGCCGGCGACGTTTGCCTGTCCTTTTTCCTCAGTGAGGCCATGGTCGACGAACTAGGCGGACGTCGCGAGGTCTGGCGAGTCGGCGCGACGCCGCCGCTGCCAGAGCTGATGGTGCTGGGCGAGCTCGCGCAAACGGCAGCAGATGGCAACAGCGACCTCGGTCTCGACGAGATCGGCCAGATCCTGGCCGGCCGCTTCATTGACGTTGTCTCAGGCAAGACGCGCAAGCCTGCCACGCCCACCGCGCGCGACCGCCGCCGCGCGGTCGAGGCGGCGCTTTGGATCGACCGCAATTCGGTTGGCGACGTCGACCTGGAACAGGCTTCGCGGCAGGTAGGCCTCAGCCCGTTTCATTTCCTGCGGCTGTTCTCAAGCGTGCTGGGCGTCACCCCACATCAATACCTGGTGCGCTCACGGCTCCGGCATGCGGCGCGGCTGCTCACCGATGACGACATCGCGATTACCGACATCGCCTACGACGTCGGCTTCGGCGATCTCTCCAACTTCGTCCGCACCTTCCACCGTGCCGCCGGCGTATCGCCGACCAGGTTCCGCCAGGCCTCGAAGGGACAGCGCAAGATTCTCCAAGAGCAGCTTGCCCTCAACTGACTACGATCGTCTCCGGCGCGCGCCATCGCGGCGCGCTTTGCAATGGAGACGAACATGTACGACCATATCGGATTGCGTGTTGCCGACCTCGACGCCGCCACTCGCTTCTACACTGCAGTGCTGGCGCCGCTCGGCTACGTCCTGTGCTCGAGCGGCGATGGTTATGCCGGCTTCGGGCCGAAGGGCGAGCCGGCGCTGTGGCTGCACCTGAACAGGGGCCGCAAGGCCGACGGCGTCCACATCGCGTTTCGCGCCAAGGATCATGACGCGGTGAAGGTGTTCCACACTGAAGGGTTGAAGAGCGGCGGCCGCGACAATGGCGGCGCCGGGCCGCGCAAGGATTACAGCCCGACCTATTATGCGGCGTTCCTGATCGACCCCGATGGCAACAATGTCGAGGCGGTTTGCTTGTGAGGACGGTAGCCTTCACCGCACGTTCGCCGTCGTGCCCCGGCTCGACCGCGGCATGACTTTTCCGCCGGCAGCATCGTGATCCTTCTCACAGAGCGGCTTACTCGCCTGCCGTAACCATCATGGTGTGCGTCCGGTTGACTCCGCTCTCCCGGCGGAGCCGCGCACGCGAGGAGCATGCCATGAGAGGTGCGGACAAGGTGATCTGCCAGGCAGCCGCCGTGCTGCTGCTGTTTTGCGTCGCGAGCTCGCCCGCGAAGGCGCAGTTCGCCGGCTTCGGCGGAGGCGCCGGCGGCGAGGACATGATGACCCAGATGGCTCCGATGCTGGAGATGATGAAGGCGAAGATGGGCAAGCGCCGCTTTGCCATGCTGATGCAGACCATGGGCCCGATGATGATCCGCATGATGGAGAACGGCGGCGGCCTCAGTGGCGGCAATTGGGGCGGCGGATTCGGTGCGCCGAACTACGGCGGCTACACGCCGATGGGCGGCGGCACTATGCCGGCCGGGTTCGGCGGCATGGGTGGCGGCGACGTCATGGGCATGCTCGGCGGAACCGGGGGCGGCGACATGATAGCGATGATCCCGCAATTGATGCGACTTGCCAATGTCGGCGGCGACGGCCATCGCCGCCGCAAGCATCGCTAGTCGACAGCCGACAGCGCCGGCCTGATCGCAGGTTTCGTCTCGCGCGGTCCCCAGCGGGTCAGCACCACGCTGGAGCACGAGAGCAGGCCGAGCACGACCATCGAGCTGGCGGCGAGCCAGAAGAAGCTCTGCGCGGTGGCGTCGTGGGTCGACAGCCACCATCCGATCGCTGCGATGTAGATCAGCCGCGCGGTCTGTGCCAGCACCGGTCCGATCACCTTCGCGGCGCCTTGCGATGAAAAATACATCGTCGTTGCAAGGCCGAAGAAGGCGTAGAACGGGCCGACCGTCGAGAGATATTGACGGCTCGCCGCGCGCACGGCCGCGCTGTCGGTGAAAATGTTGACCCAGAGATCGGGGAAGATCGCAACCAGGCACGCCGGTGCGCCGACCGCCACGAACGCGGCCACACTGGCGATCCAGGCGATGCGCCGGGCGCGCGCGATGCGGCCCGCTCCGATCGCCATCCCGACCATCGGCACACAGGCGATGCCGAACGAGAATGCGATGGAGGTGAGCAGGAATTCGAGCCGCGCGCCGATGCCGTAGCCGGCGAGGATCGCGGTGCCGAACTTCGCCAGCATGTGGGTGAAGATCGAGATCGTCAGCACCGATTGCAGCGGCGAGAAGCAGGCGATGGCGCCGACCTTGAGAATGTCGAAGAACATCGCCCATTGGACGCGCAAGCCCCTCAGCTGCAAGGCGATGCGGGCGCGGCCCGAGAACAGGTACCAGCCCATGATGCCGATGTTCATGGAATAGGCGATCAGCGCGCCGGCGGCGACACCGCGCATGCCGAGCTGCGGCACCGGGCCGAGTCCGAGGCCGAGCGTGCCGCCGAGCACGATCTGCCAGACCGCGGAGTTGAGGATCAGGAACGACGGCAGCTTCATGTTGCCGGTGCCGCGCAAGACGCCCGCCATGGTGTTGAGCAGCCAGGGCAGCACCGCGCCGCCGAAGAACACCTGTGTGTAGGCGACCGCATGCGTCAGCACATCACCGCGGCCGCCGAGCATTTCGAGAACGCGCGGCCCGAAGATCAGCATGCCCAGCATGAAGACCAGACCGAAGCTGATGCCGATCAGGATCGCATGCACAGCGAGCGTCCCGGCGCGCTCGCGATCTCCGGCACCGAGCGCGCGCGCGATGGCGGAAGCGACCGCGCCGCCCATGGCGCCGCCCGACATCGTCATGGTCAGGATCACGGTGGGAAACACCAGCGCCATTGCCGCGAGCGCCTCGACACCAAGCCGGCCGATATAGGAGGTCTCCGCAATCACCACGCAGATGCCGGCCGATAAGCCGATCACGTTCGGCCAGGCGAGGGAGAGCAGCGTGCGCAGGATCGGCCCGTCGGTCAGCGCGCTTCTCACCGGCGCCGGGGGCGGCGGCAGCGGGCGCTCCTGCTCATCGACCGGGATCTCGGCGATGTCGGACATGTCCTCTCCCGGGCACGAGCGCCATTTGCGGCGCGGCGATCATTGGTGTGCCAATGATTTTGGCTCGCGCGAAGGCGCGGCGAGCGGCTTGTTAGCACGGCCGGCGCCGATTCTTCCTGCGCCTGATGCAGGCGTGCCCTGCGGCAGCGCAATTCAACGAATGAATGACTCGACCGTCCACACCAGCGGCGGGCGGCCGCCCTTGGCCGGACGCATGTGTACGCCGATGTGCCGCCCGCATCCCGCAGCCAGCCCTTCGAACAATCCCTCCAGCACCCTGGCGCAGGCGGGGTGATAGTCGACGACGTCGTCCATCAATCTCCAGCTCTGCTGACGTATTTCGAACGTCCCTTCCGATTGCATCATCTCGGCCGCGTCATCCTGTGCGGCGAGCAGCGCGTTCAGGAACGATGCGAACTCGCGCGTACCTCCGCGGCTCATCGCGAGCGCCGCCGCCACCTCGTCGAAATACTGCATCCCGATCAGCTTGCCGGTGAGATGCAGGAGATGGCCGGCATCCTCCGGACCGAACAGCTGCACCATCACGGGCGCAGCGGTGCGGACATATTCCATGGCATAGTTGCGATAGGCTTTTTCCAGACGCGGCTTCGGCCAACTCGCGACCGGCAGCGCCGGTGCGGTCCCGGCATCGAACAACGGGGCCTCGATATGGCGCGCGAACACCAGGCGCTGGTCGAGTTCGAGCGGATGGTCGTATTGATGATAGTAGCCTTCGAGCCCATCCTGGCCATCGACGCTCTGCTTGGTGCAGACGAAGCCCAGACGCAAATCGCCGAGCGCGACGCCGTTGTTGGCGTGCCAGCCGCGCAGCATCGCGCGGCTGACCTCGCCCGGCACGCCGCAGATTGCGGTGCCCTTCCAGATCCAGCGCGGCGGCGGATAACGGATCCAGGCCTTGGTATCGCTCTCATACATGTATTCGACATGCACGCCGCCGATCCAGTTGGAGAGATAGTGGTATTGCGCAGCGGCCACCGCTGGCGGAAGATGACCGAGTCCGAGCTTTTCGAGCCCCGGCAGGAAGCGCTCCTGCTGCTGGCGGCGGAATACACGGAAGACGAATTCAGCGGCATCGGCCGTGCCTCGCCGCGTGACCACGGTGAGGATCAGGCCGGTGAAGTAGGCGTGATAGAGATCGGCGACCGCGCGCCAGCGCGTCCATTGCGCTTGCTGCGCGGGGTCCGATGCGGCGGTCATGTTCGCTCCCGATCGTTGTTTGATCGAGTGTGTCACTGCATCGGGTCGCAGACAACATGATGCGCGTGCAGGACGCCCTGCACGGCAGCCCGTCAATTCCGCATCACGAACTTTGCGCAGCCTTGGCGGCGCGCTCGCGTTCGACGCGTTCGGTGACGTCGCGCGCCATCGCAACTGATCCCTGCACGCGACCTTCGGCGTCGCGCACGAGCGCGAAGGTCATCTCGATGTAGAGCTTGCGCCCGCTCTGGTGCAGCGCGCGAGTCAGAGTCGGTCGTCCCGCCAACTTCATTACGCCGCTGGCGAGAGCGGCCTCGAAACCCTTCCAGTGCGCCGCGCGCAGATGTTCGGGGATGATCAGGTCGAGGTTCTGTCCGAGCGCTTCGTCCGCCGGGAAACCGAACAGCGTGGTCGATGCGCGATTCCAGCGGATGATCGTGCCGGAGCGATCGGAATAGATCAGCGCGTCCGCGACGTCTTCGATGATGTTTGCGTCGAGATCGGATGGATTGCTCATCTCGTCACCTCGCATGTAGCCCTGGTTTTGCGTCGCGTCCTGACGCACATTCGGAGTCATCACCCGCGTTGTGCGCACTTGCGCGCCGGGGCGGGCGATCCAGTGTTCCGAGGCGTCAGTGAACAAATCGAGAGGCTGCGGCGTACTGGATGCCCGGTCAAGCCGGGGGCATGACAGTAGAGCGTGGAGCTACACCCGAAAATGCTTCGATAGTTTGAGGCCCTGCGCCTGATAGTTGGAACCGATGCGCTGCCCGTACATCGCGTCGGGCCGGGCCAGCATCTTCTCATAGACGAGGCGACCGACGATCTGGCCGTGCTCGAGGATGAACGGAACCTCTCGCGAGCGCACCTCCAGCACGGCGCGCGCGCCCTGCCCGCCGGCGCCGGCATAGCCGAAGCCGGGATCGAAGAAGCCGGCGTAATGCACGCGGAACTCGCCGACCAGCGGATCGAACGGCACCATCTCCGCGGCGTAATCGGGCGGCACCTGCACCGCTTCTTTCGAGGCGAGGATGTAGAATTCGCCGGGGTCGAGGATCAGGCTGCCGTCGGGGCGGGCCGACATCGGCTCCCAGAAGTCTTCGACCGCATAGCCGGAACGGCGATCGACGTCGACGACGCCAGTGTGGCGCTTGGCGCGATAGCCGACGAAGCCGCTCGCCTTCTCGCCCGACAGATCCACCGATACAGCGACGCCGCCCGAGAGATCAGCATCGTCGATGTCGACGAGGCGCTCGGCTGCATGCAAGCCGTCAAGTTCGTCGGCATTGAGGATGGCGTCACCAGTGCGGAAGCGCACCTGCGACAGGCGCGAGCCCTCGCGCACCAGCACCGGAAAGGTCTTCGGGCTGATCTCGGCATAGAGCGGACCGTGATAGCCGGCGCCGATCATGTCGAACCGGCGGGTGCCGTCGGCAATCACGCGGGTGAAGACGTCGAGCCGGCCGGTGGAGCTCTTGGGGTTCGCGGCCGCGACGATCTCCGGCGGCAGCGCCAGGCTTTCCAGCAGCGGCACGATGTAGACGCAGTTGGTCTCCAGCACCGCGCCGTCGGCAAGGCTGAACTCGTGCAGCTTCAACTCGTCGATGCGCTCGGCCACGGTGGCACCGGGGCCGGGCAGGAAGCTCGCACGGACGCGATAGGCGATATCGCCGAGGCGCAGATCGAGGCTTGCCGGCTGGATCTGGCTTTCGACGAAGTCGTATGCGGGCAGAATAAGCCCCGCCTCCGCCATCGCCGCGATCATGCGGTCAGGCAGGATACCATTGGCGTCGGCAGCGACCGTGAACGTCAAACGGCGGTCCTCATCAAGGGGGCAAACGCATACCGACATACGGGAAATACTAGCCTTTTACGGCTATCCGATGGACGCCTTGACGGAAAGGGCATAGCGGAATATGAGCATCACTTATCCCGTGGTGATTTGAGCCGGCCGGCTTGCAGCCACGTTAAATAAGTCGCTAAACAGGCCGGGGACCTCTGTGATCCCGGCCCGTGGAGATTTCCAGGCCGGTTTTTTTGTGACCGTTTTTCGCGTCGACGGTCATGTCGGAGGTACCTATGTCGAAGTCGACCGCCAACTATCGCCCCGAAACCCGCCTGGTCCATTCCGGGACGCTGCGCTCGCAATATGGCGAGACCTCGGAGGCGCTGTTCCTGACCCAGGGCTATGTCTACAACAGCGCCGAGGAGTGCGAGGCGCGGTTCAAGGGCGAGGACCCCGGCTTCATCTATTCGCGCTACTCCAACCCGACCATCGCGATGTTCGAGCGCCGCATGATCGAGCTCGAAGGTGCCGAAGCCGCCCGTTCGGCGGCGACCGGCATGGCTGCGGTGACGACCGCGATCCTGGCGCCGCTGAAGGCCGGCGATCACGTGGTGGCGTCGCGGGCGCTGTTCGGCTCGTGCCTCTACGTCATCCAGGATCTGTTGCCGCGCTACGGCATCGAGACCACGCTGGTCGACGGGCTCGATCTCGACCAGTGGCAGCGGGCGTTGCGGCCGAACACCAAGACGTTCTTCCTGGAGAGCCCGACCAACCCGACGTTGGACGTGCTGGACATCCCCGGCATCGCCGAGATCGCGCACAAGGGCGGCGCCCGGCTCATCGTCGACAACGTGTTCGCAACCCCGATCTGGCAGAGCCCGCTCGCGTTAGGGGCCGACGTCGTCGTGTATTCCGCGACCAAGCATATCGACGGCCAGGGCCGGTGCCTGGGCGGCATCATCCTGTCGTCGGAAGCCTTCATCGCCGAGCACATCCACAATTTCATGCGCCAGACCGGGCCGTCGATCTCGCCGTTCAACGCCTGGGTCCTGCTCAAGGGCCTGGAGACGCTCGGCGTGCGCGTGCGCGCGCAGACCGATACTGCAGCGCGCATTGCCGAGGTGCTGGCGAGCCATCCGAAGATCTCGCGGCTGGTCTATCCCGGCCGTGCCGACCATCCGCAGGCAGCTCTGGTGAAGAAGCAGATGCGCGGCGGCTCGACGCTGGTCGGCTTCGAGGTCAAGGGCGGCAAGGCGGCCGCGTTCCGCGCGCTCAACGAATTGAAGCTGGCGAAGATCTCGAACAATCTCGGCGACGCCAAGAGCCTCGTCACGCATCCTGCCACCACGACGCATCAGCGCCTCAAGCCGGAGGACCGCGCCGCGCTCGGCATCAGCGAAGGGTTCATTCGCTTCTCCACCGGGCTCGAGCACCCTGACGACCTGATCGAAGATCTGACGGCAGCGCTGGAGAAGGTGTAAGGGCGAATGGCGAGTAGCGAGTAGCAATCCCTATTCGCTATTCGCCATTCCCCATTCGCTTCCAATCACATCGGCCGGTACGTCCGAACGTCCGCGGGCACGTTCACCCCGAGCTTGATCTGGCCGACGGAACGGATGATGTCGTCACCCAATAGCTGGGCGAAGCAGGCATAGCCCCAATCGTTCATGTGCAGGCCGTCGGCGATCACGAAGCCTTCGACCGGAATGGCCTGCTTCTCGTGCCAGTCGCGCATCACCTCGAAGCGCGGGAAGATTCCGACGTGACGGAGCTCGGCGACACTGCCGAGCAGCTTCACCATTTTGCCGGCGCTCTCGGCGCGCTGATTGACGGCCGGCGAATATTGCGGATCCACCAGCACGATGTCGGCGCCCCCGGCAGCCTGAATGCGGCTGATGCCTTCCTCGACCAGCTTGGCGGTTTCACCGGGATCGAGATTTCGCAACACGGCGTTGGTGCCGACCTGCCAGATCACGAGGTCCGGATGCATGTCGATCACCTGCGTCTGGAGGCGCTTCATCATCTCGGGAGCGTCCTCGCCGCCGACGCCGGCATTGATGACGCTGATGTCGGAGGTCGGATAGTGCCGGCGCAGCTGCGCGGCGAGACGATTTGGGTAGTTGAACTCCGGCGAGCTCGCGCCGAACCCTTGAGTAGACGAGGAGCCGAACGCGACGATGACGACGGGCTGGCCGGCGACGAGCTTGCCAGCAACATGCGGCAGCGAGCCCATCGCCTTCGAACCGCCCTTCGGCGGCAGGCAGGGCACACGGTTGAAGATGTCGCCGGCAGACTTGGCGGCCTGCTTCACCTTGTCGATGGCGCGTGCCGTGATGCCGCGTTGCTCGGGCGACGTCGCAGCGACTGTGGTCTGGGAGGGCGAAGCGGAGGCGGGATCAGCCGACTGCGCGGGGGCGGGCGTCACCTGTGCGGCTGGCGTCTGGGCATGCGACTGCGAGGCCGGCGTCAGCAACAACAGCGCTGCGGCTGCAGGCGCGGCCAGCCACGTCGTCAGGCAAAAAGGGCGTAGAGAACTCATTAACGCTAGACCTCAATTTTGCTGCTGGGCCGGCTCGAGACGAGCTGCGTCAATCACGAACTGTGCCAACGCCCGGCCAAGGCAATCATGGACCTGTTTCGCCAGCTCGGGCCCGCGGGACGGGCTGAATAGGTCGAACTGACCCTGATCATTCCACTGCCGCATGATCGCGAAACGATCGAATAGCGGGATATCGTGCTCCTGCGCCACCACCCGCATGTTATCGAGAAAAGGTTGCGCCGAGATCATGGTTTCGGTGCGTGGACTGTACTGCAGATTCATCAAGATGACGTCGGCCCCCGCATTTTGCACCGCAGCAACCCCATCGGTGACCGCACTGCGAAACTCGTCGGGATCGGTGGCTCGGATAGCATCCACGGTCCCGGTCTGCCAGATGACCAACGTAGGCGTTTTTGCTTCCATCAGCTTAACGAAGGTGGAGGCTGTCTCCTCTGCCGTTTTCTTACTCTGTATTTCTACGGAGACATGCACCACCTCCGACGGCGACAGCTTCTCCTTGAGGATCGCCTCCATGCGCGCCGGGTACGAGCTGCTCTCAGAAGACGGAATCGTGGTCGAGCGACTGCCGATGACGAGGATGTCGAGCGGCTTGCCGGTCTTGATGGTATCGGCGACCCTGGGCAGCGGGCTTTCGGTGGTCAGCAGATAGGCCGGCAATTCGCAGGAAGGGGGCGCAGGGGAAGCCGTGGACGCAGCATCGCCCGCCCGCGCCACAGGCGCGGCGAGGCCACCAAACAGCAGGATCAGGCTCAGGAGAACCCTAGCCTTCATCAGCCCCCTCCCGCCAAATCGGCATTGCCGACGGCGTTTTTGGCTTTCGCACCGCTCTTGTCAGCCACGCGCTTGTACCACGAAATGACCCAGGCCACTCCCCACATGATCAGGACTCCGGAGAGACTAATCAAGGCGTGCATGGCTGCGCCGCCGGAGACTTCAGCCAGGATGAAGTGGCCGGCGAAAGCAAGGAAGACGCCGAGACAGAAGATCTCGAGGGAATGCTGGCCGCACAGGATCAGCGGCCGCAGCCAGCGCGACTTCAGACCGGGCCAGTCCCGCGGCAGGAAGCGCACCGTGAGCGCGGCCAGCGCCAGGAAATGCGTGAAGCGCAGCACGTCGAGATCGGTCTTGTTGATCGGGTACATCCATTGCTCGATCAGCTTCGGCATGAACTGGGAGAGCTGCGGCACGTACCAGGTCAGCGTCACGTAGAACGACGCGAGGAGATAGGCGATCGCCATCCACATCGTGACGCGTGACGACAGAATACGCGACATGCGGCGCGCACCTCCGAGCGCACACCATGCACCGAAAACGAACAGCAATTGCCAGGCAAAGGGATTGAAGGCCCAGAAGCCGTTCGGATAGGCCGACAGATAAAGATCATACTCCCAGGTGACCGCGTAGAGTACGACCGAAAGGCCGAGGGTGACGTCGGGGCGCCATTTCATCGACCACAGGATCAAGGGCAGCGCCAGCATCAGCACGATGTAGAGCGGCAGCACGTCCATGTTGACGGGACGGAAGCGCAAGAGCAGCGCCTGCACGATGGTGACGTCCGGCTGCTTGAGAAAGTCCATGATACCCATCTCTTCGGTGTAGAGCGGGTTCTCGAATCTGGTCGCCACGTAGGAGATTTCGGCAAGGAAGATCGTGAACAGGAAGACGTGGGCGACGTAGATCTGCCAGACCCGGCGCAGGATGCGCGCGGTGGCGATGACGACGCCGCTCTCCAGCATCGCTCGGCCGTAGACGAAGGCGGCGGTGTAGCCGGAGATGAAGATGAATATCTCCGTAGCGTCGCTGAAGCCGTAATTACGGATCGTGAACCAGGTCAACAGGCTCGACGGCAGGTGGTCGATGAAGATCAGCCACAGCGCGAGCCCGCGGAACAGATCGAGCCGGAGCTCGCGCTCCCCGATGGCGGGCAGCGTGATGGCCGGCGCGGCGGCGCGCGGCTTGGTCCCGGCGGGCCTGGCCTCCGCGGTCCCCCCGATCGTTGATCCCGTCACTTGGTCGGCAATGGTCATCGGGGGCCAAAAACCCTTCCGCAAATCGCGACGCTTCAAGGAGTTTAATGGTCCGGCCGTCGTCTCGCAAAGCGGCCGGATCACATAAGGGTGTCTCCCTCGGGTCCTTCCCTTCGAATTCTGGCGGGACGATGTCGCCCAAGCCGTCCGCGGCGTTTGGTTCCCGGGATGGATTTGGCTATTATGGCAATCATGTACCGCGCCGTGACCCGCCAAATTGAAGTGACCGTCGAGCCGAACTTTGTTCCGGAGCAGTCGTCGGCCGACCGCTCGCGCTATTTCTGGTCCTACACCATCGTCATCACCAATTCGGGCGAGGAGACCGTGCAGCTCAAGACGCGGCACTGGATCATCACCGATGCCTCTGGCCGTCAGCAGGAGGTAAAGGGCGAGGGCGTGGTCGGCGAGCAGCCGATCCTGGCCCCCGGCGAGCGCTTCGAATACACCTCCGGCGTGCCGCTCTCGACCGCATCGGGCTTTATGACCGGCCGCTACCAGATGGTCAGCGAAACCGGCGAGCGCTTCGAGATTGACGTGCCGACGTTCTCGCTGGACAGCCCCGACAACAAGCGGGTGTTGAATTAGCTCGGTGCGGCGACGTCCAAGCTGCTGCGCCCCGCGAAGGCGGGGCATGCGCCGCAGCCTACCGGTTTGACCACCGCCGCTTCGGGTTTCTGGATTGCCCGGTCAAGCGGACGATTAGCGAGTTTGTGGCGACAGCTTCCCCGACTTTTCGCCGAGCGTGGAGACGCTAGGCGTCTTCCACGCCCGCCTCATGCGGCGTGAACTGGTACACCGAGGAGCAGAACTCGCAGGTGACGACGACCTTGTCGTCCTTCACCATCGCGGCGCGGTCGTCCGGCGAGAAGCTCTTCAACATGGAGGCGACCGCATCGCGCGAGCAGGAGCACCGCGCCTCGAGGACCTGCGGATTGAACACGCGCACGCCGCGCTCGTGGAAGAGACGGAACAGCAGCCGCTCGCCGGAGAGTTCGGGATCGATCAGCTCGACGTCTTCGACGGTCTCGATCAGCGAGCGCGCCTCGACCCAGGCGTCGTCTTCGGCAACGCTGTGCACCTCCGAGCCCTCGGGCGCATCGCCCGGATGCAAGTCCGCCTGCCGTGCGCGCTCCGGCGCCTTGGGCAGAAACTGCATCAGCATGCCGCCGGCGCGCCAGCGATGCTTGCCGCCGTCGTTCGAGCGCCACTCCTCGCCGACCGCGAGGCGCACGCGCGTCGGGATCTGCTCGGAGCGGAGGAAATACTCGTGCGCGGCGTCCTCCAGGCTGCCGCCGTCGAGCGCAACCAGACCCTGGTAGCGGCTCATGTCGGGGCCCTGGTCGATAGTCATGGCAAGATGGCCGCGGCCGAGCAGCGTGCCGGAATCCTTTGCCGTGCCCAAGCGTGAGGCATCAAAGCGGGCATAGGCGCGCAGATGATCCGGGGCCTTGTAGTCCACCACCAGGAACGACACCGGACCGTCGGTCTGGGCTTGGAGAATGAAGCGGCCTTCGAATTTCAGCGCCGAGCCGAGCAGCGTCGTCAGCACAATCGCCTCGCCGAGCAGTTTGCCGACCGGTGCCGGATAGTCGTGCTTGGTGAGAATGTCGTCCAGCGCCGGACCGAGCCGCACAAGCCGTCCGCGCACGTCGAGCGCATCGACCTCGTAGGGCAGCACGGCGTCGTCGATCGGAACCGCTGATGGCGCGCGAACCGGGCCCTCGGGCCCGGCTTTCATGTCAGGAGATTGGAAAACCATGGCGCTCTATCTGGGGTCGGAGGGCGGAAATGGAAGGGGCACAAGAGTGTCGTCCCGGGGCGCGCGAAGCGCGAACCCGGGACCCTTAACCACAGGATTACGTTGTAGCCGGCGATGACAAGTCCGAGTCCTCGCCAAACGACTTCCTGTGGTTATGGTCCCGGATCGGCGCGCCGCTGTGCGGCGCTTGTCCGGGACGACAGCGGAGAATGGCCCAGCGACGCAGCCCCACCGCTGAGATCACTTCACCGCGTCAAAGCACCAGGCCAGAATGCCCTTTTGCGCATGCAGGCGGTTTTCGGCCTCGTCGAACACGACCGATTGCGGGCCGTCGATCACTTCATCCGTGACCTCCTCGCCGCGATGGGCGGGCAGGCAGTGCATGAACAGCGCGTCCGGCTTGGCGAGCGACATCAGCTTGGCGTTGACCTGGTACGGCTTGAGCACGTTGTGGCGGTGCTCGCCCTCCTTGTCGCCCATCGATACCCAGGTGTCGGTGACGACGCAATCGGCGCCGCGCACGGCGGCTTCCGGATCGGTGCCGAGCACGATCGGCGCATTGGTCGCCTTGATCCAGTCGCGCATCGCCTTTTTCGGCGCGAGCTCCGTAGGCGTTGCGACGTTGAGCTGGAACTTGAAGCGCTCGGCGGCATGCGCCCACGACGCCAGCACGTTGTTGTCGTCGCCGGTCCAGGCCACCGTCTTGCCCTCGATCGGGCCGCGATGCTCCTCGTAGGTCATGAGGTCGGCCATCACCTGGCAGGGATGCGAGCGACGCGTCAGGCCGTTGATGACGGGCACGGTGGCGTTGGCCGCAAGCTCCAGCAATGCATCGTGGTTGAGGATGCGGATCATGATGGCGTCGACATAGCGCGAGAGCACGCGCGCCGTGTCGGCGATGGTCTCGCCGCGGCCGAGCTGCATCTCGGCGCCGGTGAGCATGATCGCCTCGCCGCCGAGCTGGCGCATGCCGACGTCGAACGACACCCGCGTCCGGGTCGAGGGCCGCTCGAAGATCATCGCCAGCGTCTTGCCTTCGAGCGGCCTGACCGGCTGCTGCGCCTTCTGCTTGGCCTTCATCGCGGACGATGCGGCGAGCATGCGTTTGAGCTCCGACAGCGGCAGCTCGTTGATATCGAGGAAATGCTTTGGCGACTTGCTCATCAGCTTGCCGCCCGCTTGGTCTGACCGGACGAGATCGCAGCACAGGCACGTTCGAGCCGCGCGACGCTGTCCTCGATCTCGGCCTCGGTGACGATCAAAGGCGGCAGGAAGCGCACGACATTGTCGCCGGCCCCGACGGTGAGCAATTTCTCGGCGCGCAACGCCGCGACGAGATCGCCCGAGGGCACGACGGCCTTGATGCCGATCAGGAGCCCCTCCCCGCGCACCTCGCTGACGACGTCGGGATGACGGTCGATCACGGAGGCAAGCTTCTGCTTCAGCAGCAACGACATCTTTTGCACGTGATCGAAGAAGCCCGGCTTGAGCATGACGTCGAGCACGGCGTTCGCAGCCGAGATCGCGAGCGGATTGCCGCCGAAAGTGGAGCCATGCGACCCAGGCCCCATGCCGGAAGCGGCCTCCGAGGTGGCCAGCACCGCCCCGATCGGGAAGCCGCCGCCGAGCGCCTTGGCGAGCGACATCACGTCAGGTGTGACACCGGTGCGCTTGTACGCAAAGAGTTCGCCGGTGCGGCCCATGCCCGTCTGCACCTCATCGAAGGCGAGCAACAGGCCGCGCTCATTGCAGAGCTCGCGCAGCGCCTTCAGGAAGGCGGGAGGCGCAGAGCGAACGCCCCCCTCGCCCTGGATCGGCTCGATCAGGATGCCGGCGGTGTGCGGGCCGATCGCCTTCTTCACAGCTTCCAGGTCGCCATGGGGCACCTGGTCGAAGCCGTCCATCGGCGGACCGAAGCCCTCGAGGTATTTTGCAGATCCGGTGGCAGCGAGCGTTGCCAGCGTGCGGCCATGGAAGGCGCCCTCGAAGGTGATCATGCGGTAACGTTCCGGATGCCCCTTGGAGAAGTGATGGTGGCGCACCAGCTTGATCACGCCTTCCAGCGCCTCCGCACCGGAATTGCAGAAGAATACGAAGTCGGCAAAGCTCTCGTTGCAGAGGCGGCTTGCGAGCTTCTCGCCGTCCGGGCTCTGGAACAGGTTCGACATGTGCCAGAGCTTCGTCGCCTGCTCCTGCAACGCCTTGACCAGCGCGGGATGGACATGGCCGAGCGCATTCACCGCCACGCCAGAGGTGAAATCCAGATATCGATCCCCATTGGTCGCGATCAGCCAGCAGCCTTCGCCGCGTTCGAAACCGAGGTCGGCCCTGGCGAAAACGGGGAGCAAATGCGGCGCGGCGCTGTTAGTCATGACGTCACTTGATGTTGCGGACGGCGTGAAGCGTGCACTCGCAACGCACCATTGACCGGCCCGGAAAACGAAACGTGCCGCCTTTTAAGGGCGGCACGTGGCACTATCTTATGCTTGGCAAAACGGGTGTCAATGCCGTCCGGAAAGCCTCGCGAAACGCTGACTCCGTAGTCTTGCGGTGCCGATTTTGCGGGGTTTTCACCACGGAACATGTGGAAGCGAGTCGGCGGACTCTTGCGCGGGAGTCACGCCATATTGTAGCGTTTGAATTGTCAGATACGACATCTCGTGCAGCGGTTCTGATCCCAAGAGTCCTCATGTACCGGCGTAACGTTCGGGCGTTTTGAGCGCGCCCGGCGAGCCTTAAGGGATTCTGGGGGCACGGGTTTTCAAGGCTTAGGCATTCGCTGCGAAGGCCCCAGGATGGCAGCCGCGCAGCGAAGGAAAGGGTGCAATGACGGTTTTGACCTGGTCCGATGATCGCGTCGAGCAGCTGAAAAAGCTCTGGGAGGCCGGACTTTCGGCCAGCCAGATCGCGGCAGAGCTCGGCAATGTGACCCGCAACGCCGTGATCGGCAAAGTG
This sequence comes from Bradyrhizobium cedriense, assembly GCF_054602315.1. NCBI lineage: Bacteria > Pseudomonadati > Pseudomonadota > Alphaproteobacteria > Hyphomicrobiales > Nitrobacteraceae > Bradyrhizobium > Bradyrhizobium cedriense. Next base: position 581,854 of record NZ_JBTSWB010000004.1, on the reverse strand, counting down.
CACCGGCTCGGCCTGTCCGGCCGCGCCAAAAGCCCTTCATCGGCAGCGCCCCGGCCGCGCAAGGCGCGGCCCGCGCAGCACATGATGCGGGTGACCCGCCCCGTTTCGCGCGGCAACACCGCACTGGCGCAGGCCTTCGAGGTCGAGGTGGAGGCCGAGCCTGTCACCTACGACAACGTCGTGCCGATGAGCCAGCGGCTGTCGCTGCTGGAATTGAACGAGGCGACCTGCCACTGGCCGGTCGGCGACCCCTCGAGCCCGGATTTCTTCTTCTGCGGCGGCAAGGCGCTCTCCGGCCTGCCCTACTGCGCTCAGCATTCGCGCGTGGCCTATCAGCCCGCGGCGGATCGCCGCCGTGCGCCGGCGAAGCCGGGTCCGCGCTGAGCCCGGCGCGCGCGGCCAGTCGTAGCGCAAAGACGTCTCAACACATTGGATGTCGTCCCTGCGAACGCAGGGACCCGTAGTCCCGGGGTACAATTATCGCGGGATCGTCACTCCGAGTCTTCGCCAAACCACGTCCTGTGGTTATGGGTCCCTGCGTTCGCAGGGACGACATCGGAGGATGCCGTGGCAGCCCGCTCAATCACGTCTGCCTGAGCAAACCCTAAGTCTGCTCCGCCTTCGCAAACCGGTCGTCCAGCGCATAGCCGGCGCCGCGGACCGTGCGGATCGGATCCTGCTCGCGGCCGAGATTGAGCAGCTTGCGCAGGCGGCCGATATGGACGTCGACGGTACGCTCGTCGATGTAGATGTCGCGACCCCAGACGCTGTCGAGCAGCTGCTCGCGCGAGAACACGCGCCCGGGATGCTCCAGGAAGAACTCCAGCAGACGATATTCGGTCGGGCCGAGATCGATTGGCCGGCCCGAGCGCGCCACGCGGCGCTTGTCGCGATCGAGCTCGATGTCGCCATAGGCGAGCACGGTAGCGAGCCGCTCGGGGCTGGCGCGCCTGAGCAGGCCCTTCACGCGCGCGAGCAGCTCCGGCACCGAGAACGGCTTGACGATGTAGTCGTCGGCGCCGGTGGCAAGACCCCGCACCCGCTCACTCTCCTCGCCACGCGCGGTCAGCATGATGATCGGGAGCTGCTTGGTTTCGGGGCGGGTCCGAAGCCGTCGGCACAGTTCGATGCCCGACAGGCCAGGCAGCATCCAGTCGAGCACGATCAGATCGGGAATGTGCTCCTTGAGGCGGGTGTCGGCGTCATCGCCGCGCATCACCGTCTCGACGTCATAGCCGTCGCCTTCGAGGTTGTAGCGAAGAAGCTCGGTGAGAGCTTCCTCGTCCTCAACCACCATAATGCGTGCGCCCATGTTGTCGTCGCTCCTTAGGTATTCGGCACCGTTTAGGTATTCGGCACCGTCGTGGCGAAGTTCGTCATGTCGCCCTTCGGCCGCTTGTCGGTGATCGTCTGCCCCTCGATCATGTAGAACACGGTCTCGGCGATGTTGGTGGCGTGGTCGCCGATCCGCTCGATGTTCTTGGCACAGAACATCAGGTGGATGCAGAACGAGATGTTGCGCGGATCCTCCATCATGTAGGTGAGGAGCTCGCGGAACAACGAGGTGCAGATGGCGTCGACTTCCTCGTCGCCCTTCCACACCGCCATCGCCGCCGGCAGATCGTGCGCGGCATAGGCGTCCAGCACGGACTTGACCTGCTGTTGCACGAGGTCAGTCATATGTTCCAGGCCGCGGAACAGTTTGAGCGGATGGAAGTCCGTCTCGAGCGCCGCGACGCGCTTGCCCATGTTCTTGGCGAGGTCGCCGATCCGCTCGAGATCGGTCGCGACGCGCATGGCGCCGACGATCTCGCGCAAATCGACCGCCATCGGCTGGCGGCGGGCGATGGTGAGCACGGCGCGCTCCTCGATGCGCTTCTGCAGCCCGTCGAGCTCGACGTCGATGGTGACGACGCGCTGCCCGAGCGCGACGTCGCGGCGGATCAGCGCGTCCACGGAATCGACGATCATGCGCTCGGCGATGCCGCCCATCTCGGCGACCAGACGGGTGAGCTCCTGGAGATCGGTGTCGAAGGCTTTCGCGGTATGTTCAGAACCCATATTCCGTCTCCTCAACCGAACCGGCCGGTGATGTAATCCTGCGTGCGCCGGTCGCTCGGCGACGTGAAGATCTTGCTGGTGTCGTCGAACTCGATCAACTCGCCGAGATACATGAAGGCGGTCTTGTCGGAGACGCGCGCCGCCTGCTGCATGTTGTGGGTGACGATCGCGATGGTGTAGTTCTCGGACAATTCCTGGATCAGCTCCTCGACCTTGGCGGTCGAGATCGGGTCGAGCGCCGAGCAGGGCTCGTCGAACAGGATCACCTCGGGCCGCACGGCGACGGTGCGGGCGATGCAGAGGCGCTGCTGCTGGCCGCCGGAGAGCGACAGGCCGGAGGCATTGAGCTTGTCCTTGACCTCGTTCCACAGCGCGCCGCCGCGCAGCGCCTTCTCGACCCGGTCATCCATCTCGGACTTCGAGATCTTCTCGTAGAGGCGGATTCCGAAGGCGATGTTCTCATAGATCGTCATCGGGAACGGCGTCGGCTTCTGGAACACCATGCCGACCCGCGCACGCAGCAGATTGAGATCGAGCTTGGGATCGAGGATGTTGGTCTGGTCGAGCATGAGCTGACCGGTGGCGCGCTGCCCCGGATACAGATCGTACATCCGGTTGAAGATGCGCAGCAGGGTCGACTTGCCGCAGCCCGACGGACCGATGAACGCCGTAACGCGATTGGTGCCGAGCGCCAGGTTGATGTTCTTCAGCGCGTGGTGTTCACCATAATAGAAGTTCAGGTTGCGCGCAGTGACCTTGGCGGGCGCCTCGGGCAGCGGCTGCGAGCCCGGATGAACGACCGGCGCACTTACGGAAACAGACATTTCACTCATTTTGCAGTCCTCTCGGCCCCGAGGATGCGGGCGCCAATGTTCAGGGCAAGCACGGTCAGGGTGATCAGCAACGCACCGCTCCAGGCGAGCTGCTTCCAGTAGGCGTAGGGGCTCTGCACGAAGTTGTTGATGGTGACCGGCAGGTTGGCCATCGTCTTGTTCAGGCTGAGGCTGAAGAACTGGTTGGACAGCGCGGTGAACAGCAGCGGCGCGGTCTCGCCGGCGACGCGGGCGGTGGCGAGCAGCACGCCGGTGATGAGGCCGGAGCGCGCGGCGCGATAGGCGATCCGCTTGATCACCAGCGAGCGCGGCAAGCCCAGTGCGCTGGCGGCTTCGCGCAGCGGATTCGGCACCAGCAGAAGCATGTCCTCGGTGGTGCGCACCACGACCGGGATCACGATCACGGCCAGCGCCAGCGCGCCTGCGATCGCCGAGAAGCTCCGCATCGGCACCACGACCGCGCCGTAGATGAACAGGCCGATGATGATCGACGGCGCCGAGAGCAGGATGTCGTTGATGAAGCGGATCACCGAGGTCAGCCTGTCGTTGCGGCCATATTCGGCGAGATAGGTGCCGGCGAACAGGCCGAGCGGCGCGCCGATGCCGACGCCGATCACGGTCATGATGAGGGAGCCGACGATGGCGTTGAGCAGGCCGCCCTCGCTCGATCCGGGCGGCGGCGTGTTCTCGGTGAAGATCTGCAGGTTCAGACCGGCGAGGCCGTTGTAAAGCAGCGTGGCGAGGATCAGGGCGAGCCAGGTGACGCCGAAGGCGGCGGCTGCCATGCAGAGGCCGCGGATGACGATGTCCCAGCGGCGGCGGCGCGAATAAATCGGGTTCATGGCTTCACTTCCCGGCCTTGGTTTCCAGGCGCATCAGCATCAGCCGCGCGGCTGCGAGCACGAAGAACGTCAGCACGAACAACAGTAGACCGAGCAGGATCAGGCCGGACTGGTGCAAGCCGTCGCTCTCGGCGAATTCGGAGGCGATGGCCGCGGAGATCGTGGTGCCTGGCGCGAAGATCGACGAGGAGATGCGGAACGAGTTGCCTATGATGAAGGTCACCGCCATGGTCTCGCCGAGCGCGCGGCCCAGCGCCAGCATGACGCCGCCGATGATGCCGACACGGGTGTACGGGATCACCACGCTGCGGACGACTTCCCATGTTGTGCAGCCGACGCCATAGGCGGCTTCCTTGAGCACGGGCGGCACCGTCTTGAACACGTCCACCGAGATCGAGGTGATGAAGGGCAGCACCATGATGGCGAGGATCAGCGCGGCATTGAAAAGGCTGAGATAGGACGGGGGACCCGCGAAGATCGCCCCCAGCACGGGAACGCCGTCGAAGACCTTGATCATGAAGGGCTGGAAGCTGTTGGCCAGGAAGGGGCCCAGCACGAAGAAGCCCCACATGCCGTAGATGATCGAAGGAATGCCGGCGAGCAGCTCGATCGCCATGCCGATCGGGCGGCGCAGCCATTGCGGGCAGAGCTCGGTGAGGAAGATCGCGATGCCCAAGCCGACCGGAATGGCGATCAGCATCGCGATGAAGGAGGTGACGAGCGTGCCGTACATCGGCCCGAGCGCGCCGAGCACCGGCGGATCGGCCGACGGCGCCCAGCGCTGCGTCCACAGGAACGAAAGGCCGTATTCCTTGATCGCCGGGAAGGCGCCGACGATCAGCGAAATGATGATGCCGCCGAGGATGAGCAGCACCGAGATCGCGGAGAGCCGCGTTATCCAGTAGAAGGTGACGTCACCCAGCTTGAACGCGCTCAACGCTTTGGCGCGGTCATATGGTCCGGCGGCATCAATCACATTGCTCTCGACAGCCATTTCTGCCACGCCGATCCCCTGTACTGAATGATAACGTTTTCTAGGTCGCTGGTCTCGTGCTCCGGACGCTCGCGGATCGCGAGATTGGTCCGGAGGACGGTCGTTCGCGGGATCCGAGCGACGGCGCGGCCTTCGCGCCGCACCGCCTTCCGGAACAGAAGAGCGCCTTAGCTCTTGATCTCGGCAGCCCAGGTCTTCTCGATCTGCTGGACGACGCTGTCGGGCATCGGGATGTAATCGAGCTCCTCTGCCATCTTGCCGCCGCTCTTGAAGGCCCAGCGGAAGAACTTGATGGCTTCCTGCGAGGCCGCCTTGTCGGTGGCAGACTTATGCATGAGGATGAAGGTCGCCGCGGTGATCGGCCAGGACTTGTCGCCGGGCTGGTCGGTCAGGATGACGTAGTAGCCGGGAGCCTTGGCCCAATCGGCGTTGGAGGCGGCGGCCTGGAAGGCTTCGACGGTCGGCTGCACCGTCTTGCCCGCCTTGTTGACGAGGCCGGTGTAGGTCAGCTTGTTCTGCTTGGCATAGGCGTACTCGACATAGCCGATCGAGTTCTTGGTCTGGCCGATGTTGCCCGACACGCCTTCGTTGCCCTTGGCGCCGACGCCGACCGGCCACTCGACCGCGGTGCCCTCGCCGACCTTGCTCTTCCAGTCCGCGCTGGCCTTGGAGAGGTAGTTGGTGAAGTTGAAGGTGGTGCCCGAGCCGTCCGAGCGGCGGACAACGGTGATGGCTTCCGACGGCAGCTTCACGTTCGGATTGAGCTTCTTGATCGCGGCATCGTCCCACTTGGTGATCTTGCCGAGATAGATGGCGGCCAGGGTCTCGCCATCGAACACCAGCTCGCCGGGCTTCACGCCCTCGAGGTTGACGACGGGAACAATGGCGCCCATCACCATCGGCCACTGGGCGAGGCCGTCCTTCTCGAGCTGCTCGGCTTTCAGGGGCGCGTCGGTGGCGCCGAAGGTCACGGTCTTAGCCTGGATCTGCTTGATGCCGCCACCGGAGCCGATCGACTGGTAGTTCAGACCGTTGCCGGTCTCCTTTTTGTAGGCGTCAGCCCACTTCGAATAGATCGGGAACGGGAAGGTCGCACCGGCGCCCGTGATGTCGGCAGCAAAGGCTGCCGTCGTCGATGCGGCGACCAAGCCGGCAACGACGATGGTTTTGAGGAAATTCATGCTGGTCTCCATAGAGGGGAGCGAAGCGCCATTGGCGCCCGATCGCGCTCCCCGCGCCGCTCGTTTAGGAGCGGTCGGCTGTGCTTTTACGAAGGTTTCGTGACAGTTGGATGACGCGATCAAGCAATTGAAATCACTAGATTTTTATGCCGACGCTGAAGTCCTCACCTGGGGAAAACAGGCCGTGAAAGTGGCGCCCTGCCTGGGCACGCTCTCGATCAGAAGCCGGCCGCGATGGCGGTTAAGAATATGTTTCACCAGCGATAATCCGAGCCCGGTCCCGCCTTGCGAGCGGCTGTCGCCGACGTCCACCCGGTAGAAGCGCTCGGTGAGCCGGGGCAGGTGCTCGGGCGCGATGCCGGGGCCGAAATCGCGGACCATGACCCTGATTTCCTGAGCTCCATCAGGGGCCGCGCTCGACGTCAGCGACACGATGACGCGTCCGCCCGAGGCGCCGTATTTGAGCGCGTTCTCGATGAGGTTCTCGAACAGGCGAAGCAACTCCTCGCGGTCTCCCGCGATCATCACCGGCCCCTCCGGCAGATGGATCTCGACCTCGACCTGACGCTCGCGCGCCAGCGGTTCGAGCCCGTCGGCGACCTGGCGGATGATCGGCAGCAGGTCGACCAGCGTGTCGGGCCGGACATGGGCCGACAGCTCGACCCGCGACAGCGACAGCAGATCGTCGATCAGGCGCGCCATGCGAGTGGCCTGGTTGTGCATGATGCCCAGAAAGCGCTCGCGCGCCTTGGGATCGTCCTTGGCTTGGCCCTGGAGCGTGTCGATGAACCCCGACAGCGCGGCCAGCGGCGTGCGCAGCTCGTGGCTTGCATTGGCGACAAAGTCGGCGCGCATCTCCTCGACCCGGCGCAGTGGCGTCTGGTCGTGGAAGGTCATCAGCATGCATTTGTCGGCGCCGCCGAAGCTGGTCGGCACCGGCACCGGCGCGATCACGAGCTCCATCCAGCGATCGACCGGAACATGGTCGAGATAGGTCGCGCGCCGCGGCTCGGTGGTCGCGATCGCCTCGCGCAGCGCCGTGATGATCTCCGGGGAGCGCAGCGCGAACTGGGCGAGTTCGTTCCTGCGCAGCGCCGGCGCGAGCTGGGCGGCCGCGGCGTTGAGATGGATGACGCGACCGGCCCGGTCGAGCAGTACCGCCGGGTCCGGCATGCCGGCGACCACCGCGGCCACCGCCGCGCTCTCGACCGGATTGATACGCCTGACATCGTCGCGGGAGGCTGCGGGATCGTGCAGGCGCCACGGGATCAGGGCAGCCGCCGCGATACAGAGGAACACGATTGCGGCGTGCAGCGCCGCCAGCTCCCCGAGCGAGACCACGACGGACAGCGCCAGGGCCGCGGCGATCAGGATGACGGTCGAGTGCCGCAGCCGGTCGGACCAGGGCTGGGCGGGGGGAGAAGATGGGGCGTCGATCGCCATCGGGGCAGGCTTCTCCTGGGGACTTGTCCTAAGGACCTGGCACCGGTCAGGCGCCGCTGTCGCTGCGCTCTCTCACATAGGCGGCTTCACGCGCCGGGCCGGGGTCCAGCTTGAGCGCCGCCTGATGCAACCGCTTCGATCGCGCGCCGATGATAACTTCGCGAAGCGTCAGCAAGATTACAGATAGGACGAAGGGCGCCAGATAATAGAGGACGCGGAACAGCAGCATGCCGCCCAGAAGCTCCTCCCGGTCCATCTGCCAGAGGCCCACCAGCATGGCGGCGTCAAACACGCCAAGCCCCCCCGGCGAATGGCTGGCGAAGCCGAGCAGGGTCGCCGAGACGAAGATCACCGCGACCACGACGAAACCGAGATTGGGCTCGTCCGGGACCAGCACGTACATCGCCAGCGCGCAGAAGCCGAGATCGACGATTCCGATCGCGATCTGGAGCAGCGTCAGCGGGCCGCCCGGCAGCACCACGGTCCAGGGGCCGCGGCCGACCACCCGCGGCTGGGTCCAGACCCAGACCACGTAGCCGACCAGCGCCACGATGATCATCAGGGCCAGCGTCCGGTTCAGCCAGGGCGGCAGCTGGTCGATCGAGGCCGCGGCCTCAGGATGGTAGGCGATTCCGAGGCCGAGCACGGCAGCATTGCCCAGCCAGAAAGTTAGGCCGGCGAGGAAGCAGATTTTTGCGACGTCGATCGCATTCAGCCCATAGGCCGAGTAGATGCGGTAGCGCACGGCACCGCCGGTGAAGACGCTGGCGCCGACATTGTGGCCGATCGAATAGCTGGTGAAGGCCGCGAGCGCGTTGATGCGATACGGCACGTGGGAATGACCGATCGCACGCGTGGCGAAGAGGTCGTAGAAGGTCAGGGTGAAGTAGCCCGCAGTGACGAACAGCGCCGCCATCGCAATCTGACTCGGCTCGGTGCTCTTGATCGCTTCGAGGACCTCGTTGAAATCGATGCCGCGCAGCATGTGATAGAGCACATAGCAAGCGATGCCGATGACCGCGATGCTGATCACAACTCCAAGCTTATGCAGGACTTGCTTCTGGCGCAGAAACGACGTCGCCCTGCGTATGGCTTCCAGCATCTAGACCTCGAACAACGCTTCAGCGGCCAGGGAGGCCGGCGGACAGGCGGACGACGCACAGGCATTCAACGAACCTTCGCCGCCTCCGGCTCCGGCATCTCGCATGCCCCCTGCCCCTCCACTAGCGCGTTTTCGGGCGAAGTGGAATTCGCCAATTCGAACAAAAACACGTGCCTTCAATATTTTAGGCAGGGTGATGGGCTCCTGATGCACGGTTTGGCGCCTTCGGCGGCAGGGCTGACGCGAATCTCCATGGCAATCCTGCGCAGGCGCCATGAAGTTTTGATGATTTCGGCCGCACAATGTTCCGTCACGCCTTAAGCCAAGGTCAATCTATGGGGCAGGCCTGCCTGTTGAAAGAGGATGATCGAAGCGGCCAGTTGACGCGTTCTGACGCACCGAAAGGCCGCGACGGACGCGCCCCGCGTCCTTCAGTGACGGTGCACGGCAACATCACAGAGCGGCTGGCGGCGCGGTGCGCGAGACCACCCGGTCGCGCAGCCAGGCGCCGATGGTGCAACCGACGAGGTAGCACGCGAACATGATCAGGCCGAGGTCAAGCCAATAGCCGAAACGGCCGGGGACCACATGGGTGAACGAAGCCGCGACGAGACCCACCGCGAGCGCGGCGAGCCACCGCGCGGTCACCTTCGAGGTGCCGTTGCCGCGCTGGACAACCGAGATCCAGCCCATGCAGAAGCCCAAGAGCAGCGAGCCGATCAGCCAGCCCAGATGGAACGAGACGAGATAGGGCATCGTCACCTCACCAGAAATTCGATGCGGCGGTTCTGCGCCTTGCCTTCATCGGTGTCGTTGCCGGCGACGGGTTGCGTGCTGCCATGGCCAATCGCCGTGAAGCGGCTGGCAGGCAGGCCGGCCTTGACCAGATAGTCGATCACCGCCTGCGCGCGCTTTTCCGAGAGAGCCTGGTTGAAGGCGTCTTCGCCGTCGGCGTCGGTATGTCCGACGACCTCGATATTTGTGGTGGGGCAGCGCAGCGCCGTCTCGATGAGACGGTCGAGGATGCCGGCCGAGTCAGGGTCGATGTCCGCGCGCTTGTTCGCGAAGCGGATCTTGCTCTTGGTCAGAAGCTCCGAGAACAATTGCTGGCACACGGTGCCATCGACCGGGCCCGCCGCCGGCTTCACCGTGATCTCCGGCTTGTACTGCCAGTTCTTCGGGAAGTCCTTGCCGAGGCCTGCGCGGATGTCGCTGGCGGCGCCCTCGTAGAGCGCATCGCCCGACAGCTTCACCTCGCGGTCGGAGACGACGAGCGTCCCGGTCGACAGCCGCGAGAGCGCGCCGAGTGCTGCGACGACCGCCGTGTTGAAGGAGCCGGGTGCGCCGATGCTGGCCTTGAGATTGTCGACGACCTTTTCGGTGAAGAACTTTCGCGAGGCGCTGGTGGCGATCGCGGCATGGACGTTGTTGTCAGGAACATATCCGGTCAGCGTCACCGTCGCGGCCACCGGATCCTTGTAGGCCTGGAAGATATAGGGCGGAGCCTTGATCTCGTTGGCGGCAATCGAGAAACCCTCGGGCAGGTTCTTCAGCGCGGCCGCGATCGCCTCGCGGCCGCCGAGCTCGCGCGCCATGCCCGACAGATTGACCTTGGTGTCCGTTATCGTGATCTTGCCATCCTTGAGCTTGCCGATCTGATCCAGCAACAGCGTCGCGGCGGCCTCGAACCGCGGCGGCGCACCGCGCGCCAGCCCCATCTGGTCGGCCACCTCGACGCCGCCGACTTCCTTGCGGGCGGCCTCGGTCAGCCGGGCCTTCATCGACGGCAGAGGCGCGGAGCCCGACAGCGTCACGCGCACCACGTCGCGCTCGGCATTCCAGACGAAGGGCTTGGCCTCAGGAACAAGGCGGGTCCGGTCGTCGACGAGGCGGACGCCGGGCACGGTCTCGACCGCCATCACGGCGTCGCGGCGCCCCTCCTCGGAGAAGGCGTCCGCGGCCAGGCCGACGTCGCGGCCATCGACCGCGATCCGGGTCTTGTCCAAAACGGTATTCTTCAGCGCAGCCGAGCTGCGGGCCGACAAATCGGCCTCGACCGGTATGGTATTATTCCAGGCCGCAAATCCCCACATGACGGCCAGGGGGATCAGCCCCGGCCACCATTTGCTGGCCCACCTGAAAAGCTTCTGCATTCGACGACCCGAACTCTGGAAACGGAGACAAAACAAACCCTTGGCAGGCTGTCAAACCGGAAATGGCGTCATTCCGAACGCCCGGCCTGGACAATCGGAATAACTTTTTCTTCAAGGGTTCCTCCGTAAGTTGAGGACGGAATGCCAGAGTCCCCCGGCCCGGTCATGAAACAACTGCGTAACAACGTCATCCGCGCCGGGCTGGGAGCACTCTATTTCAGCGGGGCGCACCACCTGTTGCGTCCGCTTTTGTCGGGCGTCGGCGCCATATTCATGCTGCATCATGTGCGGCCGGCCCGCGAGGCCGTGTTTCAGCCGAACCGGCATCTCGAAGTTACTCCCGAATTCCTGCGTGCGACGCTGTGCCATTTGCGCTCGCGCGACATCGACATCGTCAGCATGGACGAGCTGCATGAGCGGCTGGTGCAGGGCCGGTTCGATCGCCGCTTCGCAGCCTTCACCCTCGACGACGGCTATCGCGACAATCTCGACTACGCGCTGCCGGTGCTGCGCGAATTTGACGCGCCTCTTGCCGTCTACGTCGCGAGCGATTTCGCCGACGGCACCGGACGATTGTGGTGGACGGCGCTGGAGGCCGTGATCGCCAAAGCCGAGCAGATCGACGTCAGAATCGGCAATTCCGAGCTGCGGCTCGATTCGACCACGCCGGCCGCGAAGCAGGCGGCTTTCGACCGCCTGCACGACTGGCTGCGCGCACTGCCGGGCGAGCACGATCTCAAGCGCGAGATCGAGGCGCTGTGCACGAAGCACGATGTCGACATGGAGGCGCTATGCCGGAGCCTCTGCCTGTCCTGGGCCGAGGTGAAGACATTTGCCGCCGATCCTTTGGTCACGATCGGCGCGCATAGCGTCAGCCATTGCAATCTCGCCAAGCAGCCCGGAGACATCGCCGCGCAGGAGATGGCCGTGAGCCGCGCGCGGATCGAGCGGGTGCTGGAGCGACCCGTGCTGCATCTCGCCTATCCCTATGGCGATCGCGAGGCCGCGGGCGGGCGTGAATTCGCCCTTGCCGCGTCCGCCGGCTTCAAGACCGCGGTGACGACGCGGCCCGGCATGCTGTTCGCGGAGAATGCCGGCCACATGACTGCGCTGCCCCGCGTCTCGCTCAACGGCAACTATCAGGACACGCGCGTCCTGCCGGTGCTGACCTCAGGCGCCGCAACCGCGATGTGGAACGGCTTTCGCCGGATCGCGGCGGCGTAGGTCCCGCTCTCGGCTGCCGCGCCACGCGGCGAGCCGGGCACATTCCTTGACTCCCACCCCTCCCCCGGCTCACACAGCTTCCAACCAAGGGAGGCATCATGTTCAACGATCTGTTCTCGCTCAACGGCCGTGTCGCGCTGGTGACCGGCGGCTCGCGCGGCATCGGCAAGATGATCGCGGCGGGATTTCTCAGCGCGGGCGCGGCAAAGGTCTACATCACCGCGCGCAAGGCAGGGCCATGCGAGGAGACTGCCAGGGAGCTCACCGCTCGGTATGACGGCGAATGCATCGCGCTGCCGATCGACATCTCGACGATTGCCGGCGCCGAGTTGCTGGCCAGCGAGTTCAGGAAGCGCGAGCCCAAGCTCGACATCCTCGTCAACAATGCCGGCGCGGCCTGGGGTGCGGAGTTCGACGAGTTTCCAGAGAGCGGCTGGGACAAGGTGATGAACCTCAACGTCAAGGCGCCGTTCTTCCTCACCAAGGCGCTGGCGCCGACGCTACGTGCCTCGGCCAGCGCAGAGCGGCCGGTCAAGGTGATCAACATCGCCTCGATCGACGGCATCTTCGTCAATCCCGGCGAGACCTATTCCTATGCCGCAAGCAAGGCCGGCCTGATTCACCTGACCCGGCGGATGGCGGTGAAGCTGATCCCCGACCACATCGTGGTCACCGCGATCGCGCCCGGCCCGTTCAAGTCCGACATGAACCGCGCTGCGCGCGACCACGCCGACGAAGTCTCGACGCGCGTGCCCGCAGGCCGCATCGGCACCGACGAGGACATGGCGGGCGCTGCGATCTATCTCGCCTCGCGCGCCGGAGATTACGTCGTGGGCGCGACCATCGCCGTGGATGGCGGGATCGTTTATGCCAACCCGGGGATCAAGGGCAGCGGATGGGATAGTGATTGATCGGACGATCCCCGTAACACGCAGTGGGGCTCCAAGCCAAAATGTCGAAAACAACCCCATGCACAGTAGAATGCCCCTTCATCAATAAGGGATTTTCTTAGCCGCGCGGAACGGGCATTTGCAACTGCGATGCAGTTGACACGTCGGGCAAAGCACCCCGATCTGGGACCTCTCCCCTCGCATCACATGCGCTGTACGCCGCGGCTTCTCTGTGAAGCCACGACCGCCTCCGGAATACAGGACCACCCGCTTGCGCGGGTGGCGATACCTTTTTGTGGTGCGGGAGCGTCGGCTCCCGATGCTTACGACTCGATCTTCACGTACTCGAAATCGCCGGGCTTGTTGTCGATGCCCACCTTCGGCGGCGAGATCCACGAAGCGTACTTGCCGGTCTCGGTGACGGGCTGCATCAGCGAGGTGATGAAGTCGCCGTCGGCGATCGAGGGCAACCATTCGTCCTTGCGCTTGGCCCAGGTGGCATCGTCGATCAGCAGACCATCCGGCGTGGCGTGCACGTCCTTGAACTCGCCGATATGGCGATGGAAAGCGACGTTGGGGAGCTTGAGCTGGAATTCGTAGCCTGCGGTCGAGATCACCTTGTTCCAGCGCAGCATGCCCTTGACGCAATCCTGGCTGTAATCGTCGCGCAGGCGCATGTTGAGCGCAGTCAGCGCCGGCTCGTCGACCAGCTTGATCTCGCCGTTGATCAGCTTGAGCACCGGATAGGTGGAATTCTTGAGCTGGTGATCGTCTTCGATCTGGGTCTCGTGATAGCGGCCCTTGATGCCGGCGTTGAAGGCATTGGCCGCGTTGGTCGAAACCTCCGAGCCGAACAGGTCGAGCGACAGCGTATAGTGCAGGTTCAGCTTCTTCTGGATGGTCGGCAGGTCGATCACACCGAGCGCGCGTACTTTTGCGATGTCGGTGGGATCGGTGATGCCGGCTTGCTTCATTGCATCGCAAGTGCGCTGCACGACGCGGGTGATGCCGGTCTCGCCGACGAACATATGATGCGCCTCTTCCGTCAGCATGAAGCGACAGGTGCGCGACAGCGGATCGAAACCGGACTGCGCCAGCGAGTGCAGCTGCATCTTGCCGTCGCGGTCGGTGAAGTAGGTGAACATGAAGAAGGACAGCCAGTCCGGCGTTGCTTCGTTGAAGGCGCCGAGCATGCGGGGCGCATCGGCATCGCCGGAGCGGCGGCGCAGGAGGTCGTCGGCTTCCTCGCGGCCGTCGCGGCCGAAATATTTCTGCAGCAGATAGACCATCGCCCAGAGGTGACGGCCCTCCTCGACATTGACCTGGAACAGGTTGCGCATGTCGTAGAGCGAGGGCGCGGTCTTGCCGAGATGGCGCTGCTGCTCGACCGAGGCCGGCTCGGTGTCGCCCTGGATCACGATCAGGCGGCGCAGCATGGCGCGATGCTCACCCGGCACTTCCTGCCAGGCCGGCTCGCCGTAATGCTCGCCGAACGGCACGACGCGGTTCTCTTCCTGCGGCGCGAGCAAGATGCCCCAGCGATATTCGGGCATGCGGACATAGTCGAACTTGGCCCAGCCGCGCGGATCGACCGAATAGGCGGTGCGCAAATACACCAGCGATTCCTGGAAGCCCTCAGGCCCCATGTCGCTCCACCAGTCCATGTAGCCGGGATGCCAGCCCTCGAGCGCTTTGAGCACCTGGCGGTCTTCGGCGAGATTCACGTTGTTTGGAATCTTGGTCGAGTAGTCGACGTTCATGATGTTCATATTCATGGTGGACCTCCCGTGGGGGACTGCTTTACTTGTGTCATCGTCTTGCAGGCTCGCGAGTAGCGAATGGCGAGTAGCGATTGAATGCACCATTCGCTATTCGCCACTCTCCATTCGCCCTCTACACCCGCGTCATATCGAACTTCGGTTTCTGGCCGCTGCCGTAGCGGCGCAGCGCGCCTTCCTCGCCGACTGCGTTGGGGCGCTGGAAGATCCAGTTCTGCCATGCGGTCAGGCGTGAAAAGATTTTCGATTCCATCGTCTCGGGGCCGACGAAGCGCAGGCTCGCTTCCATGCCGGTGAGGCTGTCGGGCGAGAAGCTGGCGCGTTCCTCGAGGAACACGCGGACCTCGTCGTCCCAGTCGATGTCGTCGAGCGCGAAGGTGACGAGGCCGAGCTCCTCGGCCTCCTCGGCATCGAGGCTGGTGCCGATGGTCGCTTCCGCGCGCTCCACATCGGACGGATCGGCCTGGAACCGCGACTGAAGCCGCGTCAGGCCATGGCTCATCGGATAGGGACCGAAATTCATCGCCGAGAGCTCGATCGACGGCGGCGGGCGGTTGTCGCCCTGACGCGTGCCGATCAGCATGTAGGAGCGGTCGGCAGCGAACACGAGCTCGGCGAGCGTGCCGGCAAAGCAGGAGCCGGGCTCGACCAGCGTCACCAGTGTGCGCGAGGTGACGTCGATGCGCTTGAGCACGCGCTTCCAGTAGTGGCGGATTTCGTTGACCAGCCAGTGTGCCTTGTTGGCTTCGAGAAAGGCATCGCAAGCAAGCACATGGGCACGATCGCCGTGGCTCTTGAACACCAGCATGGCGATCTCGAGCTCGTTGATGCGCAGATGCAGGATGGCGTCATCGAGCTCGCGCGCGACCTGGAGCGGCCAGAACGATGCGCCCTGCGCCATCATGCCGTCGGTGTCGGCAGGCGGCGCGGCCTCCGGTGCCTTGATCGAGATAGTGGCGATGCGGGCAGTGCGATCGATGTCGACAGTGACGAAGCCGTAACGGATGCTGGTCTCATCGATGACGCGCTTGAGCGGCGTCAGGACGATGCCCTTGCCGCTGCCGGAGCGTTTCGAGGCTGCCGCGAATTCCCTGGCGCGCTCGGCGATTTTGGCTTCCAGCTTGGAGTTCGGCGCGATCTCGTCGACGAGACGCCACTGCACCGCGCGCTTGCCCTTCACACCCTCCTCGATGGTGCAGAAAAAGTCGGCGTGGTCGCGGCGCACCTTGCGCTTGTCGACCACACGCGTGAGACCACCGGTGCCGGGCAACACGGCAAGCAGCGGCACTTCGGGCAGCGCGACGGCGGACGAGCCGTCATCGGCGAGGATGATGTGATCCGTCGCAAGCGCCAGCTCGTAGCCGCCGCCGGCAGCGGAGCCGTTCACGACGGTGATGAAGCGCTGGCCGGAATTCTCCGAGGAGTCTTCCATGCCGTTGCGGGTCTCGTTGGTGAACTTGCAGAAATTGACCTTGTGGGCGTGCGTGGAGCCCGCCAGCATGCGGATGTTTGCGCCGGCGCAGAACACGCGGTTCTTCGCCGACCGCATCAACACCACCTTCACCTCGGGATGCTCGAAGCGCAGGCGCTGGATCGCGTCGGCAAGCTCGATGTCGACGCCGAGATCGTAGGAGTTGAGCTTGAGCAGGTAGCCCTCGAACAGTCCGCCGTTCTCGTCGACGTCCATGGTCAGCGTCGCAACGTCACCCTCGACGGCGAGCTTCCAGTGCCGGTAGCGGGACGGTTCGGTCTGGAAATCGATGAATGTCGCGCCGCCTGCGAGGCGCCGATCTTCCCCGGCCATGGGTCATCCCTGAGCTTGATTATGCGTTTGGCTTGAGCGTCAGATGCACAATAGTGCATCTTTTTGAGCGCGTCTAGTCCTTAACAGCTAGAGCATGCACTTTGTTTCATGGCGGCCACGCCCGGCCGCCATCACGCGGCGCGTCCTTGCAGGCCATGATCGTCGCGCAGGGCGGCTCTTGCGAACTGCTCGATTGCCTCGAGCGTCGGCCCGGGCGCCTCGCGATGCGGAGAATGTCCAGCGCCTGGAATGATCTTCGGATCGACGGGGCAGTAGCACTCCTCCTGTGCGATCCCGACCTGACGCAGGGTGCCATATTGGTCGTCCGCGCCTTGCAGGACCATGATCGGGACGCGGATATAGGCGAGGCATTCCGAGATGTCCCAGTCGCGGAACTTCGGATCGAGCCAGGCGCCGTTCCAGCCGTAGAAGGCGTTGTCGACGTTCTTGTGCCAGCGCGAGAGTTTAGCCTTGAGGTCCGTGGTCTCAAACGTCGTCTTGATCGCGGCGATGGATTTGATCGAGACGTCCTCGACGATGAAATGCGGCGCGATCAGCACGAGACCATTCAGGCGGTGATCCTGATGCGCCCCGGCATAAATCGTCGCGATCGAGGCGCCGTCGGAATGGCCGAGCAGGAGGCCGCGCTTGAAGCCGATCATGTCGAGCAGCTTCGGCAACACGTCAAGCGCCTCGCGCTGCATGTAGTCGAGCGGCCGCGGCAACGTAACCGGGCTGGACTGTCCGTAACCCGCGCGTGAATAGGCGAAGATGCCGGCGCCGGTCGCCTGCTGCAGCTTCTCCGGAAAGTCGCCCCAGAGACCAACGGAGCCGAGCCCCTCGTGCAGCATCACGATGGTCGGCGCGTCGGCGGCCTGCGGCACGAGCCATTTGTACTCGAGGCTGGCGTTGCCGATGCTGAGGAAGCCCGTGGGGGTGAGTGTGGTCATGCTGTCGCTCCCGTTCTTTGCGTCTTTCCGGACAGCTCGCAGCGCGAGCTGATCCGGAATCTCGAGATTGTCTTGGAGGCTCGAGATTCCGGGTTCGATGCTTCGCATCGCCCCGGAATGACGAGCGACTAATGCGCCCCCTCGCGCAGCTTGAACCGCTGGATCTTGCCCGTCGCCGTCTTCGGCAACGAGTCGACCACGTCGATCCAGCGTGGGTACTTCCACGGGCCGATCTTCTGCTTGACGTGCTCCTTGAGCGTCTCCTGCAAGCCCGTCGTCGTCGCGCCCTGCCGAAGCACGACGAAGGCCTTCGGCTTCAACAGCCCCTCCGGATCGGCTTCGGGCACCACGGCGGCTTCCAGCACGGCCGGATGCGTGATCAGCGCGCTTTCGACCTCGAACGGTGAGACCCAGATGCCGGACACCTTGAACATGTCGTCGGCGCGGCCGCAGAAGGTGTAGCGGCCTTCGTCGTCCCTGACATATTTGTCGCCCGTGCGCGTCCATGGTCCTTCGAACGTGCGGCGGCTCTTGTGCCGCTGATTCCAGTAGCCTTCGCCGGCGGATGGCGCATCGACCAGGAGCTCGCCGACCTCGCCGTCGGCAACGTCCTGCCCGGCCTCGTTGACGAGCCGCACCGAATAGCCCGGCACCGGCTTGCCGGACGAGCCGTATTTGATGTCGCCGGGGGCGTTCGAGAGAAAGATGTGCAACAGCTCGGTCGAGCCGACGCCGTCGAGAATGTCGACGCCGAAGCGCGCCTTCCAGCTATTGCCGACCGATTCCGGCAGCGCCTCGCCGGCCGAGGTGCAGATGCGCAGCGCCTTGCCACAGCGCTCGCCCTTCATCGCCTCATCGTTGAGCATCGCCGCGAACAGCGTCGGCACGCCGTAGAAGATCGAGGGATTGTAGCGGTTCATCAGATCGAACATGCGGGCCGGCGTCGGACGCTCGCTGTTGAGGATGACGCTGGCGCCGACCGACATCGGGAAAGTCAGCGCATTGCCGAGACCGTAGGCGAAGAACAATTTTGCCGCCGACAGACAGACATCGCTCTCGCGAATGCCGAGCACCTGCTTCGCATAGGTATCGGCGGTCGCCTGCAAATTCGAGTGCAGGTGGCGCACGCCCTTGGGCATGCCGGTCGAGCCGGACGAGTACAGCCAGAACGCCGGCTCGTCCGGATGCGTCGCGGCAGTGGTGAACCGGTCGCTCTCGCCCGCGAGCTCTTCGGCGAGCTGCTTGTGGCCGTTCTGCTTGGCGCCGGAGACCACGACATGCTCGAGATCGGGCATGCGGCCGACGACGTCCTTGATGATGGGATAGAGCGCTTCGGACACGAACAGCACGCGTGCGCGGCAGTCGGCGAGGATGTAGGCATACTGGTCCGCGGTCAGCAGCGTGTTGAGCGGCACCGGCACGATCCCGGCGCGGATCGCACCCAGGAACACGATCGGAAAATCGATCGTATCCAGCATGATCATCGCCACGCGCTCCTCGCGGCGAACGCCAAGCCGGCGCAGCATGTTGGCGGCGCGCCGGGTCTCGCGCGCGAGCTCGCCATAGGTGAGCCGCGAGACCGTGTCGTCGAAGGCGAGCTTGCTGCCACGGCCTTCCTCGATGTTACGATCGAGCAGCCAGGTCACCGCATTATAGGATCCCTCGCTCACGGACATCTCCCCCGAATTTAGAATTATAATTCATAGAAAGACACCGCAACGGCTTGCTGTCAATGCCAGCAGGCACTATGTTTCATTAAAACGCGCCGCAGGACATCCGTAAAGAGGCTCATGACCGAAAGTCCCGACGCCGAATCCCAATTTCTCGAACAGCTCGGCCAGCGCGTGCGCACCATGCGCGCATTGCGCGGCATGTCGCGCAAGGTGCTCGCCAAGGTATCGGGGATCTCGGAGCGCTACATCGCGCAGCTTGAAAGCGGCAAGGGCAATGTCTCCATCGTGCTGCTGCGCCGCGTCTCGGACGCGATGGGCGCGCATCTCGAAGACCTGCTGCCTAGCGCCGATCCGACTCCGGACTGGCAGATGTTTCGCGACCTCCTGCGCAAGGCAACGCCCGCGCAGATCGCGCAGGCGAAGGATGTGCTCGCCGGCGGCAGCGTCTCCGCGCCGCGCCGCGCACCATTCTGCGGCATCGCCCTGATCGGCCTGCGCGGCGCCGGCAAGTCCACGCTCGGCAAGATCCTGGCGAAGAAGATCGGCTGGAGCTTCGTCGAGCTCAACAAGGAGGTCGAGCAGCAGAACGGCCTCTCTGTCGCCGAGATCATCGCGCTCTACGGCCAGGAGGGCTTTCGCCGCATGGAGCAGGCGGCGCTGCAACAGCTGCTCGCGCGCAACGAGCTGATGGTGCTGGCAACCGGCGGCGGCATCGTCTCCGAGCCCCTGACCTTCGAGCGGGTCCTGAGCTCGTTCTACACGATCTGGCTGAAGGCCGAGCCCGAGGAGCACATGGCGCGCGTCCGCCGCCAGGGCGACCTGCGCCCGATGGCGGATGATCGCTCCGCAATGGCGGAGCTGCGCAACATCCTGCTCAGCCGCGAGCCGCTGTATTCGCGCGCCACTGCGGTCGTGGACACGGCAGGACTGAGCGTCGATGCCGCTGCCGCGCGCCTGATCGACGCGGTGCGGCCGGTGCTGCAGAACGAAGCCCGCAGCTTCGGCCTGCGCAGCGTCGGGCTTTGAGCTCCATTCTCGCATGACAAATATCGACGCGACCACCTCCCTGTTCGATCGGATCGGCGGCAGCGCGACGATCGATCGCCTGGTCGACCGCTTCTACGAGCGCATGGACATGCTGCCGGAAGCGAAAGTCATCCGCGCGATGCATGCGGACGACCTCGGTCTGATCCGGGACGTCTTGAAGCGCTATCTCACCGAATGGACGGGCGGCCCGAAGCTCTATTCCCCCGAGAAAGGCCATCCGCGATTGCGGCAGCGGCACATCGGCTTTGCCATCGGCGATGCCGAGCGCGATGCGTGGATGCTCTGCATGCGTGGGGCGCTGGAAGAGGCGGTGACAGATAGCGCTGCGCGACAGGATCTCGACACGGCACTATCCGGTCTTGCCGATTGGATGCGCAACCGGAACTGATCGGGACCGTATTGCCGACATTTGGCCCGCCTACGGAAGTTGCGACGCCGCTAAAGCGTGATCCGGAAAGTGCACAGCGGCTTTCCGAAAAGATCATGCTTAAACAACAACCTAAAGCGTGACGAGATGAGGCATGATTGCTGCAACGACGGAGATGCACACCCTCTCCCGTTGCGGGAGGGTCGGGGAGAGGGTGCTTCCGCAATGGGACAATCCCCAAGAGCAGAAAGCCCCCAACCGGCGCTTCGCGCCGACCTCTCGCGCAAGCGGGAGAGGTGTACGAGCCGCAGCGATCGATTCAACCTGAAGCCATTCCGCTTTAGATCGACCAGTAATGCGGATGCGGGTACGGCCGCGAGCGGTCGCCCCAGTCGAACGCGTCGCCATCGAATTCGCATGGGCCGCTGCTGAGCTCGTCCAGCGTCAGCTCGATCTGGAAAGCCTGCCGTCCTGGATCGTACTTCAGCGCGCTCCACTGGAGCGGATAATGGTGACGCGTACCGAGCAGCCCGCCGGTCTTGATCACGGCATAAGCGACCGTTCCGCTCATCTTGTCCAGCATCAGTCGCTCGATCGTGCCGAGCTTTGTGCCATCGCGTCCGTAGACGGCGACGTGCTCCACGCGATCACTGGGAACCATGGTGTGGTTCATGGTGTCCTCCCTGTTCTCTTGTGCTTGCGACAACTATAGCACCGTTTTCGAGCCGGCGGGAGCAGCTACGGAAGCTGCGATCGCACCGCCTCCGCGCCTTTCCGCAACAACGGCAGGAAACGGTTGATTGGTTCCCGCGCCGGCACACGATCGATCGTCCGGTCGACCGCTTCTACGAGCGCATGGACATGCTGCCGGAAGCAACTCTGTCTCTTGGTGTGATCCCGTCGTCCGGCTAGGCTGTGCACGACAACGGAGGCTTCTCCATGGACGCAAGCACCGCGCCGGAAATCATCAGGCGGCCTGTCCCCGCACATATGGCGCACATCGTCTCGTCGATCTCCTGCTACCGCGAGCGGGGACTCGGCCTGGCGAATTTTCGGCACGCCGCGCCGCTGTCCCTGCCGTTGCTCATCAGCCTTGGAACCCCCTTCCGCATCGCGCTCGGACGCGAGCCGGGCCGGTCAGATATCCAGCCGAGCTTTGCGGCGGGCTTGTTTCCCGGACCGGTGCAGATTGAATCCGACGGCCGCGCCGTATGCATCCAGGTCGACTTCACGCCGCTCGGCGCCTATCGCTTCTACGGCGGCGCCGTGCCTGACCTCACGGCGCGCATCGTCGATATCGGAGATTTGCTTGGCCGCGACGGCCGAGAAGTCGGCGAGAGGGTGGCGGAAGCAGAGGGATGGCAGCAACGCCTGGAAATCATCGAGGCGTTCGTGCTCGAGCGTACGGTCAATGAACCCTCCCCCGCGATCGCTGCGGCGATCGGCCGGCTCTGGCGCAGCGCCGGCGCGGCGCGCATCTCCGAGATCGCAACCGACATCGGCTGGAGCCGCAAGCATCTGTCGCGTCGGTTTCAAAACGAGATCGGCGTTTCGCCCAAGACACTGGCGCGAATGCTGCGCTTCCACCGCGCCTGCGAATTGGCGCGCAGCGGGAGTCCATGCGGATGGGCCGGCATCGCGCTGGAAGCGGGCTTTGCCGACCAGGCGCATCTTGCCCGTGAGTTCCGGGAATTCAGCGGCGAGAAGCCGACGCGTTGGGCCGCGCGGCTGGCGCACACGGATCCTCGCCTGATGCGGGAGGCCGGCGGATAAGTCGAGGTCCCATTTGTTCAAGCCGCAGGACAACGGCTGACCTAGGGTGAGCGCCCAACCCCACGGGAGACAGTCATGCCAAGCTCAATCGGGAACGAAGCGCCGCGCCTGTATCATACGCTGCGCTGCAGGGACGCCGAGGCGATGATCGCCTGGCTGACGGACGTCCTCGGCTTCACCGAACGCGTGATCTACAGGCGCGAGAACATCATCGCGCATGCCGAATTGTCGTTCGGGACCTCCATCCTGATGCTCGGGGCAGACCGCCCCAATGCCTACGGAAAAAAGGTGGGAGACCTCGACGGACACAGGACCGACTCGGTGTATCTGGCCGTTGACGATCCCGACGCTCTCTACGCGAAGGTGAGGGCATCCGGAGCTCGGATCGAGATGGAATTGCACGATACCGATTACGGCAGCCGGGACTTCTCGGCGCGGGATCCCGAAGGAGGTTTGTGGAGCTTCGGCACCTACTGGCCCAAGGTCGGCGAAGACCCGCTGAAGGGCTGATTACGAGTCACACGAGATGCGCAGGGCTGACATCCAGGCGCCAACGAGCACAGAGCGTGGACAACGCGCCACGCCGCATTACATTTGCAGGCATGACCGAGATCCTCCCCGACACCATCCGCCGGCTCTACACCGATCCCGGCGAATATATCGACAGCGACCACCCCGCCGTGCAGCGCTTCGCCGAGACCAGCGTGCGCGCGGGGGCGAGCGCGCGCGAAAAGGCGAGCGTGCTCTACAAGGCGGTGCGCGACGGGATTCGCTACAACCCTTATGTCAGCATGCGCGTCGCCGAGACGTTTCGCGCATCGAGCGTCCTCGCCGCCGGACAAGGCTATTGCGTCGGCAAGGCGTCACTCTATGCGGCCGCGTGCCGCGTCCACGGCATTCCCGCCCGTGTCGGCTTTGCCGATGTGAAGAACCATCTCACCACCGAGAAGCTGCGCGCGAGCATGGGCACCGACATCTTCACCTGGCACGGCTTCACGGAAGTGTTCGTCGACGGAGCCTGGCGCAAGGCGACGCCGACGTTCAACGATACGCTCTGCGCCAAGGTCGGCGTGCTCCCGCTCGATTTCGACGGCCACACCGATGCGCTGCTGCACCCCTTCGACGGCGAAGGCCGTGCCTACATGCAATACGTCAACGACCGCGGCAGCTATCACGACGTACCCGCGAAATTCCTGATGCGCGAGATGGCGCGCGACTACGCCAACATGCAGGGCGAGGATCTGTCGAGCCGCGACATGGAGCGCGAGGCAGAGGGGCGGTAGCGTACAATGCCGTAGCTAGCGATAGCCGGATGAGCGGAGCGACATCCGGGATTCCTCGCAAACGGTGTCCCGGATATCGCT
Organism: Bradyrhizobium cedriense; assembly: GCF_054602315.1. Taxonomy (NCBI): domain Bacteria; kingdom Pseudomonadati; phylum Pseudomonadota; class Alphaproteobacteria; order Hyphomicrobiales; family Nitrobacteraceae; genus Bradyrhizobium; species Bradyrhizobium cedriense. The sequence continues at coordinate 558,375 of NZ_JBTSWB010000004.1, read as the reverse complement.
TCGCTCACCAGGGCTACAGCAATTGCGAGCGCACGGACTCCGCGCCATCGCGCAACAACGGCAGAAAGCGATCGATCAGTTCCTGCTCCGGGACGCGATCGACATGGGCACCCATGTTGATGGCGGCGACGATCACATTGTCGTAACGACGCACCGGAACCGAGATCGAGCGGAAATGCGGTTCGGCCTCACGATCGACCAGCGAGTAGCCCTGCGCGCGGTCGGCTGTGACGCGCGCGAGCAACGCCTTCGGATCCGTCACTGTCTGCGGCGTCAGCGCCTTGCGCGTCATCGCGTTCAGACGCGCAGCGAGTTCGACATCGTGGAGCTGACCGAGCATGACGCGGCCGACCGAGGTACAGAAGGCCGGCAGGCGATAGCCGATCTCCAGGCCACTCGCGAAGACACGCGCCGGGCTGCCGCGAGCGATGAACACGGCGTCATCGCCGTCGAGCACGGCGAGCGAGGAGATCTCCTGTGCGGCGGTCGAGATGCGATCGAGCACGGGTTGGAGCACCGCAACGAGCTGGCTTGAGCGCAGGTAAGACGCTGCCAGCGTCAGCACATGCGGCGTCAGCGAGAACAGCTTTCCGTCGCCGGAGACGAAGCCGCCGCGCTGGAGCGTGAACAGCATGCGCCGCGCGGTGGCGCGCGGAAGCTCCGCAGCCCGGGCGAGATCGCTCAACGTCATTGGCCCGGCCGTCATGCCGAAGCACTGAAGCAGGCGCAGCCCGCGATCGAGGCTCTCGACGAAATCCGTCGCCCGTTCCTCGCTCTCGCTCCGGCTCAGCTTGGGCATGGGTGCGGGACAATCCTGCAAAATAGTGCTTGCTGCCGGTTCAAGGCATGTCATAATTCGCCCATTCGTTCAATAGGCGAACAAACGTCACTCCCCAAGGATGTCCACGCCATGATGAGCCAGGAGCAGAACGACCTGATCACCCGCACCGGGCCGAAGGACCCCTGCGGCAAGCTGATGCGGAGCTATTGGCAGCCGGCGGCGCTCGTCGATGAGCTCGAGGGCGCCCGGCCGATCCGTCCCGTCAGACTGCTCGGCGAGAATCTGGTCCTGTTCCGCGACGAAGCCGGACGTTACGGCCTGATCGACCGCCATTGCGCGCATCGCGGCGCCGACCTCGCCTTCGGCCGGCTCGAACATGGCGGCCTGCGCTGCGCCTTCCATGGCTGGCTGTTCGACGCGACCGGCCAGTGCATCGAGACGCCGGCCGAGCCGAAGGATTCGAAACTCTGTCAGAACATCCGCCAGCGCTCCTATCCCGTGGTCGAGAAGAGCGGAATCCTGTGGGCCTATCTCGGCGAAGGTGAACCGCCTGCATTCCCGGAGATCGACTGTTTCGTCGCGCCCGGCACCCACACCTTCGCGTTCAAGGGTCACATGGCCTGCAACTGGCTGCAGGCGCTGGAGGTCGGCATCGACCCGGCGCACGCGTCCTATCTGCACCGTTTCTTCGAGGACGAGGACACGTCCACGGCCTACGGCAAGCAGTTTCGCGGGGCCTCCGCCGGCTCCGATCTGCCGATGACGAGAATCCTGCGCGAATACGACCGTCCGATCATCAATGTCGAGCACACCGAGTATGGTCTCAGGTTAGTCGCGCTGCGCGAGATCGACGAGGAGCGGACGCATGTGCGCGTCACCAACCAGCTCTTCCCGCATGGCTTCGTCATCCCCATGAGCACGGAGATGACGATCACGCAGTGGCACGTGCCGATCGACGACGAGAACTGCTATTGGTACGCGATCTTCACCAGCTACACGACCCCGGTCGACAAGCAGAAGATGCGCGACCAGCGGCTCGAGCTCTACGAGTTGCCGGACTACAAGTCGCGCAAGAACCGCAGCAACGATTACGGTTTCGATCCGCACGAGCAGCAGACCGCGACCTATACCGGCATGGGCAACGACATCAACGTCCACGACCAGTGGGCGGTGGAATCGATGGGCGCGATCCAGGACCGCACCAAGGAGCATCTCGGACAGAGCGACAAGGCGATCGTGCAATACCGCCGCCTGCTCCGGCAGGAGATCGAGAAGGTCTCCGGCGGCGAGAAGCCGATGCTGTTCCTGGACGAGAGCAGGGCACGCAGCATTCAGGGACCGGCTACCATGGACGGCATCGGGCCGACCCAGGGTTGGGAGCTCTACTGGATGGAGGTCGACGTCAAGCGCCGCCGTGGCGCTCCTTGGGCCGCACCGGTACCGAAGGAGATCGCGGACAACGTGCACCGGCTGACGGCGGCGGAGTGACGGGCTGGTGCAGGCCACTCCCTCGTCATTGCGAGCGCAGCGAAGCAATCCAGACTGTCCCCGCGGAGGGATACTGGATTGCTTTGCTGCGCTCGCAATGACGGAGACTATGGCAGGCGTCTTGCACCCGTCGGACATCATGACTGAGGAGCAAACAAAGTGACTTTCGTTTCGCGTCATGCGCTGTGGTCGGACGAGCAGAGAGACGCGGCTCAGCGCATGCGCCGCATCGTCGAGGAGAGGAACCTCGAGGTCATCCGTCTCGCCTTCCCCGACCAGCACGGCATCCTGCGCGGCAAGACCATTATCGCCTCCGAGGCAATCGCTTCACTGGAGAGCGGCTGCTCCATCACCACCACCATGCTTGCCAAGGACACCTCGCACCGCACGGTATTTCCGGTGTTCACCGCGGGCGGCGGCTTCGGCATGAAGGAGATGGAGGGCGCCGCCGACGTGCTGATGGTCGCCGACCCCACTTCGTTTCGCGTCTTGCCGTGGGCGCCGACGACGGGCTGGGTGCTGTGCGATCTCCATTTCAACGACGGCCGCCCGGTGCCGTTCGCAACGCGAGGGTTGTACAAGCGCGTGCTCGATGAACTCGGCGCACGCGGTTACGATTTCGTCGCGGGCCTCGAAGTGGAATTCCACATCTTCAAGCTCGACGATCCGCATATGCGTGCCGAGGATGCCGGCCAGCCCGGCACGCCGCCCTCGGTAAGCCTGCTCAGCCACGGCTATCAATATCTCACCGAGCAGCGCTACGACCAGATGGAGCCGGTGCTGGAGATCCTGCGGCGTGACATCGTCGCGCTCGGGCTGCCCCTGCGCTCGGTCGAGGTCGAGTTCGGACCGAGTCAGTGCGAGTTCACGTTCGCCCCGAAGAAGGGCCTGGAGCCCGCCGACAACATGGTGCTGTTTCGGAGCGCCGTGAAGCAGATCGCGCGCCGCCACGGCTATCACGCCACCTTCATGTGCCGGCCGAAACTGCCGAACGTGTTCGCGAGCGGCTGGCACCTGCATCAGTCCGTCGTGTCGCGCGCGAGCGGCGACAACCTGTTCATGGCGAAGGACGGCGATGAACCGCTCAGCGCGTTCGGCCGCGCCTATCTCGCCGGCCTGCTCGACCACGCCCGCGCGTCCACCGTGTTCACCACGCCGACCATCAACGGCTACAAGCGCTACCGCTCATATTCGCTGGCGCCGGACCGGGCGATCTGGGGCCGCGACAATCGCGGCGTGATGATCCGCGTGCTCGGCAGCGCGGGCGACGCCGCAACGCGCCTGGAGAACCGCATCGGCGAGCCCGCCGCCAATCCCTATCTCTACATGGCCTCGCAGATCCTCTCGGGACTCGACGGCGTCGACCGCAAGCTCGACCCCGGCCCTTCGGCCGACACGCCATACGAGACCAAGGCTCCGCCATTACCGAAATCGCTCCGCGATGCAGTCAGCGCCCTGAAGGACGACCCCTTCTTCCGCGAAAAATTGGGGGCCGAGTTCGTCGACTACTACACCCACATCAAGAACGCCGAGATCGACCGCTTCCTGGCCGAGGTCACCGACTGGGAGCACCGCGAATATTTCGAGGTGTTTTGAGCTGCGCGGACGGCGCGTTGAACTCTTCACATTGAATTGTGGATCGTGGTCGGCGGGCCGTGCTTAAGGTCGAAGCCGCCAAGTGGCCGCCGATCCCCGCATCACGGCCGGATTTTCCTGATCCAGGAGTACGATGATGCGGTTGCGCCCGGCGGTCCTGCTGTTTTTCCTCGCCTTGTCCACGCCAGCCTTGTCCGCGCCACCCTTGGCCGAATGGCAGGCGAGCACAGTGCCCGCCTCCGGCCGCGTCAGCGAAATTGATTTGAGGGATGGCGACGTCCGAATTGCAATCGGCGCGGGTTGGTACCAGTTCGACGCAGGAACGATGCGCCTGCTGCCGGCCGCGGCATTCAAACGTCCGGCGGCGCCGACCAAGGCGCTTGCGGATGGGCGCGTCGCGACAGGCCGCGACACCGTTGCGCGTGCTTGGCTCGCTGAGCCGACTGAACGCTACCGCCATGGCGTCCTCGGCGATGCCATCGAGGCCGGAAGCCTGGTGATCGAGCGACGCGAGGGCGGACGACGCACGCTACGCCTGGACGGTGACGCCGTGTTCGAAGATCTCGAGCCGCGCGTTGCTGCGATCGGCGGCCGCGAAAGGATCGTGCTGGTCAAATCCTATCTGAAACGCGGCTCCGCGCTGGCAGTTATCGATCCCGCCTCGACCGCCATCATTGCGGAGACGCCACCGATCGGCCGCGCCCATGCTTGGCTCAATCCGGCCGGCATTGCCGATTTCAACGGCGATGGCACCACGGATATCGTGCTGGTCCGCCAGCCTCATGTCGTCGGGATGCTCGAGATGTGGTCGTGGCAGCATGATCGTTTGGAAAAGTCGGCGGAAATCTCCGACGTTTCGAACCATTTCATCGGCTCGCGATCACTGCACATGAGCTTTACCGCCGACTTCGATGGCGACGGCCATCCAGATCTCGCGGTACCGGATCTCGAACGGCGAACGCTGCGGCTAATCGGGTTCGTCCCTGGCCCGCGTGACATCGCGCGCATCAGGCTTCCGACACGGATCGCGACGAATATCGGCGGCATCAAATACCGCGATCGTCCCGCACTCGTGTTCGGCCTCGAGGATGGCCGGCTGATGTTGGTCCACGATTAGGATCGTCGGGGCACCGAACCAACGACCGTTACCCCGACCGGCCCTCACGCCGATGTGCATCGGTTTCACGCCGGCGGTTCCGATGAAGCTTTCGACCTCGCCGACGAAGTCATTTTTTACCGCAACGAAGATGGCCGGAAACGATGGAGGGGCACAATTCCCAAACTGATCAACAATGGAGTTCGATCATGTGGGATCAATTGTTCAGCCTGATCTATCGCCTGTCTTGCCGGAGCACCCTGACCGAGATCGGAACGCACCGTCTGGCGCGTTGACGGCCGGTCGGTGAGATTTGAGTAAGACGGATTGACCAAATGGCGGGGAAGACCATGCGCAAGCTGATTCTGATCGCGGCAATATCGGTGCTCGCAACCCAGGCCTATGCCGGCGGCTCACGGGGCCTGAGCCTTGCGGCAGCCAATACCAACCAGCAGGCGACCGAGCAGCAGGCTGTTGCAGGTACACCATCACCTGCGGCGCAGCCGGCGGCCAGGCAGACGGCAACCGTAACACCCGATGCGACGACGCAGCCTGCGGCCACGACGGCGCCGGCCGCCTCAGCCGCACCGACACAGGCCGCGACCAAGCCTAAGCGTCGCGCACCGTCGATCGAGACCCGCGTGGTCCGCGAGTTGCACCGCCACGGGATCTATTGGTGACGAGGGACGACTCCCTTCTCCTTGCGAGAGGCAGGGTGTGACATCCGCTCACCATGACATCAGATTCCCAGGTACTTGTGCTGTAAATCCGGCGCGGCCACCAGTTCGTCAGAGGTGCCGCTCCACACCGTCTTGCCGCGTTCGATGATGTAGTGACGGTCGCAGATGCGGGCGAGATGGTCGACATTCTTGTCGACGACCAGGATCGACTGCCCGCGGCTCTTGAGCAGCGACAGGCAGTTCCAGATCTCCTCGCGGATCAGCGGCGCGAGGCCCTCGGTCGCTTCGTCCAGGATCAGGAGTTTTGGATTGGTCATCAACGCTCGGCCGATCGCGAGCATCTGCTGTTCGCCGCCGGAGAGCTGATTGCCCATGTTCGAGGTGCGCTCGGCGAGGCGCGGGAACAGCACGTAGATCGCGGCCAGCGTCCAGGGATTGCTGCTGTCGAAGCGGTCGGCGGCAGCCGCGACCAGATTTTCGCGCACGGTGAGGTTCGGGAAGATCTGGCGTCCTTCGGGAACGAGGCCGACCCCGAGCTTTGCGATTCTGTAGGACGGAAGCTGTCGCACCTCGGTGCCAGCGAAGCGGATCGTACCGGCGCGCGCCGGCGTCAGGCCCATGATGGAGCGGATGGTGGTGGTCTTGCCCATGCCGTTGCGGCCCATCAGCGAGACCATCTCGCCCGGCCTGATAGACAGCGACAGGCCGAACAGCACCTGGGAGAGACCGTAGCAGGTCTCGATGCCTTCGACGTCGAGCAGCGTGTCAGCCATGATGCGTCACCACATGCTGATCGCCGAGATAGGCGCGCTTGACGTCCTCGTTCTGGCGGATCCCGGCCGGATCACCCGACGCGATGACGCGGCCATAGACGAGGACCGAGATGCGGTCGGCAAGCGCGAACACCGCCGGCATGTCGTGCTCGACCAGCACGATCGAGACCTCTTTGCGCAGTTCCTGCAGGAGCTTCACCATGCGCTGGGACTCGGTCGCGCCGAGGCCGGCCATTGGCTCATCCAGCAGCAGCAATTTCGGCTTGCTCGCGAGCGCGACCGCAAGCTCGAGCTCGCGACGCTCGCCATGGCTGAGCCTGTTCACCACGACATCGGCGCGATGGGCGAGACCGACGCGATCGAGCGCCGCATGGGCGGCATCGCGCAGGCTCTTCTCCTTGCGCGCGTTGGCAAAGAAGCGGAAGGAGGTCCCGGCATGGGCCTGCGCCGCCAGTGCCACATTGTCTGCAGCAGTGAAATCCAGCAGCAGCGAAGTGATCTGGAACGAACGCGCGAGGCCGAGCGCGCAGCGGCGATAAGCCGGCAGATCGGTGATATCGCGGCCACCGAGCAAAACGCTACCGGAATGCGGGGAAAGGTGCCCGGTGAGCTGACTGATCAGCGTGGTCTTGCCGGCACCGTTGGGGCCGATGATGGCGTGCAGTTCGCCTGCCGCGACGTCGAGCGAGACGTGATCCGTCGCGATGATGCCGCCGAAGCGGCGCACCAGCTTTTCGACGCGAAGCAGAGGCTCAGCCACGGCCAGCCCTCCCCAGAGCGCCCATGATGCCGCCACGGCCGAACAGGACGATGAGCAGCAGCAGCGGGCCCATGATCAGCGCCCAATATTCCGTGATCTGCGACAGGAACTCTTCCAGCAGCAGGAACACCACCGCGCCCATGACCGGGCCGAACAGCGTGCCCATGCCGCCCAGGATCACCATCACCATCAGATCGCCGGAGCGCGTCCAGTACATGACGGCCGGGCTGACGAAGTCGGTGTTGTTGGCGAGCAGCGCCCCGGCAAGGCCGCACATGGTACCTGATATGACGAAGCAGACCAGCTGGTAGCGCTTGGCGGGGAAGCCGATCGCCTGCATGCGCTGCTCGTTGGAGCGCAGGCCCTGCACGACGAGGCCGAAGCGCGAATTGACGATGCGCCAGATCAGGAAGATCACGCCGAACAGGCAGGCTAGGCAGAGATAATAGAATTGCGTGCGGTTCGACAGGTCGATCAGGCCGGAGAAGTCGCTGCGCTTGTAGACGGTGAGGCCGTCGTCGCCGCCATAGCGCGCCAGGCCCGAGGCGACGTAATAGGCCATCTGCGCGAAGGCCAGCGTGATCATGATGAAATAGACGCCGCGGGTGCGCAAGCTGAGCGCACCGATCACCAGCGCGTAAGTCGCGGATGCCGCGAGCGCGACCGGAAACTGGATGAAGCCGCTTCCGACGCCTTCCTGCGCCAGCATGCCGACCGCGTAGCCGCCGATGCCGAGATAGGCGGCATGGCCGAAGCTCATCATGCCGCCGAAACCCATGATGAGATTGAGGCTCGCCGCCGCCAGCGCCAGGATGACGATGCGAGTGAACAACGTCAGGATGAAGATATTGCCGGTCAACTGCGAATAAAGCGGCAGCAGCACGAGGCCCGCCAGCAAAAGGGCCGTTGCGGCCTTGCTCACCGTGAAAGCTTTCATCGACGATTGGCCGGAAATAGCCCCTCCGGCCGCACCACCAGCACGATCGCCATCAACAGATAGATCAGCATGGACGATAGCGCGGGCGCCGCGGTGGAAGCGGCGGCGCCGCTCAGCACCTGCCGCAACAGGTTCGGCAGGAAGGCACGGCCGAGCGTGTCGATCATGCCGACGAAGATCGCGGCGAGGAACGCGCCGCGGATCGAGCCGATGCCGCCGATCACGATGATGACGAAGGCGAGGATCAGGATGTTCTCGCCCATGCCGATCTGCACGGTGAGGATCGGCGCCTGCATCAGGCCGGCAAGGCCCGCGAGCGCGGCTCCCAGGCCGAACACCAGCGTGTAGAGCAGCTTGATGTTGATGCCGAGCGCGCCGATCATCTCGCGATTGGAGGCGCCGGCCCGGATCAGCATGCCGATGCGGGTGCGCATCACGCCGAGATAGAGCAGCAGCGCGACCAGCAGCGCCACCGCGATGATGGCGAGCCGATAGGCGGGATAGTGAATGCCGGGCAGGATCGGTACCGGCACGGTCAGCCATGCCGGCAAGGGCAACGCCAGGCCCGCCGGCCCCCAGATCAGCCGCACGGCCTCGTTGAAGAACAGGATCAGGCCGAACGTCGCGAGCACATGGTCGAGATGATCGCGGCCATAGAGATGCCGTAGCGCCGTCACTTCCAGCACGATACCGAGCACCAGCGTGGCCCCTAAGGCCATCAGCGCGCCGAGCAGGAAGCTGCCGGTCCACGCCGCAAAGGTCGCAGCGAAATAGGCGCCCATCATGTAGAGGGAGCCGTGCGCGAGGTTGACGAAATCCATGATCCCGAACACCAGCGTCAGGCCCGCGGCGAGCAGGAACAGCAGCAGGCCGAACTGTAATCCGTTCAAGAACTGTTCGATGACGAGCAGCATCAGGACTCTTTCAGGCGCACGCAGCTTCGCGCCGATGTTCGAACAATGTCGCCATCAGTGAAAGAGCTCCCCCTGCCTCTTCAAGGCCGAAAAATGGGTAATGGCAGTATCGTTCCGAGGCAAGAGCGATCTAACATCAAACATGCACTTTGTTGCATCTCGGCTCATACGGCCGAACCTGTGCCGCAATGCAAGAAGATTGCCGCGCGGCATGGGGCAACCTGCCGCACCCAAAGGTCCCCCCTCCCTCGGGCTGACCCGAGAGAGGGGGGACCTTCGTCGGAATGTTAGCCTCTAAAGCATGATCCGGAAAAGCGTGCAGCGGTTTTCCGGAAAGATCATGCTCAAACAACAACCTGAGGCGCGATGACGATCCATCCTGATCTCATCGCGCTTCAGTGCGGCGTCATCTGCCGGGGAAGCTCGTCCGCTTCGGCGAGCATGCCGTTGACCGTCGAGGCTTCCAGCGCCGCCATCCGGAACAGGTAGGCGAGCGTCGCCAATCCGGAGTCTTCCGCCATCTGCGCCAGCTCGAGCGCCATGTCGGTCATGTAAGCGAGGTTCTCGTCCTTGGTTTGCGCCATCCTCTGGCCGTCCCGCACCATGTTCGACATCTCAGGCGCCCTTTCGTTGCACGGCAGCGAGGCTGCAGAGGTTGGCACGAGTGACGGCGTCCAGACGTGGGCCGTCCTGCTGCACGACTGAAGTCATGCCGATGCGATCATGCAGCGCATCGAGCGTCTGCGGACCAATGTCGATCGTCGCCGCCATGGTCCATGCATTCTCGACCAGAGCCGGCAAGCCAAGCGGCGTCACGACGAAGCCGGCCTCATGGAAACGCGGCAACCACCAGGTTTCCATGATCGCGCTGACCTGCGCGATGCCCTGGCCGAGACAAAACTCCTGCACCGCCGCCATGAGTTGCAGATTGAGCGTGCCATCGCGACGATCGCGCACGACGAAATAGCGCGACCATTCCCAGACAAGAGGATTCGCGGGACAGCCGCGTACCGACGCCAGATGCGGGAACACCTCGCTCATCATCGAAGGCTTGGTCGTGGGGTAGAGCCGGTGACCGCCGACGACGCGGCGCCCCTCCAGCGCAAGCAGGTAGACAGTATCCTCGTTGTCGTAGGAATCGATCTCACGGCCATCAGGCCTGCGCAGCGACTCCCAGCGCCGCTCCTCGACGAAAATGTCGTGACGCAGCCGGAAATGCTGCTCGAGCACGTCTTCATAAAGGTAGCGATTTGCTGCAGAAATTGCGTGAATCATGAAAACCTCCATTCGTCCTCAATGGAGGCAAGCTCTGCCAAAAGAGGCAGTCTCGATATTGGGAAATTTCCCAGTACGTTCCGGTCAGGGAGTGATGATCTTGTTCCGAATCGCCAGCGCAACTGCATGCGTGCGGTTGACGGCACCGAGCTTGCGCGCAGCGGTTGCAAGATGCTCTTCGGCGGTACGCTGGGTGATGTGGAGGATCTCGCCGATTTCCCAGGCCGACTTACCCTGAGACGCCCACGCGATCACTTCCTGCTCGCGCTGGGTCAGACGCGTCGAGGGATGGGGCGCCGGCCCGAGCAGACGACGAATGTGGTCGAAGCCATACATCGCCATCAGATGCAGCGCCGGCTTGCTGCGGCCGTTGAGGTCGAGATGAACGCCGCCGAGCGACACCGCGGCCTCATACCCGGTGAGCCCGTGGATCGGAACGATGAAGCCGCGCGACATGCGAAAATCGCCGGCGCGATTCATGACCTCGGCTGCGTTCGGCTCGAGTTCGGCATCATAGGGCGCCTCCGACCACTCGAACGGATTGACCGATTGCCGGCACAGCCGCACCACTGGGTCGAAGCGGTCGTAGTTATTCTGCGTATAGAGATTGAACCATCCCGCCGGCCAACGCTTGGCAAGCACCATTTGCGCAAACCGCTGATCGGGGTTCGGCAGTCCCGTCACGATGATGGTTTCGAAGCCGAAGCGACCGAAGGCCGTTTCGAGCGCGTCCATGGCATCCGGAACCTTGGTGTATGCGCCAAGCCCCTCGATGAAGTCGAGCGCCTCCCGGCCATAATCAACGGCATCTCCGGCGGACATCGGCGCGTTTCCTGACCCTCGCCATCCCGTATAGCACGTGTTTGGGAGCTGCCTCAATTCGCGACTCCCGTAGTTTGCCGGTGTCCGTCGGCTACGAGATTTGATCTACTTTTGGAGGAAACGGCGTCAACTTACACCTGAACGCGTCCGAGGCAGGAAAATCACGATGGAAGACGAGGACATCGGCTTCGACAGCGTGCTCGGCCTGGAATTGAACCGCGTGTTTCTTGCCGTCCGCGAAACCGCAAACAAGCAGAAGATCGTCGAGTTTGCGCGCGAGGTGCTGCAACGCGAGCGCGCGGCGCCGGCCGTGAGTGTATCGCCCGAAGGCCCGGCAAGCTGAGCGCAATTGTTGCAAGCGACGCGTCCGCCGCCGCTATCCCGATCTCGGCATCGACATCAACATCAACATTCTCAAGCTCGAGGAAGCCATCGACCATCTCATGCTCGGCCGCGGCGAGTGCGTGGCGATGAGCTACCAGGCCTTTGGCGCGGCGAACGCCGCCATCAGGCTCGCAGCGAAGGCCCGAGAGGTGCGGCCAGTGAGCGTGCCGAGGGTATGGATGCCTGCCACCTTCTCCCACAGGGGAGAAGGGGCAGTGCCGCTCGGAGCAGGATCAGCTCACTTCATCTTGCACTTGCCGTGGAAACGATCCTGGTCGTTCTCCACGATGGTGGCGACGGTCTTCAGCGCGAGCTGGCCTTCGGCGTCCTTGACGACGTCCTGGAGATAGAAGCTCTGCACCGGGATGTGGTTGTTGCCGAACTTGAAGGCGCCGCGCACCGACTTGAAGTTGGCCTTCTCCATCTCGGCCTTCATCGCGTCCTTCTTGCTGGTGTCGCCCTTCACCGCGACCACCGCGCTGTTGATGAGCTGCGCCGCGTCATAGGATTGCGCGCCGTAATAGGTCGGGCGCAGGCCGGGATACTTCTTGCGGTAATCGGCGACGAAGCGCTTGTTCTGCTCGTTGGGCAGGTCGTTGACCCATTGCTGCGCGCCGGGCACTCCGAGCGCGTTCTCCTTCTGCAGCGGCAGCGACAGCTCGTCGACGGTGAAGGCGGTGTACAGCGGCATCGTGCTCTTCAGGCCGGCCTGGGTATATTGATTGAGGAACTGCACGCCGGCGGCGCCGGGGTAGAAGACGAAGATCGACTCGGCGCCCGAGGCACGCGCCTTGGAGAGCTCGGCGGAGAAGTCGAGCTGGCTCGGCCAGACCGTGTATTCCTCGCCCTTGATCTCGCCCTTGAACGTGCTCTTCAGACCTGCAAGCATGTCCTTTCCGGCGGCGTAGTTCGGTCCGATCAGGAACACGCTCTTGACGCCCTTCTGGTTCATGTAGAGGCCCATCGCCTGTGGCGTCTGGTCGTTCTGCCAGGAGGTCGAGAACACGTAGGGCGAACACAGTTCGCCGGCGAGCTGCGACGGACCGGCATTGGCGGAGATCAGGAACGTCTGCGAATCCACCGCGGTCTTCAGCGAGGCCAGGAGCACGTTCGACCAGATATAGCCGACGATGAAGTCGACCTTGTCGGACTGCACCAGCTTCTCGGTCTTCTGCTTGCCGACGTCGGGCTTCTGCCCGTCGTCCTCGTAGATCACCTCGACCGGCTTGCCGTCCATCTTGCGTCCGAGATGATCGAGCGCGAGCTCGAAGGAATTGCGCATGTCGTTACCGATCACGGCGGTCGGGCCGCTGAAGGTCGAGACGAAACCGATCTTGATGGTGTCGCCAGCGAATGCCTGATTTGCCAGCACCAGCGCCGCCGCGCCCGCCAGCCAAAATGCCGTCCTCATAACCACTCCCCTCCCTATTATCGGTCTCGGAAACGGCTGATCGCCGCTCCGGGCCGTTCGCTATTGAACGCAAAATCTGTCGAGCCGCCAATGGCTCAGCGCCCATCCCTGCACCATATTTCGCCTCGATCGACGATGGCAAGAAATATAATTCTACTCACTTCGGCCGAGGCCGGCCCAGGACCGCACCGGGACTGCGGCGCTTTTTCGCGTCAGATCGATACATCGTGCCTATGCGGCCATTGATGACGGCTATTGGACCGCGGTGCCCAATCCGCACTTAAATGGAATTGAGCAGCAGCAAGATTCGAGGGTGCATCATGGCCGCAAATTCCCATCGCGTCGTCATCGTCGGCGCCGGCTTCGGCGGCCTGGAGGCGACCTACCGGCTTGCTGGCGCGCCGGTCGAGATCACGCTGATCGACCGCCGCAACCATCATCTGTTCCAGCCACTGCTCTATCAGGTCGCGACCGCCTCCCTCGCCACCAGCGAGATCGCCTGGCCAATTCGCCATCTCATGCGCGATCGCCGCGAAGTGACGACGCTGTTTGCCACCGTGAGCGGCGTCGACACGACGCGTCGCTGCGTGCTGATCGACGACGGCAGCGAGGTGCCCTACGACACCCTTGTGCTCGCCACCGGCGCGCGGCACGCCTATTTCGGCCACGACGAATGGGAGCAGTTCGCACCCGGCCTGAAAACGCTCGAGGATGCGACCACGTTGCGCCGGCACATCCTGGTGGCGTTCGAACGTGCCGAGCGCGAGACCGATCCGGCGAGGCGCGCGGCGCGGCTGACCTTCGTCATCGTCGGGGCCGGCCCGACCGGCGTCGAGCTCGCCGGCACCATCGCCGAGATGGCGCATCACACCCTGCCCGAAGATTTCCGCAACATCGACACGCACAAGGCGCGCGTCGTGCTGATCGAGGCGGGCCCGCGCGTGCTCGCAGGATTTCCCGACGAGCTCTCTGCCTACGCCCAGGCGTCGCTGGAGAAGATCGGCGTCGAGGTCGTGCTCGGCCAGGCCGTCACCGAGATCAATCGCGAGGGCGTCGTATTCGGTGGCAAGCTGCTCGAGGCGAAGACCAGAATCTGGGCCGCCGGCGTGCGCGCTTCGCCCGCGGCCGAATGGCTGGGCGCCCCCAGCGACCGCGCCGGGCGCGTGCAGGTCGAAGCCGACCTCACCATTCCCGGCCATCCCGAGATCTTTGCGATCGGCGACACCGTCAGCATCAACGCTTGGGACGGCAAGCCGGTGCCCGGCATCGCGCCGGCCGCCAAGCAGCAGGGCCGCCATGTCGCCGAGACCATCAAGGAACGCCTGCGTGGTGCTGCGACGGGCCCGTTCCGCTACAAGCATGCCGGCAGTCTTGCGCAGATCGGCAAGCGGCTGGCGGTGATTGATTTCGGCCGCATCAAACTGCGCGGCACCATCGCATGGTGGATCTGGGGCATCGCCCATATCTATTTCCTGATCGGCCTGCGCCACCGCCTCAGCGTCGCGCTGAGCTGGCTCTGGATCTACGCGCGAGATCAACGGGCCGCGCGGCTGATCACGCAGGGGAGCAGCAAGGTGGTGTAGGTTTTTTCCTTCTCCCCTTGGGGGAGAAGGTGGCATAGGCGGCTTTCGACCGCCGTTCTTAGAGAACGCCGAAGCGAAGCTTCGGCTACGGCGCCGGGATAAGGGGTTCTCTCCACTCGCAATACCATTCGTGAGGAGAGAGACCCCTCACCCGGCTTCGCTATCGCGAAGCCACCCTCTCCCACAAGGGGCGAGGGTGCAGCGGCGCTCGCGGCAACAGCTCGTCCTACTTCACCAGCTCGCACCCACCGTCCGCCAACGGGCGGAACGCCTGGTCGGCCGGAATGGTCGAGACCAATTTGTAATAGTCGTAAGGATATTTCGACTCCTCCGGCTTCTTCACCTCGAACAGGTACATGGGGTGCACGACGCGGCCGTCCTGGCGGATCGCGGTGTCGCCGAAGAGCTTGTCCTTGCCCCTGAACTTCTTCATCTCAGGCACGACGTTCTTGGCATTGTCGCTGCCGGTGGCGGCGACCGCATTGAGATAGGCGAGCGTGGAGGCATAGACGCCGGCCTGGTTGCCGCTCGGCATCTTGCCGTTCATGCCGGGACGCGCGGCAAAGCGCTTTGCGAACGCCCGGGTGTCGTCGTTCATGTCCCAGTAGAAAGCTTCCATGAGCTGGAGCCCTTGCGCGACCTTGATGCCCATGCCGTGGATGTCGTTGATGAAGAGCAGGAAGGCGACGAGCTTCTGGCCGCTTTGCTGGATGCCGAACTCGGCCGCCTGCTTCACCGCGTTGATAGTATCGCCGCCGGCATTGGCGAGCCCGATCACCTGCGCCTTGGAGCTCTGCGCCTGCAACAGGAAGGACGCGAAATCAGAGGTGCCGAGCGGATGCTTGGACGAACCGAGCACCTTGCCGCCATGTGCCTCGATATATTTCTGCGCTTCCGCCTCGATGCCCTTGCCGAGGGCATAGTCGACCGTGAGGAAATACCAGTCCTTGCCGCCGCGCGACATCATAGCGGCCGCCGTGGTGTTGCCGGTCGCCCAGGCGTCGTTGACCCATTGGATGGTGTTGGGCGAGCAGGCCTTGCCGGTGAGATCCGAGCTTGCGGTCGAGGACGCCAGGAAGGTCATGCGGCTGTCGCGCAGCAGGGCATTAATGGAGAGGCCGACCGCCGAGTTCGGCACGTCGACGATGGCATCGACGCCTTCGACATCGAGCCATTTGCGGGCGATGGCGTTGCCGACGTCGGCCTTGTTCTGGTGATCGGCGTAGACGATCTCGACCTTGATGCCCTTGCCGCCGCCATTGAAATCCTCAGCGGCCATGCGCGCGGCCTCGACCGAGCCCATGCCGTTGGTGTCCTGGAAGATGCCGGAGATGTCGTTGAGCACGCCGATGCGCACGACATTGTCCGACATCTCGGCGTTCGCCGCGCCGTTTACCAGGCTCGCAGCCAGCACGAGCGTCCACTTCAGACGTTTCATCATTCCCTCCCTGTTTGATCGATTGCCGCACCGGTCGATGCCGGCGCGTTCGAGAAAAATCAGACCTGCCGTTCGGGCAGTCTCAGCACGAGCCCATCGAGGGCGGACGTGATCTTGATCTGGCAGGAGAGCCGGCTGTTCGGCAGCCGCTCGCTCGCGGTACCGTCGAGCAGCGCATCCTCGTCATCGGCCACGTCAGGCAAGCGCGCGAGCCAGCTGTCATCGACATAGACGTGACACGTGGCGCACATGGCGTTGCCGCCGCATTCAGCCAGGATACCGTCAAGGCCGTGGCGAGTCGCGGCCTGCATGGCGCTCTCGCCGTCGCCGGTCTCGACGCGGTCGCTCCTGCCGTCAGGATGAATGAAGGTGATGGCGGGCATGAAACTCCTCGTCAGGCCGGGGTGATGGTGACAGGCAGGCTGTCGAGCCCGCGCAGCGTGTTGTTGAAGCGGCGCTTCGGCTCGCCCGTGATCTCGATCTTTGCGATGCGCCGGGCCAGCGCCGTCAGCATCACCTCGCCTTCGAGACGGGCGACGAGCTGACCGACGCACATGTGGATGCCGGAGCCGAAGCCGACATGGCCGGAGGTGCGGCGGGTGATGTCGTAGCTGTCGGGCTTGTCCCAGCGGCGGGGATCGCGATTGGCTGCGGCGAGGAACATCAGCACCTTCTCGCCCTCGCCGATCTGCGCGCCCGACAACTCGACCACGCGCGTCGTGGTGCGGAAGAAGGTCTGCACCGGACTTTCGAAGCGCACGGCCTCCTCGAAGGCTCCACGGGCGAGCGCGAGATCATCGCGCAGGCGCTGCCATTGATCCGGGAAGCGAGCCAAGCAATAGACCGCCGCCCCGATGCCGTTGACGGTGGTGTCGAGACCGGCCGACAGCAGCGAGCGCACCAGCAGCGGTGCCTCGGTGGCTGTGATGGCGCCCTCGTCGACCTGCGCATGAATGCAGGCCCCAAAGCCGCCGGGCGCCAGATTGTCGCGCTGACACTGCTCGGCGACATAGGCCTGGTGCGGCGCCGAGCGTTCGATCGCCTCCTGGCGCAACTGGTTGGGCGGACCGAACGCGTTGAACACCACGCTCGCATAGGGAATCAGGTGCTCGCGCCCCTCCGGTTTCAGGCCGAGCGCATCCGGGAAGATCGAAAGTGGATAAGCTTCCGCAAGATCCGCGATCGCATCGAAATTGCGCTTCTCCAGCAAAGCGTCGACTCTCGCCTCAGCCGCCGCGGCAAAGCGATCCCGGACCTGCTTCATCACGGTCGGCGACAACACCTTCGACAGCACGGCGCGGGTGCGGGTGTGCGCGGGCGGATCGGCCTCGAGGATCAGGCTCGGCGGACGCCACGGAGTCTCCTTCTTGAAGTCGGATAGGCCGACGCCGCGGCTTGAGCAGAAGGTGGCGGGATCGTTCAGAACGGCATGGACCTCAGCGTAGCGCGCGACGGCGTACACGTTCCATTTGTCGAGATAGACCACGGGGCCCGCCTCCCGCAGCAACTCATGCGTGGGATACGGATCGGCGAAAAAATTCAAGTCGAAGGGGTCGACGTCGAGATGCGGAATGCCTGATCCAGCAGGGCCGGACGCGGTCATGGAAGACCTCCCTCATTTTGATCTTGTGAAAGGGCGGCGCATGCCATTAGGTCAGCGGGCCCGCCGCGAGTCAGAAACCCGATATGCCGCCGTCTTCGACCAGAGCCCGCCAAAAGCCTGCGCCCACGGATGTGGGGCCGACGCTCGATCTCGACCGCTACGTCCCGGCGTTCATCACCTTCATCGCCAACAAGCTTTCGAACAGCGCGACCGCGTTCTATCAGAAGCAGTTCGGCGTGAACGTCACGGAATGGCGGATCATGTCGCTGCTGGCGATCGAGCCCGGCATTCCGGCCTCGCGAATCTGCCACGTCATCGGCTTCGACAAGGGGCCGGTGAGCCGGACGCTGGCCGGGCTGGAAAAACGTGGGCTGATCTCGATCCGGACCGATCCGAACGACGGTCGCACCCATTCGATCTCGCTGACGGCGAGAGGCCGGGCCACCCACGACAAGGTGATCGTCGCTGCGTTCGAACGTGAGCGGCGCCTGTTGTCCTGCCTCAGCAAGGACGAGCGCGAGGTGCTGATCGATCTGCTGCGCCGGCTGCACGAAAATCTCGGCGCGGTGACCGGCGGCACCGAGGTCTGACAGGACCCGCAACGGGCCCCATCTTCCGTCATCCCCAGGCATGCGCCCGCGTTTGCCGACGGCACCACTTCTGCCGTGCATTGTTTCCTCCGGAATTGGACGCAGCGGTTCGCCCGCCGTCGTGCTCGTCTGGAACGGTTCGCACAAATTAGTTGCTTAAGCAACAAAAGAATCGGCAGAATATTGCGGCAAGGTTGCTGGCCTGTCTTTGCGCGCCTTCGCGCCCGCTCTCGTGTCCCGGACGCGGCGCGGCATGAAATCACGCGCCGCGGAGACCCAGATCAGCAACCTGCGTGAAGATTGGCCGCCGCTCAGCAGCGCATCGCTTGCGTGCTGCGCTGCGTATGCGCGGCAACAGCATGCTAGCCGACGCAACCGATCCACTCGCCCGACGCATCATCATTCAGCCGCGCCACTGCATCGGCACGGCGCGTCAACACGGCGCGCTGGTTGATGTAGCCCTTGTCGGTGATCTCGCCGCCGTCAACGGAAGCGGGCTCGGCGAGCAGCAGCGCACGCGTGGCGTGGCCGGAGGAGTTGCCGCTCTGCCGTTTCAGCCTCGCCAGACCCTGCGCGATCGCGGCCCTGACCAGGTCATGCGCCAGCACCTCGTTCACGGCCGCCGCCTCGGGCAGCCCGGCATGGGCGCGGCAGGCCGCGATGTTCGGAAACACCAGGAAGCGCACCTCGTCGCCGCCATGACCGGTGACAACGATGTCCTGCGCGAGCGGCGCCAGCGCGGCGATGCCGGCGACGCGCAGCGTGCCGACGCTGACCCAGGTGCCGGAGTTGAGCTTGAAGTCTTCCGCGACTCGGCCGTCGAAGAACAGGCCACGCTCGGGCCTGCTCGCATCGGCAAGTTTCACGGCATCTCCGATCAGATAAAAGCCCTCGTCGTCGAACGCTTGCCTCGTCAGTTCCGGCGCTTTCCAATAGCCCGGCGTGACGTTGGGCCCGCGCACCCGCACCTCCAGCTTGTCGCCGGAGGTGACCAGCTTCAGCTCGGTGCCGGGAATCGGCACGCCGATGTTGCCGGAGCGTTCGGCAAGAAAATGACAGTCGGTGGCGAGCGGCGAGGTCTCGGTCGAGCCCCAGGCCGACACCATCGGCAGCGCACGGCCGACGGTCTCGATGGAAAGCTGCCCCAGAGCATCCCAGAGATTCTGCGGCAGCGCGGCGCCGGCATAGAATGCGAATTTCACCTCGCCGAAGAAGCGGCGACGCAATTCCTCGTCGCTTCGCAGCGCCGCGATCAGCATATCGAAGCCGCGCGGCACGTTGAAATAGACCGTCGGCATCACGCTCTTCAGATTGGCGAGTGACGCCGCGAACAGGCCGGGAGCAGGCTTGCCGCCGTCGATATAGAGCGAGCCGCCATTGCGCAGCACGAGATTGAAATTGTGGTTGGCGCCGAAGGTGTGACTCCAGGGCAGCCAGTCGAGGATGACGAGATTGCCGCGGCTCTCTTCGAGGAAGGTCCAGGTCTGCGCCTTCGCCTGCTGGCTGGAGGTCAGCATGCGCTGGGTATTAATGACCGCCTTGGGTGTGCCGGTCGAACCCGAGGTGAACAGGAACTTCGCGGTCGTGTCCGGCGTCACCGCGGCAAAGGCTTTTGCGACCTCGGACGTCTCCGGCGTTTCCACAATGGTGCGGAAGGACAGCGCATCAGCGTCCTTGTCATGGCCGCTGATGATCTGGGCCGTGTGCAGCAGCCTGATTGCGGCCAGCGCCGCTGCGAAAGGCTTCGTCGCGGAAACGTAGATCGCGCCCGGCTCGAGCAGTGCGATCATGCTCTTGAGCTTGTCGAAGTCTTTCGACATCAGCGAATAGGCGGGCGAGATCGCGGCCGAGGGAACGCCCACATGCTGGGCGGCAAGCGCGAGCAACGCGTGGTCGATGCTATTGTCGGAGAGGATCACGAGCGGGCGTTCGGCGCTGAGGCCCTGCGCCAGTATCCACGACGCCGCCGCGCGCACCTTCCGCAACGCCTGGGCATAAGTGACGGTGGTCCAGGGCGCTTCGACATTGCCGCGCTCGGCGAGGAAGATCGCATCCGGCGTTTGCCGCGCCCATTGCTCCAGCCAGTCGCCGATGCAACGGGCGCTCGCGCGCAGTGGCTCGGGCGAACGCAGCACGATGCTGCCGTCGGCGCGATGCTCTGCAACGGTCCTTGGTGTTGCGAACAGGCCTGCAACGTCACCATTTGGGGCGACTGTCATGTGTGCTTCCTCCTCCGCCCGGATTTGGACCCGGTCGCAGCCTCGTTCCGGGCCGCTTTCCACAATGTTGGGCACGGCAATTGTTGTCGTCAACAACAATCTTTCTCTCGGGCCCGCGAGGCGTTAGGATCGCGCGACAGGAGACACCGACGTGACAGCCAGCGCACCCCGCGCCGACACCCGCCTCTCCCCACGCAAGAGCACCGGCAACGGGACGGCACCTTCCGGTGTCGCCGACGGCGTCGGCCTCGACGCGCTGGCCGGCCACGCCGGCTATGCGGTGCGGCGCTTCCAGATCTGGATCTTCCAGGACTTCATCAAGACGCTCGGCGAGGTGGACATCCGGCCGACGCAGTATTCGGTGCTGACGGTGATCGGCGCCAATCCGGGCCTGTCCCAGATGGCGGTGGCAAAGCGTCTCGGCATCGAGCGCGCCCGACTGGTGCATCTGCTCGACAGCCTCGAACGGCGCAGGCTGGTGAAGCGAATCAAGTCGAAGACGGACCGGCGCTCCCACGCCTTGCACCTCACCGTGCAGGGCGAGACCGCGCTGGCGAAGTTCAAGCGGCT
Organism: Bradyrhizobium cedriense; assembly: GCF_054602315.1. Classification (NCBI taxonomy): domain Bacteria; kingdom Pseudomonadati; phylum Pseudomonadota; class Alphaproteobacteria; order Hyphomicrobiales; family Nitrobacteraceae; genus Bradyrhizobium; species Bradyrhizobium cedriense. The sequence continues at coordinate 537,455 of NZ_JBTSWB010000004.1, read as the reverse complement.
CGCGGCCGAGCACGAGCGGCACGTCGAGGCGAAGATCGGCAAGGAGAACCGGGCGCACCTGCTCCGGATCCTCGCCGGCTTCACCTGATCTTCGCTGCCCATAATCTAGGCAAATGCCCGAGACAAGGCGTTTGCATCGCGGGCCGATCAATCCGCCAAATGTCGCCCAAGCCTCTGATCTCACGATAACATCTGGAACGCACGCTCTGCCCGGATAATGTACACAATGGCACATCGCTTGCTTCACTCGGACGAAGACAGAGATTGCCGGAGTTATGTCGCCATGGGGGCTGAACAGCCAGAAACGATCGCCGCGATTGTGGCCGCGCACCGCGCGGGCACGCTGACGCCGGCCGAGACGGTCGCGCGGACCTATCGGCGCATCCGCGACCACAATGATCCCGCGGTGTTCATCAGCCTCCGTGACGAAAAGGACGCGATCGCCGAGGCCGAACGTCTTGCGACGAAAGACGCCACCGGCCTGCCGCTCTACGGCGTGCCGGTCGCGGTGAAGGACAATATCGACGCATTGGGCTTTCCGACCACAGCCGCGTGCCCGGCTTTCTCTTACATGCCGGCCCACGACTCGACCGCCGTGAGGCGCCTGCGCGCCGCCGGCGCCATCATCATCGGCAAGACCAATCTCGACCAGTTCGCGACCGGCCTCGTCGGTGTCCGTTCGCCCTATGGCATCCCCAGGAATTCGATTCGCGATGATCTCATTCCCGGCGGCTCGAGCTCGGGCTCGGCGACCGCGGTCGGCGCCGGTCTCGTACCGCTGTCGCTCGGCACCGACACCGCCGGCTCCGGCCGCGTGCCGGCGATGCTCAACAACGTCGTCGGGCTGAAGCCGAGCCTCGGCATGATCTCGACCGCTGGCCTCGTCCCGGCCTGCCGCACGCTGGATTGCATCTCGATATTCACCTTGACGGTCGACGACGCTGCCCTCGCACTCTCGGTGATGGCCGGGCCAGACCCGGCCGATCCGTTTTCGCGCGACCGGCCATTTGGTGCGATTACGCCGTTGCCGGCAAACTTGCGCCTGGGCGTGCCGCGCAAGGGGCAACTGATTTTCTTCGGCGACAAGAAAGCGGAAGCCGCTTACGGCGATGCATTGGAGCGATGGACTGCGCTTGGCGCTATATTGGTCGAGTTCGACCTCGAGCCGTTCTACGAGACGGCACGGCTGCTGTATGAGGGTCCCTGGGTCGCCGAGCGATATCTCGTGATCAAGGATCTGCTCGCCTCCGCGCCTGACTCGATCCATCCCGTGACGCGCGAGATCACCGCCGCCGGCGCGCGGCTGACCGCGGCGGAGACCTTCTCTGCGCTCTATCGCCTGCAAGGGCTGCGCAAGACCGCCGAGCGCACGTTCGCCACTATCGACGCGCTGGTGCTGCCGACGGCACCGACGGCCTATACGACCGCACAGGTGCTCGCCAACCCGATCGAGCTCAACAGCCGGCTCGGCACCTACACCAATTTCGTCAACCTGCTCGACCTCTGCGGCCTCGCCGTGCCGGCTTCGATTCGCAGCGACGGCATTCCGTTCGGCATCACGCTGCTCGCGCCCGCGGGACGCGATGCGCAGCTCGCCAGCATCGGCCGCGTCTTCCATGCAGATACCAAGCTCACCGTCGGCGCAAAGGGGGTGGCGCAAGCACCACTCGCAGTGCTTGCCACCACCACCAGCGACGAGATCCCGATCGCGGTGGTCGGTGCGCATCTGTCCGGCATGGCGCTGAACGGCGAATTGACGGCGCTGAACGGACGCCTGATCGAGGCAACCAGGACCGCGCCCGACTACAGGCTCTACGCGCTCGAAACCACGCCGCCAAAGCCCGGCATGCTGCGCGTCGCAGCCGGCAAGGGAGCCGCCATCGAGCTGGAGATCTGGTCGCTGTCGCCGTCCGCCTTCGGCAGATTCGTCAACGCCATTCCCGCACCGATGGCGATCGGCACCGTGCGCCTTGCGGACGGCCGCAGCGTGAAGGGGTTTCTCGTCGAGCCGGAAGTGCTGGGCGATGCCCGCGATATCACCGCCTATGGCGGCTGGCGCGCTTACATGGCGGATGCCGCGACGGCGTAGACGGCAGTTGCGATCTCACGCCGATTTGCGCCAGGCGGCTTCGTTCTTCTTCTCGTAATCATCGAACGCCTTGACGAGGCCGGACAGCACCTCGGCCGAGGTTTCGAACATGGCGGTGAGCTGCGGCTCGTCGACCTTGCGGATGTCTTCGCGCAGATGCGCCACCGTCTCCTGGAGACGCTGCTTCATCTTCTGGGTGTGACGGCGGGGATCTTTCTCGGAGGACGCCATGGTGTTTCTCCTCATCGAATGGATGGGAGAAACGATCGTGGTAGAGCCGGGTTCCCGACGGGAGACGCCGTTCCTTCACCTCGCGGTGAGCGCACCAACCAGCTCGCGAGATGATGAACTACACCGACACCGCGTAAATCTCGTACTCGCCGCGCACCAGCTCGATATGCGCGCGCATCGCCGCTGCCGCACCTTGCTTGTCGCCGCGCATGATGGCGACGACGACGCGGTCGTGCTCGGCTTGCGACTTGGCGAGGCGGCCGAGATTGCGGAACTGGGCGCGGCGGAACGGCTGGACGCGGACGCGGGTGGCGAGCGTGATCTCGGCGATGTAGCCGTTCTGCGAACCGGCATAGATCGCGTTGTGGAAGCGCTCGTTGACCTCGTGGAAGCGCTCGGGATTGCCGGTGTAGCTCAGCACCCGCAGTTCTTCGTGGATGGCCTCCAGGCCGTGGCGCTCGGCCGCCGACATGCGTTCGGCGGCAAGGCCTGCGCACAAGGCCTCAAGCTCCGCCATCGCCTCGAACATGCCTGTCAGCCGCTCGATAGATGGCTGCGCCACCACCGCGCCACGATGGGCACGCGCTTCGACGAGCCCGCTCGCTGCCAGCTGGCGCAGCGCCTCACGCACCGGCGTACGCGAGACGCTGAAGCGCCGTGCGATATCGGTCTCGTCCAGTGGGGCGCCTGGTGCCAGCGTTCCCCGCACGATTTCGTCGGCGAGTTGAAGCCGCAGTTCCTCGGCACGCGTGACCTTCTGCAGCGACGGAAGTGCCCGGTCGAGGCGGGGCACCACCGGCTCGGCCGGCAATGTCCCGGGCGGAAGATCGTCAAGCGTCATTCGGTCAGGTCTCTTTCGGCTCGTCGATGATGCTGACATGAGCCGCAACGACGCGCCAGCCCTCCGGGAAGCGAATCCACGTCTGCATCTGCCGGCCGACCTTGCCGGGCGCCGTGTCGCGATAGAACAAGGTGGAGGCAACGGCCGTGTCGCGGCCGTAGCTGGTGATCACCGTCTTTGCCGTGCGCCGGTTCAGCCCGACCGGCGAGCGGGCGGCGCGGAAGCCCGAGATGGCCTCATAGCCATAGAGGTTCTCGCCGATGCCGTAGCGCAGGGTGCGCGGGTCGTTGCGGAAAATTTCGCCGAGCACGGCGACGTCGTTGGTGACGAGCGCCTGCTCATATCGATCGAACGCGGCTTTGACTTCCGCTATCACCTCAGGGAGATCGATCTCCATGTCACAATCCTCTTGGGGACGGCGCAGCAACGACGCCCATCTTCTCCAATGCGTGCGCGACGCGCAGCGCGATGTCCTCGCGCCAGGGCGCGGCGATGATCTGGACGCCGATCGGCAAGGGCTCGAGCGGCACCGGAACTGCGACCACGGGCAGGCCGATGAACGATATCGGCTGGGTGTGGATGCCGATATTGGCGCGCACCGGCAACTCGACGCCGTCGAGATTGAAATTCACCTGGCCTAGCTTTGGCGCGGTGCAGGGCGTCGCCGGCGCAAGCAGCACGTCGACGGATTTGAAGATCTCGGCGAGCTGGGCGCGATACCAGCGGCGGAACTTTTGCGCGCGATCGACCAGCGGCGCCGGCACCATGGCGCCCGCGATCAGCCGGTCACGCACCGCCGGATCGAAGTCGTTCGGGCGCTTGCGCAGGCGATCGAGGTGCAGCGAAGCGCCTTCGGTGGTGGTGATGACGTAGGCGGCAGCGCGTGCGCGCGAAGCCTCGGGCACCTCGACCACCTGCGTTGCGCCAAGCGCCTTGGCAACGCGGCTGACGGCTTCGACCGCTTCCGGAAACACGTTCTTCTGGAAGTGACCGCCGGCAATGGCGATGCGCAGATCCGAGACCGGATTGGCGAGCAGCGGCAGCGTCGGTTCCAGCCCACGCGTCGTGCAGGCGGCATCGTCGGCATCTGGCCCCTGCATCACGTCATAGGCGAGCGCGAGATCGGTGACGGAGCGCGCGAACGGACCGAGATGATCGAGACTCGCCACGAACGGGAACGAACGCGCCCGCGACAGCCGGCCATAGGTGGGCTTCAGGCCAAAGATGCCGCAGAACGAGGACGGTACGCGGATCGAGCCGTTGGTATCCGAGCCCAGCGCGATCGGCACCAGCGCGCCGCCCACAGCGCTGCCCGAGCCGCCTGACGAGCCGCCGGTCATGCGCGTCGTGTCATGCGGATTGCGCGACGGGCCGTCGTGGACGTTCTCGCCGGTGAAGTCGTAGGCGTATTCGCCCATGTTGAGCGCACCGACCAGCACGGCGCCGGCCGCTTCCATCCGCTCGATCAGCGCCGCATCGCGCTTGGCGGGTGCGAGGTCGCGGTTGATCCTCGAGCCCGCACGCGTGGGCAGGCCCGCGACGTCGAACAGGTTCTTCACCGCAAAGGGCACGCCGGCGAGCGGGCCGACGGTCTTGCCCGCGGCGACGTCCGCATCGATCGCGCGCGCCTTTGCACGGGCACGTTCGGCGGTGACGTCGGTGAAGGAATTGATGATGCCGTCATGCTGCTTGATGCGCGCAAGCGCGGCATCGGTGGCAGCTAGCGCGGACAATTGGCCGCCCGCCACCGCTTTCGCGATCTCGGCGGCAGTCATCTCTGGCTTTGCGGTCATGGCGGCGTCAGGCCGTAAAGACGGGCGCCGGCTCGGTCTCGTCCGGCAGCGCGAATTCGTCGACGAGACGGGCAAGCCGCAGCGAGACTTCGAGGTTGGCGCGCACCGCGGGCTTCCAGGCCTCCTCGACCGGCAGCGCCAGCGCTTTCGATACGGCGTCGATATAGTCGTCCAGGGGTTCGGCCATCACGCTCTCAGACAATCAGTGCACTCTTAGTGTACCTGCAGCGGCGGATGCGGAATCGCCGTCAGCAGCTCCTTGGTGTAGTCGTCCTTGGGATCGCTGAGCACCTGCTCGGACGAACCTTCCTCGACGATTCGACCCGTCCGCATCACAATGACACGATCGCACAACAAGCGCACCACATTCAAATCATGCGAGACGAACAGATAACTCATACCTAGCCGCGCCTTGAGGTCCTGCAGCAGATTGAGGACCACGGCCTGCACCGAGACGTCGAGGGCCGCCGTCGGCTCATCGAGGATGACGAGCTTCGGATGCAGAGCGATGGCCCGGGCAATGCCGACGCGGGCCTTCTGGCCGCCGGACAATTGGTGCGGGAAGCGGTCGAGCAGGTTGTGCGGCAGGCCGACCATGGTGGCCAGTTCCTCGCAGCGGGCGCGGAGCGCGTCGCGTCCCTTGACGTCGCCGAGCTGCATGATGGGGTCGGCGATGGCGCGCGCGGCGGTGAAGCGCGGGTTGAGGCTGTCGGTCGGATCCTGGAACACCATCTGGATGCGGCTGCGCTGCGGCAGGCGGGCGAAGGAGGCAGGCGGCATGGCGCCGATGTCCTCGCCGTCGAACTGGATCAGGCCGGAGGTCTGATCCAGCAACCGCATCACCATCATCGACGTCGTCGATTTGCCGCAGCCGGACTCGCCGACGAGGCCGACGCTCTCGCCATGGCCGATCGAGAAGCTGATGCCGTCGACGGCCCGGAACACGTCGGGCTCCACCGGCGGCTTGCGGCCGAACAGCTTGCCGAGCACGGCGGTGGCGCCCTGGCGGGGATATTCCTTGACCAGCTTGTCCACGAGGAGAAGGGGTTGTGATGTCTCGTCACCCCCGGACTTGCCCTGGGGGGCCATCGAGGGAGAGGCATCTTGCGAAGCGGGATGGATGGCCGGGTCAAGACCCGCCATGACGGTAGCGCCTTCTTCCTCCGGCAGCAGATCGCGCAAGTTCACCCCGAGCCGCGGCGTCGCGCGCATCAGCTTCTTGGTGTAGGGGTGCTGCGGATTGGCGAAGATGTCGGCAGCGCTGGCGGTTTCGACCACGCGGCCTTTCTCCATGACGACCACGCGGTCGCAATAGGCGGCAGCCAGGCCCAGATCATGCGTGATCAGGATGGTCGACATCGCGCGCCGCCTGGTCAGCTCGACGATCAGATCCATCACCGCCTTCTGGGTGGTGACGTCGAGGCCGGTGGTCGGCTCGTCCGCGATCAGGAGCTGCGGATTGCAGGCGAGCGCGAGCGCGATGACGACGCGCTGGCACATGCCGCCCGACAGTTCGAACGGATAGGCGTGGTAGCGCTCGCGCGGGCGGGCGATCTTGACCTGCTCCAGCGCCTCGATCGCCTTCTCGCCGTGATCGGCCACCTGGGCCTGCTGCACATGGGTGCGCAGCACGTCCTCGATCTGGTCGCCGACTTTCCGGATCGGGTTCAGCGCCGCGCGCGGGTTCTGGAAGATCATCGAGACTTCGCGGCCGCGCAAATCGCGCATCTGGTCTTCGCTCGCGGCCTTGACGTCGATGCCGGAGAACATCACCGAGCCCTCGGCGATCCGCCCGGCGCGGTCGAGGATGCGCATCACCGCGTAGGACGTCACCGACTTGCCGGAGCCGGACTCGCCGACGATAGCGAGCGTCTCGCCCTTGGCGACGGAGATGCTGACGTGCTGCACGGCTTTGACGATGCCGCGGCGGGTGGAAAATTCGACGGTGAGGTCCTGGACGTCGAGCAGGGGCTGGGCGGTCATGAACGGCCCCCGTCACCCAAAAAGTGCGAAAACAACCCCATGCACAGTAGAACGACGTTGAAATCGTTGGGGAATTTTCGACGGAAATTCGCCATCACGTCCTCCGCTGCGGGTCGACGATGTCGCGCAGGCCGTCGCCGAGGAGGTTGAAGCAGAACACGGCGATCATCAGGGCGAGGCCCGGGAATAGCGCGATCCACCATTCCCCTGACACCATGAAGCCGGCGCCTTCCGCGACCATGATGCCCCATTCGGCAGTGGGCGGGCGAACGCCGAGGCCGATGAAGGACAGGCCCGCGGCATTGAGGATGGCATAGCCCATGGTCAGCGACATCTGCACGATCATGATCGGCATGATGTTCGGCAGGATGTGCACCAGGAGGATACGGAATTCGCCGTTGCCCGACAGGCGGGCCGCCTGCACGAAACCGGCGTTGCGGCGCACATTCGCCTCCGCACGCGCGACGCGGGCATAGAGCGGGAAGTTCACGATCGCGGTGGCGAGGATGATGTTCTGCACGGTGTTGCCGAGCGCCGCGACGATGCCCATCGCCAGCACGAACAGCGGGAAAGCCATGATGGTGTCGGCGATGCGGCCGACGATGCGATCGGTCCAGCCGCCGAAATAGCCGGCGGCGATTCCGGCAAGCCCGCCCATCAGGAACACCAGCGCGACCGACGCAACCGCGATGAAGACGTCGAGCCGGGTTGCGACGATGACGCGGCTGAAGATGTCGCGCCCGAGCTGGTCGGTGCCGAACCAGTGCGCCGCCGACGGCGGCTTCAGCGCAGCGGCGGTGTCGGAGGCGAGCGGATCGTACGGCACCACATAGGGGCCGAAGATCGCGGCGGCGAGGATCAGGATCAGCAGCGCGAAGGCAAAGCCCGTAACCTTGTTCTCGCCGAGAACGTAGCGGGTCTGCTCGAGGATCGCGACCAGGCCGGACGTGCGCGCGGGACCGACCGGCTCCGCAGCAGGCGCAACGGTGCTCATGGGACCACCCGGATGTTGTTTGACCGAACCAGCAAGCCGTGGGGGTGCCTTACCTCTCCCGCTTGCGGGGGAGGTCGGCGCAACGCGCCGGGTGGGGGCTCTCTCCACATCGGGACCCTCGCCCGCGGAGATACCCCCTCCCCAACCCTCCCCCGCAAGCGGGAGAGAGGGCGCACCTTCGTCGGGGTTTGCATCGGACGAAACCTCATTGGTTCAGCCCTCCAGCCGCACGCGCGGATCGATCACGCCGTAGAGAATGTCGATCACCAGGTTGAGCAGCACGTACATGACCGCCATGGTCAGCACGAAACCCTGCACCGGGGCGAAGTCCGACGAGATCAGCGCTTCCACCGCATAGGAGCCGATGCCGGGCCAGGCGAAGACCTTCTCGACCAGCACGTTGGCGCCAAGCAGGAACGAGAACACCATGCTGAGCGTGGTGATCACCGGCAGCATGGCATTGCGGAATGCGTAGGTCACGATCACGGTGGCCGGCGACAGGCCGCTGGCACGCGCGGTGCGGACGAATTCGCTGGCCAGCACCGCCAGCATCGAGGCGCGCGTCATGCGTGCGATGGGCGCCAGCGAGAAGATCGCGAGCGTCGTCGCCGGCAGGATCAGCTGGCTCAGCGCCGAACGGAACGCCTCGAGATCGCGTGCGATCAGGGTGTCGATCAGATAAAAGCCGGTGACCGTCGGCGGCGCGCTGTAGAACACATCGAGACGGCCGAGTGGCGCGGGCGACCAGCCGAGGCGGAAGTAGAAGACGTAGACCAGTACGAGGCCGGTGAAGAACACGGGCAGCGACACGCCCGCCGTCGTCGTGACACGGCAGAGATGGTCGACCCACGAGCCCGGCCGCGTGGCTGCCAGCACGCCGAGCGGGATGGCGATCGCGATCGAGACGAAAAGGCCGAGCAGGGTCAACTCGGCGGAGGCCGGCAGGCGATTTCGGATTTCCGCAGCCACGGGCTGGCCCGTCGTCAGCGAGTTGCCGAAATCGCCGTGAGCGAGATCATTGGTGTAGCGGAAGAACTGCTCGATCAGCGGCTTGTCGAGACCGAGCTTCTTGCGGATCTGCTCCACCGCCTCCTTGGTCGCGGCGGGGCCGGCGAAGTACGCCGCGGGGTCGCCCGGCAATGCGCGCGTCAGCAGGAAGGTGACGATGACGACGCCGATCAGCGAAGGAATCGCGAACATCAGGCGCTTGCCGATCATGGTCAGCATGGGGCTCGCTCCGCTCGCGCGAATGGCGAATAGCGAATGGCGAGTGGATTTTCACCGCCGACAGCCTGCATTCGCCACCCCCTGTTCGCTACTCGCCACTCACCATTCGCACCGCTCACCCCTTCGCCATCGCGCGATAGTCCAGGCGTCGGTGGAACCAGTATTGATAGCCGCTGATGTTCTTCTGCATCGCGACGTTGACGAAGGGCTGGTACAGCGGGATGCGCGGGATGTCGCTGAACGCGAGATCGACGAAGCCCTTCACGTCCTTGTCGTAGGTCGCCGTGTCGCCGGTTGAAGCGGCGGTGCGCGCGCCGTCGATCAGCTTGTCCATCTCCGCCGACTTGTAGCTCATGGTGTTGAAGACGGAATTGTTGCCGTGATAGCACCAGTAGAAGAAGTATTCGGGGTAATCGAGCCAGCCCGAGAACACGTTGGTGAAGAGCGGCATCTCCTTCTTGTTCAATTCGGTGCGCCAGTTGGCGCCGGGCACCTTGTTGATGGTGGCCTTGATGCCGAGCTGGGCGAGCGATTCCTGCACGAGGATGCAGAGCGGCTCGTTGACGCCGGCAAAATTGAGGTCGAACGAGATCGTGGTCTCGAACCCGTTGGCGTAGCCGGCCTCTGCCAGCAGCGCCTTCGCCTTCTCCATGTCGGTGTTGTATTTGTGCGGCTGCGGCCAGGCGACTTCGGTCGCCTTGTCCTTGGGCGCTCCGAACATGGGATTGCCCAGGCCGAACAGCACGGCATCCATGATCTTCTGGTACGGCATCGCATAGGCCATCGCCTGCCGGACCTTGGGATTGTCGAACGGCGGCTTGGTCACGTTCATGCCGATATACTGGATGCCGTTCGAGAACGGCAGCGACACCACGTTGAGCTTGCCGCTCGCCTTCATCTCCTGGAAATCCTTGAACGGCAGCTCATAGGAGATGTCGGCGTCGCCGCGCTCGAGCAGCGCGCGGCGGTTGCCGGCCTGCGGCACCATGCGCCAGATCACGCGCTTGATCTTGGGCAAGGGACCGCCGACCCAATCGTCGTTGCGCTCCATGACCACTTCGGTGCCGGCGGTCCACTTCACCACCTTGTAGGCGCCGGAGCCGGCGGTCTGCTGTTTCGTGAACTCGAGGCCCCAGGGGTCCTTCTCGCTGGCGTTCTTCTTCACCAGCTCCGAGTTGACGATGCAGGGCACGATGACGGCGAGATCGGGAATCGTGAGCCTGTCCTTCTTCAGGAAGTCGACACGCACCGTATGATCGTCGATCACGACGAACTGCTCCGGCTTGGTCAGCGAACCCGCGCTCATCTGGAAGGTCGGGAAGCCGCCGACGCTGACGGCGCGGTCCAGCGACCACTTGACGTCCTTGGCCGTGACCGGCGTGCCGTCGTGGAACTTGGCTTTCTTCTTCAGCTTGAAGGTGACCGACATGTCGTCGATCTTGAAGTCTTCGGCCAGCTCGCCCTTGAACTTGTCGCGGTCGTAATAGGGCACGCCGCCGGGGCCGCTCTTCATCTCGTGGCTGATCAGGCGGTCGTAGCAATTCCAGGACACCTCGTAGCCGGGCACGTTGGTGCCGATGCCATGGATGTCGAGATTGTTGGGACCGCCCTCCGAGACGATCAGCAGCGTCTCCGAGCGGGCATCGGCCTTGGCGCCGGAGATCACGGACGGCATGGCCGGAAGCGCCGCGCCAGCGGCCAAACCGGAAACGGACTTGAGGAAATCGCGGCGCTTCATGAAATCGCTCCACCAGAAAGGATTTTGGTGGAACCGGATTCGCAAGGTTCGTGCCAGAGCTTAATCAGAGCTTAATATTTACTTAACTTATTGATTTCTCGTAAGTTATTGAATTTTCGTTGATGGGCTCGAAAGCCGACGTATCGCGCCAATTGCATACAAAGAATGGCATTTGCATAAAAATTAGGCTGACACGGATGGAAGCTCATTTGAAAGGCGGCAACACACGGCGCTTCCCTTGGGAGCCGTGCCGTAGCGGGCCCGGCTGTCATTCCGGGGCGCACGGCACCAAGCCCCGAAATCATCGGGCTGCAGGATGCGCGCGAAAATGGGTTCCGGGCTCGCCGCTCAGCGGCGTCCCGGAACGACAGGAGGTGGAGCGAGCGCGCTCACTCCGCCCAGATCAGATCCTGCAACTCGACCAGGTCCGCCGCCCTCTCCTGCCAGCCCTCGATGCAGATGTGGCTATTGAGGTCGCTGGCGCGGTGCAGCAGCATCAAGGCCATCAAGCGGCGCTTGAGCGCGAAATCCAGCTTCGTGTAGCCAAAGCCTTCGAGCAGGCTGCGCACCCTGCCCGGCCGGCCCGCCGCCATGAAGGCGCTGGGGCCGAGCAGGTCGTAGTCGCGCCACCCCGCGAGCACGTCGCCGAAGTCGAACAGGCCTTGGAGCGACCATTCCCCGTCATCGCAGGCAAGCAGGAAGTTCTCCGGAATGTATTCGCCGGTCAGGATCACCGGCGGCGCATCCATCGGAATGAGGCGCGCCGCGTCGCACAGGAGATCGTCGAGGCCGGCGAGGAATTTCGGTGCAAGGCCGAGACGCGCGTGCCTGGCGCGGCAACCCTGGATCTGCCGGCGCATGAATTCGTCCCAGCGCGGCTCGATCTGCGCGAGTTCTCCAAGAGGGGCGCGCTGCACGGACGCGATGGTCTCGCCGATCTGGCGCAGCACGCGCTCCTTCTGGTCTTCCGGCAAATGCGGCCAGACCTCCGAGCCGAGCGTGCCGGCAAGGCGCGTGATGATCAGATAAGGCCAGCCGTCGCGCACGCCTTCGGCGACGATCTCAGGGATCGGCAGAGGCAAACGGCCGGCGAGCTGCGTCAGCGAGCCGCGCTCGGAGACGAATTGGGCGCGGAGCAGCGGCGGGAAGATCTTCACGACTAGGCGATCACCGAGGCCCACGACGAGATTGGTGCCGGTTACGAACACGTGCGGAGTGCTGACATCGAGACCATGGCTGCGCGCGATGTCGATCGCGATCGGCAGCCATCGAGACGAATCGGAGCGGAAGGCGCGGAAGCTTTCGGCGTCGGTGAGGTTTGACAGTGTCATCGGGTTACATTCTGGAAACCGTATCTTTGCGGCCATCCTTCGAGACGCCCGCTTTGCGGGCTCCTCAGGATGAGGAGCTGTTTGCGCAGCGGCATTTGACAGGCACTGGTGCTGCTGAGCCTCATCCTGAGGAGCCCGCCGGAGGCGGGCGTCTCGAAGGACGAGGCGCGCACTCCGACCACTCCTACCGCTCGGGACTTGCGCGCTCGAACTGGCGCAGTAGCTTGTTGCCGCGTTCGACGGCGGAATCCAGCGCTGCCTGCGCGCTCTTCTGGCCGGCGAAGGCCTGCTCCAGCTCATCCTCGATCGCGCCGCGGATCAGGACGAAGGAGCCGAGCCGGATGCCTTTGGAGCTCTCCGTCGGCGGATGCAGCGTGACCTGCTCGAAGGAGATCGCCGAGCCCGGATTGCGCGCGTAGAAACCTTGCGAGCGCGTCAGCTCGAAGGCGGCGCGGGTCACAGGCAGATAGCCGGTGTTCTGGTGCCAGGCGGCCTGCACGCCGGGCTGCGACAGATAGGCGAAGAACCGCGCCACGCCCTTGTACTCCTGGCGGGGCCGGTCGCGCAGCACCCACAGCGTGGCGCCGCCGATGATCGAATTCTGCGGCGCGCCCTTCACGTCCGGCCAATAGGGCATCATGCCGTAGCCGATCTCGAACTTCGAATTGGCCTTGATGTCGGCACGCGTCGCCGAGGAGCCGATGAAGATTCCGCATTCTCCGTTCTGGAAGCGTGGCTCGGCCGATTGGCCGCGGCCGCTGTAGTCGAACAGCTTGGTCTTCTGCCACTCCGCAAGTTGGGCGATGTGCTTGACGAGGAGCGGATTGTTGACGGTCAATTCCGCATCCAGCCCGGCAAAGCCGTTGGCCCGCGTTGCCAGGGCCGAATTGTGGAAGGCGGAAAAATTCTCGACATGAATCCAGGACGGCCAGGACGTCGTGAAGCCGCAGGCGGCGCCACGGTCGCGCAGGCGTTTCGCGGCCGCCCCCAATTCCGGCCAGGTCTTCGGCGGCACCTCCGGATCGAGGCCCGCATCCCGGAACATGGTCTTGTTGTAGTAGAGGATCGGCGTCGACGAATTGAACGGGAAGGACAGCAGATTGCCGGCCGCATCGGTGTAATAGCCGGAGACCGCGGGCAGGTAATCGCCCAGCGAAAACGGTTCGCCCTGGTCCCGCATCAGGCTGTACACCGGATAGATCGCGCCCTTGGCCGCGGTCATGGTCGCGGTGGCAACCTCGTTGACCTGGACGATCGCCGGCTGGCTGCGCGAGCGGAAGGCGAAAATCGCGGCCGTCACCGTCTCGGTGTAATTGCCCTTGTAGGCAGGCACGATCCGGTAGTCGGACTGCGAGGCATTGAAGTCGGAGGCGAGCTTTTCCAGTTGCCGCCCGAGCTCGCCGGACATGGCGTGCCACCACGCAATGTCGGTGGCGGCACGCGCAGGCGCGGCCAATGAGAGAGCCGCAACGGCGGCGACGAGCTGCAAAAGGCGCAGTGCTGACATCACGATGGCTCTTCCCTTGCCGCCCGCCGGACGGCGGCTGCCTTGCTTAAGGCGCGGCATTGGCGGTTTCAATCGGGAACAACCGGCAGCCGCGCCGCACAATCGACCGGCGGAACCAGCGGGATGGCCTCCCCTGACCATCTGCGAGAGCCCGTTCCGATCGGAACGGGCTCTAAATTCCTAATTTGACGCGTTTTCTTTACGCGAGCCGGTATCTACTTCGCTTGAAAACACTCTAGATTGCATTGAACCTTTTCCTTCCGACATAGACTCCACCACCGAGGGGTTGAGTGTGCCAGTGCTGAACCGTGCCGAACTCTCGCGGACCGGGGTGATCTTCGTCGCGCTTCTGTTTGCCGTCTGGACGACGGGCGCCGTTGCGCGCGAGTTTCGCGCCGCCGATACCCAGGCCGAGGACTACCCGACCGTCCAGGCGCTGCGCTACATGGGCGCCTTGATCGCCGAGCGAACCGGCGGCCGGCACGAGATCAAGGTGTTCCACTCCCGTCAGCTCGGCGAGGAAAAGGAGACCATCGAGCAGACCCGGGCCGGCGCGATCGACCTCAACCGGACCAATGTGGCGCTGATCGGCAATTTCGTTCCGGCGATGAACGTGCTCGCGATGCCGTTCCTGTTCCGGTCCATCGAGCACATGCAGAAGGTGCTGGACGGACCGATCGGCGGCGAGATCCTCGGCAGCTTCGAACCCTATGGCTTCGTCGGGCTCGCCTTCTACGATTCCGGGGCGCGATCGATCTACAACAGGGTCCGCCCGGTGCGAAGCGTCGCGGATCTCAGCGGATTGCGGATCCGGGTGCAGCAGTCGGAGTTGATGAGCCAGATGATCCGCTCGCTCGGCGCCGAACCGGTCGAGCTGCCTTACGGGCAGGTGCTGACCGGGCTTGCCAACCATCTGATCGACGGCGCCGAGAACAACTGGCCATCCTTCGTGACGACGGACCATTACAAGCATGCCGGTCACTACACGCTCACCGGGCACACGATGAGCCCGGAGGTGCTGGTGATCTCGCTCAAGGCCTGGAAAAGCCTGTCGGCGGAGGAGCAGATGATCTTCAGGGAGGCCGCCCAGCGCTCCAGCGGGTTCATGCGCGAGAAGTGGCGCGACCTCGAGGAACGGTCGCAGCGCGAGGCGCAGGAAGCGGGCGTGACCATCATCAAGGACATCGACCGCAAGCCGTTCGAGGAGGCGATGACCGCAATCTACGCCAAGGCCGGACGCGACCCCGCCGCGGCCGCGCTGATCGAACGCATTCGCAAGGTGGAGTAAGGCCGGTTGGCTGCGCTTGGACATAGCGGACACGCGGACAGGCCGCCCGGCCCGATGGGCCAGCTGCGCGCGCGACTTGTCGGCATGCTGCGGGCGGTGCCGATCCGCTGGCGCATCCTGTCGATCGCCGCGCTGAACTCCGCCGTGGTCGTGGTGCTGGTGGCGATGATCTGGAACGGCGCGCAGGTGCTGGGCTCGGCCTGGGACGACGTCCGCCAGGTGCGCGAATCCGACCGGATCCTGGCGCTGCTCGAAACCGAGACCGGGCGGCTGCAGAACCTGATCCATCGCTACATCAACCAGCCGAGCCCGGACCTGTTCGCCGAGATCCTGCTGCTGCGCGAGGCGGTGCTGGGCACGCTGACGAACCGCGCCGCCAAGGACCCGATGCTATCGGGCTCGGTCGAGGAGCTGGAGCGCTCCACCGACCGCTTCCTCAACGGCTTCGGCGAGCTGCGCAGCGTGCAGGCGACGATCGCGAAAACCTATGAGGAGCAGGTGCAGGGCCCGGCCAAGGACATGGCCGGCCTCTATTCCATTATCGAAGGCGCCACCGGCCACCGCGACGCGCTGATCTGGCCGTCGCTCGGCAAGTCCCGCGAGGCTTTCACCGCGATGCTGGTGGCGGCCAATTCCTATTATCTGTCGCTGTCACAGGGCGCGGCCGACGACGCGCGCCGCAATACCGAGACGATCGAGAAGACCATCCCGGTCATGATCGATCTCGCCGACAACGACCTGCAGAAGATGGCCCTGCGGCGGCTCGCGGCCCGTACCACGGCGCTGCGGGAGGGCTTCGCAAGGCTCTCCGAGCAGCTTGCGAGCCGCACCGAGCTGCTCCGCAACACCATCGACGCCAGCCAGGCCGAGGCGATCGGCGCCATCGACGACCTCTCGACCAAGATGCGCCAACGGGAGCAGAAGGCGCAGGAGACCTTCGACCGCACGCTGGCCGACATTTCCCGGCGCGTGCTGTCGATCGCGGTGATCTTCCTCGGCATCATCCTGACCGCCGGCGTCTTGATCGCGCTGTCGATCCGCCTGCCCCTGCAACAGATCCTGGCGGCGATGCGCGCGATCACGCTCGGCGACCTCGACCGCGAGGTGCAGGGCACGAAGGCGCGCGACGAGGTCGGCGCCATGGCGCGCGCGGTGGAGGTGTTCCGCGAGAACGCCATCGCCAAGCGCCAGACCGAGGACGAGCTGCGGGCATCCAAGGAGAAGGCCGAGAGCGCACTGCTCGAGCTCAACGCCGCGCAGCAGAACCTGATCGACGCCGAACGTCTGGCGGCGCTCGGCGGCCTGGTTGCCGGTGTGGCGCACGAGGTCAACAACCCGATCGGCATCAGCCTGACGGTGGCCTCGAGCTTTGCCCGGCGCACCGAGATCTTCGAGGCCCAGCTCAAGGGCGAGGGTGGCTTGCGCCGGTCGCAACTGGAGGAGTTCGTCCAGTCCTCCCGCGACGCCTCGCAGCAGCTCGTCGCCAACCTCCAGCGCGCCGGCGAGCTGATTCAGTCGTTCAAGCAGGTCGCGGTCGACCGCTCGCACACCGAGCGGCGGCAATTCTCGCTCAGCGAAGCCACCGACCAGATCATCGCCAGCCTGCGCCCGGTGCTGAAGCGCTCGCCGATCACGCTTAAGGTCGACGTGCCCGAGGGGCTGCTGCTCGACGGCTATCCCGGCTCCTACGGCCAGATCCTGACCAATCTGTTCCTCAATGCCGCCAACCACGCCTTCGCCGATGGCCGGGCCGGCACGATCGCGATCTCGGCGCGGCCGCGCGGGGCCGACGACATCGAGATCAGCTTCGCCGACGACGGAGCCGGCATGACCCCGGACGTGCAGCGCCAGGCCTTTGACCCTTTCTTTACCACCCGGCGGAATGAAGGCGGCACGGGACTTGGCCTGCATATCGTCTATAACCTCGTCACCCAACAGCTCGGCGGCCGCATGATGCTGGAATCCAAGCTGGGACAAGGCACTACTTTTCGCATTATCATGCCCCGCGTCGCCAAGGGCGGCGCGCAAAGCACAGAAAGTGACGGATCTTCGCAATGGCCGAACAGGACGATGTCCTCCACCTGATCGACGATACCGGTACCGCGTCGGAGGATGCCAACGCCCGGAAATGGAAGATCGCCGTCATCGACGACGATCCGGCCGTGCATGACGGCACGCGCTTTGCGCTCTCGGATTACAGCTTGAACGGCCAGAGCCTGGAGATCCTGTCGGCCTATTCCGCGGCGGAAGGCCGCAAGCTGATGGCCGAGCACAGCGACATCGCCGCCGTGCTGCTCGACGTCATCATGGAGACCGATGTCGCAGGCCTCGAGCTGGTCGAGTTCATCCGCAACGAGATCAGGAACGAGACCGTGCGCATCATCCTGCGCACCGGCCAGCCCGGCCAGGCGCCCGAACGGCGCGTGATCGTGCAGTACGACATCAACGACTACAAGGCCAAGACCGAGCTGACTGCCGACAAGCTGTTCACCTCGCTGACCGCGGCGCTGCGCTCCTATCAGCAGCTCGAGCGCATGGTGCAGACGCGGCGCGGGCTGGAGATCATCATCGACGCCGCCTCGACGCTGTACGATTTCAAGTCGATGCAACGCCTCGCCGAGGGCGTGCTGACCCAGCTCGCCTCGCTGCTCAACGTCGATTGCGCCGGCATCCTGGTCTTGCGCGACAATGGCGGCATCGACCCCGAGCTCTCCGTGCTCGCCGGCAGCGGCTGCTACAGCCGCTTCATCGGCACCACCACGTCGAAGGCGCTCGACCCCGACCTGCGCGAGATGGTCGAGGCGGCCTTCCAGCGCCGCAAGAACGAATTCGCCGACCAGCGCAGCGTGATCTATTTGCGCACCGGAAGCGGCCGCGAGGTCGTGGTGCTGCTCCAGGCCGAGCGCGAGCTGTCGGAGACCGATCGCTCGCTGGTCGAGATCTTCTCCAGCCGGCTGTCGATCGCCTTCGACAACGTGATCCTCTATCAGCAGCTGCAGGACGCCAACACCCAGCTGGAAGACCGCGTCGCCCAGCGCACCCGCGCGCTGATGCAGGCCAACCGTCGGCTCTCTGCGCAATGGCTGCGGCTGCAGCGCGCCAACGGCTTCAAGAACGAGATTCTGGGCACCGTCGCGCATGACCTCAAGAATCCGCTCGGGGTCATTCTCGGCCGCACCGAGATGCTGAAGGAGCTGATCTCGACCGGCGCCTCGGAAAGCGGCGTGGTCGCCCAGGTCGATCACATCCGCGATGCGACGAAGCGGCTGACCACGATGGTCGATCATCTGATCTCCGATGCGATGGCCGATGCCTTCGACATCACGATCCGCCGCGAGCCGGTCGACGTGGCGGCCCTGGTCAAGGAGGTCGCCGAGGCCAACCAGCCGCTCGCCGTCAACAAGCAGCAGGCGATCAGCGTCACCGCGCCGCCCAACATCGTCACGATGTGTGATACCGACCGCATCCGCGAGGCGATCGACAATCTCATCAGCAACGCCATCAAATACTCGCCGATGGGCGGCAAGATCGACGTGGCCGTCACCCATGAAGGCAGCGACACCGTCGTCCGCGTCAGCGACGAGGGCGCCGGCCTGTCGCCGGAGGATCTCGGCCGCTTGTTCGGCCGGTTCCAGCGGCTCTCGGCAAAACCGACCGCCGGCGAGAGCTCGACGGGGCTTGGGTTGTCCATCGTCAAGCGTATCATCGACATGCATGGCGGCGAGGTGACCGCCGACAGCGACGGCCCCGGCAAGGGATCGACCTTCACCATCACCCTCCCCGCGACTGAAACGCCGTGATGGAAAGCCCATGACCCAAAGCCAGCACATCATGATCGTCGACGACGAGGCCCCGGCCCGGGAGATGGTCGGCGATTACCTCAAGATGCACGGCTTCACCGTGACGCTGTGCGACGGCGGCAAGAGCTTGCGCGCCGCGATCCAAGGCAGCATGCCCGATCTGGTCGTGCTCGACCTCAACATGCCCGCGGAAGACGGGCTCTCGATCATTCGCGACCTCAAGAGCCGCATCAACGTGCCCGTCATCATGCTCACGGCGACCGCGAGCCCGATCGACCGTGTCGTCGGGCTCGAGCTCGGCGCCGACGATTACGTGGCAAAGCCGTGCGAACTGCGCGAGCTGATGGCACGCATCCGGTCGGTGCTGCGGCGGAGCGCTCCGGCCAAGGCCGCGGCGCCCGACGCGTCGGCGGCGAAATCCGACAAGGACCAGTTGGTGCGCTTCGGCACCAAATGGCTCGATCTCGAAGCGCAGGCCTTGCGCGACGACGAGGGCAACGAGCATCCGCTGACTGCCTCCGAGTTCGGGCTCCTGAAGGTGTTCGCGGCCAATCCGAAGCGCGTGCTGTCGCGCGAGCGCCTGTTGGAATTGGCCAATGCGCGCGACGCCGAGGCTTTCGACCGCGCCGTCGATCTCCGCATCATGCGCATCCGCCGCAAGATCGAGCCCGATCCGGCAAAGCCGGCCGTGATCCGCACAATCCGCGGCGGCGGCTATCTGTTCTCACCGGCGGGCGAGAAGGCGTAGAGGCGCGGCACCCGCCGTCGCCCTGGACGAGCGAAGCAACAATTTCGAGTCTTCGCTGGACCCTTTGGCGAGGGGGGCCCGGGTTCGCTTCGCGCTCCGGGACGACAGGAGGATGTTTGGCGCGACCAAACGCAAAGGCCGGGAAGACGTTCCCGGCTGCTCAGGGCGCCACCAAATTCACGACCCCGTATTTTCCGCACGTTGAAATACCACGCTTTTTTGTCCTGAATGTTTCGTCGCGGCGTTGGCGACGAAACAATTTGGCGGCGCACGAAACCATTTTCCCCTTTTCGTGCAGACGTCCCGAAACGTTGGCTCATTAACACTTCGATCCAAGGAAACGCCGCTCGGTTGCGGCGCTACGGGGAGCCAAGTCCATGCCTAACGTCATCGCCATCAACGCCCAAGCCAGCCAGAGCATCGTTGCCGCTCAGGCGACCTCGGACGACATGCTCCTCGAAAGCATTGCGGACGGCAACCGCACGGCCATGCACATCCTCTATTGCCGGCATAATGTACGCGTGTACCGCTTCATCCTGCGCATCGTGCGCGACGCCACCACGGCGGAAGACCTGGTCAGCCAGGTTTTCCTGGACGTGTGGCGGACCGCCGGCCAGTTCCAGGGCCGCTCGCAGGTCTCGACCTGGCTGCTTTCGATCGCCCGCTTCAAGGCGCTGACCGCGATGCGCCAGCGCCGCTTCGAGGACATCGACCAGGAAGACGTGCGCCAGATTGCCGATGATTGCGAGACGCCGGAGACCTCGCTCGACCGCAGTGACACCAGCGCCATCTTGCGCGCCTGCGTGCAGAAGCTGTCGCCGGCGCATCGGGAGATCATCAACCTCGTCTACTACCACGAGAAGTCGGTGGAGGAGGTCGGCCAGATCATCGGCATCCCCCAGAGCACGGTGAAGACGCGGATGTTCTACGCCCGCAAGCAGCTCGCCGATTTGCTTAAGGGTGCCGGCGTCGATCGTTTCGCAGCCTAAATTCAATTCATTCAACGGGATAGGACCAGATCTCAGGTCCCATCCGGGGACACGGAAGCGTTACCGCCGACGAAACAATTGAAACGAAGCACAACATCAGGCGGAAAAACTTCCCTCCTATAACGCCCACATACGGTTTTGCTTAAACCTCCCAAGGACCTCCAACGACCCGGACGGGATGCCCCCCTTCCGGGTCGTTTTGTACTTGGCGGCGGGCTGACGCGGCGGGCGAGGGTTCTTTCCTCTGGGGGAGTGTCCCGTTGCGGAAGCACCCTCTCCCCAGCCCTCGTCCGCAAGCCAGCGGGGGAGGGAGCGCAGCGTCGTCCTGATAGGCACTCAACCCGTCACGAAGGCGTGACGCTTCGTAACGAGCCCCGCATCCGTTCCGAACTGCCCTCGTGACCTCCTTCACGAGTGCCCCATGCTCGAACTTCTCTTCGCCGTCCTTGCCGGCATGCTCACCATCGCCGCGCCCTGCACGCTGCCGATGCTGCCGATCCTGCTCGGCGCCTCGATCGGACGCGCGGGGCACTTGCGCCCTGCGATGATCGCGCTCGGCTTCGTCATGTCTTTCTCCGCGACCGCGCTGGTGCTTGGCGCGATCACGCGCCTGTTCGACTTCGATCCGAACGTGCTGCGCGAAGCCGCATCCATCCTTTTGCTCGGCTTCGGCCTCTTGATGCTGTGGCCGACACCGTTCGAATGGTTGTCGATGCGGCTCAATGGTTGGCTCGATCTCGGCAATTCCGGCGCCACACAGCGCGCGGGCACGCTCGGCGGGCTCGTGCTCGGCACTACGCTCGGCTTGGTGTGGACGCCCTGCGCCGGCCCGGTGCTCGGCTCCATCCTGACGCTGGTGGCGACCTCGCAGAACCTTGCCTGGGCCGGCACGCTGCTGGTCGGCTACGCCATCGGCGCGGCCATCCCGATGCTGGCGATCGCCTATGGCGGACAGGCCGCGACCACGCGCGTGCGCAGCCTCGCGCGCATCTCGCCGCGGCTCCAGCAGGGCTTTGGCGTGGTCGTGATCGGCTTCGCGGTCGCCGCCTATTTCCAATACGACACGCTGATCGTGGCGTGGCTGACCCGCTTCTATCCCACCGGCCAGATCGGCCTGTGATCATCGCCCGTCTCAACCGGAGGACCCCGCCAATGAGTTTCAAATTGCTGACCGTCTCGGCCGCATTGATCGGCATGGCCGTAACCGGCGCCGTGATCCCCGGCATCTGCAACGAGGCCGCACGCGCCGCACCTGTCATGACCACTGCCGCGGCCCGGCAGACCGCGCCCGACTTCACCGGCATCAACAACTGGTTCAACTCGAAACCGCTGAGCATGACCGAACTCCGCGGCAAGGTCGTGCTGGTCGACTTCTGGACCTATGGCTGCGTCAACTGCGTCAACACGCTGCCGCACGTCACCGACCTCTATGCCAAGTACAGGGACAAAGGCCTGGTCGTCGTCGGCGTACACACGCCCGAATTCCCGTTCGAGCGCTCCGCCTCCAATGTGCAGGCCGCGCTGAAGCGCCATGGCATCACCTATCCGGTGGCGCAGGACAATGATTCCAGGACCTGGAACGCCTACCGCAACCGGTATTGGCCGGCGCAATACATCATCGACCAGACCGGCAACATCGTGTTTCAGCACGAAGGCGAAGGCAGCTACGACGAGATCGAGCGCACCGTGGCGCGGCTGCTGAATGCGAATAGCTGATGTCGCACAGGTTAGACAAAGAGTCCTATAGGACAAGAGCCCCGCGTGGGCCATCATGCGCAGGCTGGGCGCTATGGCATAGCTAAGCAGCCAGATCGGCGTCCCCGCAGCCTACATCTTGTTGCGTTGTGACGGGAGCGCCGATGCTATCGAACCTTGATCCCATCGTGCTCGCGCGAGCGCAATTTGCCTTCACGATGTCGTTCCACATCGTGTTTCCCGCGTTCTCGATCGGGCTTGCAAGTTATCTTGCTGTGCTGGAAGCCCTCTGGCTGTGGACCGGCCGCGAGGTATTCCTCAACCTGTTCCACTATTGGCTGAAGATCTTCGCGATCGCGTTCGGCATGGGCGTGGTGTCGGGCATCGTGATGTCCTACCAGTTCGGAACCAACTGGTCGGTGTTCGCCGACAAAACCGGACCGGTCATCGGTCCGTTAATGGCCTACGAGGTGCTGACCGCGTTCTTCCTCGAGGCAGGCTTCCTCGGTGTCATGCTGTTCGGTCTCGAACGCGTCGGCCCGCGGCTGCATTTCGTCGCGACGCTGATGGTCGCGATCGGCACGCTGATTTCGGCGTTCTGGATTCTCTCCGCCAATTCGTGGATGCAGACCCCGGCCGGCTACGCAATCAACCCCGACGGGCAGTTCGTGGTCGCCGACTGGTTCAAGGTGATCTTCAATCCGTCCTTCCCCTACCGGCTCGTACATATGGTGCTCGCCGCCTACCTCACGACGTCTCTCGTGGTCGGCGCGGTCGGCGCGTATCACCTGCTGCGCGACCCGCATCTTGCCGGCCCCCGGGTGATGTTCTCGATGGCGATGTGGATGGCGGCCCTGATCGCGCCGATCCAGATCCTGGCCGGCGACCAGCACGGCCTCAACACGCTGGAGCATCAACCGTCGAAGGTCATGGCGATGGAAGGGCATTACCAGAGCCACAAGGACGGTGCGCCGCTGATTCTGTTCGGCCTGCCCGATCAGGAGGCCGGCCGGGTCAAATACGCGATCGAGATACCGAAGCTGTCTTCGCTCATCCTCAAGCATTCCCTCGATGCGCCGCTGGCGGGACTTGATACCGTGCCGCGTGAAAACTGGCCGCCGGTACTGATCACGTTCTGGTCGTTCCGCATCATGGTCGGGCTCGGCTTCCTGATCTTCGCGCTCGGGCTGTTCAGCCTGTGGACACGATGGCGCGGCACCTTGTTCGACTCCCGGCCGTTGCACATCTTCGCGCTGACGATGGGACCTGCGGGTTTCATCGCGGTGCTCGCGGGCTGGATCACCACAGAGACCGGCCGGCAGCCTTTCACGGTCTACGGCCTGTTGCGAACCGCGGACGCCGTCTCTCCCCTGGCCGCGCCCGCGGTGGGCTCGTCACTGCTGGCCTTCGTCGTCGTCTATTTCATCGTGTTCGCGGCGGGCGCCATCTACATTCTGCGCCTGATGGCGGCCTCGCCCCATCACGGCGAGGAAGGGCCGCGCGGCGACATGCCGGCGCGCGCCGCCGGCATCACACCGGCCTCGGGCGTTGCGGGACGGGGGGCGCTGCCATGATTGCCGCCGTCGACCTTGCCACCGTCTGGGCCTTCATCATCGCCTTCGCGGTATTCGTCTATGTCGTGATGGACGGCTTCGATCTCGGTCTAGGCATGCTGTTTCCCTTGTTTCCCGCCAAGGCCGACCGCGACGTGATGATGAACAGCGTGGCGCCGGTCTGGGATGGCAACGAGACCTGGCTGGTGCTGGGCGGCGGCGGCCTGATGGCGGCCTTTCCGCTCGCCTATGCGGTGCTGATGCCGGCGCTCTATACGCCCATGATCGCCATGCTGATCGGACTGGTCTTCCGCGGTGTCGCCTTCGAATTCCGCTGGCGCACCACCGCAGCACGAAACCGCTGGGACATTGCCTTTGCCTTGGGATCGCTGCTGGCGACGCTGGCGCAAGGCGTTGCTCTCGGAGCCATCCTGCAAGGTGTGCATGTCGAGGGGCGGCATTATGCCGGCGGCTGGTGGGACTGGCTGACGCCGTTCAGCCTGCTGACGGGAGTTGCCCTGATGATTGGCTATTCTTTGCTGGGCGCCACCTGGCTCATTATGAAGACCGAGGGCGCGCTGCGCGAGAAGGCCTACCGGCTGAGCCGGGGTCTGCTGTTCGCGATGCTTGCAGCGATCGCACTGGTCAGCATCGCCACGCCGTTTCTCAGCATTCAATACGCGCAGCGTTGGTTCGCCTGGCCGAACGTCGCCCTGGTCGCGCCGGTGCCGATCGCGGTCGCCGCCGTCACCGCACTCCTGATCCGCAGCCTCGCGCAAAAGCAGGACTCCCGGCCGTTCTTTCTCGCACTGGCATTGTTCGCGCTGTCCTATGCCGGGCTGGGTATCAGCATGTATCCCTTCATCGTGCCGCAGAGCATTACGATCTGGCAGGCGGCTGCGCCGCAGAACAGCCAGATCTTCATGCTCGTCGGCGTGGCCGGACTGTTGCCGCTCATTCTCGGCTACACCGGCTGGGCCTACTGGGTCTTCCGCGGCAAGGTCAGGGCCGGGAGCGGCTATCACTGATGCCGCGCAAAGCAGAGGCAAGGCCGCTGGGGCGACGGCTGATATGGTTCGCCGTTCTCTGGCTCGGCGGCGTGGGCGCCGTCACCGTGATTTCGTTCGGTCTCAGACTGTGGCTTGCGCCGAAATGATCGGCCCGGCCCCCCGAGCGGAACCTCGTTGTCCGCTGCTCAACGCCGACAACTGATGCTGGATGAAGCGGGCTCCGATGCTGCTTGACTCCACGGACCCGTCCGTGGAGTTTCGCGACCGACGAAAATCAGCCGCCCGCAATGGACGACGCAACCACCAGCCCCGACATCCGACTTCGTGAAGGCTCCTCGATCGCGCAGCGGCTGGTCGTGGCCGGCTCTGCGGCTGCCGTCGCGCTGTGCTTCACGCCCGGCCTGTTCACCCACGACACGCTGGAAGTGATCATCTCCGTGACCGCGCTCCTCGTGGGGGCGGGGTTCGTCGTCGGCATCATGATGGCCCCGGCGGTGGTGTGGATCATCACACCGGACGAGATCCTGATCGGACAGCAGCGTCCGTTCGGAAAACTCCGCACACGGGTCGTTCCGAAAGACGACGTCACGGGACTACAGGTTCCCGGCAGCAAGAGGGTGAAAGCGCGGTTTCAATTCGTCTTCACGCTCGCTTCGGGTGAGCGCCTGACGTCCCCACCGATCTCCGAAGTCACTCATGTGCATGACATGGTGGCCCGGATCGCCACCCAGTTTGACGTTCCCAACGTCGCGCCCCCCGTCAATCCGCTCGATGCCAGCAATCCCGAGATGCAGCTTGGCGAACCGCTCGAGCCGTTTCCCGTCAGGGACATCCGGATCGTTGCGTTGATCGCCGTCGCATTGTGCGCCGTTCCCTACGCCTACAAGCTCTGGCGCGGCCTGCCGCCGGGCCCGGTCGACATCGCGCTGTTGCCTGCCGGCGCAATCGCGGCGTTCTTCGTCTACAGATATGCCAACCTCGTCACAGGCGCCTTCTGGATCATCCGGCAGTCCGACATTCGCGTCGAACGCCTGTGGGGCGACGGCAGCTTGCGCGCCGACCATATCGAGGGGCATGAGGTGAAATCGATCACGGTCGAGCGTCGCGGCCGTTCGGAGGACGAGCATTGCATCGTGGTGATCCGGTTGCACGCGGGGCGGCGATTTCGCAGCCCCCGTGTCGGGTCGCGGGCCGAAGCGCGCGCCGTGGCCGCGGAGATCGTCCGCCGCCTGAAAATTGCGCCGGAGAGCAACAAGATCTAGCCCCATCCGGGGCGGGTTTTCGAACTCGATCTTTTGCGTGAACTCGGTCGGCCAAGCAGGCGGGAGAGGAGCGCAGTACCGCCTCGCCGCGACAATCTATGCTTTTCGCGCCATCCCCCGTTTGTGGCATTGCCAGGCACGCGTCAAAAAGCCAAGTATTCTCGTGAGATACTAGGGCGGCGCGCCATCAACTTGCCATGAACTTGCCCCTCAGGTTTGATGGTTCCTGATTGATTTGCGCTGTGGTAGCGGGGAGAGCTTTACATGACGAATTTTCGTCGCCTGACCGGGATGTTTGTGGCTGCGATCGGCCTGATTCTGTCCACGCCGCAGGCCTTCGCCCAGCAGCCCGACCGCGGCGATGAACCGGGCCTGGTCGCCGATGACGGCTACCAGCTCGAGCCGGAATGGCAGAAGCAGGTGGTTTACTTCCGCACCACCGAGCCGCCGGGCACGATCATCGTCTCGACGGCCGAACGTCACCTCTATCTGGTGCAGCCCGGCGGGCGCGCGATCCGCTATGGCATCGGCGTC
The DNA here is from genome assembly GCF_054602315.1 of Bradyrhizobium cedriense. Taxonomy (NCBI): domain Bacteria; kingdom Pseudomonadati; phylum Pseudomonadota; class Alphaproteobacteria; order Hyphomicrobiales; family Nitrobacteraceae; genus Bradyrhizobium; species Bradyrhizobium cedriense. Next base: position 510,842 of record NZ_JBTSWB010000004.1, on the reverse strand, counting down.
GGCCGCGACGGCTTCCAGTGGCAAGGGCTGGTGACCATCACCAACAAGAAGGAATGGCCGGACTGGACGCCGCCGCCGGAGATGATCCAGCGCCAGCCCTATCTGCCGCGCTTCATGGCCGGCGGCCCCGGCAATCCGTTGGGGGCCCGCGCCATGTATCTCGGCACCACCGTCTACCGCATCCACGGCACCAATCGCCCAGACACGATCGGCACCAAGGTGTCTTCGGGCTGCTTCCGCCTCGTCAACAATGACGTTGCCGATCTCTATGATCGCGTTCCTGTTGGCACCAAGGTGGTCATCCGGCAGAAACCCGAGCTCTAAAGGTTATGGTTCGAGCATGATCTTTTCGGAGAGCCGCCTCGCGCTTTGCGCTCACGCGGCCCTCCGGATCCCGATCATGCTTCCCGTCCTCGCCTGATTCCTTTTTCCGACATTTCGAGAGAGCAACATGATGCGCACTTTTCGTGGCGGCCTGCTGATCGGGCTCGCCGTCGCCGTGCTGGTCGCCGTCCTGGCCATCATCTATGAATTCTACGACACCCGCACGCTGAAGCGCACCGTCCGCCGCGGCGAAGTGCTGTGCGGCGTCAACAAGGGCCTCCCGGGCTTCTCGATCCCGGACGACAAGGGCAACTGGACCGGCTTCGACGTCGACTTCTGCCGTGCGGTGGCCGCCGCGATCTTCAACGACCCGGGCAAGGCGAAGTTCGTTCCGCTCGACGCCAACGAGCGTTTCAAGGAGCTGCAGAGCCGCAAGGTCGACATCCTCTCGCGCAACACGACATGGAGCATGGCGCGCGAGCTCGACTACGACCTGTATTTTCCGGCCGTGGCCTACTACGACGGCGTCGGCTTCATGGTGCCGCGTTCGCGCAACAAGGAGACCTCGCTGGACCTGACCGACAGCAAGGTCTGCGTCCAGTCCGGGACCACGACGACACTCAATGTCGCCGATTACTTCCGCCTCAACAACATGAAGTATGAAGAGGTGAAGTTCGACAAGCTCGACGACGTCGTGAAGGCCTACGACACCGGCAAGTGCGACACACTCTCGGCCGACGTCTCGCAGCTTTATGCGCTGCGGCTGAACCTATCGAAATCGGGCGACCACATGATCCTGCCGGACATGATCTCCAAGGAGCCGCTCGCCCCGGTCGTGCGTCAGCGCGACGACGACTGGATGATGATCGTGAAGTGGACCTTGTACGCGATGATCAACGCCGAGGAGCTCGGCGTCACCTCCGAGAACATCGACGAGGCCCTGAAGTCGAAGAAGCCGGAAGTGATGCGCCTCGTCGGCACCGAAGGCCGTTACGGGGAGCAGCTCGGCCTCACCAAGGACTGGGCCGCCCGCATCATCCGTCACGTCGGCAATTACGGCGAGATGTACGACCGCAACATCGGCGAGAAGTCCAAGCTGAAGATCCCTCGCGGCATGAACCAGCTGTGGAATGCCGGCGGCGTGCAGTACGCACCGCCGATGCGGTAAGGGGGCGGTCTAACCTCTGTCATTGCGAGCGAAGCGAAGCAATCCAGAATCTTTCCAAGGCGACAGTCTGGATTGCTTCGTCGCCAGCGCTCCTCGCAATGACGAGATCGAGGCAAGCGGTTTCGACTCACTCGATGCCGTAGCCCGCATGAGCGAAGCGATATGCGGGGCCGCTGCCCGCGACACCCCCGGATGTCGCTACGCTCATCCGGGCTACACGCCCGCCTCAGCTCAATACCCCCGCGCCCTTGCGAGCTGCTCGGTGTGGTAGTTGGCATCGCCGAACAATTCTTCGCACACCCTTGCGCGCTTCATGAAGAAGCCGATGTCGAACTGGTCGGTCATGCCCATGCCGCCATGCATCTGCACGCCTTCCTGCACCGCGCGGGTGGCGGTGGTGCCGGCGCGGGCCTTGGCAACGGCGACGCTCGATGCAGCCTTGGCGACGTCGGCGTCCAGCGCCTGAAGCGCCTTCATCACGGCGGCGCGGGTGATCTCGATGTCGACATAGAGCTCGGCGGAGCGGTGCTGCAGCGCCTGGAATTCGCCGATCAGCTTGCCAAATTGCTTGCGGCTCTTCAGGTACTCGACGGTGCGGCCAAACACCTCCTCGCTGAGGCCGACCATCTCGGACGCGACCGCGCCGCGGCCGATATCGAGCACGCCTTCAAGCAGACTTGCGCCCTGATCGACCTCGCCGAGCACGCTGTCGGCATTGACCTCGACATTGGCGAAGTCGATCCGCGCTGCATTGTGCGCATCGACCATGACGGTGCGCTCGACCGCCACGCCCTTCGCCGCGGGATTCACCAGGAACAGCGTCAGGCCCTCGCGTTCGCCGGCGGAGCCCGCGGTGCGCGCAGCGACGATGAGAAGGTCGGCGACGTGTCCGTCGACCACCAGCGCCTTGGCACCACTGAGCCTGAAGCCGTTACCGGCGCGCACGGCCTGAAGGCTGGTCCGAAGCGGTCGATGCTTGGCGCCTTCGTCGATCGCGAGCGTCGCGAGCAGCGAGCCGCTCGCGATCTTCGGCAAGAATTCCGACTTCTGCGCGGCGTTGCCGCCGCGGTTCAATACGGAGGCCGCGACCACGCTGGTGGCGAGGAACGGCGAGGGCATCAGCGTGCGGCCGATCTCCTCCATCACAACTCCGGCTTCGACATAGCCGAGGCCGCTGCCGCCGAACTCTTCCGGCACCAGGAGGCCGGCAAAGCCCATCTCGGCGAAGGACTGCCAGAGCTCTTTCGAGAAACCGGCGCGATCCTTGCTGTCGCGCAAGTGTCGCAGGTGCGACACCGGCGCCTTGTCGCTGATCAGCCCACGCGCGCTATCGCGGAGCATCGATTGTTCTTCGGTGAGGACGAGGGCCATGTGCAAAGTCTCTGGTATCGCGTGAAATGCATATTGTTGGTGTCATTCCGGGGCGATGCGCAGCATCGAACCCGGAATCTCGAGGCTCCGGGTTCGGTCCTGCGGACCGCCCCGGAACGACGGCGCGGCTCACGCCCCCGGCAGATCCAGGATGCGCTTGGCGACGATGCCGAGCATGACCTCGGACGTGCCTCCTTCGATCGAGTTGGCCTTGGTGCGCAGCCAGGCACGCGGGCGGGCGCCCTGCTTGGAGCGCTCGCTCTCCCATTCCAGCGCATCGACGCCGCCGGCCGACATCAGGATCTCATGGCGGCGCTTGTTGAGCTCGGTGCCGTAATATTTCATTGCGGAGGAGAAGGCCGGATGCGCCTGCCCGGCCTTGGCCAGATCGACCGCGCGCTCGGCGCAGGCCGCGAGCGCGGCTTCATCGACGTCGAAGCGCGCGATCTGGCCGCGCAGCATGGCGTCATCGAGCCGCCCCTGCGCATCGGTGCCGACGGAGTCCGCCGCGACCTGGCCGAGCGGTCGCCCGGCGCCGCGCTCGCCCATCCCTGAGATCATCGCGCGCTCGTGCTGGAGCAGATATTTCGCCACGTCCCAGCCGCGGTTGATGGTGCCGACCAGATTCGACTTCGGCACCCGGACATTGTCGAAGAAGGTTTCGCAGAACGGCGAATAGCCTGAAATCAGCAGGATCGGCTTGGTCGAGACGCCCTTCGAGGCCATGTCGAACAGGATGAAACTGATGCCGTCATGCTTCTTCGCGGCGGGATCGGTGCGCACCAGGCAGAAGATCCAGTCGGCGTAATTGGCGTAGGATGTCCAGATCTTCTGGCCGTTGACGATGAAGTGATCGCCGTCGCTCTCGGCGCGGGTCTGGAGCGACGCGAGATCGGAGCCGGCGTTCGGCTCGGAATAGCCCTGGCACCAGCGGATCTCGCCCGCCGCGATCTTCGGCAGATGCTCCTTCTTCTGGGCCTCGTTGCCGTATTTCAAGAGCGCCGGCCCGAGCATCCAGATGCCGAAGCTCGACAGCGGCGGGCGAGCACCGATCCGCGCCATCTCGGCGCGCAGCACCTTGTGCTCGGCGGCGCCGAGACCACCGCCGCCATATTCCTTCGGCCAATCGGGCACGGTCCAGCCCTTGTCGCGCATGCGCTCGAACCAGATGCGCTGCGGCTCGGACGAGAATTTTGCGTTGCGCCCGCCCCAGAACACGTCGGCATCCGACGTTGCGGGCTTGCGCATCTCCGGCGGGCAATTGGCTTCCAGCCAGGCGCGCGTCTCGTTGCGGAATGTTTCGAGATCGGCGGTCTCAGTGTCGCTCATGGTCGTTTCCATCAATCAAAATCGGCTTGTTGGGCGCGACTCTGGGCCAAGCCCCCGCGGAATTCAACCACTTCCGCAGGCGCAGTCGGCTATAATCGCTGCGACGACGGTGCTTGAAAACAAAGAGGAAACGCGAATGCGCCTGACACTTCTTTCGCCTGGCGAAATGAACGAGAGCCAGCGCCAGACCTATGACGAGTCGATCGCGGGAAAGCGCGGCAAGCCGCCGGCGCCGATGATGGCCTGGCTCAACAGCCCGGAAATGGCGCGCCATGCCACCCGGCTCGGCGAGGTGCTGCGCTTCGACACGATCTTCCCGGCAAAGCTCTCGGAGATCGCGATCCTGGTGACGGCGCGGCACTGGACCGCGCATTACGAATGGTACGCGCACAAGCGCCTCGCGCTCGCCGGCGGCATGAAGCCCGAGATCATCGACGCGATCCGCGACCGCCGCACGCCCGAGTTCGACGATCCCAAGGGAAAGATGATCTACGACGTCGCGAAGTCGCTCCATGAGGGCCATGGCGTCGAGAAGGGGCTCTATGATGAGGCGGTCAAGGTGCTCGGCGAACGTGGTGTCGTCGAGGTGATCGGGCTGTGCGGCTACTACACGCTGGTGTCGATGACGCTGAACACCTTTGAGTTCGAGCTGCCCGACGGCGAGGTGCCGGAGCTCTCTTAAGTTTTCCATCCGGAAACGATGGGTTTCGGGATGGGCGATAGCACTGTCCCGAGGCCCGCCTTATGTGGAGGTCATCAAAGGAGCTGCCACATGTCGCAGAACCAAGCCGTCGCCGCCGATACCAGGATCGGCCACGTTCATCTCAAGGTCGCCGATCTCGATCGCGCGCTCGGCTTCTATTGCGGCGTGCTCGGCTTCGAGCTGATGCAGCGCATGAGTTCGGGCGCCGCCTTTATCTCGGCCGGTGGCTATCATCACCACATCGGGCTCAACACCTGGGAAAGCAAGGGCGGCTCGCCGCCGCCGCCCGGCACGACCGGGCTCTTTCACACCGCGATCCTCTATCCGACGCGCTCCGCGCTGGCGGATGCGCTGCATCGCGTGCTGTCGGCCGGCATTGCGCTCGACGGCGCGAGCGACCACGGCGTCAGCGAGGCGCTCTACTTGCGCGATCCCGACGAGAACGGCGTTGAGCTGTACTGGGACAAGCCCAGGGAGCAATGGCCGTTCGGGCCGGACGGCAAGCTCGCGATGTTTACCAAGCGGCTGGACGTGGAGGCGTTGCTGAAGCAGCGGGAGGGGTGATCTCCGCTCTCTCCCGTCATTGCGAGGAGCAAAGCGACGAAGCAATCCATCCCTGCACGGCAAGACTCTGGATTGCTTCGCTGCGCTCGCAATGACGGAGTTTGTTGAGGCCCCGTCGCGTCTATTTCAACTTGGCGGGTGGCCTCCCCCGCACCATGATCAGCGCTGCGGCGATCACCTCCAGCGCGATGCAAAGGTAGAACGGCAGCGAATAGCCGCCGGAGATATCGCGCAGGAAGCCGACGACGCCGGGGCCGAATGCGTAGGTCACCTGGTTGATCGCGGTGTTCAGGCTGATCAGCACGCCGAACGCGGCACTGTCGAACTCCTGCTGCACGATCAGCGAGGGCAGCGTGATGAGGTTGCCGACCGAGAAGCCGAACACCGCGCAGGCCGCGATCAGCACATAGTCATTATGCAGGTTGATGACGACGAGAAGGGCCGCCGCCTGGCTGAGAAACGACAGCGCGGCGGCCAGGCGCTGATCGAGGCGGTCGATCACCAGCGAGAACAGCACCCGGCCGACCACGGCCATCGCCGTCAGCACCGCGACGGCGACCGCCGCCCGCTCGCGGCCGATCACGGGATCGAGGAACGAGATCAGGTGCACGATGAAGCCGACCTGGGCGAACAGCACCAGGGCGAAGGCGATCGTCACCGTGAGGAAACCGACGTCACGCAACGCCCATGCGCGGATCTGGGACGAGGATTGCAGTTTGGCCTTCGTCCTCGCGTGCCAGCCATGGTGATCGGGCGGGCGGCCGACGAGAAGGAGGATGACCGGCACGAGCAGCACCAGCATGGCGCCGGCGGCGGCATACATCGCGCTGGCGAAGCCGACATGGCCGATCAGCGCCACCAGCAGCGGCACGCCGACGATGCCGCCAAAGCTGGCGCCGTTCAGCGCGAGGCTGATCGCCATTCCGCGCTTGTTATCGAACCACAGGCTGATCGTGTTGGTGATCATGGCGAGACTGGTACCGGCCCAGCCGAAGGCGAGCACGGCGTTCGCGAGATACAGCTGCCAGGGCTCGCGCACCGCGCCGATCGCGACCGCGGCCGCCGCCATCGCCAGCGTGCCCGCAATCAGACAGATGCGCGGACCGTAGTTTCGCACGGCTTCGCCGACGAAGACGACGAGCAGCGCGCCGAACAGGTAGAAGAACGTCGTCCCTGCGGAAACCAGCGTGGTCGGCCAGCCCCGCGCGCGCTGGAGTTCGGCGACATAGACGCTCTGGCCGTAGAAGCCGAGACCCCAGCCGAAGGTGGCGAGCAGGAAGCAGACCGCGACGATGCGCCAGCCTTCGTAGCGGACGGAGGATTCGTCGATTGTGGGCTGTTGAGGATTATCAAGCATTGCCGCTTACTCCGTCATGCCCGGCTGTCCCGCCTGCGCGGCCATGACGACATCTAGCCAGCCCTCACCAGAAAATCACTTCGACCCGGATCGAAGTGTCAACGATGCTGACAGCCTCCCGCCAACCTAGACCGCATCCGGGAACTCGCCCATGGCCGCGTCCAGGCGCGCCTTGCGGCGGCGAGCCCAGGAGACCAGCGAGAGCACGGCAAGACCCAACACAACAGGCGGGAACACCACCAGGTTCACCGCCGACCAGCCGTAATTGGCGAGCAACTGGCCGGAGGAGAACGAACCGATCGCCATCATGCCGAACACCAGGAAATCGTTGAAGGCCTGCACCTTGTTGCGCTCCTGCGGCCGGTGCGTCTCCAGCACCAGTGCGGAGGCGCCGATGAAGGAGAAATTCCAGCCGACGCCGAGCACGACCAGCGTCGCCCAGAAATGCATCGCGGTGAGGCCGGAGAGGCCGATGCCGGCGGCGCCGGCTTCCAGCAGCAGGCCGGCGGCCACGATCTTCGGCGCGCCGAAGCGGGCGATCAGCGCGCCTGTGAAGAAGCTCGGGCCGTACATCGCGACGATGTGCCATTGCAGGCCGAAATTCGAATCGGAAACGCTGAGGCCGCACATCTTCATGGCGAGCGGCGCCGAGGTCATCACCAGATTCATCATGGGATAGGAGATCACGCCGCACAGCGCCGCCGCGATGAAGCGCGGCTGGGTCACGATGGTGAGCAGCGGCCGGCCGCCATGCAGATCGGCCGGCGCGGGCTTGGGCATGTCGACGCCGGCAACGATGCCCATGGCGACGAGCGCTACCGCGGCCTGCACCAGGAAGCTGAAGGCGAACAGATAGGGCTGCCAGACGTCCATGGTCCATTGCACGAGCTGCGGACCGAGCACGCCGGCGAACACGCCGCCCGCCATCACCCAGGACACCGCCTTTGGGCGGTAGGCCGCGCTGGCGCCGTCGGCGGCGGCGAAGCGGTAGGACTGCGCCACAGCGCCGTAGAGGCCGCCGAGGAAGGTCGCGACACAGAACAGCGCGAACGAGCCGTGCAGGATCGCGAACGAGCCGAGTAGGCCAGTGAGCGTGCCGAGGCCCGTGCCGATGACGAAGGCCACACGGCGACCGAAGCGGCGCGAGATCGCGCCGGTCGGCAGCGTGCCGGCAGCGAGCCCCACCACATACATCGAGATCGGCACGGTCGCGAATGAGATATCCGGCGCAAGCGTGGCGCCGACGATCGCACCGGTGGCGAAGATCACCGCCGAATTGGCGCCGGTCAGCGCCTGCGCGGCGGCAAGGCGCACCACATTGGCACGCGCGCGGGTATCGTCGGCGATCTCATTGACGGCAGTGACGTCCAACATCGGCATTTCCGCCCCAAGGGCTCACGAGGGCTCTGTTGATTCCCGGCACTATGGAGGGGCGCGGAAAGGTGGGCAACCGGCGCAAACGGGCGCAGGCCATGCCCCCGACGCAATCGGACGGATGATAACGGACTGCGCCCTTGACGACTTGAGTTCGATCAAATCCTATCCGCCGCCACTTGCTGGAGTTTCGTTCATGACCGTCGACGACAGGCCCACGCTCAGCGCTCCCGACGACGATCCCTGGCTGTGGCTGGAGGAGATCGAGGGCACGCAGGCGCTCGATTTCGTCGCGCGGCAGAGTCAACTCACGCTCGCCGCATTCGGCGGAGCGGCCTTCGAACGCGACCGCGACATCCTCGCAGCGATCTATGACCGTCCGGACAACATTCCCTATGTCAGCCGGCGCGGCAACGATCTCCACAATCTCTGGAAGGATGCCAATAACCCGCGCGGCCTGTGGCGACGGACGACGCTGGCGGAATTTCGCAAGGCCGATCCGGCATGGGAGACCATGCTGGACATCGACCAGCTCGCGACGAGGGAAGGCGAGGACTGGCTGCTCAGCGGGATCGCCACGATGCCGGGAAGCTCGCGGGCGATCCTCAGCCTGTCGCGCGGCGGCAGCGACGCCGTCACCTTGCGGGAATTCGACCTCGTCGCAAAAAGTTTCGTGCCGAACGGCTTTGCGCTGCCGGAAGCCAAGGGCGGCGTCGACTGGCTCGATGCCGACACGCTGCTGCTGTCGAGCGCGCACGGCGAGGGCATGGCGACGAGCTCGGGATATGCGCGAACCGTTCGCCTCTGGCGGCGCGGCCAGCCCGTCGATCAGGCGCAGGTGATCATCGACACCGCGACCGATCACATGACGATCCATGGCAGCGTCGACGACACCGGTGCGGCGCCGCGCGTCTGGATTATCGACCAGATCGACTTCTTCAATCATGCGGTCTGGCTGCGCGATGCGAGCGGTGCGACGACGAAGCTCGATCTGCCGACCGGAATCTGGATGCAGGCGCATGGCGACTGGTTCGCGATGAAGCTGCGCAAGGACTGGACGGTCCAGGGCCGGACCTATGCCACCGACACCGTGCTCGGCATCTCACTCTCGGCGTTCCTTGCCGGCAGCCGTGATTTTGCGATCCTGTTCGAGCCGGCGCCGCGACGCGCGCTGCAGGGTTTGTTCTGGGCGGCCGGAAAGCTGGTGCTCTCGATCCTCGACGAGCTCAAGCCGCGTTTCGAGATCTGCACACCATCCGCGACGGGCTGGAGCCGCAAGACGCTTTCCGGCCTGCCACAGATCGGCGTCGTCGACGTCTGGCCGCTCGATCGCCATCCCTCCGAAAGCAATGGCGACCTGCTCGCCAATGTGCAGGATCCGCTCACGCCGCCCTCGCTGCTGCTGATCGAGCGCGGCGTCGCCAGCCCGGCCGTGCTGAAGCAGGCGCCGAAGACGTTCACCGCCGACGGCCTCGTGGTGACCCAGCACGAGGCGATCTCGATCGACGGCGAGCGCATTCCCTATGTGCAGACCGGGCCGGCCGGCGAGACCGGCGATGCGCCGGTCTATATGAGCGCCTATGGTGGCTTCGGGCTTGCCGTGAAGCCGTATTACAACGCCTCGCTCGGCAAGCTGTGGCTGGAGCGCGGCGGCACCACGGTGCAGGCGAATTTGCGCGGCGGCGGCGAGTTCGGCACGCGCTGGCACGATGCCGGCCGTCTCGCCGGCAAGAAGCTGTCGCACGACGATTTCGCCGCGGTCGCGGCCGATCTCGTCCGCCGCGGCGTCACGACCGCAAAACGCATCGCCGCGCAGGGCGGATCGAACGGCGGCATCCTGATCACCAACATGCTGACGCGCTATCCCGAGCGCTTCGGCGCGCTGTTCTGTACCATCCCGCTGATCGACATGCGCCGCTACACGAAGCTGCTCGCGGGCGCGAGCTGGATCGCGGAATATGGCGACCCCGACAAGCCCGAGGAATGGGAGTGGCTGAAGACCTATTCGGCCTATCACAACGTCAGGCCGGGGCAGGTCTATCCACCGATCCTGATCGCCACAACGCGGCGCGACGACCGCGTCCATCCCGGCCACGCGCGCAAGATGGCGGCGAAGCTCCAGGCGATGGGCTTCGAAGCCTGGCTCTACGAGCCGGAAGCCGGCGGCCACGGCTACGGCAAGGACAACAAGGAGCGCGCCGGCTTCGAAGTGCTGGGCTATCGGTTTTTGAAGGAAAAGATCGGGTGGCGGGATGGCGACTAGCGTTAGGAGTGCGGACGTCTCCACATCGTCATGGCCGGGCTTGACGACCTTCTAGCGCGCGAACACCAGCGTGAGATTGTTCGCCGGCATATCGATCGTATCGACGAGACGAAGGTCCGCGCCCCGCGCGAGACTCTCGACGTCGGCGATGTCGCGCACGCCCCATTCGGGATTGCCTTCGCGCAAGGAGGTGTCGAACACCGCATTGCTGAGCGCGGTGTGCTTTCCGTCGCGCTTGAAGGGGCCGTAGAGGAACAGCTTGCCGTCAGCGCGCAGATAGCGACCTGCGCCGGCGAACAGGCCTTCGGCGACGACCCAGGGCGCGATGTGGATGACGTTGGCGCAGAACACGGCCGCGAGGCTCGTCGGCCCCTGCCCGCTCTTCATCTCCGGGCACCAGTGGGGATCGGTCAGGTCGATCCGCAGGGGTGAGCGGATGTTCGGCAGGCCCGCATGCACGCGCCAGGCTTCGATGCTCTTGAGGTGCCGCTGGTTGAGGTCGCTCGGCCACCAGACCAGGCCGGGCGTGTAGCGCGCGAAATAGACGACGTGCTGGCCGGTTCCACTGCCGAGTTCCACCACGTTGCCGGCAGCGCCGGCGAGATGCTTCTCCAGCGCCGCCCAGATCGATTCGTGATTGCGATGGAAGGCCGGTGCGTCGAGCCGGCCATCCGGCTCGACTCGTCCGCCGTCCCTGCCAAATTCGACGACATATTCAGCCAAGTGACGTCCCCAAAAATGTGAACCAAAAATGTGAATCAGAAAAGACGGCCATGACGGCCGCGCGTTCGAGAATAATCTGCTAGCTCCAGCCCATCTGCTGAACGAACTATCTCATCAGTTGCAATGCGCGGGATATTAACCCCATTTTGCCGCCTGCATAGTCTTGATTGTCAGGCGATGCCCGTTGTGCTTTTGAACAATTCCATAAATGAGATCATCGACATAACGCTTCGGGACGATGCCTTGACCGCCTTTCCTTGCAAGTCCGCCGTACTGGTTGCACTGGCCTTCCTCGCCGGCGCCGCCGTGGCTCCGGCGGGAGCACAGTCCAGCGCGACCGAGGGCCGGAAACTCGCTTTCGACCGTGGCAAGGGCAATTGCCTGACCTGCCACGTCATCAAAGGCGGCGACCTGCCCGGAACGATCGGGCCGGAACTGAAGGACATCAAGGAAAAATACCCCGACCGCAACGAGCTGTTTGCCATCATCTTCGACGAAACCAAGCGCAATCCGCAGACCATGATGCCGCCGTTCGGCCGAAACCGGATTTTGACCGACCAAGAGATCAACGCGATCGTTGATTTTCTGCAGACCCTGTAACGGCCGCCAGGAGAACCCAGATGACCACGACCACCGGCCCTCATCCGACGCGGCGCCTGATCCTTCAGGGCGCGGCCAGTGTCGCGCTGCTCGGTCTCGGCAATCTGCCGTTCGGCGCCGCTCCCGCGCGCGCCGCAGCCAACGACAAATATCCGGAAGAGGCGTTCAAGCAGAAGAACGAGGCCGATGCGATCAAGGCCCTCTATGGCAAGACCGCGGAGCCGTCGGACAAGGTCAAGTTGGATGCGCCGGAGATCGCCGAGAATGGCGGTGTGGTGCCGGTGTCGGTGACGACGTCACTCGACAAGGTCACCTCGATCTCGTTCTTCGTGGCCGAGAACCCGAACGCGCTCGCGGCGAGCTACAAGATTCCCGACGGCACGACCCCTGCTGTCGCCAACCGGCTGAAGATGGCCAAAACCACCAAATTGACCGCGATCGTGGAAGCCGACGGCAAGCTCTACAGCGCGACCAAAGAGGTCAAGGTCACCGTCGGCGGTTGCGGCGGTTAATCGAGGCAGTTCGACATGGCATCCAGCATTCGCGCGCGCGCAACATCCAACGGCGATATCACCGAGGTGCAAACGCTGATTCAGCACCCCATGGATACCGGCTTGGTCAAAGACTCCAGGGGCGAGCTGATTCCGGCTCACTTCATCCAGGAGCTGAAGTTCGAATGTAACGGCAAGGAGGTCTTCGTCGCCAATTGGGGCACCGCGGTCTCCAAGGATCCCTACGTCAAGTTCAGCTTCAAGGGTGCCATGAAGGGCGACGAGCTCAAGATTTCCTGGACCGACAACAAGGGTGCGTCGGATACGACCACCGCCAAGATCGCGTGATGAAGGCCCGCCTCTCGTTCCTGCTCGGCGCGGTGTGCGTCGCGCTCGTCGCATTCGCAACCGCGTCTCCGCGCGTGGTCGCAGCGGACAAGGTCGATCCCGTCGCCGACGCCAGGGCGTTCCAGAACTTCTTCTTCCAGAAATTTCCCAACGTGATGCACGAGGATTTCGTCAACGGTCCTTATTCCATGAACGAGGACATGAAGCGGCAGTGGCAGGAGAAGGAAGAATTCCCGCCCTACGAGTTCGCGCTCGACGCCGGCAAGGAGATGTTCTCGACTCCGTTCAAGAACGGCAAGACCTATGCCGACTGCTTCCCGAATCGCGGCATCGGCATTCGCCAGAACTATCCGTATTTCGACACCGGGGAAGGCAAGGTCGTCACGCTCGAGCTCGCGCTCAACCGATGCCGCGAGGCCAATGGCGAGGCACCCTATTCCTACGTCAAGGACGAGATGGCCTCCCTCACCGCCTACATGGCCTACACCTCGCGCGGCAAGCCGATGGACATCAAGATTCCCGATGACCCGCGGGCGCTCGAAGCGTTCGAGAACGGCAAGCGCTATTTCTACACGCGGCGCGGACAGATGAACTTCTCCTGCGCAAGCTGCCACGTGCAGAGCCCGGGCGAACGCATCCGCGCCGAGGTGCTGGCGCCCGCGCTCGGCATCCTCAATGCGATGCCGATCTACCGCTCCGAATGGAGCGGCATGGGCACCACCAGCCGCCGCTTCGTCACCTGCAACAGCCAGACCCGCGCGGTTCCGCTGGAGCCGCAATCGGACGAATATCGCGACGTCGAATATTTCCTGTCCTATGTCGCCAACGGCCTGCCGATCTCCGGGCCGGGAGCAAGGCCATGAAGCGGTCGTTTCCGATTGTCATGCTGCTTGCGCTGAGCTTTGCGCCGGCAGCGCGCGCGGCAAACGAGGCGGATTTCAAGGCGGCCTATGCTGCCGCCGAAGCGGCCGCCAAGGAGGCGGCCGGGATGCGTAACCAGTGGACCGTGACGGTATCCGCGCTGGCGACGGCCAGGAGGGCGGCCGATGGCGGCGATTTCGACCGCGCCGTAGCTGCGTCGAAAGAGGCCGAGGCGCTGGCCAAGGCGTCGATCGTCCAGGCCACGTCCGAAAAAGAAGCCTGGAAGGCGATGGAAATCCGCTAGACTGACAGGGTCTGTGGAACCGTTTCGCCGTTGATCAAGAGGCGCGGAGAATTCTGATGGCCATCCGCCGCCGCGATTTCCTGAAGAGCGCAGGCCTTGCCGCCGCATCTCTCAGCCTGCCGCGGCTCGCGCGCGGCGCCGACACCGCGAGCATCTATGACGTCGAGCGGTTCGGGAATGCGCGGATCCTGCACATCACCGACACGCACGCGCAGCTCAATCCGGTCTATTTCCGCGAGCCCAGCGTCAACATTGGCGTCGGCGAGATGGCGGGACGGCCGCCGCATCTGGTCGGACAGGCTTTCCTGGAGCGGTTCGGCATCCGTCCCGACAGCGCCGATGCCTACGCTTTCACCTGCCTCGAGTTCGAGAAGTCCGCGGGACGCTTCGGCAAGCTCGGCGGCTTTGCCTATCTCAAAACCCTGGTCGACCGGTTGCGCGGCGATGTCGGCGAGAAGCGGTCCCTGCTGGTCGATGGCGGCGATCTCTGGCAAGGCACCGGCCTTGCCAACGTCATGGAGGGCCGCGACATGGTCGAGGTGGCCAACCTGCTCGGCATCGAGGCGATGACCGGGCACTGGGAGTTCACCTATGGCGAGCAAGTGTTGCGCGACAATCTCGAGCGCTTCAAGGGCGAGTTTCTGGCGCAGAACGTGTTTCTGACCGAGGAGGCCGCGTTCAACGACGCCCCTGCCTTCGACAAGGCCACGGGGCGCGTGTTCCAGCCCTCGATGATCAAGGACCTCGGCGGCCATCGCGTCGCGATCGTCGGCCAGGCCTTCCCTTACGTGCCGATCGCGCATCCCAAACGGTTCACGCCGGACTGGACCTTTGGCATCCGCGAGGAGGAGCTGCAGAAGCACGTCGACTCCTTGCGCAACGCCGACAAGGCCGATGCCGTCATTCTGCTGTCGCACAACGGCATGGATGTCGATCTCAAGCTTGCAAGCCGCGTCACCGGGATCGACGTCATCCTCGGCGGCCACACCCATGATGCCGTGCCACAGCCGATCGCCGTGAAGAACGCCAGCGGCACCACGCTCGTCACCAATGCGGGCTCAAACGGAAAATTCCTGGCCGTGCTCGATCTCGCGATCGACAAGGGCAGGGTCAGCGACATTCACTATCATCTGCTGCCGGTCTATTCCGAACTGCTGAAACCGGATCCTGCCATGGCCGAGTTGATCGGGCGGCTACGCGCGTCGCATGTGAGCGACTGGTCGGAGACGATCGCAACGCCCGACCGCCTGCTCTATCGGCGCGGCAATTTCACGGGGTCCGTCGACGAGCTGATCTGCACGGCGCTGCGTAGCGAGCTCGATGCCGAGATCGCACTGTCGCCGGGCTTCCGCTGGGGCGTCACCGCGCTGCCGGGCCAGCCGCTGACCATGGAGGATCTGCTTGCGGAAACCGCGATCACCTATCCCGAGACCTATGTGCAGGAGATGACCGGCGCACAGATCAAGGACGTGCTGGAGGACATCTGCGATAACCTCTTCAACGCCGACCCCTACTACCAGCAGGGTGGCGACATGGTGCGCACCGGTGGGCTCAGCTACACCTGCACGCCGGATGCTGCGATCGGGACACGTATCTCCGAACTGAAACTCGGTAACGGCAAGGCGCTCAACGCCGGCCACCGCTACAAGGTCGCTGGCTGGGCCTCGGTCAACGGCCAGCAGGGCGCGCCGGTGTGGGAGGTCGTCGGCAAATATCTGCGCTCGGGCCGGATCATTCCAGAGCGGCTCGGCTCCGGTGTCACGCTGAAAGGCATCGAGGGTAATCCAGGCATTGCGGGACAGGGATAATGTGGCCCCGACTCTCATCCGCGATCATGCTGGCACTGCTCCTCTGGGCAGCGATTGCGCCAGCTCGTGCGCAACAGGTACCGCTTCAGGACAAGCCGTTCGCGGAGCACAAGGTCGTGCTCCAGCTCTCCGATGGCGATCCGAAGAAGCAGGCGCTGGTGCTCAGCGTCGCCAACAATCTGCTGAAGGCCTATGACCCCGACAAGATCGCGATCGAGGTGGTGGCGTTCGGACCGGGTATCGACTTGCTTCTTGCCGGCAGCGAGCGCCGCAAGCAGGTCGAGAGCCTGATCGCACAAGGCGTGCGCTTCGACATCTGCCTCAACACACTCGACACGATCGAGCGGGAGTCCGGAAAACGTCCTGAGTTCATCCCGGCCGCCACGCCGGTCCAGGTCGGGGTCGGGCAGATCCTGTTCCTGGCGGCGAACGGGTACATAGTGGTGCGCCCGTAGAGCTTCCCCGTCATTCCGGGGCGATGCGAAGCATCGAACCCGGAATCCCGAGATTCCCGGTTCGGCTCTTCGGGCCGCCCCGGAATGACAGTTGGCGCCGCAACAAAAATCTTCTAAATATTGCCGATCGCACAGTGAATTGCTTCTCTTTCTATCCCCCGGCGTAGTAGAATTGTCGAAATCAGTTCCACTGCCGGACTTCCTGCCATGATCTTTCGCCAGCTCTTCGACAGCGTTTCGGGCACCTACAGTTATTTGCTTGCGAGCCGCCCCGGCGGCGAGGCGCTCATCCTCGATCCCGTGCTGGAGAAGGTCGACCGCTACTGCCAATTGCTGCGCGAGCTCGACCTCAAGCTGGTCAAGGCGGTAGACACGCATCTGCATGCCGACCACGTCACCGGCCTCGGCGAGCTGCGCGACCGCACCCATTGCATGACCGTGATGGGCGACCAGACCAAGGCCGACGTGGTCGCGATGCGGGTCGCGGACGGCGACAAGGTGACGATCGAGGGCCTGTCGCTCGACGTGATGTACACGCCCGGCCACACCGACGATTCCTATTCCTATCTGATGGGCGACCGCGTTTTCACCGGCGATACGCTGCTGATCCGCGGCACCGGCCGCACGGATTTCCAGAACGGCTCGTCGCGCGCGCAATACGATTCGATCTTCAACCGCCTGCTCAAGCTGCCGGACGAGACGATGGTGTTCCCCGCCCATGACTACAAGGGCGACACCGTCTCCACCATCGGCGAGGAGAAGCGCTACAATCCGCGGCTCCAGGTGCGCTCGGTGGACGAATATATCGAGTTGATGGCCAACCTGAAGCTGCCCAATCCGAAGATGATGGACGTGGCAGTGCCCGCCAACATGCATGTCGGCCTGCATCAGGAAGAGCTCGAGAAAGAAGGCCGCGCGCTCAGCGCGACCGAGGCGATCCGTTCGCTGGGCCGACCCGACATCCTGCTGGTCGATCTGCGCGAGAGCAACGAGCGCGCCAAGCACGGCATGCTCGAAGGTGCACTGCATACGCCCTACCAGTCCGTGGAGGAGAGCCTCAAGCCCGGCGGCATGCTGCGTGAGGTCGTGGCTGCCACCGGCCGCCGTGTGGTGTTCTTCTGCGCCTTCGGTGAACGCTCGGCGATGGCGGTGGCCGCCGCCAAGGCGGCCGGCCTGTCCAACACCGCGCACATTGCCGGCGGCATCGACGCCTGGAAGAAGGCAGGCGGGCCGGTGCTGCACTGAACGGCGATCGACTTGCGATAGGTCAGGCGCGGCAAGCCTTTTCCGGATAGGATGGAGTTCAGCATCACCATCCGGGACCAATCATGGCCAAGACTGGCAAGCCAGGCGAGCCGCCCAAGATCGCCGAGAACAGGCCGGCGGACGACAAGGCGAAGAAGCCTCTGCCGCCGCGCGAGATCGATGACGACGATTACGAGGACGGCGATATCGCAACGCCGAAGCGCGACCGCTACGGGCCGGACGACGACCCGTTGTGAGGCGGTGCTGGCCGATTGAATGCAGCTGGCACAACATCCTCCATTGCGTCGAGGTGAAGGCGTAACGGCATCCTCACGCCCCGCCCGCACTACCAGCCATGCGCCTGCGTTCATGGACAAATAACCGCTCTCCCCGATAGTTTGCGCCTCCATCGGGAGTGAAACGGAACTGCAATGGTCGACGTTCTCGCCGCACCGCAGCAAGGCAAGGCGGACAGCGCGCTACGCACGCTGACGGGAATCTCGATCGCGCATTGGGTCAGCCATTTCCATCTGCTGGTGCTGCCGATGCTGTTCCCGTTTCTCAAAAGCCAGCTCGGCGTCGGCTATATCGAGCTCGGCTTCGCGCTTACCGTGTTTGCGGTAGTGTCCGGCCTGACGCAGGCGCCGACGGGCTATCTGGTCGACCATTTCGGTGCGCGCAGGATTTTGCTGGCCGGGTTGACACTCGGCGGCGTCGCGCTGATCCTGCTCGGGCTGCACCTCAGCTACGCCTCGCTGATCGCCTGCGCCGTGCTGCTCGGCCTCGCCAACAGCGTCTACCATCCCGCCGATTACGCAATTCTGGCCGAGCACATGGACGAGGCGCGGATGGGCCGCGCCTTCTCGATCCACACCTTTGCCGGCTTTCTCGGCGGTGCGGTGGCGCCGGCCATCGTCGCAGCGCTCGTCACATTGTCCGGTGGCGCTGGAGCGCTGATCGCGTCCGGCGCGATTGGGGTCGGAGTGGCGCTGCTGCTGATCGTCATGAGCATTCCGGACGCCGGCGCGCACAAGACAAAGCCCGGCAGCGCGAGCGCGCCAAGACAGGCCGTCATCACGCCGGCGCTGATCACGCTGACCGCGCTGTTCATGCTGCTGAGCCTGTCCGTCGCCGGCATCAACAATTTCGGCGTGGTGGCGCTGATGAGCGGCTACGGCGCCTCTTACTCCGCCGCCAACATCGCGCTGACGGCGTTCCTGGGCGCAAGCGCCATCGGCGTGCTCGCAGGCGGTTTTCTCGCCGACCGCACCGAGCGTCACGGTTATGTCGCGGCTGCCTGCTTTGCGGCCAACGCGGTGATCGTGTTGGTGATCGCGCTCGTCACGCTGCCCGGCTGGGCCCTGACCGCCGCAATGATGGCCGCAGGCTTCCTCTCCGGTGTGATCGCCCCGTCCCGCGACATGCTGGTGCGCAACGCGGCACCTCCCGGCGCGGCCGGGCGCGCCTTCGGCATCGTCTCCACCGGTTTCAATCTCGGCGGCATCGTCAGCCCGCTGCTGTTCGGCTGGATCATGGACCAGAGCGCGCCGCATTGGGTGTTCGGCGCGTCCGTGGTCTTCATGGTGGCGACGGTGGTGCTGTCGCCGTTCACGGAGCGGAAGCCAGCGAAGGCGTAGCTACAAACTCAGCTGTCGTCCCTGCGAACGCAGGGCCCCATAACCACAGGGAGCAATCGTCGCGCGAAGTTGGTAGCTCCGGGTCTTCGCAAAACATCTGCCTGCGGTTATGGATCCCGGATCTGATCTGCACTTCGCTTGTCCGGGACGACGGATAGAGAAAAGCAAAACAAAGCGGGAAGAAACACCATGACCACTCCTGATCTCGTGATCCGTGGCGGCACCGTCGCGGACGGAAGCGGCGGCGAGCTGTTCGAGGCTGATGTCGCCATTACCGGCGGCAAGATCAGCGAGGTCGGGAAGGTCTCCACGAAGGGCAACGAAGAGATCGACGCGCGCGGAAAACTGGTGACGCCGGGTTTTGTCGACGTCCACACGCACTACGACGGACAGGTCACCTGGAGCCAGGACATCACGCCGTCCTCGCAGAACGGCGTCACCACGGCGATCATGGGCAATTGCGGCGTGGGCTTCGCGCCGTGCAAGCCTGATGACCACATCCGCCTGATCCAGCTCATGGAGGGCGTCGAGGACATTCCGGAGCCGGTGCTGAGCGCCGGCATTCCCTGGGCCTGGGAGAGCTTTCCGGATTACATGGGCTGGCTCTCCAAGCGCGATTTCGACATCGATGTCGGCGCGCAACTGCCGCATGCGGCGCTGCGCGTCTATGTCATGGGCGAGCGCGGCGCGCGCCGCGATCCCTCGACCGCGGAGGACAATGCGGCGATGGCGAGGCTCGCGGGCGAGGCGGTACGCTCGGGCGCGCTCGGCTTCTCGACCTCGCGCACGCTCAATCATCGCACCTCGACCGGCGATTTCACACCGACGTTGAAAGCAGGCGAGGACGAGCTCACCGCGATTGCCGGCGCGATGCACCGTGAGGGCCGCAGCGTCCTGCAATTCGTGCTGGATCTCTCCACCATCCACGAAGATTTGCCGATGATGCTGCGGGTCGCAGACTCGACGAGATGCCCGATCTCGTTCTCGATCACGCAGAACGACAAGGCACCGCAGCGCTGGCGCCAGACGCTGGACGAGATCAATGCGGCAGCGCGGCGCGGCCTCTCCATCACCGCGCAGATCGCGGCGCGCCCTGTCGGGCTCTTGCTCGGGCTCGAACTCTCGCGCAACCCTTTCCAGACCCATCCGAGCTACAGGGCGATCGCCCATCTGCCGTTGCAGGAGCAGCTGGCGCGGCTGCGCCAGCCCGATGTACGCAAGGCAATCCTGAGCGAGACGGCGACCGCCACCGACGATCCGCTGTTCTTCCGTCCCAACTACGACAAGATGTTCCTGCTCGGCGATCCCCCCGACTACGAGCAGCCGCCGGAGAACGCGCTGGGACCGCAGGCGCGCAGACAGGGACGTCAGCCGGAAGAGCTCGCCTATGAAGCCATGCTGTCGGACGAGGGCCGCGGCATGCTCTACGTGCCATTCCTGAACTATTCCGACGGCAATCTCGATGCGACACGCGAGATGCTGCTCGATCCGCAATCGGTGCCGGGCCTGTCCGACGGCGGCGCACATTGCGGCATCATCTGCGATGCGAGCTTTCCGACCTATCTGCTGACGCACTGGACGCGTGACCGCAAGCGCGGCGAGAAGCTCACGATCCCGTTCGTGGTCGCGGCGCAGTCGCGCAAGACCGCGCTCTCGGTCGGCCTCACCGACCGCGGCCTGATCGCGCCGGGGTACAAGGCCGACGTCAACGTGATCGACTACGACCGCCTGCATCTGCATCCGCCGAAGGTGCATTACGATCTGCCGGTCGGCGGGCGGAGATTGCTGCAGGATGTCGACGGCTACGACGCCACCATCGTTTCGGGCGTCGTGACGCGGCGACATGGCGAGGCGACGGGACGCCGGCCGGGCAAGCTGATTCGCGGTGCGCAGGGCTTGGCGAGCTAAAGCATGATCCGGAAAAGTGTGCAGCGGTTTTCCGAAAAGACCATGCTCAAACAACAACCTGAGGCGCGATGACGATCCATCCTGATCTCATCGCGCTTTAGCGCGGCGTTACCGCTTACCCTTCCTGGAGGGCAAGAACGGCCCTTACGTCGGCGACACCGCGCCCTTCAGTGCCGCCGCCTGCGGAGCGGCACCGCGCGTCAGCCTGGCCCTCTCCGTGTTCGGCCAGAGCAGCAGAAGACCGAGCAGGCCGGAGCCGACCATGATCACGGCATTGATGGTGAAGCCGGTCATGTAGCCGTCGATCGTGCTGCCGGCACGCTGGATCGTGGCCCCCATCACGGCCGGCGCGATGATGCCGGCGAGCGTGTAGAGCGCGCCGTAGATCGCGAGAACCGCGCCGCGCTGCGAGGTCGGAGTGAACTCGCCGAGCATGGGCGGGCAGACGACATAGATCGCCCCGCACAGGCCCGAGCCGACCACGAGCAGCGCGATCTGAAGGCCCGCGCCCTGGACATGCGGCATCATCGCGAGGATCAGCCCCCCGATCACCAGCGGCACCGAGCCGAGAACGCCGCGGGCCACACGGGTGTTGTAGCCGCGCGCCATCATCACCTGAGAGATCCAGCCGGTCAGCATGACGATGGTGGCGCCGAACACCCAGGGAAGGATCGAGATGAAGCCGGCCTGGCTCTGTGAGAAGCCGAGCCCCTTGACGATGAACGGCGTGAACCAGGTCAGGCCGAGCGATAGCGCCCAATAGGCGCCGAAGGTTGCGGCGACGCAGCCGATGAAGGTGCGCGAGGTGAGAAGCCGCAAGTAAGGGATCTTCGGCTCGGCCGCGGCCGCGACTTGCGTGTCCTCCAGCGGTCCTTCCTTGCCGAGCGCAAGCCAGGCCGCAACCCAGATCAGGCCGACGATGCCGAGCGCACCGAAGGCATAGTGCCAGGAATGGTTGACGATGATCCAGTTCAGCGCCGGCACCGCGAGGATGACGCCGAAGGCCGAACCCTGTGACAGGATCGCGGTCGGCAGCGTACGCTTCTCGTCGGGGAACCACTTGTAGATCGCGTGCGCGGCAACCGAGAAGGCCGGGCCTTCGCCGGCGCCCAGCACGATGCGGCAGATCAGGAGCGTGGTGAAGGAGACGGTGCCGACCATCGGAAATTGCGCCAGCGCCCAGATGACGGCCAGAGCAAGCAGCACCCAGCGTGTCGGCACCTTGTTAACGATGAAGCCGACCACGATGGCCGAGATCGAGAACAGGAAGAAGAACGAGGACCCGAGCAGGCCGAATTGCTCGGCGCTGAGCTTCATGTCGGTCATGATCGGCACGCCGGCGAGACCGACGACGATCTTGTCGGCGAAGTTCACCACCATGAAAAGAAAGAGGAGAAATGTAACGGTCCAGGCGCCCTTCGGCGTTGCCTTGGATTCCCCTGCCGTCCTGCCCGCCACCGCTGGCGTTCCCTGAGCGCTCATGAATCTCCCCGAATGTCTTCTTGGCACTTTCTTGATTTGGCCGTCTTGGAAGCTAACAACGGCTTAGGAGGCAACGCAACGGGCATTTCCGCAGCAAGTGTGCTACGCAGCAATTGTCTCAATTCCGTCCGGCGCCATTCATCGTGCTGAGCATCAAGAATCTCTCCAAGACGTTCTCCTCGGCTGGTGAGCCGGTCCACGTGCTGCGCGGCGTCGATCTCGAACTCAGCGCCGGCGAGCGCGTCGCATTGACAGGCGAGTCCGGCAGCGGCAAGAGCACATTGTTGCACCTGGTCGCGGGGCTCGATGCCGCCGATGGCGGCACGATCCAGCTGGCGGACATCGAAGTCACGAAGCTGTCGGACGCGGGTCGCGCGAAGTTGCGGCGCGACCGCATCGGCCTGGTCTTCCAGCAATTCAACCTGATCCCGAGCCTCTCCGTCGCGGACAATCTCGCCTTCCAGGCGCGGATCGCCGGCCGGCATGATACGGCCTGGACCAAGGAGCTGGTCGAGCGGCTCGGACTCGGAAGCCTGCTCAAGCGTTATCCAGAGCAAATATCGGGCGGCCAACAACAACGGGTCGCGATCGGCCGGGCGCTGGCGACAAAGCCCTCGCTGCTGCTCGCGGACGAACCGACCGGCAATCTGGACGAAGCCACCGCCGAGGACGTGCTGGCGCTGACGCGCGACCTGGTCGAACGCACCGGCTGCGGCTTCCTGATGGTGACACACAGCCTGCATCTGGCCGCAACGCTCGACCGCCACCTCACCCTGCATGCGGGACGCATCGCATGAGGCGTGCGCTCTGGGTCCTCGCGGTGCTGCTCAGCCATTGGCGGCGCCACAAGATGCAGTTCGCCACGCTGCTGATCGGGCTGATCGCGGCGACCGCGCTGTGGAGCGGCGTGCAGGCGATCAACCAGCAGGCCCGCAACGCCTATGACCGTGCCGCGGCGACGTTCGGCGGCGTGCGCACGGCGATGCTGGTTGCGCCAAATGCGGCAACCTTTTCCCAGGAACTGTTCGTCAAGCTCCGGCGCGCGGGCTGGCCCGTCTCGCCGGTGCTGGAGGGGCGGGTCCAGATCAACGGGCGCTCGGTGCGGCTGCTCGGCATCGAGCCCGTGACCCTGCCGGCGGATGTCGGCAACGCGCCGCGGCTCGGCGCCTCGGATCTGAGCCGCTTCGTCGCGCCACCCGGCCAGACGCTGGTGGCGCGGGAGACGCTGGCCGATCTGCAGGAGGCGGAAGGCGCGGCGCCGGCAATCAGCAACGGCGCAAGGCTGCCGCCGCTGCGCGTGCTGGCGCAGCTCGTGCCCGATGTGCTCGTGGTCGATGTCGGCGTGGCACAGCGCCTGCTCAACAAGCCGGACCAGGTGTCTCGGCTCCTGATCGGCAAGCCGAAGGGCACGCCGGCGCCGCTGGCCAGCGTCGTTGGCGACCAATTGCAGCGGGTCGAGCCGGATGCCGAAACGGAGCTGGAGCGACTCACCGATAGTTTCCATCTCAACCTCACGGCGTTCGGCCTGCTCTCGTTCTTCGTCGGGCTGTTCATCGTCAACTCGGCCGTCGGGCTCGCCTTCGAGCAGCGGCTGCCGATGCTGCGCACGCTGCGCGCCTGCGGCGCGTCGGCGCGGCTGGTCAACACGGCGCTGGTGGTCGAGCTCGTGGCGCTGGCGCTGATCGCCGGGCTGATCGGGCTCGTCTGCGGCTATTTCATTGCGGCTGCCTTGCTGCCCGACGTCGCCGCTTCGCTGCGCGGGCTCTACGGCGCGCAGATCCCGGGGCAGCTCAGCTTGCGGGGCGAATGGTGGCTGGCCGGCATCGGCATCAGCATCGCCGGCGCACTGGTGGCGGCCGCGACCAGCCTGATCAAGGCGATCAGGATGCCGGTGCTCGCGACCGCGCAGCCGCGAGCCTGGCAGCAGCAGCAGCGCCGCTGGCTGGTCCTGCAAAGTGCTGCGGCGTGCGTGGTGTTCGCCGTCGCGCTGCTGCTGCTCCAGTACGGGCAATCGCTGATCGCAGGCTTTGGCGTGCTCGCGGCGCTGATGTTGGGTGCGGCGCTGATCCTGCCGGCCTTCCTCGACATCGTCCTGCTCATCGGTCAGCGCTGGGCGAAGGGCCCGCTGGCGCTGTGGTTCTGGGCGGACAGCCGGCAGCAGCTCTCCGGATTGTCGCTCGCGCTGATGGCGCTGCTGCTCGCCCTCGCCGTCAATGTCGGCGTATCCACCATGGTGGAAACGTTCAGCCGCACCTTCATCGGCTGGCTCGACGGGCGGCTTGCCGCCGACGTCTACATCAGCGCGTCCGACAATGCGCGGGGTGTCGCGATCCAGAACTGGCTCAAGGAACGCGCCGAGGTGCAGGCCATCCTGTCGGGCGGACGTGCGGAGGCGCAGGTGCAGGGGCAGCCGGTGGAGTTGCTCGGCCTGCCCGATCACGCGCTCTATCGCGAGCGCTGGCCCCTGCTGGAAGCCGTGCCGCGCGCCTGGACGCGGCTCGTACCCGGCAATGCCGCCTTCATCAGCGAGCAATTGAGCCGCCGGCTGAACGTGCGGATCGGCGACGTCGTCGAGGTCCCGGCGCCGGGCGGAACCTGGGAGCTCGACATCGTCGGCATTTATGCCGATTACGGCAACCCCAGGGGGCAGCTCACGGTGAATGTCGCCGCCCTGATCCGGCAGTTTCCACAGACGCCGCAGACGCGAATCGGCCTGATCGTCGCGAGGGAGAGCATCCCCGGCCTGATCGCGGCCCTGCAGACTCAGTTCGGGCTCGACGACCGCAGGGTCGCCGACCAGGCGACGGTGAAGGCGGAGTCGATCCGCATCTTCAAGCGCACCTTCGCGGTGACCTCGGCGCTGAACGCCTTCACGCTCGGCGTCGCCGGCATCGCGCTGCTGACCAGCCTGCTGACGCTGGCGAACTCCCGCCTGCCACAGCTCGCACCACTCTGGGCGATCGGCATCACGCGGCCGCGCCTTGCCGCGATCGAGCTGACCAAGACGCTCTCGGTCGCGCTGTTCACATCCCTGCTGGCGGTGCCGCTCGGCCTGCTGGTGGCGTGGTGCCTGATCGCCATCGTCAATGTGAAGGCATTCGGCTGGCGGCTGCCGTTTCACGTGTTTCCGCTGCAGCTGGTCGAGCTGGTCGCGGTCGCGCTGCTTGCTTCGCTGGCGGCCGCCCTGCTGCCGATGCTGCGGCTGGCGCGGATGCAGCCGGCGAGCCTCGTCAAGGTGTTTGCCAATGAGCGCTGAAGCAATCTCGCGGCGCGTTTTCGCCGGCGGCATGGTCGCGCTCGCCCTCGCGCGCCGCGCGGGCGCGCAGGGCTATGCCGGGCTCGGCGAGACCGCCGACGGCTTTGCGAAAGTGACGCCGGGAAAGCCGTTCAGCTTTCCGGCCGATCACGGGCCGCATCCCGAGTTTCGGATCGAGTGGTGGTATCTCACGGCAAACCTCGTCGATGGCGGCGGCGCGGCGTGCGGCCTGCAATGGACCTTGTTCCGTCAGGCGGCGCAGCCGGGCCCGCAAGGCGAGGGCTGGGCCAACCAGCAGGTGTGGATGGCGCATGCCGCCGTGACACGGGTCGACACCCACCGCTTCAATGAAACGTTTTCACGGGGCGGCGTCGGGCAGGCCGGCGTCACGGCAAAGCCGTTTGCAGCCTGGATCGACGATTGGGAGATGAAAGGATCTGACCGCACCAGCGACGGCACGCTGGCGCCATTGACGCTGAAGGCATCCGGCACCGACTTCAGCTATGCGCTCATCCTCGAGGCCGATCGTCCGGTGGTGCTGCAGGGCGACGGCGGCTACAGCCGCAAGTCGGAACGGGGCCAAGCGTCCTATTACTACAGCCAGCCGTTCTACCGCGCGCGCGGTACGCTCACGATCGACGACAAGCCGGTCGATGTCTCGGGCCAGGCCTGGATGGACCGGGAATGGAGCAGCCAACCGCTCGATGCCGACCAGACCGGATGGGACTGGCTGTCGTTGCATCTTGCGTCCGGCGACAAGCTGATGCTGTACCGGCTGCGTCAGAAGGACGGCCAAAGCCATCCGTTCGGCAACTGGATCAGCGCCGCCGGCGAGACGCAGATGATTGCGGACACGGATATCCAGATGATGCCGAAGGGCACGGCGGACGTGACCGGACGCAAAGTGCCGGTGGAATGGCAGATCGCGATCCCGTCGCGATCGTTCTCGATTGCATGCAAACCGCTCAACCCCAAGGCCTGGATGGGGACCGGCTTCTCCTATTGGGAAGGACCGATCAGCTTTGCCGGCTCGCATGACGGCGTTGGCTATCTCGAGCTGACAGGGTATTGAAGCGCGACCTCTTCGAAGGGACTAGCGATGTATCATCTCACTGCCCTCGTCACGCTGTTGGCGATCGCGTTTTACTTCTTCACCAGCATCAACGTCTCGCGGTCGCGTACCGCGACCGGCGTCAAGGTCCCGGCGATGTCGGGCCATCCGGATTTTGAACGCGCATTCCGAATCCAGATGAACACGCTGGAATGGATGCCGATCTACCTGCCGGCGATGTGGCTGTTCGCAATCTATATCAGCGACGTGATCGCGGCGAGCATCGGCGCGGTCTGGATCATCGGCCGCATCGTCTATTTCGTCGGTTATTCGAAGGCGGCAGCCAAGCGCGGCCCGGGCTTTGCGATCCAGTTTCTCGCAACGTTTGCGCTGTGGGCGGGGGCACTGGGAGCGGTGGTGTTGCGATTGGTGAAGTAAAGCACGGACGTGGGTCCCGGCTCCGCGCAGCAGCGTTTCACGCTGCAGCGCGTCCGGGACACGAGAGCGTCACTTCGTCAGCGGACAGCCGCTTTCCTTGGCGGTGAAGAACGCCTTGTCGCCGGGGACGGTGGCGAGCAGCTTGTAATAGTCCCACGGCTTCTTCGACTCCGAGGGCTTCTTGACCTCGAACAGGTACATGTCATGGACCATGCGGCCGTTCTCGAGCACCTTGCCGCCTTGCGCGAAGTCGTCGTCGACCGGCAGCTCCTTCAGCTTTTTGGCGACCGCGTCGGAATCCTTGGTGCCGGCGGCCTTGACCGCCTTGAGATAGCTCAAAGTCGCGGAGTAGGTGCCGGCGTGGATCATGCTCGGCATGCGCCCGGTCCGCTTGAGGAAGCGCTCGCCGAGATTACGGGTGCGATCGTTGAGATCCCAGTAATAGCCCTCGGTCAGCACCAGGCCTTGCGCGGCCTGCAGGCCGAGGCCGTTGACCTCGGCGAGCGTCATCAGAAGGCCCGCGAGCTTCTGGCCGCTGGCGACGATGCCGAACTCGGAGGCCTGCTTGATCGAGTTGGTGGTGTCGAGGCCGGCATTGGCAAGCCCCACGATCTTCGCCTTCGAGCTCTGCGCCTGGAGCAGGAAGGAGGAGAAGTCCGAGGAGTTGAGCGGCACGCGGACCGAGCCGACCACCTTGCCGCCATTGGCCGTGACGATCTCGCTGGTGTCCTTCTCCAGCGCGTAGCCGAAGGCGTAATCCGCGGTGAGGAAGAACCAGGTGTCGCCGCCGGCCTTGGTCAGTGCGCCGCCGGTGCCGACGCCGAGCGCGCGGGTGTCGTAGGCCCAGTGAAAGCCATAGGGCTGGCAGGCATCGCCGGTGAGGCGCGAGGTCGCGGCGCCGACGACGATGTCGATCTTCTTCTTTTCCTTGGAGAGCTCGTGGATCGCGAGCGCAACCGAGGAGGTCGTCAGCTCCGTGATCATGTCGACGTTCTCGACGTCGTACCAGCGCCGCGCGATCGACGCGGCGAGGTCGGGCTTGTTCTGGTGGTCGGCGGTGACGAGCTCGATCTTCTGGCCAAGCACCTCGCCGCCAAAATCCTCGATCGCCATCCTTGCGGCCTCGACCGACCATTTGCCGCCGTAATCGGCATAGACGCCGGACTGGTCGTTGAGGATGCCGATCTTGACGCCTTGCGCGGCGGCCGGCGCGGCCAGCAACACGGCCGACGCTGCGGCGACCAAGAATGCTGATTTCATATGTTAACTCCCGGCAGTGTTCTGTTGTGAAATCGCGCGAATACTAATGAAGAACGCCGCGCGTGCCCATCCATTGGATGTTGGTCGTTAGTATGAAGCAGACATCGCCATGGATCACCCGCACGAGCGCCGCGAAGCATGAAGCCAAGACGACATTTGAGAGCATCATGCAGCAGTCGCCTCCGGCTTCTTGTCCCGCCGCCCCTCCGCGAGGTTCCGCACCACCACGTAGAAGATCGGCGTGAACAGGAGCCCGAACAGGGTGACGCCGATCATGCCGAAGAACACGGCAACGCCGACGGCCTGTCGCATCTCCGAGCCGGAACCGCTGGAGATCACCAGCGGCAGCACGCCGAGGATGAAGGCGAAGGACGTCATCAGGATCGGCCGCAGGCGCAGACGGCAGGCCTCGATCACGGCCTCCAGCCGCGACTTGCCTTCGTTCTCGATGTCGCGCGCGAACTCGACGATCAGGATCGCGTTCTTCGCCGCCAGCCCCACCAGCACGACGAAGCCGATCTGGGTGAGGATGTTGACGTCCTGCCCCATGATGCGCACGCCGATGGTGGCGGCGAGCAGGCACATCGGCACGATCAGAATCACCG
Source organism: Bradyrhizobium cedriense (assembly GCF_054602315.1). Classification (NCBI taxonomy): domain Bacteria; kingdom Pseudomonadati; phylum Pseudomonadota; class Alphaproteobacteria; order Hyphomicrobiales; family Nitrobacteraceae; genus Bradyrhizobium; species Bradyrhizobium cedriense. Next base: position 481,917 of record NZ_JBTSWB010000004.1, on the reverse strand, counting down.
CGAACGGCAGGGTCCAGCTGCCATATTGCGCGGCGAGCACGAGATAGACGAATAGCACGCAGATCGGGAACACGTAGAGACCGGCATTGCCGCCGGTGACCTGCTGATAGGACAGGTCGGTCCATTCGAAGGTGAAGCCGCTCGGCAGGGTATCGTCGGCGAGCTGCTTGATGGTGTTGAGCGCGGTGGTCGAGCTTACGCCCGGTGCCGGTTCGCCCTGGAGCTCGGATGCTGCGTAGAGATTGTAGCGCGCGACGCGGTCGGGCCCAGAGACGTCCTTGAACTCGACCACGCTGCCGAGCATCACCATGTCGCCGGAGGCGTTGCGCGTGCGCAACCGCGAAAGGTCGCTCGGCTCCTTTCGGAACGGGAAATCGGCCTGCGCGGTGACGTGATAGGTGCGGCCGAACAGGTTGAAGTCGTTGACATAGGTCGAGCCAAAATAGGTCTGGATCGTGTCGTTGATGTTGGAGATGGGAACGCCGAGCTTCTGCGCCTTGGTGCGGTCAATGTCGACGAAGAGCTGCGGCGTGTTGGCCGTGAAGGGCGAGAACACCGAGGGGGCGAGCAGCAAGGGCGATTTGCGCGCGGCGGCGACAAGCTCGTCGGTAGCGGCAGCGAGCAACTCGGGCCCACGTCCCTGGCGGTCCTGGATACGGATGGCAAATCCGCCGCCGGTGCCGATGCCGGGCACGGCCGGCGGCGGAATCACGATGATGAAGGCGCCCTGGATCGCGGACAGGCGCTTGCGCAAATCGACCGTGATGGCGTTTGCGGTCAGACCATTCTTGATCCGCGCCTCGGGTTCGTCGAACACCGGAAACAGCGCCGCCGCATTACCAGCCTGGGTGCGTGTGGCGCCGGAGAAGCCGGCAAAGGCCGCGACGCGGACGATGCCCGGCGTATCCAGTGAGATCCGCTCGATCTCGCGTACCACCTCGGTGGTACGCGCCAGCGAGGCCGCGCCCGGCAATTGCACGGAGATGATGACGTAGCCGCGATCCTGCGCCGGGATGAACCCCTGCGGCGTAGTCACGATCAGCCAGCCGGCGCTGCCGATCAGCACGACGTAGATCAGCAGCATCACGACGGAGTGCCCGATCACGAAATTGGCGAGACTGGCATAGCCATGCGCCAGGCGGTCGAACACGCGGTTGAACACGCCTGTGAAGGCGTTCCAGCCGCGCGCGATGACATTCCAGGCGGCCGGCGGCCGCTTCTCTTCATGCGGCGTGAGGATCTGCGAGGCCAAGGCCGGCGACAGCGTCAGCGAGCAGAAGCAGGAGATCGCCGTCGCAACGGCAATGGTGACCGCGAACTGCTGGAAGAACTGGCCGGAAATGCCGCCGAGGAACGCGGTCGGGACGAACACCGCACACAGCACCAGCGCGATCGAGACGAGCGCGCCGCCGACCTCTTCCATGGTCCTGAGCGCGGCATCACGCCGGCTCATGCCGTGCTCGAGATGGCGCTCGACATTCTCGACCACCACGATGGCGTCGTCGACCACGATACCGACGGCGAGCACGAGGCCGAACAGCGTGAGATTGTTGATCGAGAAGCCCAGTGCCGCCATCACCGCAAAGGTGCCGACCAGGGAGACCGGAATCGCGATGATCGGAATGATTGCCGGCCGCCAGCCCTGCAGGAACACCAGCACCACGACGACCACGAGCAGCATCGCCTCGTAGATGGTCTTGATCAGCTCGTGGACAGACTGCGCGATGAACTCGGTCGGGTTGTAGCCGATGTTGTAGTCGAGGCCTTTCGGAAAGTTCTCCTTGAGCCTCGTCATGGTGTCGGAGATGTTCTTCGCCGTCGCGAGCGCGTTCGATCCCGGTCGCTGCGTCACCAGCATGGCGACCGCCGACTTGCGCAGCAGGAAGCTGTTGGTGGTGTAGGACAGCGCGCCGAGCTCGATGCGGGCGACGTCGCGCAGACGCACGGTGCGGCCGTCGGAGCCGGCCTTGATCAGGATGTCCTCGAACTGCTTTTGGTCCTTTAAACGTCCGGTGAAAGTGAGGTTCGGCTGGAAGGCGCGATCGGCGATCGGCGGCTCGGCGATCTGTCCGCCCGCGATCTGCACGTTCTGGGCGCGAATGGCCGCCAATACCTCGGCCGAGGTCAGGCCGAGATTGGCGATTCTATCAGGGTCGAGCCACAGCCGCATCGAATAGTCGCGCGCGCCGAAAATCTGGATGTCGCCGACGCCGTCGAGGCGCAGCAGCTGGTCACGAACCTGGAGCAGCGCGTAATTGGAAATGTAGAGCTGGTCGAAGGTGTCGTCCGGCGACAGCATGAATACGACCATCAGGATGTCGGGCGAGTTCTTGCGCGTAGTGACGCCGTTGCGCTGCACCTCTTCCGGCAGGCGCGGCTGCGCGATGGCGACGCGGTTCTGCACCAGCACCTGGGCCTTGTCGAGATCGGTGCCGAGCTTGAAGGTGACGGTGATGGTGAGCTGGCCGTTCGAGGTCGCCTGGCTGTAGAGATACAGCATGTCCTCGACGCCGTTGATCTCCTGCTCGATCGGAGCAGCGACCGTGTCCGACACGGTCTGCGCGGAAGCGCCGGGATATTGCGTGGTGACGACAACGGTCGGCGGCACCACCTGCGGATATTCGGAGACCGGCAGGGTCGTGTAAGCGAGCGCGCCGACGATCAGCAGCACGATCGACAGCACCATCGCCAGGATGGGCTGATTGATGGAGAGACGGCCCAGGTTCATGACTTGCCACCGGCCGGCGCTTGAGCGGACTGCGGGGCGACCTTGGCGCCGACGCGGGCGCGCTGGATGCCGTTGACGATGACGCGGTCCTCCGCCTTCAGCCCCTCGCGGATCACGCGGAGGCCGTCATCGAGCGGTCCGAGCACGACGGAACGCGCCTCGACGGTATCGTCAGGCTTCACCACGAACACGATCTTCCGGGACTGATCGGTCGCCACAGCGGCGTCCGGAATCAACAGGGCCTCATAGGGCGCGCTGCCGACCAGGCGGACGCGGCCGAACTGGCCGGGCAGGATCGACAGATCCGTGTTCTTGACCACGGCACGACTGCGCAGTGTGCCGGTCGACACGTCGAGGCGGTTGTCGAGGAAATTGACGGTGCCTTCACGGGACGGCTTGGTTTCACCGGCGAGCGTCACCTGCACCGGATTGGCGGTATCGCGCGAGCTTGGGCGTCGACCTTCGAACCACAGCTTGCTGTATTTGATGAAGGTCGCCTCATCCATGTCGAAATAGATGTAGATCGGATCAAGCGTGACGATGGAGGTCAGCAGCGTCGACGTGCCGTTGTCACTGCCCTGCACGAGATTGCCGGGACTGACGAGATGGCGGCTGACGCGGCCCGTGATCGGAGCGGTCACGTGGGTGAATTCGATGTTGAGCTTTGCGGCCTTCAGCGCTCCTTCGGCCTGCATCTCGGCTGCATGCGCGGCCTGCAAGGCCTGGCGGCGCTGATCGACGACCTGTTCGGAAACGGCGCTGGTCTGCACCAGGCTGAGGCCGCGATCGAGCTCGCGCTTGGCGAGCTCCACTTTGGCCCGTGCATCCGACAGCTGGCCCTCCGCCTGCGTGGCCACCGCCTCGAAGGGCCGCGGGTCGATCACGTAAAGCAGATCACCCTGGCGCACGATCGCGCCGTCCTGGAATTCGACCGAGTTGACGAAGCCGCCGACGCGCGGACGCACCTGCACTTCCTCAACCGCCTCGAAGCGCCCGGTGAACTCGTCCCAATCGGTGACTGTGCGCTTGACCGGCTGGGCGACGGTCACCGGCGCAGGCGGCGGGGCGGCGGCCTGTGACGCCGGCTTGTCGCAACCGGTGAGGACAAACGCCACGGCGATAAGCCCGCCGATTGAGCTGAGCCGGGGCTGAACGAAATCGTGCTTTTTGACAAACTGCTCGCTTCCGTCCGGTCCGCTCATCCCAGGTCCTCGCATCAAAGCCGCAGAAATAGCAGGGTACTCGCCTACCCGCGGGCGACACAAGATGGGGAGCAAGGATAAACTCTTCAAGTCGACGGCGGACGCAATGCTGGAAAAGAGGCCCTGACCGGATCGTGGGTTGACGGGACTTCTCTGCCTCTCCCCGTAAGAGCCAAGGCCGCCACATTTGAGAGCTTTTCCTTGCGGCCATCCTTCGAGACGCCCACCTTTGGCGGGGCCTCGGGATGAGGACCGCGTGCGTGACAGCGGCTTCCACAAGCAAAGATGCCGCTCACCCTCATCCTGAGGAGACGGCAAAGCGATGGCCTCGAAGGACGAGGCGACCGCTCAGGCCCCGCCAAGAACGCATATGCGATAGCCTGCCGTAAGCGCGGGGCGAGGGAGAATCGATGCCGGGCCCAGCGTCTTCGCACATGACGCGTGGCATCGGCTGGGATAGATTATTTCCAACAAAATCAAGACGAATTGTCCGGGGAGGACAGGCGTGCACCAGGGACGTGTCGTTTTCGGCGCGATCGATGAGGTCGTATTCGGCCATCCTGCGGCCGGCGCCGTCGTCGCGCAGATGGATCGGCTGGGAACGCGCCGCGCGTTCCTGATGGTTTCGGGCACGCTCAACCGGCAGACCGACGAGATCACGAAGATCAAGGAGGCACTTGGCCCGCGCTGCGCCGGCCTGTTCGATGCCATGCCAGCACATACGCCCCGAGAGGCGGTGATCGCAGCGACCCAAGCGGCGCGCGAGGCGAATGCCGATCTGATCGTCACCGTCGGCGGCGGCTCCATCACCGACGGCGCCAAGGCGGTGCAGCTTTGTCTCGCCAACGGCATCGATGATGTCGATGGCATCGAGCGCATCCGTGTGCACAAGGGTGTCGCGCCCGAAATGAATGCGCCGACCGTGCGCCAGATCAGCGTGCCGACCACCATCGCCGGCGGCGAGTTCAGCGCGATCGCCGGCGTCACCGACCGCAGCACGGATGTGAAGCAGATGTTGCGGCATCCGCTCGCGGTGCCGCGCGCAACCATCCTCGATCCCGCCATCACCGTGCACACGCCGGAATGGCTGTTCCTGTCCACCGGCATCCGCGCCGTCGACCATTGCGTGGAGGCAATCTGCTCGCGCGAGACCCACCCCTATGCCGACGCGCAATCGGTGAAGGGCCTTGCCATGCTCGCCGACGCGCTGCCTCGGGTGAAGGCGACTCCTGGCGATCTCGATGCGCGGATGGACGCGCAGATCGGCACCTGGCTGTCGATGGGCGCGCTCGCAGCCGGCGTGCCGATGGGTGCGAGTCACGGTATCGGCTACGTGCTGGGCGCGGCCTTCCACGTGCCGCACGGCTACACTTCCTGCATCATGCTGCCGGCGGTGATGCGCTGGAACGCGCGCGACAATGCCGAACGGCAGATGATCGTCGCCGCCGCCATGGGCTATCCCGGCCACGACGCCGCCGATGTGCTCGATGCCTTCATTCGCTCGCTCGGCATGCCGCGCAGCCTCGCTGACGTGCGTGTGTCCCCGCAGCATTTCGACGCCATCGCCGAACAGGCGATGCGGACGAACTGGATTCCGCGCAACCCGCGCAAGATCGACGGCCCAGCCGACGTGCGCGAAATCCTGCTTCTAGCCGCCTGATCGCAAACCGGAGGATCGATGTATACTGGTACGCATGCCCGCCTGCGCCCGCTCCAGCCCGCCTTCATCATGGCGGCGACAGGCGAAGCCGTGACCTATCGCGAGCTCGAGGCACGCAGCAATCGCCTGGCGCATCTGCTTCGCAAGCACGGCTTGAAGCGGCTCGATCACTACTCGATCTTCATGGAGAACAATGCGCGCTATCTGGAAGCCTGTGGTGCGGGTGAACGCGCCGGGCTCTACTACACCTGCATCAACTCCTTCCTGACGCCAAGCGAGCTCGCCTATCTCCTCGTCAACAGCCAGTCGAAGATCCTGATTACGTCCATGGCCAAGCTCGACATCGCGCGCGAGGCGATCAAGGCCTGCCCTGACGTCAGGCTGTGCATCGTCGCCGATGGCCCGGGTGAGAGCGAACGTATCGTCGGGCTTGCGGAGGTGACTGCCGAGCTGCCCAAGACGCCGATCGCCGACGAATGGCTCGGTACCGCCATGCTTTATTCGTCCGGCACAACGGGACGGCCGAAAGGCATCTTGCGGCCCCTGCCGGAAGAGCCGCCGAAGCACAATCTGCCGCTGTTCGATTTTCTGACGAAGCTTTGGCACTATCGGGAAGGCATGGTCTATCTCTCGCCCGCGCCGCTCTATCACTCCGCCCCGCAGGCTGCCGTGAACCTCACGATCCGCATGGGCGGCACCGTGATCATCATGGAAAGTTTCGATCCCGAGCGTTACCTCCAGCTCGTCGAGCAATGGGGCATCACCCACACGCAGCTGGTGCCGACGATGTTCTCGCGCATGCTGAAGTTGCCGGAGGAGGTGCGTGGCCGCTACGACCTTTCCTCGCTGGAGATCGCGATCCACGCCGCCGCGCCCTGCCCGGCCCTGGTCAAGGACGACATGATCAGATGGTGGGGACCGATCATCCACGAATATTACGGCGCGACCGAGGGCCTCGGCTTCACCGCCTGCAACAGCGAGGAATGGCTCGCCCATCGCGGCACAGTCGGCAAGGTGCTGCTCGGCGATCTCCACATCCTGGATGAGAACATGCGGGAATGCCCGACCGGCACGCCCGGTCAGGTCTGGTTCAAGACGGCTACGCCGTTCGAATATTTCAACGATCCGGAGAAAACCAAAGAGGCACGCTCGGCCGACGGTAGCATGAGCACGGTCGGCGACGTCGGCTATGTCGACGCCGACCGTTTCCTGTACTTGACCGATCGCGCGACGTTCATGATCATCTCCGGTGGCGTGAACATCTATCCGCAGGAATGCGAGAATCTGCTGATCACCCATCGGAAGGTTGCCGACGCGGCCGTTTTCGGCGTGCCCAATGCGGATCTCGGCGAAGAGGTGAAGGCCGTGGTGCAGCCGATGCCGGGCGTAGTACCGGGGCCAACTCTCGCCGAAGAGTTGATCGCGTTCTGCGCAAAATCGCTGTCGCGGCAGAAGGTGCCACGCTCGGTCGATTTCGAGAAGGAATTGCCGCGGCTGCCGACAGGGAAGTTGTACAAGAGGCTTCTCCGGGACAAATATTGGGGAAACAAGGCCTCCAGGATCGTGTGAAGGCGCAGCCGCTCCAAGGGTGTCGTCCTGTGGCGCGACGAAGGCGCGACCACGGAACGACGGTCGGGTTTGTCGGCGCAGCTGCGCAGAGCGTCTGCACAGGAGCTCTACGTTCGCACCTGCACTCTCACGTGATGAGGGTAAACCCTGCAGCCGCCGTCATCCGAATTGTCGAGGCGTCCTGCGGCCTTGCCTGTTGCCTCGCTGTGCCCGCGTCGCTATCGTCTGACAAACAGGCCGCAAAGGCCGTTGTCCAGGGAGGATGAGAATGCGGAGCGTGTGGGCGCTCGCCGCAATGGCGGCGCTATCTGTGCTGACGACCTCAACCGCCACGCTGGCCGGCGACCCCAAGCAGGGCGGCATTCTGCGGATGTATCACCGCGATAGTCCCGGCAGTGCTTCGATCCACGAAGGTGCGACCTATTCCCTCAACGTTCCCTTCATGCCGGTGTTCAACAACCTCGTCATCTACAAGCAGGACGTGGCGCAGAACAGCATGGACAGCATCGTTCCCGAGCTCGCCGAGAGCTGGGCCTGGGTGAACGACAACAAGACGCTGACCTTCAAGCTGCGCCAGGGCGTGAAATGGCACGATGGCAAACCGTTCACCTCGGCCGACGTCAAATGCACCTTCGACATGCTGATGGGCAAGGCGCAGCAGAAGTTCCGGCAGAACCCGCGAAAGTCCTGGTACGATCAGGTCGTCGACATCTCGACCAATGGCGACTCCGAGGTCTCCTTCAATCTGAAGCGGCCGCAACCCTCGCTGCTCGCGCTGCTCGCCTCGGGCTACACGCCGGTCTATCCCTGCCACGTCTCGCCGGCGGAGATGCGCACCCATCCGATCGGCACCGGCCCGTTCAAATTCGTCGAGTTCAAGGCCAATGAGTCGATCAAGCTGACCCGCAATCCCGACTATTGGCGCAAGGGCCGGCCCTATCTCGACGGCATCGAGTTCACCATCATCCCCAACCGCTCGACCGCGGTCCTCGCCTTCGTGGCCGGCAAGTTCGACATGACCTTTCCGACGGAGGTGACGATCCCGCTGGTGAAGGACGTCAAGTCGCAGGTGCCGAACGCGACCTGCGAGATCGCGCCGACCAATGTCACGACCAACATCATCGTCAACTCGTCGTCGCCCCCCTTCGACAATGTCGACATCCGCCGCGCCATGGCGATGGCGCTCGACCGCAAGGCATTCATCTCGATCATGTTCGAGGGGCAGGGCGACATCGGCGGCACCATGCTGCCGCCGCCGAACGGTCTGTGGGGCATGCCGAAGGAGATGCTGGAGACCATTCCGGGCTATGGCCCCGACGTGAAAGCCAACCGCGAGGAGGCGAAGAAGCTGATGCAGAAGGCCGGCTACGGGCCCGACAAGCATCTCGCCGTGAAGGTCTCCACGCGCAACATCCCGATCTATCGCGATCCCGCCGTAATCCTGATCGACCAGCTCAAGAACATCTATATCGACGGCGAGATCGACGTCGTCGAGACCGCGAACTGGTTCCCGAAGGTCGCGCGCAAGGACTACATGATCGGGCTCAATCTGACCGGCAACGCCGTGGATGACCCCGACCAGTCGTTCTACGAGAACTATTCCTGCGGCTCGGAGCGCAACTACACCAATTACTGCAACAGGGAGATCGAAAAGCTGTTCGACGTACAGTCGCAGGAGACCAATATCGAGAAGCGCAAGAAGCTGGTCTGGGACATCGACAAGAAGTTGCAGGAGGACGTCGCACGGCCGATCATCTTTCACAGCCGAATGGGCAGCTGCCGGCAGCCCTACGTGAAGGGCATCACCGTCATGACGAACAGCTCCTATAACGGCTATCGCTACGAGGACGTGTGGCTGGACAAGTAACGCAGGCCGCACACGGCTGACGGGCTCGACAGGAGGCGGTAGATGTTTGCCTATCTGGTGCGGCGCCTGTTCCTGATGCTCGTGACCCTGTTCGGGATATCGATCGTCATCTTCTTCCTGCTGCGCATCGTTCCCGGCAACATCGTCGACATCCTGTTCGCCGCCGCCGGCTATGTCGACCCGGCCGACAAGGCCAATCTGGAGAAGGAGCTCGGCATCGACCGGCCGTTGATCGTGCAATATTGGCACTGGATCAGCGGATTCCTGCGCGGCGATTTTGGCTATTCCTATGTCTCGGAGAAGCCTGCGCTGCAGGAAATCCTGCCGCGGATTCCGATCACGGCACGGCTCGCTGGCCTCGCGCTCCTGTTCTCGGCGTCGATCGGCATCCCGCTCGGCGTCATCAGCGCGGTGAAGCAGGGCACACGGCTCGACTATGCTCTGCGTGTCGTGAGCCTCAGTGGATTGTCGCTGCCCTCATTCTGGCTGGGCTTGCTCATCCTCACCGCATCGGTCGCGATGTTCGGCCAGATGCCGATCTTCAATCCGAATCCGCAGACCTGGCTCGAGGCATTTGCCACCTACGCCGTGCCGGCGGCCGCCGTCGGCTTCCGCAGCGCGGCACTGACCATGCGCATCACCCGCTCCTCGATGCTGGAGGTGCTGCGGCAGGACTATATCCGCACCGCCCGTGCCAAGGGCGCATCCGAAGCGGCGATCAATTATCACCACGCGCTGAAAAATGCGATCCTGCCCGTCATCACCGTGATCGGCATCGAGGCCGCATTCCTGATCGGCGGTCTGATCGTCACCGAGACCGTGTTCAACATCCCCGGCGTCGCCCGCTTCCTGGTCGAGGCGATCCGCTGGCGCGACTATCCGATCGTGCAGAACCTCGTGATGTTGATCGCCGTCGTGGTGGTGCTCGCGAATTTCACCGTCGACATGCTCTATGCGGTGTTCGATCCGCGGATCAGGTACACGGATTAGGAGATCAGCTTGGCTACGATCGACTTCGACGTTGAACTGAGACGTGCTGGGGCGCATGCGACCGGCGGCTGGCGCCGCGTGCTGTTCATGGCGCAGCGGCATGTGCTGGGCGCGGCTGGGCTCATCATCATGACGGCGTTCGTCCTTACCGCGATCTTCGCCGACCTCATCGCGCGCTACGATCCGCTGACGGTCGATTCCACCCGCGCGCTGATGCGGCCCAGCCTGGCGCATTGGATGGGCACGGATTCGTTCGGCCGCGACGTCTTCAGCCGCATCATCCACGGCGCGCGGATCTCGCTCGCGGTCGGCATCGGCTCGACGGCGCTCGGCGGCACGATCGGCGTGATCGTCGGTCTTACGTCCGGCTATCTCTCCGGCTGGGTCGATCTCATCTTCCAGCGCGTATCGGATGTCCTCCAGGCGCTGCCGCTCCTGGTGCTTGCGCTGGTGATGACGGCAGCGCTCGGCCCGTCGCTGCCGAACGTCATCCTCGCCATCGCCATTCCGCTGATCCCGACGGTCGCGCGCGTCATCCGCGCCAACACGCTGGCGCTGCGCGAGCAGCCGTTCGTGGAAGCGGCGAAATCGATCGGCATGAGCGAAATGCGGATCGCGCTGCGCCATGTGCTGCCGAATACGCTGGCGCCATTGATCGTGCTGGCGACCGCACAGCTCGGCTCGACCATCCTCACCGAAGCCTCGTTGTCCTTCCTCGGCCTCGGCATTCCCGAGCCTTATCCGTCATGGGGGCGCATGCTGTCGGAATCCGCCGCCGAATATGTCCGTACCGCGCCGTGGCTGGTGATCTTCCCGGGCATCGCGATCAGCCTCGCGGTTTTCGGAGCCAATCTGTTCGGTGACGCCCTGCGCGACATCCTGGATCCGAGGCAGCGCGGCTGATGGCGGACAAATCCGATCTCGTGCTCGACGTGAGGAACCTGAAGACGGTGTTCTTCACCAATTCCGGCCTGTTCAAGGCTGTCGACGACGTGTCCTTCACCGTGAAGCGCGGCGAGACGCTGGCGATCGTCGGCGAATCCGGCTGCGGCAAGAGCGTCACCGCGCTGTCCTTGATGCGGCTCGTGCCCGATCCGCCCGGCCGCATCGTCGGCGGCTCGGTCGCATTGGAAGGGACCGATCTGCTATCGCTGGATGAGGTGCAGATGCGCGCGGTCAGGGGCAACCGCATCTCCATGATCTTCCAGGAACCGATGACCTCGCTCAACCCGGTGATGCGGATCGGCGATCAGATTGCCGAGGCGGTGCGGCTGCACCGAAACATCTCGTCGAGAGATGCGCGAGGCATCGCGGTCGAGATGCTACGGCTGGTACGTATCCCCGAGCCGGCGCGGCGCGCGCGAGAATATCCGCACCAGCTTTCCGGCGGCATGCGCCAGCGAGCGATGATAGCGATGGCACTGGCGTGCCGGCCGGCGCTGCTGATCGCGGACGAGCCGACCACCGCGCTCGACGTCACCATCCAGGCACAGATCCTGGCCCTGATCCTCGATCTTCAAAAGGAGCTCGGCACCGGGCTTGTGCTGATCACGCACGATCTCGGCGTGGTTGCGCAGACGGCCCAGCGCGTGATCGTGATGTATGCGGGGCGGAAGGTCGAGGAAGCAAGCGTGGAAGCGCTGTTCGCCTCGCCTAAGCATCCCTATACGCGCGGGCTGATGGCCTCGATCCCGGCGGTGCCGGCCTCCGGCGTCCCTGTGCAGGCGCGGCTGAACGAAATCCCCGGCACGGTGCCATCATTGGTGGGGCTGCCTCAGGGCTGCGCCTTCGCGCCGCGCTGCAAGCTCGCCATCAAACGCTGTGAGGCAGAGTATCCACCGCTCGCGGACTGGGGCGGCGGCCATCTCGCGGCGTGCTGGCGCGCGGAAGAAGTCGCGGAGGTGGCATGACCGAAGCGCTGCTCGAAGTCACCGACCTCAAGAAGCACTACCCGGTGCGCGCCGGCGTGTTGCGCCGGCAAGTCGGCACCGTGCATGCGGTCGACGGCGTCTCGTTCGCGCTTGGGGCCGGCGAGACGCTCGGTCTCGTCGGCGAATCCGGTTGCGGCAAGTCCACGGTGGCGCGCAGCGTGCTGCGGCTGGTGGAGCCGACCTCGGGCCGGATCCGTCTCGATGGCGAGGACATCACACATCTGTCCAAGACGGCACTGCGCCCGCACCGCCGTTCGATGCAGATCGTGTTCCAGGATCCGTTTGCCTCACTCAATCCGCGCATGACCGCGGGCGATATCGTCGGCGAGCCGCTTGCCGTGCATGGGCTCGCCACAGGCAAGGCGCTCGAGGCGCGGGTCGCAAAACTGTTCGAACAGGTGGGGCTGCGGCCCGACCAGACGCGCAATTTTCCGCATCAGTTTTCGGGCGGCCAGCGCCAGCGCATCTGCATCGCGCGGGCGCTCGCCCTCGGGCCGCGCCTGATCGTGTGCGACGAGCCGGTCTCCGCGCTCGACGTCTCGATCCAGGCGCAGGTGATCAATCTCCTGATCGATCTCCAGCGCCAGCACGGCTTTTCCTACCTCTTCATCGCCCACGATCTCGCCGTGGTCGCCCATATCAGCCACCGTGTCGCCGTGATGTATCTCGGCCGGATCGTCGAGATCGCCGACAAGGATGAGCTGTTCCGCAACCCGCGTCATCCCTATACGCAAGCCCTGCTCGCCTCTGTGCCGATCGCCAATCCGCTGGCGAAAAAGCTCGCGCCGCTCGTCGACGGCGATGTCCCGAGTCCGGTCGACCCGCCCTCCGGCTGCGCGTTTCACACCCGCTGCCGGTTTGCGATGGAACGTTGCAGGACGGAACGGCCGGCACTTGTCGATGCCGGCGACGGGCATCAGGTGGCGTGCTTGCTCAACGAGGGGACCGGGCGGGGGCAATAGGCCTCAACGTCCGTATCACCGGCCACGCCGCCAGCGCGGCGGCCAGATGCTTGAGCGTATGGCCCGAGACGATATGTCCCGTCGCTTCGAACACGATGACATCGCCGAGCTCGAAGAGCTTGGCCAGCACGTAGAAGAAAAGCACACCGCCGAGCGGAACGCCGAGCGCGCCAGGCTGGGGCCGCGTCAGCGCAAGAGCCGCCGTGAGCGCGATGCCGCCGAATTGCACCACGACCCATGGTGTGAGGTTCTCGCGCGCGACCCAAGCGGCGAGCAGGCCCGCAACCGTCACGAGCACCACCATGGCCTGACCGGCGCGCACGCTGATGCGCTCGCCGGCCGCGATGCCCAGAAAGCCCGCGAACGCCACCGCCATGCCAAGTCGATCGGCCACGAGCCGCTGCGGCGCGTCGGGGTCGAGGTGATAGAAGGCCGACCCTATGCAAGTGAGGATCAATCCCAGGAAGAGGCAGCCTGCACCCGCGGGGGCGTTGCGGCAGATGCGCAGCCGCACCAGGCCCCAGGTGCCCATCGCCAGAAAAGCGAGATTGCTCAGCACGTCGCCGGCGTTGGGGAGGCCCAGCCAATTGCGGGTGTCGACGAAATGCGGGATGTGCCAGGCGGAGGCGGGCAGCGGGGGCGCCAGCAGCGCCACCAGCGTGAGCACAAACAGCGCGGCGATCAGATATTTTTCACGAATTTTCGTTTCGCCGAGTCGGCGGGACGCCGAGGGGAGCTTGGCGCCGGTCGCTCCGGCAAACTCATTGACGCGCAACATGCAGGCCTCCGAGGGAATTGAACGATGTTCATATTTGTAGCTCAGAAGTGAACAATGTTCAATGGTTCGCGGTGACGCCTCCGCCTTCTCGGCTATAACCTTGGAATCATTTGATTAATTAGTCAGACGGCAGCACGTTCGCGAATAGGGGAGCGCGCGGCCGGCGCAGGCCCCGCTTACTGCGAAAGCGCGCCCCGAAGCGCCCGCGGCCTGGGTGATTGGATCCCGGCGCGCCCGATGCATCCGGGACGCGAGACTAGGCCCCGATCTCCGCCACGATGCGGCCCGTGGTCACCTGCTCGCCTTCGGCAACGTCGATCGCTGCAACGATACCGTCGATGCCGGCCTTGTGAACGTGCTCCATCTTCATCGCTTCCAACGTCATGACCGGCTGGCCCGCGGTGACCCGGTCGCCCGGCTTGACCAGCACGGCGACGACGCGGCCGTTCATGGCGGCGCGGACCTTGCCGTCGCCGCCATTGCTCGCGGCCGCCTTCGGCGCGGCCAGCGTGAGATCATTCACCGCAAGCGGGATGCCGCGATGCTGGAGGTAGAGCCGGTCGCCATCGCGCAGGAATTTGGCACTGTCCATCACACCGTCATGGCGGAAACGAACCGCAACGCCATCGAGCTGTTCGATCTCGAACCTTTCCCGACGGTCGTCGCCGGCGACGGTGTAGCTGCCATCTCGCTCCCGCGTCACTTCGAGCTCATGCACGTGGCCGGCGATTTCGATTTTTGCCGGCAGCGGAAAGCTGGCGGCGAGACTCCGCCCGCCCTGCCATGACGGCGCGCGCGGGTTGGTGACGTAGAGCAGAAGCCCGGCCAGTGCAGCGTCAAATGCGGCGTTCGCGGAGGGCGCCATCAGCTCGTCGCGATGTGCGCCGATGAACGCCGTCGTCGCCTCGCCCCCGGCAAACCCGGGATGGCGCAGGCAGGACATCAGGAACGCCTGGTTGGTGGTCACGCCAAACGCGGTGAGCTGCTCCAGGCCGACGATCAGCCGCCCCCTCGCCTCGTCGCGATTGGCGCCGTGGCTGATCACCTTGGCGATCATGGAATCGTAGAACGGCGGAATCTCCGAGCCCGATTGCAGCGCATGCTCGACGCGGATGCCGTCGGGCACCTGCCAGCGCGCCATGCGTCCGGACTGCGGCATGAAATCCTGAGCGGCGTCTTCCGAGCACAACCGCACCTCGATGGCGTGGCCTGTGAAGCGGATGTCCTGCTGCTTCACCGGCAGCGGTTCGCCACGCGCGACGCGCAGCTGCAGCTCGACCAGATCGAGCCCGGTGATCGCCTCGGTCACGGGATGCTCGACCTGGAGGCGCGTGTTCATCTCCATGAAGTAGAACTCGCCGCTCGCATCGAGGAGAAATTCCAGCGTGCCGGCGCCCTCATAACGCAGCGCCTTCACTGCGGCGACGGCGACCTCTCCCATCCTTGTCCGCAGCTCCGGCGTCACGGCGGGCGACGGCGCTTCTTCGATCAGCTTCTGGTGCCGCCGCTGCACCGAGCAATCGCGCTCGCCGAGATGGATGGCGTTGCCGTGGCTGTCGCCGAACACCTGGATCTCGATATGGCGCGGGTTCTGGATCGCGCGTTCGAGGATTACTGTGGGATCACCGAACGCCGCCTTGGCCTCCGACCGCGCGCTACGCAACGCATCGGGGAAAGATGCGGCATCAGCGACGAGCCGCATGCCGCGTCCGCCGCCGCCCGCAACCGCCTTGATCATCACGGGAAAGCCGATCTTTCTGGCTTCCGCCAGCATGACCTCGTCGCCCTGCTCGACGCCTTGATAGCCGGGCACGATGGGCACGCCGGCCTTCTTCATGATCTCCTTGGCGCCGGCCTTGTTGCCCATCGCCGCGATCGCCTGCGGCGACGGCCCGATGAAGACGAGACCCGCCTCCTTGCAGGCGCGCGCGAACTCCTCGTTCTCGGCCAGGAAGCCGTAGCCAGGATGGACCGCGTCCGCGCCGCTCGCCTTGGCGGCGGCGACGATCGCGGGAATCTTGAGATAGGATTGCGCCGGCAGGGCTTCGCCGATGCGAATGGCCTGGTCGGCCTGCCGCACATGGAGCGCGTCGCGATCGGCATCCGAATAGACGGCGACGACGCTTAAGCCCAAGCGCCGCGCGCTGCGCATCACGCGCAATGCGATCTCGCCACGGTTGGCGATCAGGACCTTGAAGAACGGCCGGTGCTGCACTGATCCGTTCCTCATGGGCGGGCCACCGAGAATTGCATGCGCTGGGGTGCGCGCGCATCGCCCTCGCGGCAGATCGCGAGCACCTCGGACAGCACCGCGCGGGTGTCACGTGGGTCGATCACGCCGTCGTCGAGCACGCGCGCGCTGGTCGAGAACACGTCCATCTGGCCGTCGAACACGCCGACGATCTGCGCCTTCATGGCCTCGAGCTTGTCCTTCTCGATCGGCTTGCCGCGGCGCGCAGCGGCGGCTTCCGTCACGATCGCCATGGTCTCGGCCGCCTGCTCGCCGCCCATCACCGCGGTCCTGGCATTGGGCCAGGAGAAGCAGAAGCGCGGATGGAAGCCGCGCCCGCACATGCCGTAATTGCCGGCGCCAAAGGAGGCGCCGCAATAGATCGTGATCTGCGGCACCGTCGCCGAGGTGACCGCCTGGATCATCTTCGAGCCGTGCTTGATCATGCCGGCCTCTTCGTAGGATTTGCCGACCATGTAGCCGGTGGTGTTGTTCAGATAGAGCAACGGCGTCCGGGTCTGGCAGCAGGCCTGGATGAAATGTGTCGCCTTGTTGGCGCCGGCGGGATCGAGCGGGCCGTTGTTGGTGATGATGCCGATGGCCTGCCCTTCGATGCGGGCGTGGCCACAGACCGTGGCGGACCCGTAATTCGGCGCCATCTCGGTGAAATCGGAATCGTCGATGATGCGTGCGATCACCTGCTTCATGTCGACCGGGCGCTTATGGTCCATCGGCATGATGCCGAGCAGTTCGTCCTGGTCGTAGCGCGGCGGCCTGAACTGGGAAGCCGCCCGGCCCGGCCGCTCCCATTCCAGCGCGGCCATGATCTCGCGGGCGATGCGCAGCGCGTCACGATCATCCTCGGCGAGATAGTCGCCGAGGCCGGAGACTTGCGTGTGCATCTCGGCGCCGCCGAGCTCTTCCTCGGTCGCGATCTCGCCGGTTGCGGCCTTCAGCAGCGGCGGCCCTGCAAGGAAGGCGCGGGTGCGGCCCCGGACCATGACGATGTAGTCGGAGAGACCGGTCTGATAGGCGCCGCCCGCCGTCGAAGATCCATGCGTGACGGTGACGACCGGAAGGCCGGCCGCGGAGAGGCGCGCGAGGTTACGGAAGATGTTGCCGCCGCGGACAAAGTCCTCGACACGGTAGCGCAACAGATTGGCGCCCGCGCTTTCGACGAGCTGGACGTAAGGCAGCTTGTTCTCCAGTGCGAGCTCCTGCACCCGAAGCGTCTTGTCGAGGCCATAGGGCTGGAGCGCGCCGGCATCGATGCCGGCGTCGTTGGCGCTGACCATGCAGCGCACGCCCGAGACGAAGCCGATGCCGGCGATGACGCCGCCGCCCGGCACGCTCTTGGCCGCATCGGGCACGTCGAACATGTAGCCCGCGAGCGTCGACAGCTCGATGAAGGGCGCCCCGGGATCGAGCACCAGCGCGACGCGTTCGCGCGGCAGCAACTGTCCGCGCTTGTGGAAGCGATCCTTGGCTGCGGCCGACGCCGCCCGTGTACGCTCTTCCAGCGCGCGCATGCGGTCGATCAGCGCGAGCATGCCGTCGCGGTTGGCCTGGTAGGCGGCGCCGCCGCGGGAAATGGTGTTTTCGAGAATGGACATGACAGACCTTGATCGTCATTCCGGGGCACGCGAAGCGTGAACCCGGAATCTCGAGGTTCCGGGTTCGATGCTTCGCATCGCCCCGGAACGACGGGAATATTCAGCGATTCGTCCCAAAGATCTTCCGCGCCTCGGCGGGGCTCGCGATGTCGCGGCCGGCACGCCGCGCGCAGGCGGCGACGGCTTCGATCAACTGGCCGTTCGAGGTCACCTTCGTGCCGTCGGCGAGATAGAAAGTGTCCTCCAGCCCCGTGCGGAGATGACCGCCGAGCTCCGCGCAACGCTGGTGCAGCGGCCAGATCTCCTCGCGGCCGATCGCGGTGACCTGCCAGTTCGCCTCGGGGCGCTTCAGCTTGATCAGGATCGGCAGCAGCTCGGGATCAGCAGGCATGCCGGAGGCGACACCCATCACGAAATTATACTCGAGCGGGCCGTTGTACATGCCGACCTGGCGATACATGCCGACGCAGCGGACGATGCCGACGTCGAAGCATTCGAACTCAGGGATGGTGCCGACCGCGTTCATGGCGTCGAGATAGTCCTTCACCTTCTCGACCGCATTGTCGAACATCATCGGCGGCCAGGCCCAGGTGTTGTCGGCCTTCACTTTCAGGTAGTTCAGTGAACCGGCATTGCAGGCGGCGATCTCCGGCCTGGTTTCGCGGATGCAATCGAGCGCGCCACTGTAGTTCGGGCCGGAGACCCCCGAGGTATGGTTGATGATCACGCCCGGACACGCCTCGCGGATCGCCTGCTGAATCTCCTTGCTGACAGCAACCTCCCAGGACGGCAGGTGCCCCTTGCCCGGCGCCTGCTGGCGCAGATGGATGTGCATGATGGACGCGCCGGCATCGAATGCAGCCTTGGCCTCGCGCGCCATCTGCTCGGGCGTCACAGGCACGTTGTGCTGCTTCGGGTCGGTGAGCACGCCGTTCAGCGCGCAGGTGATGACGGCCTTGTCGCTCATGCCAATAATGTCTCGCACGTTGAGAATTCAACGCTTGCGATCATGTGACGCGCGACATGCGGCTTCTTGCGCGGAGAAGCTGGAAAAGGACGAGAGATCGCAGAGCTGTCGCAGGGCGGGCAAAGGCGCTCTTGCGCCGCGCCCACCACGTCTCAGCGCGGATCGAAGATGGTGGGCACGCTTCCGCCTTCGCTCTTCGAGCACCGGCGGACAAGCCGCTTTGCCCACCCTATGCGCGCGGCGCTAGCTCGCCTCCGCAAGCCGCACCGTCTCGGTGCTGCGATAGATCGCAAGATCGCGCGAGCCGACGAAGATCGCGCGCGGCTTCAAGCCGTAGAAGCGACGGATCGAATGGCTGAAATGGGTCGAGTCGGGATAGCCGATGTCTTGCGCGAGATGGGCGAGGTTGAGGTCCTGATTGGCGAAGTGCAGCAAATGCCGCGCACGCTTCCAGGCACGGAACGAGCGGAACGAGATGCCGGTCTCCTCCTTGAAGAGATGCAGGAAGCGCGAGGCCGAGAGCCCAGCCTCGGCGGCGCAGGTATCGGCGGTCACCGGCTCGCCGGAGAAACGTCCGATGCGGGCGACCGCGCGCATCACGCGCGGATCGAGCACGCGGCGCGGCAGTGCCTCGCCAAAACACATCTCGTCGAACTCGGCCGTGGTGATGTCGCCGTAGCGGCGCTGGCGCAGCAGCGTGTAGGCGGCCAGGATCTTGCGCGCATAGGCGGCCTTGTCCGGCCCCCGGAGCCGCTCGGCCAGGGCCTCGATCACGCCATCCGGCATGCTTTCGGGCTCCAACGTTACACTGATCACGGTGCGGTAGTCGCTGGCGATGGTGTGCAGCTGGTTCGGCAGGGTCACGATCAACTCGTCCGACGTCTGGACGTCGTCGATCGTCAGGTGCAGGCTGCCCTTCACCGCGACATAGACATGGCAGCAGCCGGGGGTCCGCTTGCGGGGCCGGCCGAGCAGGCCAGCATAGAATACCCGCTCCGGTGTGATCAGCATCAGATGGTCGGATTCGCGACCTTTATCTTCCATTGGGGTCCTCCTCGCGCGGCTCTCTGGCCGCTGCGGACGGAGGTCACCTTAGCGGAAATTTGGGCGCTGTCACGATAGGATAGCGCTGTCATCGAAACATGCATCGTCGTTCCGGGGCGGTCCGCAGGACCGACCCCGGAACCTCGAGATTCCGGGCTCAATGCTGCGCATCGCCCGGAATGACAGCCCCCTTACGCCCTCGCCCTTGGCGCAACATTCTGCTCGGCGCCAGCCTTCTGTTCCGCAGCAACTGCGCGCTTGAAACCGTCGCGCTGCTGCAGGCGAGCCCAATAGGCTGCGACATTTGGCCCGAAATCCTTGGCGAGCCCGATGTTACTCGCCAGGCGAAGCGCGTATCCGATGACAATGTCAGCGGCGGTGAAGCGGCCCGCGCACAACGTTTCGGCATTCGCCATGGCTGCCTCGACCGCGCGCAGTCTCCCCAAGAACCATTTTGCGTAGTCGGTGGCGACCTGCGGGTTGCGGCGCTCCTCCGGTTCGAGCTGGGTGTATCGGAGCACCAGCGTCTGTGGGAAGGTTAACGTGGCGTCGCTGAAATACATCCAGTTCAGGAAGGCGCCGTAGGCAGGATCCTCCGGTCCGACCATCAACGGCGTCGGGCCGTATTTGACGCCGAGATAGTGGCAGATGCCGGAGGATTCGGTCATCTTCGCTTCGCCGTCGACCATGAAGGGAATCGTGCCCAGCGGATTGATCGCGAGATACTCCTTGGCGAAGACGCGCGGCGGGAACGGCAGCATCTTCAGCTCGTAGGGCAGCCCCATCTCCTCCAGCATCCAGAGCGGGCGAAACGAGCGCGCAGCGTCGCAGTGATAGAGCGTGATCATCAAGCACTCCCTTTGCTGCCGGGCAACGTGCCCATCATCTTGCACAGGACCATCAGCATGACCTCGTCGGCGCCGCCGCCGATCGAGGTCAGGCGGCTGTCACGATAGGCGCGGCTGACCGGCGTCTCGTTGGTAAAGCCCATTCCGCCCCAAAATTGCAAGCAGGCGTCGGTGAGCTCGCGGCCGAGGCGGCCGGCCTTCAGCTTGGCCATGGTCGCAAGCCTGGTCACGTCTTCGCCCGCCACCAGCTGCTCGGCGGCACGATAGATCAGCGCGCGCAGCAGCTCGACCTCGGTCTGCATCTCCGCCAGCTTGAAGTGCACGACCTGATTGTCGAGGATGCTCTGGCCGAAGGCTTTGCGGTTGCGGGTGTACTCGATGGTCTCGTTGATGATGTATTCGTGCGACTTGAGGCAGGCGGCCGCGCCCCACAGCCGCTCCTCCTGGAACTGGATCATCTGGTAGGTAAAGCCCTTGCCCTCCTCGCCGATGCGGTTGCGCTTGGGCACGCGGACATTGTCGAAGAAGATCTGCGCCGTGTCGGACGAGCGCATGCCCATCTTGTCGAGCTTTCGCGCCACCGTGACGCCCTTGCTCTTCATGGGCACGCAGATCAGGGACTTGTTGCGGTGAACCGGCCCGTCGCCGGTGTTGGCGAGCAGGCAGATCCAGTCGGCCTGCGTGCCGTTCGTGATCCACATCTTGCCGCCGTTGACGACGTAGTCGTCGCCGTCTGAGCGCGCCTGGGTCTTGATCGAGGCGACGTCGGAGCCCGCGCCGGGCTCGGAGACGCCGATGCAGGCGACGTAGTCGCCGGAAATCGAGGGTGCCAGAAATTCGCGACGCACCTCGTCCGAGCCGAACCGCGCCAGCGCGGGCGTCGCCATGTCGGTCTGCACCCCGATCGCCATCGGCACGCCGCCGCAGGTGATGGCGCCCAGCTCCTCCGCCATCATCAGCGCGTAGGAGTAGTCGAGGCCCGAGCCGCCGAACTCGACCGGCTTGTTCAGCCCGAGGAAGCCGAGATTGCCCATCTTCTTGAACAGCTCGTGCGCCGGGAAGATGTCGGCCTTCTCCCATTCATCGACATGAGGATTGATCTCGTTCGCGATGAACTTTTGCAGGCTGCGGCGGATATCGTCGTGGTCAGCGGTAAATAGCATTTTTGTCCTCATCGTCATTCCGGGGCATCGCGAAGCGATGAGCCCGGAATCCATTTCTCGACGGAATCTGCAGCCCGATGGATTCCGGGCTCGCTCCGCTGCGCTTTGCGCCCCGGAATGACCGCCAGTCACAGCCCCATCTGCCTGGACGCCAGATCCTTCATGATCTCCTCGGTGCCGCCGCCGATGGCATTGACCTTGACCTCGCGATAGATGCGCTCGGCCTTGATGCCTCGCATGAAGCCGGCGCCGCCGAAGATCTGCACGGCTTCCGAGGCGCAGAAGGCCATGGTTTGCGTCGCCTGGTTCTTCATCATGCAGATTTCCGCCACCGGGCTTTCGCCCTGCTCGAGCCGCCAGGCCAGCATCTCCAGCATCGCTTGCGAGGCCGCGACCTTCTGCGCCATGTCGACGATCTTGTGGCGAATGACCTGGTGCTGGGCCAGTGGCTTGCCGAAAGTCTTGCGCTCTTTCGCGTAGGCAACCGCCTCGTCGAGGCAGACCCGCGCGAAGGCGGTACAGCTCGCCGCCATGCCCATGCGCTCGCTGTTGAAGTTCTGCATGATGATCTTGAAGCCCTGGCCTTCCTCGCCGATCAGGTTTTCGGCCGGGACGCGGCATTCGTCGAAATGCAGCGTCGCGGTGTCGGAGGCCCACCAGCCCATCTTCTTCAGCTTCGTCCGCGACAACCCGGGCGTGTCGCCTTCGATCAGGAGCAGGCTGACGCCGCCGGCGCCCTCGCCGCCGGTGCGCACCGCAACAGTCAGATAGTCGGCGCGCATGCCCGAGGTGATGAAGGTCTTCTCGCCGCTCACGACGTAGTGATCGCCGTCGCGCCGCGCCCGGGTCCTTAGGTTCGCGACGTCGGAGCCGCCGCCCGGCTCTGTGATCGCGAGCGCGGAGATCTTCTCGCCGGACAAGACTTGCGGCAGCACGCGCGCCCTCACCTCCGGCCGAGCCGCGCGCGCGATCGGCGGCGAACCGATGGTGTGGCTCATCAGGCTGGCACTGACGCCGCCGGCGCCGGCGCGCGCCAGTTCCTGGCTGGCGACGATCTTCATGAACTGGTCGGCGGCGATCCCGCCATATTCCTCGGGAAAGTCGAGCCCCAGGAGGCCGATCTCGGCGGCCTTGCGATAGAGCACGCGCGGGAATTCGCCGGCCTCGTCCCACTCATGGGCGAACGGGGTGATCTCCTTCTCGACGAAACGGCGCATGACGTCGCGGAAGGCGTCGTGCTCGGCGGTATAGAAAGGGTTCTTCATTGCAGTCTCGCCCTCTGGCGGATTCGCTCGTCCACCATGGCTGGAACATTCGCCATTCACTTGCGCAGAGTGGCTGACCGCAGGAGCCGCTCCACCGCAGCCCATGGCCTAGCAACTCCACGCAAGACGATTTTCGTCCCGCACAGGCTAACTCTGGCTCAAAAAAACGTTGTTGCACAGACTCCGGCTGGCGCCAGCGCCACGCCGGGCACCCCACGGGGCAGCAAGAGGGATGGCGGCACAAACCGCCGAGGGAGGAATTCTTGGCCGTTCGTTACTACGACTGGATCACCCATCATGGCCGCCGCACGCCGAACAAGGTTGCGGTGATCGACCTCGCTAGCGAGCGCCGCTTCAGCTACTCGCAGCTCGACGCCCGCGTCTCGCGCCTCGCCTCGCTCCTTCGTCACACGCTGAAGGTCTCGCGCGGCGATCGTGTCGCGGTGCTGGCGCTGAACACGACCGATACGCTGGAAGTGCAGTTCGCCTGCGGCCGGCTCGGCGCCATCTTCGTGCCGCTGAACACACGCCTCACCGTTCCCGAGCTCCAGTTCATCACTGCCGACTGTGCGCCGAAGGTGATGATCCACGACACGGATCTGGCCGAGACGGCGCTCGCCGTCGCAAAGCTCTGCAACGTCGCGACCAGCCTGCTGCTCGGCCCGGGCGGCACCTACGAAGCCGGAATCGCTGCCGCGAAGCCGCTCGACCGCGCCGAAGAAGTCACGCTCGATGACGTCTCCACCGTCATGTACACCTCGGGCACGACGGGCCATCCGAAGGGCGCAACCATCACCCACGGCATGACCTTCTGGAATTGCGTCAATCTCGGCGGCCCCGCCTGCATCGGACCGGCCTCGGTGCTGCTCACGGTGCTGCCGCTGTTCCATACCGGCGGCCTCAATTGCTACACCAATCCGGTGCTGCACGCCGGCGGCACCGTGATGATCATGCGCGCCTTCGATCCCGGCACGGCGCTCGGCCTGATCAACGATCCCGCGCAGGGCATCAACGTGTTCTTCGGCGTGCCCGCGATCTACCAGTTCATGGCGCAGCACCCGGCCTTCGCGACGACCGATCTCAGCCGGCTGATCGTCGGCGGTGTCGGCGGCGCTCCGATGCCGGTGCCACTGTTGAAGGTCTGGGAGGCGCGCGGCGTCGCGCTTCAGCAGGGCTACGGCATGACCGAGACCTCTCCGGCCGTTCTGGTGCTCGATCGCGAGGATGCCGCGCGCAAGGCCGGCTCCGCCGGCAAGCCGGTGCTGCACACGGAAGTGCGCATCGTCCGCCCCGACGGCAGCGATGCCGATGTCGGCGAGCTCGGTGAGCTCTGGGTCAAGGGCCCCAACATCACGCCGGGCTACTGGAACAGGCCGGAAGCAAACAAGACGTCTTTCACCGACGGCTGGCTGCACACCGGCGATGCGACCCGCGTCGACGAGGAAGGCTTCTACTACATCGTCGACCGCTGGAAGGACATGTACATCTCCGGCGGCGAGAACGTCTACCCGGCCGAGGTCGAGAACGTCCTGCACCAGCTCACGGCTATCGCGGAGGCTGCCGTGATCGGCATTCCCGATGCGCAATGGGGCGAAGTGGGCCTTGCCATCATCGCGGTCAAGCCGGGACAAAAGCTGACGGAGGCGGAGGTCTTCGCGCATTGCGCGGCCAACCTCGCGCGTTTCAAATGCCCGCGTCACATCAGCTTCGTCGAGGCACTGCCGCGCAACGCCACCGGCAAGATCCACAAGCCGACCCTACGCAAGGAGTTCTCGGTCGCCTCCGAAGTCGACAAGAAGGTGGCGAACGCCTGACCAAAGCGCCCCTCGCGGGCGCTTTTTGTTTTGAAGTGCCTTTCCACACCACAAGAAACCCCAAGGAATTTCTATGAACAAGAAGAAACTCGCCCTGCTCGCCGCGGCAACGGCCCTGACCCTGCTTTCGGTTCAAGACGCTTTCGCACAAAAGAAGTACGACACCGGCGCCAGCGACACCGAGATCAAGATCGGCAATGTCGAGGCCTATTCGGGTCCCGCTTCCGCCTACGGCATTATCGGCAAGACCGAGGAAGCCTATTTCAAGATGATCAACGACCAGGGCGGCATCAACGGCCGCAAGATCAACTGGATCTCCTATGATGACGGCTATTCGCCGCCCAAGACCGTGGAGCAGGTCCGCAAGCTGATCGAAAGCGACGAGGTGTTCCTCGTCTTCAACGCGCTGGGCACGCCGACCCAGACCGCCGTGCAGAAGTACCACAACGCCAAGAAGGTCCCGCAGCTCTTCCTCGCAACCGGCGCCAGCAAGTGGAATGACCCCAAGGGTTTTCCCTGGACCATGGGCTTCCAGCCGAGCTACCGGGTCGAGGCGCGGATCTTCGCGAAATATATCCTGCAGGCCAAGCCCGACGCGAAGGTCGCGATCTTCTATGCCAATGACGATTTCGGCAAGGACTACGTCGCCGGCATCAAGGAGATCTTCGGCGACAAGGCCTCCTCGCTGATCGTCGCGGAAGAGAGCTACGAGACCACCGAGCCTTCGATCGATTCCCACATCGTCAAGCTAAAGGGCACCGGCGCCAACGTCTTCGTCAACATCTCGACGCCGAAGTTCGCGGCACAGGCGATCAAGAAGATCGCCGAGCTCGAATGGAGGCCGATGCATGTGATGACCGACGTGTCGATCTCGATCGGGGCGGTGATGAAGCCGGCCGGGCTCGATGCGTCGGAAGGCGTGCTGTCGGCGAGCTATCTGAAGGACGCATCGGACCCACAATGGAAAGACGATGAGGGCATGAAGAAGTTTCTCGCCTTCATCGACAAATACATGCCCGGCGCCAACGTCTCCGACACCAACATCGTCTACGGCTATGCCGCCGCGCAGACCCTGGTTCAGACATTGAAGCAGTGTGGCGACAACCTGACCCGGGAGAATGTGATGAAGCAGGCCGCGAGCCTGAAGGATTTTGCTCCCGATACGCTGATCCCCGGAATCAAGATCAACACCGGCGCCAACGACTTCGCGCCGATCGAGCAACTCAAGATGATTCGCTTCAAGGCTGGTCAGTGGGAGCTTTTCGGCGACATCATCAGCGCCGAGACCGGGGCTAGCTCGCATTAGCTGGGCATTGCCCAATCCAGATAGCGGCCGAAACGGCCGCTATCTTTTTGTCTGCGAACGAAGTCGAAGCGAGGCTACGCGGGCAGGAACAGCGCGAAGGGCTCTTCCACCGTGCGGCGCAGATGCTTTCGATACAGGACGTAGTTGCCGTCGTCGGGCGCAACCCGCCCCAAGGAGGGCTTCGGAATATTCCTGAGCGGCACGTAGGCGATGGGCGCGGCGATCGGCGTGAGCTGCGAGCCGGGCCCGGCGCGGAGCGTCGAGATGATGCCGTACATCTCGCCGGCAACCGTCGGCCGCGACACCGTGATCACGCGATGCTGACCGTGCTTGATGATGACGAGGTAGATGAAGCCGGACTGATGGGGAACGGCGACCTCGCCGGTATGCTCGTAAGCGGCATCGGTCCGATCGCCCTCGCGGAAGACCAGCGAAGAGACTTTCGGCTCCCAGGCGATCTCGGTGCGATAGGCGAAGATTGCATCCTTGTCGCCGAAGGACGGCCGCAGGGTGATGTAGACGTCCTCGAGCCAGGTGACCGCGCGATGCGCATAGGAGCCGAGGCTGTCGGGCGCGACGTCGCTTGCCGCGGGAGGCGTCACCACGACGGCATTTTTGCGCAAGGAGACGCCTAGCGCCTGCTCCAGCCGGACCGTCGTCGCCAGCGTGAACGGCCGGCGGCCGCCGAGCACCTTCTCCAGCGTCGACAGGCTGAGCTTGGCCTGCTCGGCAAGCGCCTGCCGGGAGATCCGGCGTCTGGCGAGTTCCTCGCGAATGGTTTCGGCGATCTCTCGACTCTGCTCGTCCGAAAGCTGCTTGTCGGTGAGTTTATCCTGCGTCTGCATTGTTAGCCCTGCTCCAGCGCGGACACTCTAGCAGGCCGGACAAACCAGCACAAAACCGCACATGGCTGCCGCGGCCGCATCCTGCCAGGGCCGGCCGCGGCAGAACATTGCCGATCATTCTGCTCGCGAAATGCTGCCCTGCCGACGGATGTTGAGGCCAGCAAACATGCTTCGGGAGCAAGAAATGGACACCTACGACACGGCCGAGAACGACGAACACCCCCTGTTGAGCCGCGTCATCAAAGTCGGACTATTCCTGCTCGCGCAGGGCATCGCGGTGATGCTGGTCGCCTTCCTGGCCCTTCTGGTGAGCCTGGGAACAAGTTGGTCGGCCACGACCGAACAGGCCAGCCTGCTCCAGCCCGGCGACGCAAGGTCCGGCACCCTGCTCCTGAAGGAGGACGGCGCCTACACCGAAGCAATCCGCCTCGGCATCGACGTTGACGTCACGGTATCGGGTCCGACGCTGCGCGCCCGGGTCACGCAGGTCTTCCGCAACCCGACCAAGGATTGGGTCGAGGCGACCTATGTCTATCCGCTCGCGACTGGTGGCGCCGTCGATACCCTGAAGATGGTGGTCGGCGACCGCGTCATCGTCGGCGACATCAAGGAACGGCAGCAGGCTCGCGTGATCTACGAGGAGGCGCGCCGCGCCGGCCAGAAGGCTGCGCTCACCGAGCAGGAGCGGCCGAACATCTTCACCAACTCGGTGGCCAATATCGGTCCCGGCGAGACCGTTCTGGTCCAGATCGAGTACCAGGAGCCGGTGCATCAGGCCGGAAACGAATACTCGTTGCGCCTGCCGCTCGTGGTCGGACCGCGCTACAATCCGGCGCCGATCGTGCAGAGCGTCGATTTCCGCAAGGACGGCTCGGGCTGGGGCGCAGCGACGTCAGATCCGGTTCCGGACCGCGACCGCATCTCGCCTCCGGTGCTGGATCCCGCCAAGAATGCGCAGGTCAATCCGACCAGCATCACCGTGCGCCTGAAAGCCGGCTTTGCGCTCGGCGAGGTCAAGAGCCATCACCACGACGTCAAGGTCGAACGCCCGGACGATGCGACGCGCCTCGTCACGCTCGCCGACGGGGCCATCCCCGCCGACCGCGATTTCGAGCTGACCTGGAAGCCGGCTGCGGACAAGGCGCCGTCGGTCGGCCTGTTCCGCGAACGCATCGGCGGTGCCGATTACCTGCTCGCCTTCGTCACCCCGCCCGCCGTCGAGCAGGCGACGCAGAAGCCGCAATCACGCGAGGTCGTGTTCGTGATCGACAATTCAGGATCGATGGGTGGCACCTCGATTGTCCAGGCCAAGGCCAGCCTCACTTACGCACTCTCTCGTCTCCAGCCGACCGACCGCTTCAACGTGATCCGTTTCGACGACACCATGGACACGCTGTTTCCGGCCTCCGTGCCGGCGGACGCGGCGCATGTCGGCGAGGCCACCTCGTTCGTCGGCGCCTTGCAGGCGCGCGGCGGAACAGAGATGGTGCCGGCGATGCGCGCTGCGCTGGCCGACAAGCTCGGCGACAACAGCATGGTCCGCCAGGTCGTGTTCCTGACCGACGGCGCGATCGGCAATGAGCAGCAATTGTTCGAAACGATCACCGCGATGCGCGGCCGCTCGCGTGTGTTCATGGTCGGGATCGGGTCCGCACCCAACACCTATCTGATGACGCGCGCCGCCGAGCTCGGCCGCGGCGCCTTTACCCATATCGGCTCCGTCGAGCAGGTGGAGGAGCGCATGCGCGGCCTGTTCACCAAGCTCGAAAATCCGGCCGTGACCGGCCTCACCGCAAATTTCTCGGAAGGCGCGGCAGATGTCACCCCGGCGATCATTCCCGACGTCTACCGCGACGAGCCCCTGGTGCTGGCGGCAAGGCTGGACAAGCTCGCAGGCTCACTCGAGATCAAGGGACGCGTCGGCGACCGTCCGTGGACGGTGACGATACCGCTGCAAAACGCCGCCGAAGGCAAGGGCCTGTCAAAGCTCTGGGCCAGGCGCAAGATCGCCGATGCGGAAGTCGCGCGCACGCTGCGCGAGTTGACGACTGAGGAAGCCGACAAGACGATCCTGGCGCTAGCGCTCGACCACCAGATCGTCACGCGACTGACCAGCCTCGTCGCGGTCGACAAGACGCCGAGCCGCCCCGAGGGCGTGCCGCTCAAGCTCAGCGAGCTGCCCATCAACCTGCCCGCCGGCTGGGACTTCGAGAAGGTGTTCGGCGAGCGGCCCCAGGTCCCGACGCAGCTGCGTGAACGTCACGCCGATGCGCGCAACCAGCCGGAGCTGAGGCGGCCGGCGCCTGCCGCGCCCGATGCAATCCGCCTGCCCAAGACTGCAACCTCGGCCGAGCTGAAGATGATGGCAGGCCTGGTCCTGATCGTGCTCGCCCTGATCCTGTTCGTGTTCAACCGGCGTCGGCCCTTGCTCACTGACGCCGCTTGAGAGAGGAGCCCCCGAACTCCTCTACCTCAGCGCGCGCGGCTGCCCGTCCCCTGCAAGAGCCGCGCGCGCCTTTTTCTCAAGGTGATTGATGCCCCGCCTCATCTCTCCTCTGGCTCTCACGCTTGCAGGCCTCTTCTTGTTCGGCGACGGCGCCTACATCCACGCCAAGGCATGGCTCGCGCAGGTGCTGTTGGAGCGCGCGTTCGACAGGAGCATTGCGACCGGAAAGGCGGTCAAGCCATGGTCGTGGGCCGACACCTGGCCGGTCGCGCGGATCGAGGTGAAACGGATCGGCGCCAGCGCCATCGTGCTGGAAGGCGCGACCGGACAGGCGCTGGCTTTCGGACCCGGCCATATCCGGCACACGGCTGATGCGGGAGAACGCGGGACGGCGGTGTATGCCGCCCATCGCGACACTCATTTCCGCTTCCTGCGGAATGTCGCCATTGGTGACGTCATCGATGTCACACGCAGCGACGGTCAACGTTTTCGCTATCGCGCAGATTCCTCGGCCGTGGTCCGTTTCGATGCATCCGGCATCGACCCCACGGCACCGGGCTTCGAGCTCATTCTCGCGACCTGCTGGCCCTTCGACGCCGTCGCGCCCGGCCCTGAGCGCTACATCCTGCATGCGACGTTGATCGGAGCCGACGGATAGATCGCCCACCGGACGCGCAATACGCCCATGCACGCTTCATTCCACCACACGGCATGACAGCCGCATGGTTGCCACCCCGAAGGACTCGCCATAGAACAGAGCGGCGCGCCACCAAACAAGAACAAGCGGTGAGGTCACACCATGGAAGCCCATGTGTCTACAGCGTCCGCGTCCCGCCCATGGTCTCCACCGCCCGACGCCAGCGACATCGTCAAGGGCATCCACGCCATGCTGCACCCGCGCAACATCGTGCTGGTGGGCGCGACCGACAAGCCCGGAAATTACGCCGAACGCATCTGGAACAACCTGACCAAATACGGCTACGAGGGCGGACTCTATCCGGTCAACGCCAAGCGCGACGCCATCTGGGGCGTCCCCTGCTACAAGGACCTTGCGAGCCTCCCGGAAAAGCCCGATCACGTCCTGGTGCTGGTGCCTGCGCGCTTTACAGTGCAGGTGATCCGCGAGGCCGCCGCGGCCGGCGCACGTTCGGCCACCATCGTCACTTCGGGCTTCAGCGAACTGCAGGACGAGGAGAGCCAGAAACTCGCCGCCGAACTCCAGGCAGCTGTGCGCGAGACGGGGCTTGCCGTCACCGGTCCGAACTGCCTCGGCAATTTGAGCGCCGGCGAAAAGCTCTTCACCAACATCGACGATCGAATCGTCACCATGGAACAAGGCGCGGTGGCGATCGCCGGCCAATCCGGCGCCATCGTCATGGCGATCCGCCAGGCGCTGGAGGATCGAGGTGTCGGTGTCGGCTACATGGTGACCACAGGCAACGAGACCGGCCTCGAGACGCCGGACCTGATGCGCTATTTCGCCGAGGATCCGAGCATCAAGGTGATCGTCGTCTACCTCGAAGGTGTGCGCAACACCAAGGCGTTTCGCGATGCCTGCAAGGCGGCGCGCGCCGCGAGCAAGCCCGTGATCGCGCTCAAGCTCGGCACGTCCGAAGGCGGCCGCGCAGCGGCGATGGCGCATACCGGCGCGCTGGCAGGTTCGATCGAGACATTCGACGCCATCGCAACGCGCGAAGGTGTCATTCGGGTCGGCGGGCTCGACGAGCTGATCGAGACCACCGAGTGTTTCGTGCATGCAGCCGTACCCAAGGGCGATCGTCTCGCCGCCGTCACGCTGTCCGGCGGCAAGCGCGGCATGCTGATCGACGCCTTCCATGCCGCAGGCCTGAGCTTCGCGCCACTGAGTCCGCATGTCAGCTCGGAGCTGGCGAAGATGCTCGGGCCCGGCTCGATCGTCGGCAATCCGCTCGACGCCGGCTTCGCCGCGGTGGTCGATCCATCGGTCTACATGAAGTCGATCAAGCTGATGATCGACGACCCCGATATCGACATCGTCATCGTCGATGCCGAGCTGCCGAAAACGCCGCACGAGCTGCGCGAGCGAAATTTGCGCATCGTCAACGAGATGGCGAGCGCGGCCTGCAAGCCGGTGATCTATATCAGCGCGATGTCGATCGGCTTCACCGAATTCACCAAGGACTTGCGCAAGTCGCTGCCGCACCTCGCGGTCATGCAGGGCATGGACCGCGCGGTGACCGCGATCAAGTCGCTGCTCGACTATGCGAAGCTGCGCAAGGAGGTGCCCGACATCGTATCGAGCTCGAAACCCGCCGCGCGCGCCGTGCTGGAGAAGACGTTGAGATCGGCGACCGGCGCCGCGCTCGACGAGGTCGCCTCGAAGAAGCTGCTCAAGGCCTACGGCATCCCGATCTCGAAGGAAGCGATCGCGCAGACGGCGGCCGAGGCGGTGAAGATTGCGAAGCAGATCGGCTTCCCGGTCGTGGCGAAGGTCGTCAGTGCGGAGATCCTGCACAAGTCCGACATCGGCGGCGTGGTGCTGAACCTCGACAGCGCGGCCGAGGTGAAGAAGGCATTCAACGACATCACCGCGCGGGTCAACAGGCTGAAGGGCAAGCCGAAGCTCGACGGCATCCTGATCGCACAGCAGGTCAAGGCCGATCTCGAGCTCGTGGTCGGCGCCTCGCTCGACGCCGAGATGGGGCCGGTCGTGCTGATCGGCACCGGCGGCATCGACATCGAGCTGATGAAGGACGTCGCGCTCGCCGGTGCGCCGCTGGACGAGGCCGAGGCCCGTCTTTTGATCGGCCGTACCAAGGCCGGCATCAAGATGCGCGGCTATCGCGGCAAGCCGGCCCTGCACGAGGCCTCGGCGGTGAAAGCGCTGGTCGGCCTGTCCAACTTGATCGCGGATGCCGGCAACCGGATCGCCTCGATCGACATCAACCCCTTCCTGATCAACACCAGGACGGGCGTGGCCGTCGATGCGCTGATCGTGTTGAACAATGCCGCGGCCAAGCGCGCGGCCGGGCATTGAGGATGTCGTAGGGCAGATTGGCGGCAGTGCAGTCCGCCAATCCGGTCATCCAGGCGCGACGCATCGGCTGGGTTACGCTTCCCTAACCCGCCCTACCTAGAATCGCGGCCATTCGAGCACCTTCCAACCATCCCACTTTGGCCGTAGACTCAGCCCCATGGCACGCGCGAGCAATCTTGTGATCGGCACGGCGACGCTGGCGGCGATCGCCGTAGCGTTCGGCGGCCTGCTCGGCGTGCAGAAATGGCGCAGCATCCAGAGCCGCAGCCAGTTGCGCGTGGTGTTCGAGGGCGGTTCCGCCAGCGGCCTGCGCCGTGGCGGCCCGGTCAATTTCGACGGTGTGCCCGCCGGCCAGATCCTGTCGATCAAGCTGGATAGCCCGCGCCGGATCGTGGCGCTGGTGATGCTCGACAACAGCGCACCGATCCGCAAGGACACCGTCGCGGGCATCGAGTTTCAGGGCCTCACCGGCATCGCAGCGATCTCGCTGATCGGGGGCGCGCCCTCGGCGCCGCCGGTGCCGATGGACTCGGACGGCATCCCCATCCTGACCGCAGATCTCAGCGACGCCGAATCCATCGTCGACACCCTGCACAGCGTGGACCGCACCATCGTGACCAACGCCCCCGCGATCAAGGAGGGCCTTCGCACATTCGAGGCCTACACCGGCGATCTCAGGAGCAAGGGCGGCGAGATCGATTCCGTGATGGCCAAGGTCGACAGCGCCTTCGCGGGCTTCGACAAGGCGGTCAGCAAGATCGAGGGCGCGGTGCCCGGCTTCGTCGACGGCAAGGCCGACGAGCTGTTCGACAAGATACAGGAACTGCACGAGCTTGCCGGCACCATGAAGAAGAAGTCGGCTGGCTACATCGAGGATATCCGCCGCTCGCTGCTCGACGTCAGCGAGACCGCCAACAAGATGGCGGGAACGCCGGTGGCACCGCGACCGCCGCGCAGGCCCACGGAGCAGAAGCGCTAACCTACCACGCGTAGCGCACGAGACCCTTGCCGGCGTAGGAGCGAGTGACGTTCGAGATCTCGCGAACTCATCTCCGGCTGTGCCGGCGCTGACCGCCGACGATTGCCTAGTAGTTGCTTGGTGATGATCCGTTCGGAATGCCGTCGATCGGACACTCGTCGGTGCCCGGGGTCGATCGGGTCATCGCTTCCACCATGTCGCGCGTGCCTTCGGGGTCCTTGATCCAGTTCTTGTAGAAATCATACGGGCACGCCGCGACGCCGCGCGGGCTGTCGCCGGAATTGATCATGCCGGTGTAACCGCGATGGACCAGCTTGTAGAGATGGTTCTGCGACTGGCCGTTGCGGCGCGCGTCCCGGATCAGATGCTTCGAGAGCTGGGCGTACTGGATGCCGTAATCCTCCTCGCCGCACTCGCCGAGGGTGCGGCCGTCGAAGCCGATGATCGCTGAATGGCCGAAATAGGAATAGACGCCGTCGAAGCCGGCGGCGTTGGCGACGGCGACATAGACGTTGTTGGCCCACGCCATGGCCTTGGAGATCATGACCTGCTGCTCCTTGGCAGGATACATGTAGCCTTGGCAACGCACGATCAGCTCAGCGCCCTTCATGGCGCAGTCGCGCCAGATCTCCGGATAATTGCCGTCGTCGCAGATGATCAGGCTGACCTTGAGCCCTTTCGGCCCCTCGGAAACGTAGGTGCAATTGCCGGGATACCAGCCCTCGATCGGCACCCACGGCATGATCTTGCGGTACTTCTGCACAATCTCGCCCTTGTCGTTCATCAGGATCAAGGTGTTGTAGGGCGCCTTGTGCGGATGCTCCTCGTGGCGCTCGCCCGTCAGCGAGAACACGCCCCACACCTTCGCCTTGCGGCAGGCCTCGGCGAAGATCGCGGTTTCCTCGCCCGGCACCATGGATGCCGTCTCGTACATTTCCTTGGAGTCGTACATGATGCCTTGCGTGGAATATTCGGGGAAGATCACGAGGTCCATGCCGGGCAGGCCGAGCTTCATGCCAACGATCATGTCAGCGATCTTGCGGGCGTTATCGAGCACCTCGGCCTTGGTATGCAGCCGGGGCATCTTGTAATTGACGACTGCAACGCCGACCGTGTCGTTGCTGCTGGAAATATCGCCGTGAAGCATGTCGAGCGCTCCTGTACTTGACTCGTTGTTCTGGATCGCCGCCGATAGGCGGCCGCGTTGGTTAGTGACTGATCATCCAGGGCCGCGCCGTCGGAAAGCCCTTGGCGCCGCTCCTGGTCTTGGTCATCAACCGCGCCGGCTTCTTTCGGTCTGGCGAACTCTTGTCCTTGACGGCCTTGCCCGAGGAGCAACAGCCGCAGCCCGGGCCGTGCGAGGCCTTGTATTGCGCCAGCGTCTGCGGTGCGTGCGTGCTGCGCTCGTTGACGGCGTGCGCCTTGCGTTTGTCCGCCGGCATGCAGAAGAAATTCGGCGCAGTCAGGATCACCCGCGGCGCCAGCGTCTCGCAGTGCGGGCAACTTTGCGGATCGTCGCATTCCGCCATCGGGCGCAGGTCCTTGAAGGGACCGCAGTCATCACAAAGATATTCATAGACCGGCATCGCATCATCCCCACGCTCTTGCCTGTTCAACACATCCGGCGACGGGTGCGGGGCGGCAAAGACGCGCCGTCCCGCACCCCGTCGCGCAGGGACTATTTGTCCGGCGAGATCGGCATCTGAATGTCGCCCTTGATGTGCTTGATCGGGCCCGCCGCCGAGGGCATCACGTCGAAGTCGAAGATCTCCGTCGGTAGCCACAGCGTGGCGCAAGCGTTGGGCACATCGACCACGCCTGAGATGTGGCCCTGGCACGGCGCAGTGCCGAGGATCGAATAGGCCTGGGCGCCGGAATAGCCGAACTTCTTCAGATACTCGATCGCGTTCAGGCAGGCCTGGCGGTAGGCGATGTGGACGTCGAGATAATGCTGCTTGCCGGCCTCATCCACCGAAATGCCTTCGAAGATCAGATAATCCTTGTAGTTCGGCGTGATCGGCGACGGCTTGAAGATCGGGTTCTTGATGCCGTACTTCGACATGCCGTCCTTGATCACCTCGACCTTCAGATGCAGCCAGCCGGCCATCTCGATGGCGCCGCAGAAGGTGATCTCACCATCGCCCTGGCTGAAATGCAGATCGCCCATGGAGAGACCGGCACCGGGCACGTAGACAGGGAAGTAGATCTTGGAGCCGCGCGAGAGATCCTTGATGTCGCAATTGCCGCCATGCTCGCGCGGCGGCACCGTGCGCGCGCCCTCCGCGCCGATCTTGGCCTTGACGTCGCCCTTGGCGCGGCCGCCATGGGCGGTCGGCGCGAAGGGCGGATTGGCAAGGCCGGGCACGCGGGTCGGATTGGTCGAGATCAGCTCGGCCTCGCGCTTGTTCCACATGTCCAGCATCTTGGGATCGGGCAGACAGCCGATCAGGCCGGGATGGATCAGCCCGGCGAAATTGACGCCGGGCACATGGCGCGACGAGGTGTAGAGCCCCTTGATGTCCCAGATCGACTTCTGCGCCAGCGGGAAATGATCGGTGAGGAAGCCGCCGCCATTCTGCTTGGAGAAGAAGCCGTTGAAACCCCACAGGCTCTCCTTGAGCGGACCGACGTCGAGCAGATCGACGACAAGGAGGTCGCCGGGTTCGGCACCCTTGACGCCGATCGGGCCGGAGAGGAAATGCACGATCGACAGGTCGATGTCGCGCACGTCGTCGGCGGAATCGTTGTTCTTGATGAATCCGCCGGTCCAGTCGTAGGTCTCGATGATGAAATCGTCGCCGGGATTGACCCAGGCCACGATCGGGATGTCGGGGTGCCAGCGGTTGTGCACCATGTCGTTTTCATAGGCCGACTTGGTGAGATCGACCTTGATCAGTGTCTCTGGCATCGAGAAGCTCCCCTTTTACACGGTTGGTTAGACGGACAGATATTTGGAGACCTGCGCGGCATCGACGGCATCACGCGGGTCGTCGCGCACGATCTCGCCGTTCTCGATCACCAGCACGCGGTCGGCGATGTCGAGCGCGAAGCTCAGGACCTGTTCGGACACGACGATGGAGAGGCCCTTCTCGTCGCGGATGCGCTTCAGGGTGCGCGCCATCTCCTTGATGATCGAGGGCTGGATGCCTTCGGTCGGCTCATCGAGCAGCAGCACTTTCGGCTTCGTCGCGAGCGCGCGCGCGATCGCGAGCTGTTGCTGCTGGCCGCCGGAGAGATTGCCGCCGCGGCGGCCCTTCATCTCGAGCAGAACCGGGAAGAGTTCGTAGATGTCGCCGGGCACCTCGGAACCGCCGGACACGACGAGCCCGGTCTCGATGTTCTCCTTCACCGTCATGGTGGAGAAGATCATGCGGCCCTGCGGCACATAGGCGAGGCCCTTGGCGACGCGTTCGTAGCTCTTGAGGCCGCCGAGCTCGGCGCCCTCCATGGTCACCGAGCCGCTTCTGGCCGGCAGGATACCCATCAGCGACTTCATCAGCGTGGTCTTGCCCATGCCGTTGCGGCCCATGATCGCGACGATTTCCTTCGGCGCGACCTTGACGTTGAGCCCGTGCAGCACCTCGCTCTGGCCGTAGGCAACGTGGAGATCGGAGATAGCCAGCATCGGTGCGCTCCTAGGCTCGGTATGCCTTCCTTCTCCCCTTGTGGGAGAAGGTGGCGCGGGCGAAGCCCGCGACGGATGAGGGGTCTGCATCTGCGAATACGAACGGCAGTTTGATGCGCGGAGAGATACCCCTCACCCGGATCGCTTGCGCGATCCGACCTCTCCCACAAGGGGAGAGGTGCACCGTCCCAGCCGCAACTAGCTCGCTCGATTTCGCCATCTCTCAATGCCCCAGATAGACTTCGACGACCTTGGGATCGTTCTTCACCTTCTCCATCGTTCCCTCGGAGAGGATCTGGCCCTGGTGCAGCACGGTGACCTTGTGCGCGATGTCCTCGACGAATTTCATGTCGTGCTCGATCACCAGCACCGAGCGGTTCTTGATGATGCGGTTGAGCAGTTCGGCGGTCTTGGCGCGCTCGGAGACGCTCATCCCGGCGACCGGCTCATCCAGCATCAGCAGGTCCGGATCCTGGATCAGCAGCATGCCGATCTCGAGCCACTGCTTCTGGCCATGGCTGAGCTCGTCGGCATAGGTGTTGAGCTTGTCCTTGAGGAAGATCATCTCCGCGACCTCTTCGACCCGGTCCCTCACCAGCTGGTCGCGCTGAAAGGTCAGCGAGCCGAACACGGTGCGGCCGCGCGGGAACGAGATCTCGAGGTTCTCGAAGACGGTGAGGTCCTCGAACACCGACGGCGTCTGGAATTTTCGCCCGACGCCGGTCTGCACGATCTCGTTCTCTTTCATCTTCGTGAGCTCCTTGCCACGAAACTGAATCGAGCCCGAGGTCGCCTTGGTCTTGCCGCAGATCAGGTCGAGCACCGTGGTCTTGCCCGCGCCGTTGGGGCCGATGATGACGCGGATCTCGTTTTCCTCGACGTAGAAGGAGAGATCGTTGACCGCCTTGAACCCGTCGAACGAGACGGTCAGTCCGGAGACGGCGAGCAGGAAATCCTTGGGCTGATGACCGACGAGCATGATTTATCTCCTCACTGCCAGCGTGGTATCGGCATCGTGATGTCCGACGAACATGATGGTCTCCTCACTCTGCCGGTGCGCTGTCGGCGACCGAATTGCCGTTCCAGCCCGCCTTCGCCTTGCGCGAGCCGAACAGCCGGTCGATGCGGGGCTGCACGTAGTCGGCCCAGAGCCCGGACAGACCGTTCGGGAAGGCAAGCACGACCGCGATGAACAGCGCGCCGAGGCCGAACAGCCAGAGCTGCGGGAAGGATTCAGAGAGGCTTGTCTTGGCGAAGTTCACGAGAATGGCGCCCCATACCGCGCCGAAGATCGACATCCTCCCGCCGACCGCGGTGTAGATCACCATCTCGATCGACGGCACGATGCCGACGAAGGACGGCGACATGAAGCCGACGTTGAGCGCGAACATGGCACCGCCGATCGCGGCGAAGATCGCGGCCATGCAGAAGGCGAAGATCTTGAAGTTGGCGACGCTGTAGCCGGAGAAGCGGACGCGGTCCTCCTGCTCGCGCATCGCCACCAGGATGCGTCCGAGCTTGGTCAGCCGGATGAACTGCGCGATGCCGATGCAGGCAAACAGCAGCACCACCTCGACGAAGTACAGGATGATCTTGGCGTGGTCGGGCCGGATGTCCCACCCCTTGAGCGTGCGCAGATCGGTCATGCCGTTGATGCCGCCGGTGTAGCCCTGCTGCCCGACGATCAGGATGGTCAGGATGGCGGCGACCGCCTGGGTGATGATCGCGAAGTAGGTGCCGCCGACACGGCGCTTGAACATCGCAGTGCCGATGATCAGGGCGAACAGGCCCGGCACCAGGATGATGGCGAGGATGGTGAAGGTCAGGCTGTGAAACGGCTGCCAGAACAACGGCAGCGAGGTGATCTGATTCCAGTCCATGAAGTCGGGGATGCCGGGCGTCGACTGGATCTTGGTGTTCTCGACGCTGGAGGCTTCGAGCTTGAGGAACATCGCCATGCAGTAGCCGCCGAGGCCGAAGAACACGCCCTGCCCCAGGCTCAGAATACCGCCATAACCCCAGCACAGCACGAGACCGACCGCCACGAAGGCGTAGGTCAGGTATTTCGCGACGAGATTGAGGCGGAACACGTCCAGCGACAGCGGCAGGATCACGAACAGCACCGCGGCCAGGACGATGAAGCCCATGAGTTCGGATCGGTTGAAGAAGCGTGAGTTGATGATCATGACTTGCCTGCTTCTCGTTATTTGCGAACCTTGAGGGCGAAGAGACCCTGCGGCCGCAGCATCAGGATGCCGACGACGGCGAGCAGCGTGAGCACCTTGGCCATCGAGCCCGACATGAAGAACTCGAGGGTCGATTGCGTCTGCGAGATCGAGAAGGCCGAGGCGATGGTGCCGAGCAGGCTCGCGGCGCCGCCGAACACGACGACCAGGAACGTGTCGACGATATAGAGCTGTCCCGACGTCGGCCCGGTCGAGCCGATCATGGTGAAGGCGCTGCCCGCGACACCTGCGATGCCGCAGCCGAGACCGAAAGTATAGCGGTCGACCTTCTCGGTATTGATGCCGACCGCACCGGCCATGATGCGGTTCTGCACCACCGCGCGCACCTGGCGGCCCCAGCGTGACATGTAGAGAACGTAGGCGACGGAGACGGTGATCAGCACGGTGAGACCCATCACGAAGACGCCGTTGATCGGCACTTCGATGCTTTCGGTGACGTGCAGCGAGCCGAGCATCCATTGCGGCAGTTCGACGCCGACCTCACGCGCGCCGAACACGGATCGATAGGCCTGCTGCAGGATCAGGCTGAGGCCCCAGGTCGCCAGCAGCGTATCGAGTGGGCGCTTGTAAAGGTGCCGTATCAGCACCCATTCCACCAGCATTCCCAATGCACCGGAGGCGATGAAAGCCAGGATCATCGCGAGAAAGAAGTAGCCGCTGAACAGACTCGGTAAATAGGACTGGAAGAAGCTCGAGGTCATCCACGTGACGTAGGCGCCGAGGATCATGAACTCGCCATGGGCCATGTTGATGACGCCCATCTGGCCGAAAATGATCGCAAGCCCGAGCGCCATCAGCACGTAGACCGAGAACAGGATCAGTCCTGCAAAGCCCTGCATGACGAAGATGGAGCCGAGATCACCAAGCGAGTAGTCGCCGAACATCGATGTCCTCCGTCGGGGATAAGGTCCCCGCGCCGCGAGCAGGTTCGCGGCGCGGGGGTCTTGGGCATGGATTTGCTGTCCACGCCAGGGAGAGGCTTGGCGTTTGGAAGAATGCGCGACCAGGAGCGCTTCTTACTGGTAGCCCTTCGGGAACGGATCGGGCTCGACGAGATCGGCGGTCTCGTAGATCAGCTCGAACTGGCCATCCAGCTTGGCGCGCCCCACCCGGGTCTTCGACCAGAGATGATGGTTCTCGTGAATGCGCACGTAACCTTCCGGCGCACCCTTGAACTCGACGCCGGGCGAAGCCGCCGCGATCTTGTCGATGTCGAAGGAGCCGGCCTTCTCCACCGTCAGCTTCCACAGCCACGGGCCGAGATAGGCAGCCTGGGTGACGTCTCCGATCACGGTCTTCTCGCCCCACATCTTCTTGAACGCGGACACGAAGGCCTTGTTGTTGGGATTGTCGAGCGACTGGAAGTACTTCATGCAGGCATACGCACCCGCAATGTTCTCGCCGCCGATGCCGTCGATTTCGTCTTCGGTCACCGAGATCGTCAGCAGCGGCTGCTTGGCGAGGTCGATGCCGGCGGCCTTGAGCTGCTTGTAGAAGGCGACGTTGGAGCCGCCGACGACGTCGGTGAAGATCACGTCGGGCTTGGTCAACTTGATCTTGTTGATGACCGAGTTGAACTGGGTCGAGCCGAGCGCGTAGTACTCCTCGCCGACGACCTTGCCCTTCAGAACGTTCTCGACGTGCTTGCGCGCGATCTTGTTCGAGGTGCGCGGCCAGATGTAGTCGGAGCCGATGAAGAAGAAGGTCTTCGCGCCCTTTTCCTTGGCGATCCAGTTCAGGCCGGCGAGAATCTGCTGGGTCGCCTCCTGGCCGGTGTAGATGACGTTCTTGGACTGCTCGAGGCCCTCGTAGAAGGTCGGGTAGTAGAGCATGCCGTTATACTGCTCCATGACGGGTAGCACGGCCTTGCGCGACGCCGACGTCCAGCACCCCATGATCGCCGCGACCTTGTCGTTGACCAGCAGCTTCTTGGCCTTTTCGGCGAAGGTCGGCCAGTCGCTCGCGCCGTCCTCCTGGATGAACTTGATCTTGCGCCCGAGCACGCCGCCGGCGGCGTTGATCTGTTCGATCGCGAGCTTTTCGGCCTCGATCGAGCCTGTTTCGGAGATCGCCATGGTGCCGGTCGCCGAATGCAGGATGCCGACCGTCACCTCGGTGTCGGTGACCGCAAGACCCGTGGTGTTGACCGCCGAGGTCGCCGGGGCCTGCGCAAAGGACGCCCGCGGCAGCATGGTGATGGCCGGCACGGCCGCCATCCCCATCAACAATTTGCGCCGCAGCGGCGACAACAGGCCCTTGTTTTCTTCGTCTGACATGAGCACCCCACTTTTGTTCGAGAACACGCGATTGGTGCCGTGAGGATGGCTCGGATCTATGCAACCCAAGCATACGCAAGATCGCGTATACTGCACCGCAAAATGCCGACGTAGGCTTTTGGTACGGAACTTGCGAGGGCTCGGGCCGTATCGGGAGTGGGGTCAAGTGGCAGGGCGGCAGCGAATAGACCGCGTCAGGCGCCAGTACAATCAATGGGTCGCCAACCAGACGCTGGAGGACTATGCGCTTCGCTTCACCGCGAAGAGCGCGCGCCGCTGGTCCGCCGCCCGCGTCGCCAACACGGCGCTGGGCGCGATCTCGTTCCTGGCCATGGAGGCGATCGGCGGAACCATCACCCTGAACTATGGCGTCACCAACGCGACTGCCGCCATCCTCGTGGTCTCGGTCATCATCTTCTGCTGCGGCATGCCCATTGCGTATTATGCCGCAAAATGCGGCATCGACATCGACCTGCTCACGCGGGGCGCCGGCTTCGGTTACATCGGCTCGACAGTCACCTCGCTGATCTACGCGTCCTTCACCTTCATCTTCTTTGCAATCGAAGCCGTGATCCTCGCCTCCGCGCTCGAAATGTGCTTCGGGATTCCGCGGCCGGTCGGCTATCTCATCAGCGCCGTCGTCATCATCCCGCTGGTGGCCTACGGCATCACGCTGATCAGCCGCTTCCAATTGTGGACGCAGCCCCTATGGGTGTTCCTCCACATCATTCCGTTCGCGGCGATCGCCTGGCACAACCCGCACTCCTTCACGGAGTGGCGCAAGTTCTCGGGCCAGCACGGAGATCTCAACGGACATTTCGATCTGTTGCTGTTCGGCGTTGCCGCCTCGGTCGTATTTTCATTGGTGGCGCAGATCGGCGAGCAGGTCGACTTCCTGCGGTTTCTTCCGCGCGACCGTCGCGGCTCGCGGGTCTCCTGGTGGATGGCGCTGATGAGCGCTGGACCCGGCTGGATCGTGCTGGGGGCGCTGAAGCTCCTGGCCGGCTCGTTTCTCGCCTTCTTCGCGCTCAGTCACGGCGTGCCGCCCGAGGAGGCCGCCGAGCCGGCACACATGTATCTCGAAGCGTTCCGTTATGTGCTGTCCCAGCCCGAGCTCGCGCTGGCGTTGACCGGCACCTTCGTGATCCTGTCTCAAGTCAAGATCAACGTAACCAACGCCTATGCCGGCTCGATCGCCTGGTCGAATTTCTTCTCGCGCTTGACCCACAGCCATCCCGGACGCGTGGTCTGGCTGGTCTTCAACGTCATCGTGGCGCTGCTGTTGATGGAGATCGGCGTCTACAAGGCTCTCGAGCAGACGCTGGCACTCTATTCGAACGTCGCGATCGCCTGGGTCGGCGCCCTGGTCGCCGATCTCGTCGTCAACAAGCCGCTTGGATTGCGGCCGCAGCAGATCGAATTCAAGCGCGCGCATCTCTACGACGTCAATCCGGTCGGCGTTGGCGCGATGACGATCGCAACCATCGTCTCCATCAGCGCCTTTTACGGCCTGTTCGGGCCTACCGCGAAGGCGCTGTCAGCCTTCATCGCTCTCGCGGCGGCGTTCCTGACCGCGCCGGCGATCGCCTGGGCCACAGGCGGCAAGTACTACATCGCGCGCAAGCCGAAGCGGAGCTGGCAGAACATCGAAGCGATCCAGTGCTGCATCTGCGAGCACTCGTTCGAGCCGGAAGACATGGCCTCCTGTCCCGCTTACGCGGGGCCGATCTGCTCGCTGTGCTGTTCGCTGGACGCGCGCTGCCACGACCTCTGCAAGCCGCATGCACGGATCCAGGCGCAGGTGGCAGAGACGCTGGGCAGGCTGATGCCGCGACCGATCTATGCCCGGATCAACTCGCAGCTCGGCCACTACATGGGCGTGTTCGTGGTCTCTGCCGGCCTCGTCGCCCTGGTGCTGGGACTGATCTATCTGCAGACGTCGGCGAGCGTGCATGGCGAGAACGAGCTCGTGTCCGACGTGCTGTGGAAGGTGTTCTTCTCGCTCAGCATCATCATCGGCGTGGTCGCCTGGCTGTTCGTGCTGGCGCAGCAGAGCCGCCGCGCCGCCGAGGCCGAGACGCGACGCCAGACGGCGCTTCTGATCCAGGAGATCGATGCGCACAAGCGCACCGACGCCGAGCTCCAACGCGCCAAGGAAGTCGCCGAGTCCGCCAATTTGGCCAAGAGCCGCTACGTGGTGGGCCTGAGCCATGAACTGCGCTCGCCTCTGAATGCGATCAGCGGCTATGCGCAGCTGCTCGAGCAGGATACGACGCTGGGCCCGAAGCCGCGCGACCAGGTTCGCGTCGTCCGCCGCAGCGCCGACCACCTCTCCGGCCTGATCGACGGCATCCTGGACATCTCCAAAATCGAAGCGGGCCGGCTGTATCTATCGCGTGACGAGGTGCGCCTCGGCGAATTCCTCGATCAGCTCGTCGGCATGTTCCGCCTTCAGGC
The DNA here is from genome assembly GCF_054602315.1 of Bradyrhizobium cedriense. NCBI lineage: Bacteria > Pseudomonadati > Pseudomonadota > Alphaproteobacteria > Hyphomicrobiales > Nitrobacteraceae > Bradyrhizobium > Bradyrhizobium cedriense. The sequence goes on along the minus strand of NZ_JBTSWB010000004.1, from coordinate 438,090 downwards.
CGCAGCCAAGGGCATCGATTTCGTATTCAGGCGACCGGCGTCGTTGCCGCGCGTGGTCTATGCCGACGAGAAGCGGCTGCGTCAGGTGCTGATCAACCTGCTCTCGAACGCCATCAAGTTCACCCAGACGGGCAGCGTGCAGTTCGTGGTGCACTATCGCAGCCCAGTTGCCGAGTTCGAGGTGATCGACACCGGCCCGGGCATCCGGGGCGACGATCTCGAACGCATCTTCGCACCCTTCGAGCGCGGCGCGCTCGGCGTCTCGCAGCCGCAGACCGGCACCGGGCTCGGCCTGACCATCAGCCGCCTGCTCGCCGGCGTGATGGGCGGCGATATCAAGGTCACGAGCACGGTCGGCACCGGCTCGACGTTCAAGGTCAAGATCCTGCTGTCGGAGGTCACCAATCCCCAGCGCATTGCGCCGGTCGAAGCTCCGGTCTCGGGCTATCACGGCGCCCGCAAGACCATCCTCGTCACCGACGACGACCCTGTTCATCGCGACCTCCTGCGCGAGGTGCTGACGCCGCTCGGTTTCATCCTGCTCAGCGCGCCCGACGGTGCCGGATGCCTTGCGCTGGCGCAGCATTGCCGGCCCGACCTGTTCCTGCTCGATATCTCGATGCCCACCATGGACGGCTGGGCCGTGGCCGAAGCCTTGCGCGCGAGCGGCCATCATCAGGCGCGCATCCTGATGGTCTCGGCAAGTGCGCTCGAGGCCCACGGCGCGCCGCTGGCGCAACCATTCCACGACGGCTATCTGATGAAGCCGATCGACATCCCGCGGCTGCTGGAAACGATCCGTCAGCTGCTCAAGATCGAATGGCAATACGGCTCGGAAGAGGTCGTGGTGCCGTTCTGGCATCCGGAGACCGGATCGAAGCCGCCGGTGCGGCACATCGAGGCGCTGATCGGGCTCGGCCAGATCGGCTACGTCAAGGGCATCCAGTTGAAGCTGGACGAGATCGGCAGCGAGCATCCGGAACATGCCGACTTCGTCGCACAAATGCGGTCGCTGGTCGATCGCTTCGACTTCGACCAATACATGGACACACTGAAGACGTTGCATGCGCATGAGCATTGAGTCGAAGAAGCGCGACGTTGCGCTCGTTGTCGATGACTCTCCCGAAACACTGCGGCTGCTCACCGACGCGCTCGACGGCGCCGGCATGACGGTGATGGTCGCGCTCGACGGCGCCGCGGCGATGCGCATCGTCGACCAGATCACCCCCGACATCATTCTGCTCGATGCCGTGATGCCCGGCATCGACGGCTTCGAAACCTGCCGCCGGCTCAAGCGCGATGCCGGACTTGCCAATGTCCCCGTGATCTTCATGACGGGACTCGCCGAGACCGAGCACATCGTGCGCGGACTGGAGGCCGGCGGCGTCGATTACGTGACCAAGCCGATCGTGATCGAGGAGATGCTGGCGCGCATCCGCGTCCATCTCGGCAATGCACGGCTGACCCAGAGCGCGCGCGCGGCGCTCGACGTCTCCGGCCGCTTCCTGTTTGCGGTCAATCGCGGGGGCAACGTGCTCTGGGCGACTCCGCAGGCGCAGAAACTGCTGTCCGACCATCACGGCGCACAGGCCGACGACTTCGTCCTGCCGCCGCCGCTGCTGCAATGGTTGGAACAGGCCAAGGCCAAGGGCAGCTCGAAGTCTCAGGCGGCTTCCTTGCCCGACAATCCTCAACTCCGGCTCTTCTACATGGGCGAGACCGCGCCGAACGAGTTCCTGCTTCGGCTCTCCAGGGAATCCGGCACGGCGCTGCCACCCGAATTCACCAGCGAGCTCGGCCTCACTACCCGCGAGGGAGAGGTGCTGGCCTGGCTCAGCAAGGGCAAGACCAACCGCGACATCGCGCAAATCCTGGGTCTCAGCCCGCGCACGGTCGACAAGCATCTGGAGCAGATCTACGCCAAGCTCGGCGTGGAGAACCGGACGGCGGCCGCGGCCATTGCGGCGAATGCGACGAGGCGGAATTCGTGATCTGCCGAGAGTGAGTTGGGACGCCACCAATCCTGCAAACGGCGGAGTATGTGGCGAGCACCGCCCGCCACACGACCCTTCACCTACGAACGCTCTCACCCGTAAACGAACGCCTTGTCGTCCAGATCCGTCTTCGGGATCTCGTCCTTCTCGGTCCAGTAATCCTGGCTGTGCTGCCACTCCGGCTTCTCGCCGCGCCTGGGCAACAGGTCCATGTTGCGCATCATGTAGCCGGGGTTGAAGTTTTCCGGATCGATCCAGGGCAGGATCGGCATGTTGTGGTCCTCGGGGCGCAGTTTCACCTCGACCTTCTTCGCGCCCTTTGCCTTCATGTGTCCGAGCAGCCGACAGACGAAATCGGCGACGAGGTCGACGCGCAGCGTCCAGCTGGCGCGGAAGTAGCCGAACACCCATACCATGTTCGGAACGCCCGTGAACATCATGCCGCGATAGGTGACCGTGTCGCCGAAGGCGAGCGGCTTGCCGTCGATCTCGAATTCGATGTCGCCGAGCGCGGCGAGATTGAACCCGGTCGCGGTGACGATGACATCGGCCTCCAGCAGCTTGCCGGACTTGAGCTGGATGCCGTTCTCGACGAAGCATTCGATCTCGTCGGTCACGACGGATGCCTTGCCGCTGGCAATACCCTTGAACAGATCGGCATCCGGCACGAAGGCGATGCGCTGCCGCCACGGGCGGTATTTCGGCGTGAAGTGGGTCTCGACGTCGTAGTCGGGACCCAGGACTGCGCTGATCTGGCCGATCAGGTCCTTCTTGACCTCCTCGGGCTTGGACATGCAAAGTTTCGTGAACGCATCCTGTTCGAACAGGATCTTCCGCCGCACGATCTCGTGGATCCAAGTCTCTTCAACCTGAAGCCGGCGCAGTTCTTCCGCGATCTCGATGGCGTTGCGGCCGAGGCGGAAAAAGGTCGGCGAGCGCTGGAGCATGGTGACATGCGCGCACTTGTCCGCGACGTTCGGCACCAGCGTCGCCGCCGTCGCGCCCGAGCCGATCACGACGACCTTCTTGTCCGTGAGGTCGATGTCATCGGGCCATGTCTGCGGATGGACGATGCGGCCCTTGAAGTTGTCCATGCCTTTCCATTGCGGCGTGTAGCCTTCGGAGTGGCGATAATAGCCCTGGCACATCCAGAGGAAGTTCGCGGTGAACGTCCTGGCCTCTCCGGTGTCGGTCGTTACCGCTTCGATGGTCCACAGATTCTGCTCGCTCGACCAGGTCGCGGAACTGATCTTGTGCTTGTAGCGAATGTGCTTTGCCAGATCGTTCTCCTCGATCACCTCATTCATGTAGGCGAGAATCTCCTCGGCGGTCGCGATCGGCGGCCCGACCCAGGGCTTGAAGCGATAGCCGAAAGTGTGGAGGTCGCTGTCCGAACGAATGCCGGGATAACGATGCGTGGTCCAGGTGCCGCCGAAAGTCGCCTGCGTCTCCAGAATGACGAAGCTCGTGTCCGGCAGCTGCTTCCTGAGGTGATAGGCGCTGCCGATGCCGGAGATGCCGGCACCGACGATCAACACGTCGAAATGTTCAGAGGCCTGTTTGGCCGTGGCGTGACTGCGAACAGCGACATTCATTGTTGTTTCTATGCCTTGCTTGTTTTTGTGGCCGCCCTTGACCGGACGGCGCGTTTCCTCCGCGACGGGCAGTTTCGCCCGCCGCGCTTCCACTGCAAAATGACATAGATCAAGCCGCGGTCAAATCACAGCACCGCACCCCAGCTCCGCGCGGTTTGCAAAATCCAGTCGCGATAGAGCGTGAGCGGCGTGACGCCGGTCAATCCGCCGCAACCGGCGGCGCCGTTCGGCCCTGTCGACCAGCTGATGAGACCGACGAGCACGGGACCATTCGGCTTGTCCTCGAATACGGGGCCGCCGGAATCGCCGGTGCAGGCGCCAATTCCGTCGCGAACACCGCTGGTTACGGGATCGACCAGGCGAATCTGGAGGGTGCCGGGCTGCCCGGTGGCAACGAGGCCGGCAACACGCGTCGTGCCGCCGCTCTTGCCGTCACCGCGCACGGTAACGCCGATGCCGGCAATGACGAAGCGGCTGCCTACCTGAATTGGAATGGTCGGCATTCCGACCCTCACCGCGAATTTTCCCTTGAGTGGAATTTCCAGTTGCAGCAGCGCCACGTCGGCGGTGGCGCGGTGCGACTGCATCGCCTGCATGTTGAAGTTCGGATGGATCGCGACGGTGCGGACGTTCAGCAATTGCGGTTGGCCGTCGGCACCGCGATCGACGATCTTGTAGTCGGCACCGGGCTGCACGCAATGAGCGACCGTCAACACCACCCCAGGGGAGATCAGGCTGCCCGTGCAGAAATTGCCCCGCGAACCAACGATGGTGACGACGGCCCGCGCGACACCATCGGCCTGCGGCGTGCCGCCGCCGACGATGGCTTGGGCAGGCGTGGCGAGCAGCAGCGCGGCTACGATGAACGCGGCAGGCTTCTTCATGGAATACGTCTTGGCGATCGAGTTGGCGAAGATTCGGGACTGCTTCGGACTGGCCCCTGCCGATACCGCATGCTAGCCGTCTTGGCAAAGAACTGACGAGGGCAGACCATTGGCTATCGAGGCTGTTATTTTTGATTTCGGCGGCGTGCTGACGAGTTCCCCGTTCGAGGCGTTCGCGCGGTTCGAGACCGAGCGCGGGTTGCCCCTTGACATCATCCGGCGGACCAATGCCGCCAACCATCTGGAAAACGCCTGGGCCAGGTTCGAGCGGGCCGAGGTCGATATCGACACTTTCGATCGCCTGTTCGCTGCGGAATCACTGGCGCTCGGCGCCGAGGTCCGCGGACGCGAGGTGCTGCCGCTGCTCCAGGGCGATCTGCGGCCCGAGATGGTCGAGGCCTTAAAGCGCATCAAGGCGCAATTCAAGACCGGCTGCATCACCAACAATCTGCCGGCGAACGCCATCGGCAGCATGACGGGACGCTCCCTCTACATCGCCGAAGTGATGGTGCTGTTCGATCACGTCATCGAATCCGCCAAGATCGGACTGCGCAAGCCTGACCCGCGCATCTACCGGATGATGGTCGAGACGCTGAAGGTCGATCCGAACAATTGCATCTATCTCGACGATCTCGGCGTCAATCTGAAGCCGGCACGTCAGATGGGCATGACCACGATCAAGGTCACGAGCGGCGCGCAGGCGATCGCCGAGCTCGAGGCGGCGACGGGACTGAAGTTGAGCTAACCTGTCCACAACAGGGTGCGCCGCCCATCGACAAGCTCGTCATTGCAATCGCAGCGAAGCAATCGAGACCGTGACCGCAGAGGTTTCTGAATTGCTTTCGCTGCGTCCGCGATGTCGGATGTGGCAAGAGACTGCTTGCCCATCTACTCCGCCGCGGCGGAAACCCGCTCCGGGAATGCAGCCGCCAGCGAGTGACGATCCGCCTTCAGCACGCCGCGTTCGGTGATGAGGCCAGTGACGAGCCGCGCCGGCGTCACGTCGAACGCGTAGTTCGCGACCGGCGAGTTCTCCGGCACGATGCGCACCGTCTCAAGCCTTCCGTCGGCGGTGCGGCCGGTCATGTCGGTGACTTCAGTGCCGCTGCGCTGCTCGATCGGGATGTCGCGGATGCCGTCATCGACGGCGAAATCGATCGTCGGCGACGGGAGCGCTACGTAGAACGGCACGCGATTGTCATGGGCGGCCAGCGCCTTCAGATAGGTGCCGATCTTGTTGCAGACGTCGCCATTGGCGGCGACGCGGTCGGTGCCCACGATGGCGAGATCCACCATGCCGTGCTGCATCAGGTGGCCGCCGGTATTGTCGGGGATCACGGTGTGCGGAACGCCGTGATGGCCGAGCTCCCAAGCCGTGAGCGAGGCGCCCTGATTGCGCGGCCGGGTCTCGTCGACCCAGACATGGATCTTGAGACCGCGCTCATGCGCAAGATAGATCGGCGCCGTCGCCGTGCCCCAATCGACCGTGGCGAGCCAGCCGGCGTTGCAGTGGGTCAGCACGTTGATCGTTTCGCCCGGCTTCTTCGCGGCGATCGCCTCGATCAGCTTCAGACCGTTCCCGGCGATGCCCCGGTTGATCTCGACGTCTTGCTCGACGATCTCGTCGGCGCGCGCATAGGCGGCTTCCGCGCGCTCGAGCGGGTCGATCGGCGCGAGCGTCGCGCGCATCTCGTCCAGCGCCCATTTCAGATTGATCGCGGTCGGCCGCGCCACGACGAGCGTGTCATAGGCCCGTTTCAGCCCGGCGTCGGACGCGTCCTCGCGCATCGCGAGGGCCATGCCGTAGGCAGCGGTCGCGCCGATCAGCGGCGCACCGCGCACCAGCATGTCGCGGATGGCAACCGCGGCGTCTTTGCACGAGGTCAAACGCGCGATGACGAATTCATGCGGCAGCCTGCGCTGGTCGATCGCGCCGACCGACCAGCCGTCACGCTCGCGCCAGATGCTGCGGAAATGCTTGCCGTCGACCTTCATGGCATTCTGCCTTTCACATCACGCCCGCAGGATGCGCCCGGCCACCGCATCGAGCTTCTTCAGAAGCTCCGGATCGCGCGCCTCGGGCGCCGTGATCAGCGCGGTGTCGAGCGCACGGTCGGAACCAATCGGGCACGCCTCGTGCTCGCGCGGAAAATCCCTCGCCAATCGTGCCACCAGCGCCTTTGCCTTGTCCGCGTTCGAGGTCAGCACACGGATGATGTCCTGCACGGTGACCGCATCGTGGTCGGGATGCCAGCAGTCGAAATCCGTCACCATTGCGACGGTGGCATAGCAAATCTCCGCTTCGCGCGCGAGCTTGGCCTCGGGCATGTTGGTCATGCCGATCACGGAATAGCCAAGGGTCTTGTAGGTCATGCTTTCCGCGTAAGTGGAAAACTGCGGTCCCTCCATGCAGACATAAGTGCCGCCGCGCGCGATGGCGATGCCTTCGGATTCAGCCGCCGCCGCGAGATGGATGCGCAGCCGCGGTGAGACCGGATGCGCCATCGACACATGCGCGACGCAGCCTTTGCCGAAGAATGAGCTTTCGCGCTTGTGGGTCCGATCGACGAACTGGTCGACCAGCACGAAGGTGCCGGGCGGCAGTTCCTCCCTGAAGGAACCACAGGCCGACAGCGAGATCAGGTCGGTGACACCGGCCCGCTTCAGCACGTCGATATTGGCGCGATAGTTGATGTCGGAGGGGGACAGCCGGTGGCCCTTGTCATGCCGCGGCAGGAACACGATCGGCAAACCGGCGATGGAGCCACGCCGCAAGGGCGCAGACGGCTCGCCCCAGGGGCTGTTGATCACCTCTTCGCGCGCACCCTCGAGGCCGGGAAGGTCATAGATGCCCGAGCCGCCGATGATACCCAATACCGCCTGCGTCATGCCTGCTCCAACCTGTCCGCCACCTGTGACATGGTTAAGCTATGCCAGTTTTGCGGCGGATTTGGAACGGGTGTGTTTGAAGCGGAGGCGCCGTGAGGAGCGATGACGCGGCCTCACGCTCAGCGTCGTCCCTGCGAACGCAGCGACGATGGAAGAAGGGCAATGACGCCTGATCTATGCCGCGGTCGCCGGCCGCAGCTGGGTTGCAACCATCCGCTCCAGCGTCTCGATGGACTGGAAATTCTCCGGCGTGATCTCGGATTGCGGGATGGTGAAATCGAACTCGGCCTCGACGCCGAGCATGAGATTGACCATGTCCATCGAGGTCAGGCCGGCGTCGACGAGTTTGGCCGACGGTGTGACGTCTGCTGCGAGCGAATTCTGTTGGAGGATGCCCTTCACCAGCTTGATGATGCGATCGCGCACGTCGTTATTGAAGGCCTGCATCGGTAATTTCCCATCTGTCTATCGAGGTCGGACCCAACTGCCGGCTACGATGGGCACGGCTTGCCGGTCCTGCAATGGACGTCACCATTACTTCGCGTTTCTTAGTAAACGATGACTCAGATTGTCTGGAATTCAGGCTTCTTCCGGAAGTCCTAACGTGATGCTGGAAAATCGGGCAGTGCGAACAACCGGCCCTTAACTGTTCGTCCGGAATTCGATTTTGTTTACCCTCTATTTCATCGACGAATTTGAATTAAATCCGTAGCCTCCTTCTCACAAGCAAAGATGGCTGGAGGATCGCTTCAAGCGGCATCGCGAATGGTGCCGGCGATCTCGAACGGCAAACCGGAGGCGGACGAGTATGAACGTGCGTGAAGCGGTCCTTACTGTCGACGAGATGCAGACAAGCTTCCTCGAGCAGGGCCCCTCCCTGATCGAGCGTGCCGCCCGGACGGCCGCCGCTGCGGCGGCCGACGCAGACGGGGTCGATCGCGACGCGCGTTTCCCACACAAGGCCTTCGAGGTCGCGCGTGAGCAGAAACTGCTCGGCGTGATGATTCCGGTCGAATTCGGCGGCTTCGGTGCCTCGATCTACGACGTCACCGACATCTGCTATACGCTCGGACGCGCCTGCGCTTCCACGGCGATGATCTACGCGATGCACCAGACCAAGGTCGCCTGCGTCATCCGGCACGGCCATGGGATTCCCTGGATGGAGACCATGATGCGCCGGGTCGCGCGTGACCAGTGGCTGCTCGCCTCCTCCACCACCGAGGGTCAGAATGGCGGCAACATCCGCGCGAGTGCCGCCGCGGTCGATCATGCCGGCGACACCGTCTCGCTGGTGCGCGACGCCACCGTGATCTCCTACGGCGCCGAAGCCGATGGCCTCGTCACCATCGCCCGCCGCGCCACCGATGCAGCTGCCTCCGACCAGGTCCTGCTTGCGCTCGCCAAGGACGATTATTCGCTGAAGCGGACCCTGGGCTGGGAAACGCTCGGCATGCGCGGCACATGCTCGACCGGGTTCGAGCTGAAGGTCGACTGCCCCGCCGACCGCGTCTTCCCGGAATCCTATGACAAGATCCACGCCCAGACCATGACGCCGTTCGCGCATCTGTGCTGGTCGTCGGCCTGGGCCGGCATTGCCGCCGCCGCGGTGACCCGCGCGCAGGCGTTCATCCGCAAGGCGGCACGCTCTTCCGGCGGCCAGATGCCACCGGCTGCGGCGCATTTCACCGCCGCCAAGATGTCGCTGGCCAAGCTGCGCGCGCTGATCGCCGCCAATATCGAAGCTTTCGCCCGCGCCGAGCATGACGAGCGCGCGCTCGCCTCGCTCGACTTCCAGTCCTCCATCACGCTGCTGAAAGTGCAAGCTTCCGAGCTCGCGGTCGAGACCGTGATGCATGCGATGCGCACCGCGGGCCTTTCCGGCTACCGCAACGACGGCGAGTTCACCATGGGCCGTCATCTGCGCGACGTGCTGTCGTCGCCGATCATGATCAACAACGACCGCATCCTGGCCAATGCCGCGACATCGACACTGATGAGCGGGGTGCCGACAAGCCTTCGCGACTGAAAGGCCTCGGCAGCTGAATCAACAAGAACAATTTTTGAGATAGCAGGGTATCGAACCATGAACATTGCCGTCCTTCCCGACTCGCCCGCCACCGCACCGCAGATGATCGATCCGCTCGATCATCTCGCCGACAAGCTGTTCCATCGCATGGGCGCCGACGGCGTCTACGCCCGCACCGCGCTCTACGAGGGCATTGTCGAGAAGCTCGCCGCGCTGATCACCAGCCATCGCGAATCCGGCACCGAGGTGATGCGCTTCCCGCCGGTCATGAGCCGGGCCCAGCTGGAAAAATCGGGGTATCTGAAGAGCTTTCCCAACCTGCTCGGCTGCGTCTGCGGCCTGCACGGCACCGAGCGCGAGATCAACGCCGCGGTGAGCCGCTTCGACGCCGGCGGCGACTGGACGAGCTCGCTGTCCCCCGCCGATCTCGTGCTGTCACCGGCTGCCTGCTATCCGGTCTACCCCATCGCGGCGAGCCGTGGCCAATTGCCGAAGGGCGGCCTGCGCTTCGACGTCGCCGCGGATTGCTTCCGCCGTGAGCCGTCGAAGCATCTCGACCGGCTGCAATCGTTCCGGATGCGCGAATATGTCTGCATCGGCAGCCCCGAGGACGTCGCCGACTTTCGCGAGCGCTGGATGGTGCGCGCGCAGGCGATCGCCCGCGATCTCGGCCTCACCTTCCGCGTCGACTACGCCAGCGATCCTTTCTTCGGCCGGGTCGGCCAGATGAAGGCGGTGAGCCAGAAGCAGCAGCAGCTCAAGTTCGAGCTCCTGATTCCGCTGCGCTCGGAAGAGCAGCCGACCGCGTGCATGAGCTTCAACTATCACCGCGAGCATTTCGGCACGACCTGGGGGATTCGGGACGCCGATGGCGAGCCGGCCCATACCGGCTGCGTCGCCTTCGGCATGGACCGTCTGGCCGTCGCCATGTTCCACACCCACGGCACCGATCTTTCCGCCTGGCCCGCCAAGGTGCGGGACGTCCTGGGCCTGCAGCCGCATGTTGCGGCCGATGCCCACGGCGAAGGCTGGCGCTAACCCAACTCACGAGGCCGAACATTTCCACGGGCAAGACGAGCGTGATCCACACCAAGGTTCGATGCCGCGAAATCACCGAGTCCGACGTCGACAAGATCGCGGACTTGCTGACGCGCGGCTTCGTCGGGCGTTCGCGCGAATACTGGATTCAGGGCCTGCGCCGGCAGGCCTTTCGCCCCGTGCCGGAGGGCTATCCGCGCTTCGGCTACATGCTCGACGATGACGGCACACCGGTCGGCGTGCTGCTCTTGATCTACACGGCACGCAAGGACGGCGAAGAGACCGTCATCCGGTGCAACCTGTCGAGCTGGTATGTCGACCCGGCCTACCGCAACTACGCCCCGCTGTTGACCAAGATCGCCCAGCGGCACAAGGACGTCACCTATTTCAACATCAGCCCGGCGCCGTGGACTTGGCCGATCATCGAGACGCAGGGCTTTCGCACCTATTGCTGTGGCATATTCTTCTCGATCCCTGCACTGGCGCGCGTTTCGCGCTGGAGCGAGATCGAGGTGATCCCTCCGCACGCCAAGGAGATCAAGGGGCTTTCCGAAGCCGAGACCGAGCTCCTGACCCGGCACGCGCGCTACAATTGCCTCAGCCTCGTCTGCCGCACGCCGAAGGGAGCGTTTCCCTTCATCCTGCAACCGGTGCGCATCCGCCGCGGCTTCATTGCGCCGCCCGCCATGAAGCTGATCTATTGCCGGAGCACCACGGAATATGTCGAATGCGCAGGCCGCATCGGCCGGCTGCTGCTGCGGCTCGGCAAGGTTTCGGTGGCCGTCGATTCCAATGGCCCGATTCCCGGCCTCGTCGGCATTTATACCGAGCGGCGCGGCCGCAAATATTTCAAGGGCCCGCACCGGCCGCAACTCGGCGATCTCACCGATACGGAACTCGTGCTGTACGGACCTTAAGTGGGTTCATGGGCACCGCACGGCCGCGACGCGGTCGGGCCCGTCGCCCTTCGAGGCTTGCGCTGCGCTCCAGCCCGACGCTGAAAGGTCTGTGCGCACGCGACTCTGCATCGCCAGTCACGCTCCGTAAACTACAGCACTTAAGGGAATTTTCCGGCCTCTTCGCTACCCTCGGTAGCTGAATTACGTTGCGTTAAGTCTATTGGCCGCCGAGATCCCGCCGATTCCATGACGTCGACCCGCGAGAATGAGCTTGGTGCAAGCCGCGAGCAGGGCCCGAAGGCCCTGGTTGCGCTCAGCCAGCTTGCGCTCGACCACATGGAACAGGGCGTCTGCGTCTACGATGCCCACAACCGCATCGTGCTGGTCAATCAGCGCTACCTCTCCTTCTTCAACATGTCTTCCGACATCGTGCGGGTCGGGACGAGCTATCGCGAGGTGCTCGCGCACAGCGCAAAGCGCGGCAACTTTCCGGAAAGCGAGATCGACGCTCTGTACTCGGCGCGGATTGCGCAGATCGCCGCGGGCAAGCCGTTCAGAACAGAGCAGCGGCTTGCGAGCGGCCTCGTGATGTCGCTCGAGCTGAAGCCGCTCCCCGGCGGCGGCTGGATGACGATCTGCGACGATGTCAGCCGCCTCGCCCGGCTCGAGGCGGAATTGCGCGTGCAGACCGAGCGCAGCCAGCATGCGCTCGCCAACATGTCTCACGGGCTCATCATGTACGACGTCGACAGCCGCGTCGTCGTCTGCAACGAACGGTTCCTGAAGCTCTACGACCTCGATCCCGAGATCGTGAAGCCGGGCGTCTCGCATTGTACGGTGATCGAGCACTGGATGTCGCGCGGCAACATGCCGGGCATGTCGGGCGACGAGTTTCACGAGAGCCGGCTGGAAGACGTCCGCCGCAGGAAGGCGAAAACCCTGCTGGTGATGCGTTATGACGGACGGATGTTGCAGGCGGTCTCCCGCTTCCTTTCCGACGGCGGCTGGGTGACGGTGCACGAGGACGTGACGGAGCGGCTGCAATATGAGGAAACGCTGAGGCAGCAGAACTTCATGCTCGACGCGGCGCTGGAGAACATGGCGCACGGGCTCGCCTTCTACAACAGCGACATGCGCCTTCGGGTTTGCAACACCACCTACCGCAAGATCTACCGGCTGTCGCCGGAGGAGACCAGGCCCGGCACGCATCTCGCCGAGCTGATCGAGCGATCGATGGCGAACGGTGCGTTCTCCTCCGAGCACAGTCCGCAGCAGCTTCTCGAAGCCGCGCGCACGATGATCGCGATTCGCGACTCCTCGCCGATGCGCCGGCGCATGGCGAACGACACCGTGGTCTCGGTACGCTACTGCGCGCTCTCCGAGGGCGGCTTCGTTGCCACCTATGAGGACATCACCGAGCGCGAACGCGCGGTCGAGCAGCTGAGCGAGCAGTACCGCCGCTTCGACGCCGCGCTGAACAACATGAGCCAGGGCCTGTGCATGCTCGATTCGGGCCTGCGCGTGATCGTCTGCAATCGCCGTTATATCGAGATGTACGGACTTTCGCCGGAGATCGTGAAGCCCGGCGTTTCGATGCGTGAGATCATGGAGCACAGTTGCGGGCTCGGCAACCATCCGGACACGACCGGCGCCAAGCTCTATGCCGACTACGTCGAGAGGTTGCGCGAGGGCGAGCACACGTTGCACCGGCACTTGAGCGACGGCCGCATCATCAAGCTCAATCACAAGCGGATGGAGCATGGCGGCTGGGTCGTCACCTACGAGGACGTCACCGAGCGCCACAAGGCTCAGGCCCGGGTGGCGCACATGGCGCGGCACGATTCGCTCACCGACCTGCCCAACCGCACCCTGTTTCGCGAGAAGATGAGCGAGGGACTGAACCAGGTCGCGATCGCCGGCGGCGCCATGGCCGTGCTTTGCTTCGACCTCGACAACTTCAAGACCGTCAACGACCGCCTCGGCCATGCCGCAGGCGACCGCCTGCTGCGCTGGGTCGCAGCGCGGCTGAAGGAGAATGTCGGCGAGCACGACACCGTCGCCCGCCTCGGCGGCGACGAGTTCGCCGTCCTCCAGCGCGGCACGCAGCCACAATCGGCCGAACAGCTCGCCCGCCGCCTCGTCGAGATCATCGGTCACCCGCCGCCGCTGGAAAGCCAGTCGATCCATGTCGGCGTATCCGTCGGCATCGCGATCGCCCCCGACCACGGCCTGGATGCCGACGAGCTGATGAAATGCGCCGACCTCGCGCTGTACCAAGCCAAGGCCAAGGGGCGCGGAGCCTATCAGCTGTTCGAGCCCGAGATGGAGGAAGCGGCGCGCAGCCGCCACGCGCTGGAACAGGATCTGGGCGGCGCGCTGGAAGGAGGCGAATTCCACCTGGTGTTCCAGCCGCAGATGCGGCTCGATTCCTCCGAGCTCACCGGCTTCGAGGCGCTGCTTCGCTGGAAACATCCCTCGCGCGGCTTGGTCTCTCCGGCCGAGTTCATTCCGATTGCGGAGGAGAACGGGCTTATCGTACCGATCGGCGAATGGGTGCTGCGCACGGCCTGCGCTACTGCGGCATCCTGGCCTGACGTCGCCGTCGCGGTGAACCTCTCGCCGGTGCAATTCCGCGCGCGCGGGCTGGTGGCGATGGTGACGAGCGCACTTGCGGAAGCCGGCCTGCCCCCGCAACGGCTCGAGCTCGAGGTCACGGAGACGGCGCTGCTCGATGACAGCGAGGCGACGATCGAGATCCTGCACCAGATTCGCGCGCTAGGGGTGCGCGTCAGCCTCGACGATTTCGGCGTCGGCTATTCATCGCTCAGCTATCTGCGCAAGTTTCCGTTCGACCGTATCAAGATCGACCGCTCCTTCGTCGGCACGCTCGGCGAAAGCCCGGAGAGCGTTGCCATCGTCCGAACCATCGCAAGCCTCGGTTCCGTGCTCGGCGTCGAGACCACGGCTGAGGGTGTGGAGACAGAGGAGCAGCTCGATTTTGTCCGCGAATGCGGCTGCACCGCAGTCCAAGGCTACTATTTCGGCAAGCCATGTCTCGCATCGGAGGTCGGCCGCACCATCGAAAGGCTGAACATGGTCCGGCGCGTGGCCTGAGGGCTTCGGGCCCTCAAATTCCGTCTCTCGGCACGCGACCAAACGACGAATTGTCGCATGCGCCGTCTCAGCCGCAATTGTCGTCCGGCCCCCGCACCCAGCCTGCGCAATGCGCTTTTCTTCTTCCTCGATTTCGGAAACAATCACCTCACAAGAACGGGAGGCGGCGGTCCAAAGAGGCCGCTGCGAGGGAGGCGTTTCGATGTCGGGATATGGGCTGAAGACGATCGCATTTGCCGCGGTGCACGCTGTCATGGGGGCAATGCTCTCGACTGCCGCCAACGCGCAGGACTATCCCAGCAAGCCGATCACGTTGATCGTGCCATGGCCGGCCGGCGGATCGACCGACATCTCGATGCGCGCGATCGCCGACAGCGCCTCGAAGATCCTGGGTCAGCCGATCGTGGTCGACAACAAGGCCGGCGGCGGCGGTACGGTGGGACCTGCGACCATGGCCGCGGCAGCGAAGCCTGATGGCTACACCATCTCGCAGATTCCGATCACGGTGTTCCGCCTTCCGCTGATGCAGGAAGTGTCATGGGATCCGGCGAAGGATTTCACCTACATCGTCCATCTCACCGGCTACACTTTCGGCGTCACCACCAGTGCCGAGTCGCAGTTCAAGAGCTGGAAGGACGTGGTGGAGTTTGCCAAGGCGAACCCGGGCAAGGTGACCTACGCCACGCCGGGCGCCGGCACTTCGCTGCATATCGGCATGGAGCAGATCGCGGGGATGGCCGGTATCAAGCTGACGCAGGTGCCGTTCAAGGGAGGTGCAGAGACCAACGCCGCCGTGCTCGGTCAGCACACCATGCTTCAGGCTGATTCCACCGGATGGCGGCCGCTGGTCGATGCCGGCAAGCTGCGGCTGCTGATGGTATGGACCGGCGCCCGCTCGCCGAATTACCCTGACGTGCCGACGCTGAAGGAGCTGGGCTATCCCATGGTCTATGACTCCCCGTTCGGCATTGCAGGGCCAAAGGGGATGGATCCCAAGATCGTCGCCAAGCTGCATGATGCCTTCAAGAAGGCGCTCGAGGATCCGGCAGTGATCGCGACGCTCGCCAAATTCGACATGGTGCCAAACTACAAGAACACCGACGACTACAAGAAATTCGTCGTCGAGGTCACGGAATCCGAGCGCAAGGTGATCGACACGCTCGGGCTTGCGAAGAAGTAGATTTGTGCCGCTATCCGTGCTGGCGTTATCCTAAGGTGCCGAGCCGCGTTTGCGGCTCGCCTTGAAGGATGGATCGAGGCACCGCCGCCCTTCGAGGGTTACGCTGCACTTCCCCACCTCGGGGCGACGGCGATTCAAGAGCATTCCAGATGAACGACCAAACCAACGTCAAGCTCCGCCTCGCGAATTCCGAACTCTGGGGCGGATTGATCGGGCTTGCGCTCGGCGGCTTCGTGATCTGGTCGGGCCTGAAGCTCAGGCTCGGCACCATCAACGATCCCGGCTCCGGTTACGTGCTGTTCTATACAGGCATCCTGATGTGCGTGTTCGCCGGCGCCATCATCGTCTCGGCGGTCACCGAGGGCGGTCCGACGCTGGCCTCGCGCTGGGAGAATGTGCGCTGGGGCAAGCCGCTTCTCGTCATCGCCTGCCTCACCGCATTCTCCTTCGCGCTGGAGCCGCTGGGGTTCCTGTTGTCGTCGATCCCGCTGATGCTGCTGCTGTTGCGGCTGATCGATCCCGTGCGCTGGACGCTCGCGATACCCATCGCGGTGCTGGTGCCGTCAGGCATGTGGTGGGTGCTCAAGCGGCTGCTGTTGATCCAGTTGCCCTCAGGCCTGTTCGGAATCGGTTGAACCCATGGATACGCTCGTCAATGTCGCCCATGGATTCGGCGTCGCGTTGCTGCCGGTCAACCTGCTCTACTGCTTCATCGGCGTCTTCATCGGCACGCTGGTCGGTGTTTTGCCGGGCATCGGACCGATTTCGGCGATGTCGCTACTGTTGCCGGTGACGCTGTCGGGCACGCCGGAATCCGGCATCATCATGATGGCCGGCATCTATTACGGCTCGATGTATGGCGGCTCGACCACCTCGATCCTGGTCAACATCCCCGGCGAAGCCGCCTCAGTCGTCACCTGCATCGACGGCCACCAGATGGCCAAACAGGGCCGCGCCGGGCCAGCGCTCGGCATCTCCGCTTTCGGCTCCTTCGCCGCCGGCACATTTGCGCTGATCGCCTTGATGCTGGTAGCGCCAAAGCTCGCCAGTGTCGCGATCGCATTCGGCCCGGCCGAGTATTTCAGCCTGATGGTGCTCGGCCTCGTCGTGCTCACCTTCCTCACCCAGGGATCGATGCCAAAGGCGCTGCTGATGGCGTGCACCGGCGTCGTGCTCGGGCTGGTCGGGCTCGATAGCATCACCGCGCAGCCTCGGCTGACATTCGGCCGTATGGAGCTGATCGACGGCATCGGCCTCGTGCCCGTCGTGATGGGCCTGTTCGGCGTTGCCGAGGTTCTGCTCAACATCGAGCAGGCCATCAAGCGGGACATCATCAACACAAAGATCACCCACCTCCTGCCCAGCAAAGAGGACTTGAAGGCGAGTGCAGGTCCGGTCGGCCGCGGCACGATCCTCGGCTTCTTCCTCGGCATCCTGCCGGGCGGCGGCGCGGTGGTGGCGTCCTTCGCCTCCTATGCGTTGGAGAAGCGGCTCTCGAAGACTCCAGAGCGTTTCGGCCATGGCGCGATCGAAGGCGTCGCAGGACCGGAATCGGCGAACAATGCCGCGGCGGGCGGGGCCTTCATTCCGCTGATGACGCTCGGCATCCCGCCGAATGTCGTCATGGCGCTGCTGTTAGGGGCCTTCGTCATTCACGGCCTGCAACCCGGACCGCTGCTGATCACGCAGAATCCAGGCCTGTTCTGGGGCATCGTCGCCAGCATGTATATCGGCAACGTCATGCTGCTGATCCTGAACCTGCCGATGATCGGCATGTGGGTGCAGCTGCTCAAGCTGCCCTACAACATCCTGTTTCCCCTGATCATCCTGTTCACGATCCTGGGCGTCTATTGCTCGAGCAACAACGTGTTCGACGTCTATGTGATGATCGCATTCGGGATCATCGGCTATTTCATGCGCAAGCTCGGCTATGAGCCGGCGCCACTGGTGCTCGCCTTCGTGCTGGGGCCGATGATGGAGAACAATCTGCGCAAGTCGCTGATCCTGTCGCAGGGCGATCTCTGGACCTTCGTGCAGCGGCCGATCTCGGGAGTGTGTCTTGTGCTTGCGCTGGTGCTGCTGATCGCGCCATTGCTGCCGTCGCTGCGCAAGAAGCGCGAGCTGGTGGCGCTGGATGAGGGGGCGTGAGGAAACTCGTCGGGTGGATTGGCCGAGGCACAATCCACCTCTTCCGCTGCCGCGGAGACCGATAGTGGTGGGTTACGCCTCCGGCTAACCCAGCCCGCAGTTCCTCAGCTTGCCGCAGGCAGTGCGCTGTCGAGCGCACTCCACGGCCGCTCGGCTGAGGCAAGCCCGATCAGGCGGCCCTGGATGTAATCGCAACCCCACTCGCGCAGCATGCTTGCTGCCTCTTCATCCTGCACCCATTCGGCCACCGTCTTGATGTCGAGGCGGCGGGCAAGATCGATCAGGGTCTGCACGAAGGCGCGGTCGTCCGCGGAATGGGTGATGTTCTGCACGAATGCGCCGTCGATCTTCACGATATCCACGCCGAGCTTGCGCAGGTTTCGGAACGAGGTGTAGCCGGCACCGAAATCATCGATGGCGATGCGGCTGCCGAAGTTCTTCAGCCGCGTGACGAAGCCGCGGACGTCGTCGATGTCCTGGATCGCGACCGTCTCGGTAATCTCGACGATCAGCCGCTCGGCCACACCGGGATGGGCCAGCATCAGCGACTCGATCCCCGCCCACCAGTCCGGATCCATCGTGGTATCAGGCGAGATGTTGAGGCTAAGGCAGATGTCGGGCGCAGCGGCGAGCTCGGCGACCACCAGTTCGAGCACGCGGTGATCGACGAGGCGGATCAGACCGAGCCGTTCGGCGACCGGCACGATGTCGGGCGCGAGCAGCACCTGGCCATCGCCCTGGTCCATCCGCACCAGACATTCATGGAACGCGCGTTCGCGCGAGCTGGCCGAGACCACCGGCTCATAGGCGAGCTTGATGCGGCGTTCGTTCAGCGCGGTGACGATCTCGTCGGTGACGCGGATGTTGACCCGGCGCTGCGCGTCGCGCGCGGCATCCGGACGCCATGCCGCGAACGAGCCGACGCGGCGGCGCTTGGCGGCATCCAGCGTCTCATGGGCGCGGTTGACCGCCTCGTCCGTGTTGCGGGCGTAGCGCGGCAGGCTGACCGCGCCGATCGACGCGGTGACCGAGACCGGGCCGGATTTGGTCGGCACCACCTCGTCACGGATCCCCGTCAGGAAGCGCTCGGCGGCGACGTTCATGTCATCGACGGTGCAGTTCTTCAGGATCAAGCCGAACTTGTTGCCGGAGAAGCGTCCGAGCACGTCGCCGCCGCGCAGGCGCGAGCGAATGCGCTTGGCGACATCGAGGATCACGGCGTCGGCAACGTCGAAGCCGAAGGCGTCGTTGACGCGGGCGAGATGGTCGATGCCGACCAGCATGAAGGCTGCGGTGGAGCGGAAGCGGGTCGTCTCCTCGATCGCCTCGGCCAGCGCCGCTAGCAGATGGGAGCGGTTGAGCTCCCCGGTCAGTGGATCGAGCCGGGCCAGCTTGGCCAATTCCTCGTCGCGAGCATGACGTTCGTTGTTGATGCGGACGGAGCCGATCGCGCGCGTGGGGCGGCCATCCGGGCCCGCGAACCAGCGGCCGGTCTCCTCGACCCAGATCACGGAATCGGCGGCGCTCATTCGGACGCCGTACTCGACCCGGTAGGGCGTGCCGTCGGCACCGTGCACGGCCGAGGTCTGCGCCAGGGCCGCGGTCCGTAACGTTTGCGCGGGCTCGATCAGCTTGGCGAACTCGGCCCCGGTCGCGAGCCGCTCGGCGGGGATACCGGGAAAGATGCTGGCGACCTGATCACCCCAGACGATGGCGTCGCTTGCGATGTCCCAGGCGAACACGGCTTGGCCGAGCGCGGCCAGGATGTCGGAGGCTTGCGGCAATGCGGGGGTCAAAATCGCCTCGTTCTGGGACAGTGGAGAAGTCCTGAGCCGGCACAGGATAGAGCCAGATTCGCCCTCAACCCTAGGCAAAGTTGATAAACAATTTGGAAACCACGTTTCCCGGGCGCGGGGAACCAAACCGGCCCGGCCGGCATAGGCCTTGCGAGTACAGGACTCGCACCGGCGCCTGCGTCCCGAAACGCGACATTCTCGCCGGATCAACGGTGATTGCGATGTTGAGTACCGATCGATCGGACGTAGCGGACAACGGCGCGGGCACGGCCCTGGTGCCGCTGATGCCGACATTGCAGTGGGTTCACAAGGCGCCACTGCCGCGCCCCGATCCGAGCTTCGTCACCCAGCTGATCGCCAATGCCGAACATCTATCCCAGACCAGCCGACTCCGCCGCGCCTCTTCCGAAGATGCGCGGACGGCCTATGGCACCAAGCGGCCATTGGGAAGCGTCAGCGCCCGGACGCGGCAGGTGGCTTAACCCAGCTTATTTGATAATCGTTACCGCACGCTCGCTGCACCGCTCCCGCAAGAGGTCGCGCGCTCGAAGAGCGCCCTCTCGGTCAGCGTGGCGGTGCATCGGGCGACGGCGGCGTGCCATTGCCCGGCTGAAGATGCGGCGAGGGAATTTCCGGCGAGGGTGAGCCCTGCGCCGGCTTTGGCGCAGGATGATCCATCAGCACCGATTCGGCGACGGATTGCGCCGAGGGTGCGGGCGGCACCGCTGGCGCCGGCTGCGGCGCAATCACCGGCTCGAACCTGGAGGCGGCATCCGTATCATCCGCCGGCACTTCGCCCTTGCGCCTGGCCCTGCGTGGCGCCGGGACCGTCGTCTCGGCCACATAGGTGACGCGACGACGCGTGCGCTGGGCAATGCCGGCGAAGAAGTCGGCCATCGCCATCAAGACCAGCAGGAAATAGGTGGAGTTACCGAATTTGGGCCACATCACGAATTCGGCTGCGGCCGCCCCGAAGACGATCAGCGACAGCAAATGATCCATCAGGAATTTCGAGCCCGGCCGCGCGCCCTTGACCACTTCGAGCAGCAGCAGCACCACGCCGAGCGCGAGCAGGAGATCGGCGAGCGTGACCGGCCAGCTCTCGCCCGTGATCATCGGCACCGTGAACAGCACGTCCGAGAAGGACACGCTGGGCATCAGGAAGGCGATGATGTTGTAGACCGCGAGCGGAATCAGAAGCAGCGGGAAACCGACCATCGGCGAGATGCCTTCTCGATCAAGATATCCGGACAGAACAATGCAGCGGCGAAGCATTTGCTCCGCCGCCGTCACCGTCTAACTCATGGGTTGGCCGAAATCAGGCAGAGCCAGTCGTCTCCCGCCTGAGGAAAGGTCCTGCCTTCAGGACTCTTTCTTCTTCAGGACCTGACGGCCCTTGTACATGCCGGTCTTGAGGTCGAGATGGTGCGGACGACGGAGCTCGCCGGAGTCCTTGTCTTCCACATAGGTCGGCTTCTTGATGGCGTCAGCCGAGCGGCGCATGCCACGGCGCGACGGCGAGGTTTTTCTTCTCGGAACGGCCATTTCAATATCCTCTAGGGATTGGTGTCATCAGGGCATCGTCCGCGAAGGGACGGCTCAGCACCCGCAATACGAGGCGAGCTGAATGCCGATCAAGGCCGCGCTTATAGAGGAAGGCCGGCCGCAAAGCTAGGCTCTTCGGCCGGAAAATGCGCCCGGAACGGGCCAAGAATCAGCGATTTTCGCGCCAGCAGGTCGCAAGCGAGCTCGCCTGCCCCCGCGCCATATAGGTGGCCGCCAGCCGCCGGACGCCCGGCCCGGGGGTCCTGGCGCTGCGTTTGAGCGGATTCGGCAGGACCGAGGCCAGAAGGGCTGCCTCCCGCGGGGAGAGGCTGGCGGCCGATTTGCCAAAGGCATAGGCGCTGCCCGCCTCGACGCCAAACTGGCCCTGCGGACCGAACTCGGCGATGTTGAGGTAAATCTCCAGGATCCGCGGCTTGGGCAGAACGAGATCGATCCAGAGTGCCAGTGGGAATTCCAGCGCCTTGCGAACGAAATCCCGCCCCTGCCAGAGGAATAGGTTCTTGGCCACCTGCTGGGTGATCGTGGAGGCGCCCCGGAATGGCGTGCCATCCTCCTGAGCCTCGTCGATCGCCTCGCGTAGCGCGCCCCAATCGATGCCGCGATGCCTGCAGAAATGGGCGTCCTCGGCAGCCACCACCGCGCGCGGGAGATGGGGCGACATGGCCGCGAGATCGATCCACTCCCGGTGCATCGGTGCGCCCGTGAGCGAACGCCAGGCCATCAGCGTCGAAACCGGACGGCCGGTGCGGTAGAACGGCGCGATCACATAGGGCGCGAGAGCCGCGATCACGAGCACCAGGAGAAGGATCTTGACGATGCGCAAATCGACCTTTCCGGCACAAACTGAACCGCGGCCGCGGGCTGAGCCATTAAGTCTGTGATAATTCGGGCCTTTTCCAGCACTTTTTAGGCCTTCCAAACGATTGACTGAGGCGGGCTCATAAAGGATTGTCCCGCCGAATTTTAGTTCTGGAGCTCTTCTTGATGACCGGCACGTCCCCGTCCGATTTCGCCAAACGTCTGGACAAGACCGCTGATGACACCGAGGCCCTGCTCGGACGCCTGCTGTCGGACGACATCCTGCACGACGAGATCGCCCGGCCCAAGCGACTGATGGACGCAATGCGCTATTCGAGCCTGAATGGCGGCAAGCGCCTCCGGCCGTTCCTGGTGGTCGAGAGTGCCGCCGTGTTCGGCGTTCCGCGCGAGGCGGCCCTGCTCGCCGGCGCGGCGCTCGAATGCATCCACTGCTATTCGCTGATCCATGACGATCTGCCGGCGATGGACAATTCGGACCTGCGCCGCGGCCGCCCCACCCTGCACAAGAAGACCGACGACGCCACCGCGATCCTCGCCGGCGACGGTCTTCTGACGCTCGCTTTCGATATCATCACCCGCGACGAGATCCATCGCGACGCCAATGTGCGGCTGCTGCTGACGCGCGCGCTGGCGCGCTGTGCCGGCATCGGCGGCATGGTCGGCGGCCAGATCCTCGACCTCGCCGGCGAAGGCCGTTTCGGCGGCAACGAGCCGATCGATGTCGCTCGTATCCAGCAGATGAAGACCGGCGCGCTGCTACGTTACGGCTGCATCGCCGGCGCGATCCTCGGCCAGGCCTCGGAGAAGGAATACCAGGCGCTCGACGATTACGGGCGCGCGCTCGGCGAGGCCTTCCAGATCGCCGACGATCTGCTCGACGTCGAAGGCGATGCGGCCGCGCTCGGCAAGCCCTCCGGCCAGGACGCAGCTCTCGGCAAGACCACCTTCGTGACCCAGCTCGGCATCGAAGGCGCCAGGCAGCGCGTGCGCGATTTGCTCGCGCGGGCAGACAACGCAGTGTCGATCTTCGGCGACCGCGCCGCCGTGCTGCAAGCCGCCGCGCGCTTCGTCGCCGAGCGGAAGAACTGAAGCGCGTCGATGGCGGCCGGCGGCAAAGAGGATCCCGCCCTCGTCCGCTTCCGCCAGATGTCGCGACCGGTGCGGCTGATCTATGCGCGGCCGCGAACCTTCATCGCACTCGCGGCCGGTATCCTCGTCTGCCTGCTGCTGCCAGGGACGTACCGGCTGGTGACACGGCTCCTGCTCGGCTGGGACGCGCTGATCGCGGTCTATCTCGTGCTGGTCTATGCGATGATGCTGTGCAACGACCATCAGCACATCCGCCGCGCCGCCGCAATGCAGGACGACGGCCGCTTCGTAATCCTGCTGGTAACTGCGATCGGCGCCTTCGCCAGCATCGCGGCGATCGTCTCCGAGCTCGGCACCCAGCATCGAGGAGTACTGGACCTCACCATCGCGATCACCACCATCGTGCTGTCATGGGCCGCCGTGCACACGACCTTCGCGCTGCATTACGCGCATGATTATTATCGAAACGTCAAACCGGGCGGCCTTCAGTTTCCCAGCGGCGGCAACGAAGACCATGTCGATTATTGGGACTTCGTCTATTTCTCATTCGTGATCGGCATGACCGCGCAGGTCTCCGACGTCGGCATTACCGACAAGACGATCCGTCGCACGGCCACGGCGCACGGGATCGTGTCGTTCATCTACAACACGGCCTTGCTGGCGCTGACAGTCAACATCGCAGCGAGCGCGATCTCGGCTTAGCCGTCGTCCCGGACTTCGCCGGAACGATCCAGAGAGCACGATCAGTAACATACCTCGGCATTGGCGTCGTTGCCGGGGCCGCCGCCGCCGCGGTATTCGAGACGGCAACCGCGATGGACCGGACGACAGCCGGCGCTGTTGCAGAAGATCTGCCCGCCACCAGCGGCGCGGCCGGCACCCGCGATGCCCGCAGCGGCACCGTAGCCGCCTGCCGACCCAACAGCCGCGCCGCCGGACTGACGACGCTGCCGTGCGGGACGCTCGTCGCCGTCGTCGCGCTTCGCGGTCGCAGGTTTGGCCGACTTGGCGGCACGCTGTTTTTCGCATTCATTATCATTATTGACCGCGTAGCCCTCGCGGCAGACGATCCTGGTGCATTTGTCGCCATCGGCCTTGAAGCCGTGCTCGCACACCAGCGGACAAACACGCGACTGTTTGGTCTTGACAGTATCGAGCGCGTCGGTGCTTGCGACCTTCACGTCGAGCTTGGTGCCGGCATAGCGGTTGAACTGCGATAGCGACCGCTGCGAGGACGTATTCCAGTTGCCGTCCGCCTGCCCGGAGAAACACCCGACGCGGCCCAGCTCGGTCTGCACCGAGCGGTTGAGATCGGCCGGCGCGGTCGCCGGGGTCAGCGAGGCGACGTTGGTGCCGGCCGGGCTCGCGGTGCTGGCCGGCGCAGCGCTCGGGGCCGCAGCGGCGAGATTGACGCGCTGCTGCTCGGCGGCTGCCGCCTGCTGCTGCGCCTGCTCCTTGGCCTTCTGCGCGGAGAGCTGTGCCTGCTCGGCGGCCTTCGCATCGGCCGCAGCCTTGGCCTGCGCATCCTTCTGCGCGCCGAGCGCAGCAAGACGATCGCGCTCGGCCTCGGCCTGCTTCGCTTTCGCGATGGCCGCCGCATGAGCCTGCTCGGCGCCAATTTTATCCAGCTGGAGCTTGGCAAGACTCGCATAGAAGCCGTCGGGATGCTGGGCGAGGAAGGCATCCCATGCCGCCCGGTTGCCGAGCTGGAGCGCGAGCTCGTAGTCACGGCGGATGTCGGCCTGCGGGTTCGCCACGGGCGCCGGAGTCGTCGCCGCGACCTTGACCGGCACCAGCGGCATGTCCTCGCCGCCGAGCGAACCGTAGACGAACGGCTCCTGCTTGTTGCCCGTCGACTTGAGCACTTCGTCACGCACGAAGCCGAAGGCGCGGCGGACGTCGAGGCCCGGCGTGGTCAGATGCTTCGACAGCGCGACCGTGAACGGGCTGTTGGCGCCATCGCCGTCCTGCGCCGTGAAGCCGGCTTTGGCCGAGTAGGCGATCAGCGTGTTGGGACTGGTCGGCTCGACCTGAGCGAGACCACGGCCGATGCCGCGCGAGGCAACGGTGCGCTTCATCCTCTTGCCGAAGGGATTGTCGCGGCAGGCATCCAGGATCACCAGGCGAAGCTGCTTTGCAGGCTCGACCGCAACCAGGACACGGTCGAGCGAGAGCGCCTCGTCGTAGACATCGGTGTCGCGCTCGAGCTTGGCGTCGACGGGAATCAGATAGTTCGAGCCCTCGACCTCGATGCCGTGACCGGCATAGTAGACCACGGCAATGTCGGCATCGCGGGTCGCGTCGGCGAAGTCGCGCAGCACGCGCCGCGTCTCCAGCGCCGACAGATCGTGCCGGGACTCGACGACGTCGAAGCCGGCCTCCTTCAGCGTCTTCGCCATCACCGCCCCGTCATTGACGGGATTGGCGAGCGAGGGCGCGTGCTGATAGGCCGAATTGGCGATCACCAGCGCGGCACGCTTGCCGGCAAAGGCGGGCCCGGCGCCGAACAGCACCGCGAGGGCGAGGAGAAGCGGACAAAGTCTGAGCAAATTGCGCATGACACGACTTCCGATAATTCCGGGCCGTCGGGCCCTTTGGGACCGCTTTAGCAGCATCCATCGCCGGCGCTTGTGATGGAGGTCACGAAGGGGACACCCGCGACAGCCTGAAAGACCCCTTTTGTTTGTCGCGCCAGCGAGGGCGCGGTTCGCCGACAAATAGGGGTGAGCCGGGTTCCCTCAGACAACCCCAATGTGCCCCCGGTATTGCGGCAGATTGTCCGTAATTTCGTGCCAGGAGGCCTTCGAGCCCACAAAAATATGGGCGCTCGGCCGGATCGAGGGGGTATCGAGCAGGGTTCCCATGGCGACGTGGACCCATTGTCCTTCGCGCACCCGGGAGTAGAGCAACGAGCCGCAGCAGGCGCAATACGCGTCATGGGTGGTGTCGTCGCCGATAATCATCCGCTGGTTCTCTCCATGGACGATGCGGAGCTTGTCTTGCGGGATGCCGGCGAAGGGCTTGAACGCGGCGCCCGTGGTGCGACGGCAGTTCGAGCAGTGGCAGTTCATCGCATAGGAGAACGCATCCGCCACTTCAAAGCGCACGGCGCGGCAATAGCATTCGCCGGTGAGGATGCGAGCGTTCGAATTCTCTGATCCGACCATTCCAACGTCCTTGTGCAATTTGCGAGAGACACCCGTAGCGCATTTTGATGCGTACGACTAAGTTCGCCCGAAGCCACCATGCAAAGGAATGACTCATGAGCCAGGACCGGTCGAGCGTCGAAGCCGTCGTGCAATCCTATTTTGACGGACTTTATGAGGGCGACGCCGAAAAGCTCGGTGCCATCTTCCATCCCTCCGCCGATCTGCGCTGGGTCGAGAAGGGCGAGCTCCAGGTTCTCACCGTGCCCGATTGGCTCGATCGCGTCCGCAAGCGCGCCTCGGCCAAAGCCGAAGGCAAGCCGCGCGAGGATTTCATCGTCACGATCGACCGTTCGGACGACAAGACCGCCTTCATCAAGGTGCGCTGCCAGCTGCCGCCGCGCTATTTCACCGATTATCTGGTGGCGATGAAGCTCGCCGACGGCTGGCAGATCGTGTCGAAATCGTACAGGTACGACCTGCGGGAGTGAGTCCTCCCGATCTTCCGCTGTCTGAAATCTGTCGCACTCGTTCTCCATTCGTCATTGCGGGCGAAGCGAAGCAATCCAGAATCTTGCCGCGGAGGCAGGCCGGATTGCTTCGCTCCGCTCGCAATGACCGTGCGAATAATGCGTACGCATTATCCCTACCCCGTCGGACCCAGGCCAAGGTCTCCCATGCTTCTCGATCGCCGCTCCCTGCTCGCCTCCCTGTGCTGGATCGCCGCTTCTCCCGCGCTTGCCGCGCAGGCGCCGGCCGAACTCGAGGCCTATGAGCGTGACAGTGGCGGGCGCATCGGGTTCCATGCGGAGAATCTTGCGACCGGCAAGAAACTCGCCTGGCGCGCTGACGAGCGGTTCGTCATGTGCTCGACATTCAAGGCTTCGCTCGCGGCCTGCGTGCTGGCGCGGGTCGATCGCGGTGAGGAGCAGCTCGCGGCCATGGTCCCTTACGGCCAGGCCGATCTCTTGGAGTACGCACCGGTCGCCAGGCAAAATCTCGCGGCCGGCAAGATGTCGGTCGGCGAGATGTGCAAGGCCATCGTCGAGCTCAGCGACAACACCTGCGCCAATCTGCTGCTGGCGCGGATCGGCGGCCCCGCCGCGCTGACTGCATTCTGGCGGTCGCTCGGCGATACCACCTCGCGGCTCGATCACAACGAGCCCGAGCTCAACCGATCACGGCCCGGCGATTCCCTGGACACCACGACGCCGGCCGCGATGGCCGGAAATCTGCGTCGGCTTGTCATGGGCGAAGCATTGTCGCCGGCCTCGCGCGTGCAGCTCACCAAGTGGATGGTGAACTGCAAGACCGGGGCGAACCGGCTGCGCGGCGGCCTGCCCGTAGACTGGAAGATCGGCGACAAGACCGGCTACAACGGCAAGGATGCAGCGGGCGATATCGCGGTGGCCTGGCCGAAGCCAGACACGCCGATCCTGATCACGGCCTACGTCCAGGGCGGCACGCCGACCGCGGCGCAGATCGCGTCCGTGTTCGCGCAAATTGGGCGGATGGTGGCCGAGAGGCTGGCGTAAGCCGCGCGCATTGACGTTGCGGCCGCTTCCGGGTCAAGACAGACCATCATGGAAGCGAAATTTCAGACTTTTCTCATCCTGCTCGCCGTGCTGGCAGGCACCGCACTTGCTGCGCGCCGCTTCAACATCGCGCCTGCCATACTCCTGATGCTCGCCGGCGTCGGCCTCGCCTTCGTGCCGGGCATGCCATCGGTGGAACTGCCGCCGGAGCTGGTGCTGCTGCTCGTGCTGCCGCCGCTGATCTACTCGGCAAGCGTCGCGATGAGCTGGCGCGAGTTCAGGAAAAATCTGCGCCCGATCGTGCTGCTCGCGGTCGGCGCCGTGATCTTCACCGCGGCCATGGTCGCAACCGCCACGCATTATCTGATCGGCCTCCCCTGGACGATTGCCTTCCTGCTCGGGGCCATCGTCGCGCCGCCCGACGTGGTGGCGCCGCTCGCGATCGCGCGCCGGCTCAACATGCCGCGCCGGCTCCTGGTCATCCTCGAGGGTGAAGGGCTGGCCAATGATGCCACCGCGCTGATCCTCTACCGCTTCGCGCTAGCGGCGATCATGGTCGGACATTTCTCGCTGCCGCTCGCGGCCGGCGAGTTCCTCCTCATCGTCGCCAGCGAGATCGCTTTCGGCATCGGCGTCGGCTGGCTCTCCCTGCGCTTCCGCAAATGGTCCGGAGATCCGCAGGTCGAGCTGACGCTGTCGCTGATCACACCCTACGTCTCCTACTGGCTGCCCGAACATGTCGGCGGCTCCGGCGTGATCGCGACCGTCGCCTGCGGCCTCTATGTCAGCTGGAACGGGCCGCTGCTGATCTCGTCGGCCACGCGCCTGCAAGGCATCTTCTTCTGGGATCTGGTGATCTACCTGATCGAGGGCATGCTGTTCCTGCTCACCGGCTTCCAGATGCGCGCGCTCTACGAGAAGTCGAAGTCCTTTCCGCTCGACGACATTCTCATTGCGACAGCCGTCGTCCTGGTCATCGTCGTGGTCGCGCGCTTCGCCTGGCTCTATCCAGCAACCTATCTGCCGCGGATGCTCAGCAAGTCGCTGCGCAAGCGCGACCCGTCGCCGCCATGGCAATGGCCGTTCGTGCTCGCCTTCACCGGCGTGCGTGGCGCCGTGTCGCTGGCGGCCGCGCTGGCGCTGCCGTTCGCGCTGCCTGACGGCGAGGCCTTTCCGTATCGCGACCTGATCCTGTTCGTCGCCTTCGGCGTCATCTTCGTGACGCTGATCGGCGTCGGCCTGACGCTGCCGCCGATCGTGCGCTGGCTCGGCGTCGCGGAAGCCGGCCGTCACGAGCACGCCGCCGAGCACGAGGCCGAGATCGCCGCCCGTCGCCAGGCGCTCGATGCCGCGCTGAAATCGCTGGACGCACTGACCGCGGAGAAGGACGTGTCCGAAGAAGTGATGCGGCTGCTGCGCGCACGGCACGATATCCGCGTCAACCAGCTCCCGGACTCGCTCGATCTCAACCACCACGACGTCTCCGCCGCCGGAACCGCGCTGACTCGCGAGCTGATTGCCGCCGAACGCAAATTCATCCACGATCTCCTGCGCGACGGCCAGATCACTGACGAAACGCGGCGGCGGATCGAACGTGATTTGGATCTGGAGGAAGCAAGTCTGGCAAACCGGGAGTATCGGGACGCGCCGCTTTAGCCTCTCATCTTCATTGTTGAACGGGCAGGTTAGATCCGCTTCTCGCAAAATTCCCTCATGGCAGTCGCAACGGCTCCCGCGACGGCCTCCTGCCGCTCCGCCGAATTCATCTCCATTTCCTCGTCGCGATTGACGATCGAGCCGGCCTCGAGCAGCACGGCGGCGCTCCTCGTCCGCGACAGCACGACGAGCCCGTCATATCGATACACGCCGACATCCTTGTCGAGCAGCTGACGCCGGTAGCGGCCCATCACGGGCAAGGTGTATTGGCTGGCATAGCGCAGGCCCTGCTCCTTCAACTGCCTGCCGATCATCCGGGCCAGCTTCAGGCTGGCGGCGAAGTGCGGATTCTGCTGCGATACGAACAGCGAGTGCCCCGAGAAACGATCACTGAACTGACTCTTCGCGCCGTCGAACTCCCAGATCTCGAGCAGCTTGTCGGGCACCGAATCATGATGGACCGACAGGAACAGATCGGCCCGGCCTTCGTTCGCGGCGCCGACGCGCTTGAACAGGCTCGGCCGGGCCTTTCCGTCCGTGACAAGCAGGCGTGCCTCGGCAAAGCCTTCAGACCTGAGCTTCGCCGTGATCAGTCTGGCGAGGCGGAAGTTGAATCCGAACTCCGGATCGTTGCGCGCGCTCAACGCGCCGTAGGAGTCGGGGGTGTGCCCGACATCCACTACGATCCGGAATTTGGGCATCTCGCATCTGGCCGATGACGACAGCTGCTTGCCGTTGGTTCCTCCAGCCTTTCGCGCAGCAGCGGCCTCGCTGTTGCCGAGAGTCGCAAGCGACCACAGCAGGATCGTGGCGACCAGCCCGACGATGACGCTCCGCGACCGATCCAAGCGCTACTCCGCTGCTGCGATCCTGGGAGGCAAGTCCGTGGCTTTACTGGTGACGCAGGCGCCGGATCGCACTGCATAGCGGTCCTGATGCGCAGCTTGCGGCGGCTCGCCCTGCTCGGGGAGCTCTTCCGAGAGCAGGATAGGAGTCCGGACGCGACGCAACAGTTCGCCCATGCCCGTCCCAGGGCCGGACTCGGTCAAGAATCTATTATCCCCTGCGCGGAGCATGGAAAATCCTCCCGATCTTTAGGGAAGATTGGCGCGAGAGCGCTGGGACGTCAACGCAAGAACAACTTCGGAGTGCCCACTACGTTCGGCGCCGTCGCAAGTCGGTGGGCACGCTTCGCTTTGTCCATCCGAGGCACGATGTGCCGCCGCTACATCGGCCGCTCCCCCTTCACCGTCACGCGCGTGCCCGAACGCGTATGCGGCCAGTAGTCCCACATAGCGCGGTGCTGGGTGCAGCGGTTGTCCCAGAAGGCGATGGTGTTCTCGGTCCAGCGGAAGCGGCACTGGAACAGCGGGTTTTCGGCGTGCTGGTAGAGATAGGCGAGCATCGCATCGCTCTCGTCGCGCGGGATACCGTTGATGTGGCGGGTGAAGCCGCGATTGACGTAGAGCGCCTTCCTGCCCGTGACCGGATGCGTGCGCAACACTGGATGGTCGGCATGCGGATAGGACGGACGGTCCGCGACGCCATAATTGGCGTAAAGCCCGCGATAGATGGGCTCCCCATCGTGCAGCGCGGTGAGCCCATCGAGATAAGCCTTCATGCGGTCCGACAGCGACTCATAGGCGGCATACATGTTGGCGAACAGCGTGTCGCCCCCGCGCGGCGGGCACTGCTTGATGTAGAGGATCGACCCCATCGGCGGCTCGAGATCGCAGGACACGTCGGAATGCCAGCCCTCGCCGTTGGCGCGTGGCGAGTCCTTGTCGGCGTAGATCTTCATCAGCGCAGGATCGTCGTCCTCGTGCGGTGCGGCGGGATGGACATGCAATTCGCCGAACTTGCGTCCGAAGGCGAGATGCTGCTGCGGCGTGATGTACTGGTCGCGGAAGAAGACGACGAGGTTTTCGGCAAGCGCGCGGTGAATCTCGTCCATCTGCCGGTTGGAGCGGCTGTCTCCCGCGACGAGCTTGCCGATATCGACGCCGGAGATTTCCGCGCCGATGATGGGGGTGAGCTTTTCGACCGCGATGGTTTCGTAAGGCGCGCCATCGTCCGCCGCGTGGCGATAGCGCGGCCCCTGCTTGCCGGCGAGTGAACTCATGGCGGTTCTCCCGATCGTTGTTGATTGGGAGCATGGTAGCGTGCGGCGATGGATGTGCAATCTGCACTGCAGACCCGACCGTCGTTCCGGCGGAGGCCGGCACGACAGCATGGGGTGCTAGCGGAGTGGAATCACTCCGCCGCGGTCACCGGCACCTTGGTGCCCTGGCCGTAACGCTGGTCGATGTAGTCGATCACCAGCGCCTTGAAGTCGGCGGAGATCGTCGGCCCGCGCAGCGTACGGAACTTCTTGCCGTCGACGAACACCGGCGCGGCCGGCGCTTCGCCCGTGCCCGGCAGCGAGATGCCGATATTGGCATGCTTGGATTCGCCCGGGCCGTTGACGATGCAACCCATCACCGCGACGTTGAGCTCTTCCACGCCGGGATATTTCGTCTTCCAGTTCGGCATCTCGTCGCGGATGAAATCCTGGATCGAGCGGGCCAGCTCCTGGAACGTGGTCGAGGTGGTACGGCCGCAGCCGGGGCAGGCCGCAACCAGCGGCACGAAGGTACGGAAGCCCATGGTCTGCAGCAGCTCCTGGCCGACCTGCACCTCACGGGTGCGGTCGCCGCCGGGCTCCGGCGTCAGCGAGATGCGGATGGTGTCGCCGATGCCCTGCTGCAGCAGGATGCCGAGCGCGGCCGACGACGCCACGATGCCCTTCGAGCCCATGCCGGCCTCGGTGAGGCCGAGATGGATGGCGTAATCGGAACGGGACGCGAGATCCTGGTAGACCGCGATCAGATCCTGCACGGCCGAGACCTTGGCTGAGAGAATGATGCGGTCCTTGGGCATGCCGAGCTCTTCGGCGCGCGCGGCGGAGAGCAGCGCCGATTGCACCATGGCCTCGCGTGTCACCGCCCGCACGTCGCGCGGATTGGCGGACGCGGCGTTCTCGTCCATCAGCTTGGTCAGAAGCTCCTGGTCGAGCGAGCCCCAATTGGCACCAATGCGGACCGGCTTGTCGTTCTTGTTCGCGATCTCGATGATGTCGGCGAACTGGGTGTCGCGCTTGTCCTTGAAGCCGACATTACCGGGATTGATGCGGTATTTGGCCAGTGCCTCGGCGCAGGCCGGATAGGCCGCGAGCAGCTTGTGGCCGATATAGTGGAAGTCGCCGATCAGCGGCGTGCTGATGCCGCGCTTGGCGAGGCCGTCGCGGATGTGCGGAACGGCGGCTGCGGCTTCCTCGCGGTCCACGGTGATGCGGACCATTTCGGAGCCGGCGCGCGCGAGCGCTGCGACCTGGGCGATGGTACCGTCGATGTCGGCGGTGTCGGTGTTGGTCATCGACTGCACGACGATCGGCGCACCGCCACCCACGGCGACGTTGCCAACCTTGACCTGGGTGGTCCGGTGCCGGGGCGCCGGGCCCGCGACGTCGGAATCGAGGGGATTTTCGAGCTTGTTCATGAGGTCCAAATATCAGGTTTTGGTGACGTTCAGCAATGCATCACGCGGCGCCGCAGCCGCTTGGCTCGGACGGTTAACCAGAAAAAGCCCAGCAATTACAAGGACCGCGGCGGCCCCGAATGTCAGGCTCAAGGTGTCGTGCATGATGAAATAGCTACCGACCACGCCAAACAAAGGGGTGATGAATGTAAAAGCCGACAATTTGCTGGCCGAATAGGTCTTCACCAGCGCGAACCAAAGCGTGAACGTGGTTCCCACCACCCAGATCGCCTGGAATGCCATCAGGCCGAGCGACAGCGGCGCCGGCATGTGGGTGATGGACTCGCCAAACAGCCAGGCCGCCATCCCCAGGATCGGGATCGAGGTGGCGACCTGATAGCCCAACGCCTTCTCGGGCGCGGCGAAGCGCAGCCGCGTGCCCTTGGCGACCAGGGTGGTCGCCGCCCACAGCGCGGCGCCGCCGACGATCATGAGGTCGCCGAGCAGAACTTGCGAATCGACATTGGGCTGCGGGACACCGATCGCGAGGGCGACGCCGGCAAAGCTGATGGCCAATCCCAGCCATTGCGAGCCGCCGAGCCGCTCGCCAAGGACTTGATAAGAGCCAAGTGCCACGAAGAACGGCGCCGTGTAGAGAAACACCACCGCACGCGAAGCAGACGTGAAGCGCAGCCCCTGGAAAATCAGCACGAATTCGATACCGAACATCAGCCCGGCGATCAGGCCGGGCTTCCAGGTGCCGTCACGCTCGAAGAAATTGACGCCACGCAGGGTGCCGATGATGAACAGCACCGGCAGCGCGCCCATCGAGCGGATCGTGGCCTGGAGCATCGGCGGAATGTCCGGCAGCACCAGCTTCACCGCGATCTGGTTGAATCCCCAGGTCAGGCAGAGCATGAGCATCAGGGCGATGGCGCCGGCACTGAGGGGACGTGCGGCGGAAGGAACGATTTGAGCTGAGGACATCTCTTCCCGAATACCGGCTTTGCGCCGTTGTTGGTCTATGCAGTTTTCTGACAATGGGTGCAGACACCCGTGATCTCCACCACGGACAATTTGGGGGCGAAGCCTGAGGCGCGCGCGGCCGCGTTGAGGTCCTTGGCGAAGGACGCCGACGGGATCTCGCCGACCAGGCCGCAGCGCTCGCAGATCAGGAACGCCACCGCCGAGGTCGCGTCATGATCGTGGGCGGCGCAGGCGAGATAGGCATTGCGGCTCTCGATGCGGTGCACGAGGCCGTTGGCCATGAGGAAATCGAGCGCACGATAGACCGTGATCGGCGCCGGCCGCGCCATCGACTTGGCGAGTTCGTCGATCACCTCATAAGCGCCGAGCGGCCGGTGGCTGGAGAGCAGCGCACTCAGCACCTGGCGGCGGATCGGTGTGAATTTCTGCGCGCGCTGCTCGCAAACCTCCTCGGCATGCGCCAGCGCGTCCGCAGTGCAGCGGCCGTGATCGTGGTCGGGCGCGGGAAATGCCGGCTTTGCGAGGGTCATGCGGCTGCCTTCTAGCATTTCGGCGAGGGAACCCAAAGCACCACCGGCGGCAGGGGTGCCAGCCATGCTCTCGCCGCGGGACAGCGTCCCGCCGAGCCCGCGTGAAATAATCATAAGCTAGCTTATTATAAACAAGCTTATTGGAGACGAAGCTCATGAGCCGCGGGTCGGTCGACCAGAACTTCCTCTTTACGCTCGGTGAGCTCTACCGTTTGTTGCGCGTCTATGCCGACAAGGAGGCCTCGCGATTCGGCATCACCCGCGCGCAATGGGCGGTGCTGGCCAAGGTCGAGCGCAGCGAGGGCATGAAGCAATCCGAGCTCGCCGAGCTTCTGGAGATGCAGCCGATCACGCTGACGCGGCTGATCGACAAGCTCTGCGACAATGACTGGATCGAACGCCGCAGCGATGCTTCGGATCGCCGCGTCAAGCGGCTGCACCTCAAGAAGGCCGGCCGGCAATTGCTCGGCAAGATGAGCGGGCTGAAGTCCGAGCTCACGGCCAACGCCCTCGAGGGCATCAACCCGGCGGACGCCCATCGTCTCCTCACCCAGCTCGAGACGATCAAGGAAAACGTGCGGACCGCGATCCAGACCAGCGGTGCGGAACAAGCACGCAAGGAGCAGCGCTATGGCTGATCAGGTCCTCAAGTTCCAGCCCGAGCAGAAGAGCGACGATGGCAAGCCGGCCAAGAAGGCCGGCACCGATCCGCGCCGCCGCCTGGTGGCGGGGCTGCGCCGCTATCGCCGTTTCCTGCTCCTGGTCGTGCTCCCGGTCATCGTCGGCATCGGCGGTGTCACCTTGTATCTGCATGGCGGCCGCTATGTCGGCACCGACGACGCCTATGTCGGCGCGCAGAAGGTGCTGGTGACGCCCGACATCTCCGGCAAGATCCAGAAAGTGGTCGTGAAGGAGGGCCAGCTCGTCAAGCAGGGCGACGTGCTGTTCGAGATCGACCCCGTGCCGTTCCGTCTCGCGGTGGACGAAGCCAGAGCACAGCTGATGCAGGCGCAGACGACCTATGACAATCTCCGCGCCAACATCAAGATCTACGGCGACATGTTCAGCCTCGCCCAGCAGGGCGTCGACCTGAAGCAGCGCGACGTCGAGCGCAAGCAGGCGCTGGTGAAGAACAATTACGGCTCGCAGCTCGATCTCGACAACGCATCGAATGCGTTGGTCACGTCCGGTTCGGTCGCGCAATATGTCAGGCAGCAGCTCTCGACGGCGAAGACCCAGCTACTCGGCGATCCCGACCTGCCGCTGGAAAAATTCCCAGCCTATGCAGAGGCCAAAGCCAAGCTCGACAATGCCGAGCGCAATCTCGATCACGCCGTCGTGCGCGCCTCGATGGGCGGCGTGGCGACGCAGGTCGAGCAGATCCAGCTCGGCCGCTACGTCGCCGCCGGCACGCCAGTGTTCACCATCATCGACGTGGCCCATCCCTGGGTCGACGCCAACCCGAAGGAGAGCGACCTCACCTACGTCACCGAAGGCCAACCCGTGACGCTCGAGGTCGACGCGTTCCCGAACCACGTCTTCAAGGGCAAGATCGGCTCGCTCTCGCCCGGCACCGGTGCGCAATTCGCCATCCTGCCGCCGCAGAATGCCACCGGCAATTTCGTCAAGGTGGTGCAGCGCGTGCCGATCCGGATCTATTTCGACGAAACCGACAAACATGTGCGGAAGCTGAAAGCCGGCATGAGCGTCTACGCCACCATCGACACCGGCCATCGGCGCTCGCTCGCAGGCCTTTTTGGGCTGTCGGCGACCGCGGGGCAACAGAAAGACCAAGGCGAGGACTGATCCGATGTCAGGCCCCGATGCCAGCCTGATGGTCCCCGGCCTGCGCCGGAACATGGTGACGATCTGCGCCATGACGGCGACCATCATGCAGGCGCTGGACACCACCATCGCCAATGTCGCCCTGCCCTATATGCAGGGCACGCTGTCGGCCTCGCAGGACCAGATCAACTGGGTGCTGACCTCCTACATCGTTGCCGCCGCAATCATGACGGCGCCGGTGGGCTGGATCGCCAATCGCTTCGGCCGCAAGCGCATCTTCATCATCTGCTCGGCCGGCTTCACCATGGCCTCGGTGCTGTGCGGCCTCGCGCAGGACATCAATCAGATGGTGCTGTTCCGCCTGCTGCAAGGCGTGTTCGGAGCGGCCCTGGTGCCGCTGTCACAATCCGTCATGCTCGACTATTACACGCTCCAGGAGCGCGCCAAGGCGATGTCGATCTGGGGCATGGGCGTGATGATGGGTCCTATCATGGGGCCGTCTTTGGGCGCCTGGCTCACCGAGACCTATTCCTGGCACTGGGTGTTCTTCGTCAATCTGCCGTTCGGCGCCATCACCGTGCTCGGGCTGATCGTCTTCATGGACGAGACCAGGAAGGACATCAGCCTCAAATTCGACTGGTTCGGCTTCGCCGCGTTGGCGATCGCGATCGGCTCGCTTCAGCTCGCGCTCGACCGGGGCGAGCAACTGGGCTGGCTTGAATCGGGCGAGATCCTCGCGGAATTCATCGTCTCGGCCGTCGCTTTCTATTTCTTCCTCGCGCATTCGTTCACGACGTCGACCCCGTTCATCCGCTTCGCGCTGTTTCGGGATCGCAACTTCGTCACCGGCTGCGTGTTCATGATCGTGATGGGGCTCGTGCTGTTCTCAACCATGGCGCTGGCCTCGCCCTACATGCAGAACGTGATCGGCTATCCCATCATCACCGCCGGCTTGCTGCTGGCGAGCCGCGGCATCGGCACGTTCTTCGCGATGATGCTGGTCGGCCGCATGATGCGTTACGTCGAGGCGCGCACGCTGATCATTTCCGGCCTGACGCTGACCGCGGGCTCGCTGTTCCAGATGACCGGCTGGACCGACCTGACCCAGGTGCCGGAGATCGTCATCGTCAGCGTCATCCAGGGCTTCGGCTTCGGCCTCGTCTTCGTGCCGCTCTCGACCGTGGCGTTCCTGACGCTGTCGAACGAGCTGCGCACCGACGGCACCGCAATGCTGACACTGATGCGCAACGTCGCGAGCTCGGTCGGCATTTCCGTCGTCATCGCCCAGCTGACCCAGGGCACGCGGCGGACCTATGCGATCCTCTCCGAGCACGTCAATCCGTTCAACCACGCACTGCAGATGCCCGGCGTCAGCGGCATGATCAACCTGTCCACCGACGTCGGCCGCGCCATGGCCGACAGAATGGTCAGCGTGCAGGCGCAGATCATCGCCTTTGCGCACGACTACCAGCTCGTGA
The DNA here is from genome assembly GCF_054602315.1 of Bradyrhizobium cedriense. NCBI lineage: Bacteria > Pseudomonadati > Pseudomonadota > Alphaproteobacteria > Hyphomicrobiales > Nitrobacteraceae > Bradyrhizobium > Bradyrhizobium cedriense. The sequence goes on along the minus strand of NZ_JBTSWB010000004.1, from coordinate 400,420 downwards.
TGGTCTTCATCCTCTGCACCATCCCGCTCGCTTTCCTGATCGGCTCAACCAAGGCCACGCTGCGCAAGCAGGCCGCCGGGCCGGAGCATGCGGTGATGGAGTAGGGTCGACTTCGCGCAATCTCGTGTCCCTAAAGCGCGATGAGATTTGGATGAATCGTCATCGCGCTTTAGGTTGTTGTTTACGCATGATCTTTCCGGAAAACCGCTTCGCACTTTTCCGGATCATGCTTTAGGCGCGGTGCAGCCGTAGCGATGCGCTGCGTCCGGGGCACGAGAGATCATCCCAACAGCTCCTCGCAGCCCAGATCATCCGCTGCCGCAAACACCCGCTCCAGATTATTCCACCAGATCAGCGGCGGGATGTTGATGCTCCACTGCCAGACCGGCCTCGTGATCTGCCAGAGCACCGACCAGCGGTAGTCGCGATCGAGCGCGCCGCGCGTGTAGCCGGTGATGCCGCTTTCGATCAACGTGTCGTGATAGAAACCGAGCAGCGGGCGTTCGAGCGCCTGCCGACGTTCCGGGTACCAATGCATGGCCATCAAATAGGCGAGGTCGTTGGTCGGAACGTTGATACTCCAAAGATCGAAGTCGAAGATGCGTACGGTATCGGCAACGCCCGCGCGCGGCAGCAGGAAATTCCAGGTATGGGCATCGCCATGGGTGATGCTCATATGACGCCGTGAATGATAGCGCTCGGAGAGCCGTTCCGATCGATCGATGAGGCGACGATAGAGGATCCGCCGCTCCTCGCTGAGGCGATCCCCGAGCAGATCGGCGAACCGGTCATAATGGCCCGCAAACGTTTCCATGCGCTGCGCGCTGTCCTCCATGCTCGCCCAGGTGCCGACGGGGTCGCCAAGTCCGGGATGGTCCCACCAGGCTGCGTGCCAGCGCGCGAGTGTCGTAACGATCGCAATCGCCTGATCGCGCGACGGCGGCAGCGGCCAGGCCGTCGCGATATCGTGGCTGTCAGTGAGGTCCTCGAGCAGAAGATGCCAGGCGAGACTGTCCTCGTCGAAATGTCCGTCGAAGCAGCGGGGCACGAGTCCCGGCGGCATGCTCGGCGTCAGCTGCGTGTAGTATGCGATCTCGCGCCGGCCGCCATTTGCCAGCGTCTGTGCGAACGCGGCATTGGGAGTCTTCAGGATCAGCGACTGCGGAGCGCCGGCGGATTCGCCGACATAGCGCAGGCCGAGACGGATGATATGCGACACGAGGGTGTCGCGCTGGTGCAGCACCTTCACTTCGCGCACCGCGCCGGCGTCCAGCACACCGCCCCGGCGCAGCGCGGCCGTCAGTCGGGCGGGCTCAACGACCGCCGGCAGTTGTGGAGATGTCATGAACCACGATGCCCCTGTCCCGCGCCATACTGCACGATCTCACTCCCGGGCACCAGCGGCCGAGCAGCCGCCGGGCTCAGGCTGCCGCAGTCGAGTCGTGCACGGTCCGCACGACGACCGATCTTAGCTGTTCGAGATTGGTCGCCATCCCCGCAATCGCCTGCCTGACCTCAGCGGCGCGCTCGTTCACGGAGGCGGCGTCACGGCTGACATCGCCGATCTTGGCCGAGACCTCCTTCGCCGCGGATGCGGATTCGGAAATCGACCGCGTGATCTCCCGCGTCGCGGCATCCTGCTCTTCCATCGCAGCGGCGACCGAGGTCGCAACACCGTCGATCTCGACGATGTGCCCACCCATGGCCTCGACCGCATCGACCGCCGCCTGCGTCGAAGCCTGGATCTCGGCAATCAGCCGCCCGATCTCTTCGGTGGACTTGGCGGTCTGGTCGGACAGGGACTTCACCTCGGCGGCAACCACCGCGAAGCCGCGGCCGGCTTCGCCGGCGCGAGCCGCCTCGATCGTCGCGTTGAGCGCGAGGAGATTGGTCTGGCCGGCGATGCCGCCGATGAGATCGGAGACCTCGGCGATCTTCTTCACCGACCCGGCCAGCGCCTGGATGGTCGAGCGCGCCTGCTCTCGGCCGGCGACCGCCGATTTGGTGACGGTGCTGGTCCGTGCGACCTGGCTTGCGATCTCTCGGATCGAGGTGCTCAATTCCTCTGCCGCAGCCGAGACGGCCTGCGAGCTGCCGAGTGCCTGCGTAGAGGCCGCCGCGACCGCCTGCGACTGCGCAGAGAGCGACTTTGCGATCTCCGACAGACCGGAGGCGGCCCGCTCGACGCCTTGAGTCGCCGCGGTCGCGGTATCGACCGAGCGGCCCGTCTCGCGCTCCACGGTCTCGGCCATCTGATGCAGGGCGGAGCGCTTGGCAAGCGTCGCCTCCTGCTCCTGCCGCAGCTGTTCCTCGCGCAGGCGGGAATTCTCGACTGCCGCCTGCTTGAACACCAGGAGCGCACCCGCCATCGAGCCGACCTCGTCCTGGCGGTGCGCGAACGGAATGTCGGCGGCGAGATCGCCGGTCGCGAGCTTCTGCATCGTTTCCGTCATGCGCACGATCGGACGCACTACACCGAGGGCAACACCGAGCAGACCGGCGGCAATGAAGGCCAGAACGGCCGCAGAGACGCCGACGAGGATATAGAGGATGGAGCTGTCGCGGTCCGCGGCCAGCTTCTCCATGGCGGCATTCTGCTTGTTGGCGTTCTCGACGATGCTGTCGATGACGGCGCGATGCGCAGTATAGGCATCCTTGAGCTGCGCATAGGCGCGCTCGGAGGCAGCCGCGTCCTTGGCCTTGAGGGCCGGCAGGAGCTGGTCGGACGCCTTCCAGAATTTCTGCACCTCGGCATCCGACTTCGAGACCAGCGCGGTCTTGAGGTCGGGCGAGAGGCTGGAGGACACCCAGAACGCTTTGCGCTCGTCGTAATCCTTGCGGAGCTGGACCAGGCGCTCACCATGGGCCGCCAGCTGGTCCGGCTCGCGCATGGCCAGCGTCGCCTCGAGATAGGCCTCGATGACGTATTCCGGCGGCGGCAGGATGTCGGCGATGAGGTCGTTGCCGAGCTTGATGTCGGAATAGAGCGGGCCGCCGACCTTGAGCTCGCGCAGCGCATAGAGGCTGGTGGAAACGACCGCCGTAAAGCCGATGGCAAGAACGATCCCGAAAGCGACGATCGCGGAGGACAATGACAAACGAATTTTCATGAAATGACCCACGGCGCCCGCTGAAACCGCGAGCAGCCTAGATCAATATGGTAAATGCGGGATTGCCCCCGCAGGAAGTCCCGAAAGAGGGGCTCCGCAAAACTACGGGAATTGGACGTCGTTCGATCGGGTTTGAGTCAGCGGGACCGACGCACGGGCGCGCAAAGCCACGATCCGGCCGGATGCACGGCAACGCCAACTGCGATTGCGTTAGACAAGGAAACGTGGTGCCGACGACTTGGCGCAGCCGGCACGCTCACTCACTCAGACCTCGAAGAACACCGTCTCGTCGTCGCCCTGGAGCCGCAGGTCGAGCCGATAGACCGGCTTGCCGGCCTCGCGCACCGCGGTCAGCGTGGCGCGGCGATCAGCCGGGACCAAGGCCAGCACCGGATCGGCCGCGTTGCCAGCCTCGTCGCTGAAATAGATCCGGGTGTAGAGATGCCGCAGCATGCCGCGGCCGAACACTGCAAGCAGGATGTGAGGCGCCTGCGGCTTGCCGTCGGGATCCGGCACCGCGCCGGGCTTGATGGACTCGAAGGCGTAGTTGCCGTCCTTGTCGGTGCCGCAGCGGGCAAAGCCCCGGAAGGTCGCATTCGGCAGCGCACGCTTGTCCTGCGGGTCGGCGAAGCGGCCTTGCCCATCCGCCTGCCAGATCTCCAGCATGCAGTCCGGCACGGCAACGCCGTCGCCGTCGAACACGCGGCCCTCGATGCGGATGCGGTCGCCCGAGACGTCGGGGGTCAGTGTCGAGTTGGTGAACGCGTCGTTCCAGGCGTACGCGCCGTTCGGCGTCAGGCCATACTTGAAAAACGGACCGACCGTCTGCGATGGGGTGATCCCGTTGGACTCTTGCACTTAATGGTTCTCCATGGGGGTGGCGTTCTTGCCGCGCAGCACGATGTCGAAGCGGTAGCACAGCGCCCATTCGGGTTTTGTGTTCTCGAGATCGAACGACGAGACCATCCGCGCCCGCGCCTTCTCGTCCGGCACCGAGTTGAAGATGGGATCGAACGGGAACAAGGGATCGTTCGGGAAGTACATTTGCGTCACGAGGCGCGTGACGAAGGAATAGCCGAACACCGAGAGATGGATGTGCGCGGGGCGCCAGGCGTTGTGGTGATTGCCCCAGGGATAGGCGCCGGGCTTGATGGTGACGAACCGATAGTAGCCGGCGGCATCGCTCACGTTGCGGCCCGCGCCGGTGAAATTCGGATCGAGCGGCGCCGGGTGCTGGTCGCGGACATGAACATAGCGGCCGCAGGAATTGGCCTGCCAGATCTCGACCAGCGAGTTCGGCACGCCGCGGCCGTCCTCGTCGCGCACATGGCCGTGCACGATGATGCGCTCGCCGATCGGCTCGCCGCTGTGCTGGGTGGTGAGATCGTTGTCGCCCTCGCGCACGGTCTCGTGGCCATAGACCGGGCCGGTCAGTTCCGACAGCGTGTGGCGCATGGGGATCAGCGGCTTGTTCGGCGCGCGCTTGATCGAGCTCTTGTACTCCGGCGACAGCGGCAGCGGATGCGCCTTGTTGCTGTCAGTGGGATAGACGAATGTCATTGGCGAACTCCTCCCCGGCCATTGTGATCCGGCCGGTCAACGCTTCCGCCGATCATTATAGGATATAACTAATTTGGGGAAGCGGGTTTCGGAGCGCGTTGGTTCCCTGCTTCCGTCATGGCCGGGCTTGTCCCGGCCATCCACGATCTTCCGGGCGGCGCCGAGAACGTGGATGCCCGGGACAAGCCCGGGCATGACGGTTAGATAGGACCGGGGCAGACGCTGCGCGTCTCGTCAGTTCAGCTTCTCGATCGCGACCGCGACGCCCTGACCGACGCCCACGCACATGGTGGCGAGCGCGAGCTTGCCGCCGCGCTTTTCCATGCCGTGCACGGCGGTGAGCGCGAGGCGGGCGCCGCTCATGCCGAGCGGATGGCCGAGTGCGATCGCGCCGCCATGCGGGTTGACGAAATCCGCATCGTCCTTGACCCCGAGCTGGCGCAGGCAGGCGATGCCCTGCGAGGCGAAGGCTTCGTTCAGCTCGATCAGGTCGAAATCGCTGATCTTCTTGCCGAGACGTTCCATCAGCTTGCGGGTAGCCGGCACGGGACCAATGCCCATGATCCGCGGCGGGACGCCGGCCGAGGCGAGCCCGAGGATGCGCGCGCGGGGCGTCAGGCCATGCTTCTTCACCGCAGCTTCCGAGGCCAGGATCATGGCGGCGGCGCCGTCATTGACGCCGGAGGCGTTGCCGGCCGTCACCGTACCGGGATTGCGCACGATCGGCTTCAGCTTGGCGAGGCCCTCCAGTGTGGTCTCGGGGCGCGGATGCTCGTCCTTGTCGATGGTGATGGGCCCGGCCTTGCCGCCGGGGACGGTGATCGGCGTGATCTCCTCGGCGAAATAGCCTGCCGCGATCGCAGCACCCGCGCGCTGCTGCGAGCGGATGGCAAAGGCATCCTGGTCGGCGCGGGAAACCTGGAATTCCTCGGCGACGTTCTCGCCGGTCTCCGGCATGGCATCGACGCCGTATTGCGCCTTCAGCAGCGGATTGATGAAGCGCCAGCCGATGGTGGTGTCGAAGATTTCGGCCGAGCGCGAGAAGGCTTCCTGCGCCTTGCCCATCACGAACGGTGCGCGCGTCATCGACTCGACGCCGCCTGCGATGGCAAGCTCGATCTCGCCGGAACGGATGGCGCGACCCGCGGCGCCGACTGCATCCAGTCCCGAGGCGCAGAGCCGGTTCAGGGTCTGGCCCGGAACCGAATCCGGCAGGCCCGCCAGCAGCAGCGCCATGCGCGCCACGTTGCGGTTGTCCTCGCCGGCCTGGTTGGCGCAGCCGAAGAAGACTTCGTCCACCTGCGCCCAGTCGAGACTGGGATGCTTGGCCATCAGCGCCTTGATCGGGGTTGCGGCGAGGTCGTCGGCGCGCACCTTGGCGAGCGAGCCGCCGAAGCGGCCGATCGGGGTCCGCACGGCATCGCAGATAAAGACGTCACGCATCGTTGTTCTCCCTGAATGCCGCGGTCCGGCCAGAATTCTTCAATAACCGCGGAGTTTTAGGAGTGTGCCCGCGGCAGGTCAATTGACTGATGCGCGTGTGTTCCGAGGGGTGCGCGCGCTTCCAGCGCACGCCGCGATGCGGACAACGTGGAAAACCCGCCCTACTAAGCCAAACCGATAGGATGCTCAGGCGAAATTTTGTAGGTTGCGCCGCCCATGACGATGCAACAGCCGATACCTGTCCTGCCCCCCGACGAGGCGCCCGCGCCGCAGGCCGAAGCCGCCGCGCGCGTCACGCCGATGATGGAACAGTACCTCGAGATCAAGGCGGCGCATCAGGGCCTGCTGCTGTTCTACCGGATGGGCGACTTTTACGAGCTGTTCTTCGAGGACGCCGAGATCGCCTCCAGGACGCTCGGTATCGTCTTGACCAAGCGCGGCAAGCATCAGGGCGCCGACATCCCGATGTGCGGCGTGCCGGTCGAGCGCTCCGAGGATTATCTGCATCGTCTCATCAGCGCCGGCCACCGGGTCGCGGTGTGCGAGCAGACCGAGGATCCCGCTGCGGCCAAGGCGCGCGGCAACAAGAGCGTGGTCCGCCGCGGCGTGGTGCGGCTGGTCACGCCGGGCACGCTGACCGAGGACACGCTGCTTGATGCGCGCGCCAACAACTACCTGCTGGCGATCGCGCGGGCGCGGTCCTCCGCCGGTGGCGACCGCTTTGGCCTAGCCTGGATCGACATCTCGACCGCCGAGTTCACGGTGACCGAATGCGCCAGCGGCGAGCTGGCCGCGACGCTGGCGCGCATCAATCCGAACGAGGCAATCGTCACCGACGCACTGTACAACGACAGCGAGCTCGGACAGACCCTGCGCGAGCTGCCGGCCGTGACGCCGCTGACGCGCGACGTCTTCGACGGCGCCACCTCCGAGAAGCGGCTGTGCGACTACTTCGCCGTCGCGACCATGGACGGGCTTTCCCAGCTCACGCGCCTGGAGGCCACCGCCGCGGCCGCCGCCGTCACCTACGTCGATCGCACCCAGGTCGGCAAGCATCCGCCACTGTCGCGCCCGGCGCGCGAGGCTTCCGGCGCGACCATGGCGATCGATCCGGCCACCCGCGCCAATCTTGAGCTGACGCGGACGCTGGCCGGCGAGCGCCGCGGCTCGCTGCTCGACGCCATCGACTGCACGGTGACATCGGCCGGCTCGCGCCTGCTGGCGCAGCGGCTGGCAGCGCCGCTCACCGATGCGCCGGCGATCGCGCGGCGGCTCGACGCCGTCAGCACCTTCGTTGCCGATTCCGCGGCGCGCGAGGACATCCGCAGCATCCTGCGCGGCGCACCCGACATGTCGCGCGCGCTCGCCCGCCTCTCGGTCGGCCGCGGCGGACCGCGCGACCTCGCCGGCATCCGCGACGGCATCATTGCCGCCGACCAGGCGCTGGCGCGGCTTGGCGAATTGGACCAGCCGCCGCAGGAGATCGCCGCGGTGATGGCGGCGCTGCAGCGCCCGTCGCGCGCGCTCGCATCCGAATTTGCCAGCGCGCTCGACGAGCAATTGCCCCTGATCAAGCGCGACGGCGGCTTCGTTCGACAGGGCTATGAGCCGGCATTGGACGAAGCGCGCAATTTGCGCGACGCCTCACGTCTGGTGGTCGCCTCGATGCAGGCGCGCTACGCCGACAATACCGGTGTGAAGGGTCTGAAGATCCGCCACAACAACGTGCTCGGCTATTTCGTCGAGGTCACGGCCCAGCACGGCGACAAGCTGATGTCGCCGCCGCTGAACGCCACCTTCATCCATCGCCAGACGCTGGCCGGCCAGGTGCGCTTCACCACGTCCGAGCTCGGCGAGATCGAGGCCAAGATCGCCAATGCCGGCGAGCGCGCGCTCGGGCTCGAGCTCGAGATCTTCGAGCGGCTCTGTGCGAAAGCGCTCGAGATCGGCGAAGACTTGCGCGCTGCCGCGCACGGCTTCGCGCTGCTCGACGTCGCGACGTCGCTGGCCAAGCTCGCGGTCGATGAGAACTATGTGCGGCCCGAGGTCGATGGCTCGCTCAGCTTTGCGATCGAGGCCGGCCGCCATCCCGTGGTCGAGCAGGCGCTCAAGCGCAACGGCGAGCCGTTCATCGCCAATGACTGCGACCTGTCGCCTGCGCCAGCGCAGAAGTCCGGTCAGCTCTGGCTGCTGACCGGCCCGAACATGGCCGGTAAATCGACCTTCCTGCGCCAGAATGCGCTGATCGCGCTCTTGGCGCAGATCGGCAGCTTCGTGCCGGCCACGCGCGCGCGGATCGGCATCGTCGACCGCCTGTTCTCGCGCGTCGGCGCCGCCGACGACCTCGCCCGCGGCCGCTCGACATTCATGGTGGAGATGGTCGAGACCGCGGCCATCCTGAACCAGGCCGGCGAGCGCTCGCTGGTCATTCTCGACGAGATTGGCCGCGGCACCGCCACCTTCGACGGCCTCTCGATCGCCTGGGCCGCGATCGAGCATCTGCACGAGAGCAATCGCTGCCGCACGCTGTTCGCCACGCATTATCACGAGCTGACCGCGCTCTCGGCCAAGCTGCCGCGGATGTTCAATGCGACGGTGCGGGTGAAGGAATGGCAGGGTAACGTCGTGTTCCTGCACGAGGTGCTGCCGGGCTCGGCCGACCGTTCCTACGGCATCCAGGTCGCCAAGCTCGCCGGCCTGCCGCCTGCGGTGATCACGCGGGCGAAATCGGTGCTCTCCAAGCTGGAGGCGCAGGACCGCGGCCAGACCGCGCGCGCGCTGGCCGACGATCTGCCGCTGTTCGCCGTACCCTCACGCGCCGCGGCGGAAGCGGCGCCGCCGAGCGAAGCCGAGCTGCTGATGGAGGCCGTGAAGGCGCTGCATCCCGACGAGATGTCGCCGCGCGAGGCACTCGATGCGCTGTATGCGTTGAAGGCGAAGCTGCCGAAGCAGTGAGCGTGCCGTAGCCCGGATGAGCGGAGCGATATCCGGGACGCCTGTTCCCGCATATCGCTCCGCTCATACGGGCCACGATACTTTCTGCGCCGAGAGAGTGGCGCTTTACGCCCGCGCCGCGATCGCCGCGGCCTCAGCCGCTGCGCGCTGCATGCTGTTCGACATTTCGTTCGTGACCGTGCTCTGCTCCTCGACGGCAGCGGCGGTCGACGTCACGTACTCGCTGACGCTGTTGATCGCCTGCTTGATCGAACCGAGTGCGTTGACGACGTCGCCGGAGATGCCGTTGAGGCTGCCGATCTCCTGGCCGATCTTGTCGGTCGCCTGCTTGGCCTGGTTGGCGAGGCTCTTGACCTCGGAAGCGACCACCGCGAAGCCACGGCCGGCTTCACCGGCGCGCGCGGATTCGATCGTGGCGTTGAGCGCGAGCAGGTTGATCTGCCCCGTGATGTTGTTGATCAGCTCGACGATGCCGCTCATCGCCTGTGCGGCCTCGGTGAGGCGCTGCGCCTGCGAATCGGCAGCCGAGACCTGCTCCACCGCGCTGATCGCGGTTTCACGCGATTTGGTCATGGCCTCGGAGATCTCCCGCACCGAGGCGTTGAGCTCCTCCGAGCCGGCGGCAACGGATTCCATCATCCCGCGCACGCGCTCGTTGCCCATGCGGACCAGCACCTGCTTGGTGGTGTCGGTGGCGTATTTCACGACCTTGAACGGTTTGCCGTTGAGATCGAGGATCGGGTTGTAGGACGCCTGGATGTAGACCTCCTTGCCGCCCTTGCCGATGCGCTTGTATTCCGCCGCCTGATACTGGCCGCGATTGAGCGCCGCCCAGAACTCGCGATAGGTCGCACTGTCGCGTTCACTGGGATCGACGAACATGCTGTGATGCTTGCCCTTGATCTCGGCCAGCGTATAGCCGAGCGCACCGAGGAAGTTCGCGTTGGCGGTGATGATCGAGCCATCCATGTTGAACTCGATCACGGCTTGGGCCTTGTCGATCGCAGCGATCTGGCCGGCGAGATCGGCGTTCTTCAGCTTCTCCGCGGTGACATCGGTGGCGAACTTGACGACGCCGAACGGCTTGCCGTTCTCGTCGAGCAACGGGTTGTAGGACGCGAGAATCCATACCTCGCGGCCGCCCTTGCCGATGCGCTTGTATTCACCGGCCTGGTATTGGCCGCGGTTGAGCGCGGCCCAGAACTCGCGATAGGCTGCGCCGTCGCGGTCGGCCTGGGCGACGAACAGGCTGTGATGCTTGCCCTCGATCTCGGCCAGGGAATAGCCGAGTACCCGGCAGAAATTCTCGTTGGCCGTGACGACGGTGCCGTCGAGCTTGAATTCGATGACGGCCTGGGCGCGGCCGATGGCGGCGATCTTGGAGGCCTCGGTCATGCCGCGAATCTTCTTCGCAGTGATGTCGGTCGCGATCTTCACGACCTTGACCGGCTTGCCGGCTTCGTCGAGCACCGGGTTGTACGACGCCTCGATCCAGACCTCGCGGCCGCCCTTGGCGATCCGCTTGAATTCGGACGCCTGGGGCTCGCCACGGTTGAGTTGTGCCCAGAACGCCTGGTACTCGGCGCCGTCGCGCTGAGCGGCCGGAACGAACATGGAATGCTTCTTCCCCTTGATCTCGTCGAGGGAGTAGCCGAGCGCAGTCAGGAAGTTCTGGTTGGCCGTCAGGATCGTGCCATCCATTGTGAACTCGATCATGGCTTGCGAACGACCAATGGCCGCAAGCATTGCGTCGGCATCACCGCGGGACTTGCGTCCAAACATCAGGAAATCTCCATCTCGAAATAGAGCCGAAGGGATGTGCCCGTCGGTATCAACGAACTGAACATGCGGCGCAGATCGATGGCTTGGAATCAGGTCGCCTGAATTCCACCGCGCGGAAGTGCCTGCGCAGGGCCTCATTCTGTAAGGAAAAGCTCGAACAAAGTTCTAAGATTGTTGCCGGAAGCCCGCGGGCTGGATGAGCCGTTCAAAGCGACGGCGCCAGAGCTGAGACCGGAGAAAGCACGTCAGACTTGAGAATGATGCTTCTCATTCAACGACTTGCTGACGCCGTGCCCTTGGCGTGAATCGAGCTTGCTACATCGGCCTTCGCGACGTCGTGTCGCGCATATCCGTAGTCTCACGGAAGCGGCTGCGCCTTGCGCGCCGCGCGCCGGCCAATTCCCCACAGCGTCAGGTTCCACGCCACGCAAGTCCCCAGCGCGAGGCACAAACCGACCGTGGAGCCGAACCACACGACTGCAACGTGCAGAACGGCGATGGCCATGCCAAATCCGAGCAGGCCCCACGCGGAGTTGGCGAGCACAGCGGCAGTCGGCGGTCCGCCGATGCGCGGATGCAGGATCACCATGATGCTGGAGAACACCACGGGATAGAGTGCGATGATGCCGCTGATGCGAGGGCCGACCCAACTCGACGTCGAGACCACGACAGCGACGAGGGTCGCGACCAGCGCAGCGCGCATCGGCACGTCGTACCAGCGGCGCGTCACTAGCGGCATTTTGGCATGGCGATAGCCTGCGAGCAGCGGAATGCAGATGCCGAACGCGATCAAATTGGCAGCGAGCCCCGCGGCCAGCGACCAGTCGAACTGGCGGATGATCGATGCAAGCACGAGCCAGACCGCGATTGCGCTTCCACAACTCACGAGAAGGCCATGTCGCTGCGCCAGCACCACATAGATAAGCGCGAGGACGATTGTCGCAGCATTCACCGGCAGGCTTGCCAGCGCACCCTGCGCTATGAAGGCGGCGTCGTGGTCCAATGCCAGGAAGACGTAGGAGGGACCGGCCGACACCGGCAGGGTCGCAACCAGCGCGCCGATCACAGGCCCTGCGCGTTCGGCGATAATCGACGCAGACACCACGAACGCCGCCGCGATCGCCATGCGCAAGAACAGGAAGAGGATGAAGTGAAGATCGAAGGACATCTTGGCTTCTTACCCTGCCCCGCAAGCGGGCAGGGCTATCGCATATGCGTTCTTGGCCGGGCCTGAGTGAGCGCCTCGTCCTTCGAGACGACCGCTTCGCGGTCTCCTCAGGATGAGGCTGAGCGGCATCTTTGCTTGTGGAATCTGTTGTCACGCACGCGGTCCTCATCCTGAGGGCCCGCCAGAGGCGGGCGTCTCGAAGGATGGCCGCAGGGAAAGCTCTCAAATGCGACAGCCTGCCCCTCCAGCGAAGTGTCCGAACGTCACATCCGCTGCATCGACACCGAGACCTTTGGGCCGTTCTTGATGGTTTGATAGACCACGCAATAGCGCTCGGTGAGCTTGAGCAGGAGATCGAGCTTGTCCTGCGGCGCGTCGGTGTCGACCTCGAAGCGCAGGCGAATCTCGGCGAAGCCGACCGGAGTCTCCTTGTCGATGCCGAGCGTGCCGCGGAAATCCAGATCGCCCTCGGCGTAGACGTTGCCGGTCTTCAAGGGCACCTCGATCGCAGTCGCGACCGATTTCAGCGTGACGCCGGCACAGGCGACCAGGGCTTCCAGCAGCATGTCGCCGGAACAGAGCTCGAGGCCGGAGCCGCCGGTGCCGGGATGCAGGCCGGCCATCGCGATGGCACGGCCGGTCTCGACCTTGCAGGCGATCCCATCGCCGTCTGTGGAACCCTTGGCCTTCAGTGTGATCAGCGCGGCCTTGGGATCGTTCTTGTAGCGCTCCTTGATCGGGGCTTGCATCTGGCGCAGTTGGACAGCGTCCATCTTGTTTTCTCCCGGGACATGATGCCTGCCGATGTACCGGCTCAGGGCGAGATTGTCACCACCACATGGCCTGGCCGGGACCCTGGGTTGCGTCGCGGTCGGGCACGCTGCGGTCGAGCGAACGATCGAGTGATGTCAGCACGCTGCGCTTGAAATTCTCGAACAGAGGCGAGTTGCGGTCGCGCGGTCGCGCCAGATTGACCTCGATCTGGTCGAACAGCCGGCCCGGCCGCGGCCGCATCACCAGCACGCGATCGGCCAGCACCACGGCTTCGTCGACGTCATGCGTGACGAGGATGAGCGTCGGCCGCGTGTCGGCCCACAGGTCGAGCAGATGATCCTGGAGATCCCTGCGCGTGAAGGCATCAAGCGCGGAGAATGGCTCGTCGAGCAGCAGCACTTCCGGCTGCGGCACCAGCGCCCGCGCAATCGCAACCCGCTGCGCCTGCCCGCCGGAGAGCTCGCGCGGCCAGGCCTGCGCCTTCTCGGTGAGCCCGACGCGCTCGAGCGCGCGCGCCACCTTCTCGCGCCGCTCGGTCGCAGGCAGATCGGCAAGGCCGAAGCCGATATTGTCGGCGACGCTGAGCCAAGGCAAAAGCCGCGGCTCCTGGAAGATGATGCCGATCTTGGCGTGCGGCGAACCGATCGTCTCGTCGTCGAGCGTTACGCTGCCCGAGCTGGCGCGATCGAGGCCGGCGATGGCGCGCAACAATGTGGACTTGCCGCAGCCGGAGCCGCCGATGATGGCGATGATCTCGCCTTGCCTGATCTCGGCCGAGAAGCGCGCCAGCGCCTTGACGCCGTTGGGATAGGTCTTGCTGACCCGATCGAGCGCGAGCATCGTTTCAAGCTCCCCTTGCCCGCCCGAATGCGTCCTGCCAGCGCAGGAACGGCACGGCGGCAACCTCGATCAGCCAATCCGTGAGCTTGCCGAGGATGGCGAAGATCACGATGGCGGCCAGGATCTGCGCGGGCTTGCCGAGCTGCTGGCCGTCGAGCAGGAGGTAGCCGAGCCCTTCGGAGGCGCCGATCAATTCGGCTGCGACCACGAACATCCAGCCCAGGCCAAGGCCGACGCGGAGGGACACGACATAGGCCGGCAGCACCGCGGGCAGCAGGATGCGGCGGATCATGGCGAACCCGGAGAGGCGAAAGGTGCGCCCGACCTCGACGATCTTGCGATCGACGGAGAGAATCGCACCCATGACGCCAAGATAGACCGGGAAGAACACGCCGACCGCGATCAGCGCGATCTTCGATGTCTCGAAGATGCCGAGCCAGAGGATGAACAGCGGCACCCAGGCCAGCGAGGGGATCGCGCGCAACGCCTGCACCGTCGGATCGAGCAGCCGCCGCGCCAGCGACCAATAGCCGGAGATGGCGCCTAGCAGCGTGCCAGCGACGATGCCGAACGCAAAACCGAGGCCGACGCGCCACAGCGTCGCTGTGACGTGGCGGACCAGCTCGCCGGAACGGGCGAGCTCGGCGATCTCCGCAAAGACGCGCGAGGGCGGCGGGACCAACCGGCCGTTGGACCAGCCGAGCCACACCACGAGCTCCCAACCCAGCGCGAGGGTCAGCGGCAGCAGCACGCCCAGCATTGGTCGCGCATAGCGGGACAGGCGCGAGGGCGCAGCGGCGCCCTCGGCTGGCTCCGAGGTCTGTTGCAGAACGGGCGCGTCGGAGATCATGGCCATAGCAAGCGCGTCTGACGAGGGAATGCAGGGTAGCGTCGACCCTCCCTCCAGGGGAGGGCAAGAGACACTAATTCGTGGGCAGCGGGACCTGATCGTCGATCAGGGCATCGAGCGTCGCCTTGACGTCGACCTTGCCGTCGACGACTCCGGCCTGTTGCAGCGCGAGGCCGGCGGCCAGAATCGATTCGCGCTGGGGCGCGCCAATCCGGCCGTGGGTGAGCTCGGTGCGCTCCTTGAGCTGCTTGTCGACGACGGCCTCGGGAAGTCTTGTGGCTGCGATGAAGGTCTTCTTCAGTTCGTCGTAATTCGCCAGCGAATATTTGCGCGCCTCCTCGTAAACCGCGAGGACGCGGCGAGTGATGTCGGGATAGCCCTTCAGGAACTGCTCGCGCACATTGAGGATGCCCCAGGTGTTGGCGTCGGCCTTGCGATGGAGCAGCTTTGCACCTTCCTCGACCTCGGCCTGTGCCATCATCGGATCGAGCCCGGCCCAGGCGTCGACGTCGCCGCGGATCAACGCGGCCTTGCCGTCGGCATGCTGGAGCAGCACCGGCGTGATGTCTTTTTCCGTCAGGCCCGCCCCGAGCAGCGCGCGAACCAGGAAGATGTGCGGATCGGTGCCGCGCGTCACCGCGACGCGCTTGCCCTTGAGGTCGGCAACGGCAGCGATCTTGGAATCCTTTGAAGTCACCAGCGCGGTCCACTCGGGGCGCGAATAGACGTAGATCGACTTAATCGGGTTGCCGTTGATGCGGGCGACCAGCGCCGCCGAGCCCGCGGTCGAGCCGAAATCGATCGAGCCGGCGTTGAGGAATTCGAGCGCCTTGTTGGAGCCGGCTGACTGCACCCAGGTGACCGTGATACCGTCCTTGGCGAACTCCTTCTCCAGGAGACCCTTCTGCTTCAGGACCATCGACACCGGATTGTAGGTCGCCCAGTCGATGCGGATTTCCTTGAGCGGCCCGGCCGCCTTGGCCGCGGGGAAGAATGCGAACGCCACCGCCCCCGCCAGAAGAATACGTCGTGCAATCCCGGCCATGCTCCGCCTCCCGAAAAATTTCATTGTTTTTCAATGAGTTGTATCTAGAGGTCAACGAGAAAATCCATCCCTTGAAACCGCGCCGGCCGAGAACAGATTTGCCCGAAGCCGCGCCTTTCCAGCATGGAACGTTTGTTGCCAGAGAATGGCGGGTGACAGCGCCTGTCACCTCTTATATCCGGAGAGACATGGACAGCATCGCGACTGAGCAGAAGGCCGGGGTGGACGAACGTTTCGACACCGCGCGGATCACCGCCGCGGTCGATGCGCTTGCCGAAAAGCATCAGGGACGCGAGGACGCGTTCCGCACGGCGATGGCGCAACTGCTCAAGGCGGAGCTGATCGCGGCGCGCGCCGCCGCACAGGCGATCCTCTTGAAGGACCGCCACGGCCGCCGCTGCGCCGAGCGTCTGTGCCACGTGCAGGACGAGATCATTCGCATCCTGTATTCGGCCGCGACGCGCCATCTCTACCGCTCGCCGATCCCGGGCGGCGCCGAGCGCATGGCGGTGGTTGCCACCGGCGGCTACGGCCGCGGCCTGATGGCGCCGGAATCGGACATCGATCTGCTCTTCATCCTGCCCTACAAGCAGACCGCCTGGGGCGAGCAGGTCGCCGAAGCGATCCTCTATTGCCTCTGGGACATGGGGTTGAAGGTCGGTCACGCCACGCGCTCGGTCGACGAATCGATCCGGCAGGCGCGCGGCGACATGACGATCCGCACTGCCATCCTGGAGACGCGCTTCCTCACGGGCGACAAGCCGCTCTATGAGGAACTGGTCGAGCGCTTCGACAAGGAAGTCGTGCAGGGCACTGCGTCCGAATTCGTGACCGCAAAGCTCGCCGAGCGCGAGGAGCGGCATCGCCGCGGCGGCCAGTCGCGCTATCTGGTCGAGCCCAACGTCAAGGACGGCAAGGGGGCCTTGCGCGACCTGCACACGCTGTTCTGGATCGCCAAATACGTCTACCGCGTGCGCGATACCCACGAGCTCGTCGCGCGCGGCGTGTTCGACGCACAGGAATATCGCACTTTCCGCCGCTGCGCCGATTTCCTCTGGTCGGTGCGCTGCAATCTGCATTTCCATTGCAACCGCGCCGAAGAGCGCCTCTCCTTCGATCTGCAGCGCGAGATCGCGATCCGGCTCGGCTATACCTCGCATCCCGGCATGCAGGATGTCGAACGCTTCATGAAGCACTACTTCCTGGTCGCCAAGGAGGTCGGCAACCTCACCGCCATCCTCTGCGCCAAGCTCGAGGACCAGCAGGCCAAGCCCGCCCCGGTGCTGAGCCGGATGATGGCGCGGTTGCGGCCGACCGCGGCGAAGCGGCGCGTCCCCGACAGCGACGACTTCATCGTCGACAACAACCGCATCAACGTCGCCGCGCCCGACATCTTCAAGCACGACCCGGTCAATTTGATCCGCATCTTCCGCCTCGCGCAGAAGAACAACCTCGCCTTCCACCCGGATGCGATGCGCGACGTAACGCGATCGCTGGGCCTGATCAACGCGCAGCTCCGCGAGAATCCCGAGGCCAACCGGCTGTTCATGGAGATCCTGACCTCCGACAACGCGGAGATCGTGCTGCGGCGGATGAACGAGACCGGCGTGCTCGGCCACTTCATCCGCGCTTTCGGCAAGATCGTCTCGATGATGCAGTTCAACATGTATCATCACTACACCGTCGACGAGCATTTGATCCGCTGCATCGGCTTCCTCCAGGACATCGAGCGCGGCGGCATCGAGGAATTCACGCTCGCCAGCGACCTCATGCGCAAGACCCGGCCTGAGCACCGCGCGGTGATCTACATCGCCACGCTCCTGCACGACGTCGCCAAGGGCAGGCCGGAGGATCACTCGATCGCCGGCGCAAAGGTGGCTCGGCGGCTCTGCCCGCGGCTCGGCTTCAGCCCTGCCGACACCGAACTGGTGGCGTGGCTGATCGAGGAGCATCTGACCATGTCCACGGTCGCGCAGTCGCGCGACCTCTCCGACCGCAAGACCATCGAGAATTTCGCCGCCGTGGTGCAGTCGGTCGAGCAGATGAAGCTCTTGACCATCCTGACCACGGCCGACATCCGCGGCGTCGGCCCGGGCGTGTGGAACGGCTGGAAGGCGCAGCTCTTGCGCTCGCTGTATTATGAGACCGAACCGGTGCTCACAGGCGGCTTCTCGGAGGTCGACCGGGGAAAACGCCTTGCGGCCGCGCACGCCGAATTCCGCATGGCTTTCTCCGAATGGCCGAAGGACGAGCTCGACGCCTATATCGCCCGGCACTATCCGGCCTACTGGCTCAAGGTCGAGCTGCCGCGCAAGATCCGCCACGCCCGCTTCGTCCGCTCCAGCGAGCAGGCCGGCCACAAGCTCGCGATCAATGTCGGTTTCGACGAGGCGCGCGGCGTCACCGAGCTGACGATCTTCGCCGCCGACCATCCCTGGCTGCTGTCGATCATCGCGGGCGCCTGTGCCTCGGCCGGCGCCAACATCGTCGATGCCCAGATCTACACCACGACCGACGGCCGCGCGCTCGACACGATCTCGATCTCGCGGGAATACGACCGCGACGAGGATGAAGGCCGTCGCGCCACGCGCATCGGCGAGATGATCGAAGACGTGCTGGAGGGCAAGCTTCGCCTGCCCGAAGCAATGGCGCGGCGCACCGTACGCAGCAAGGCAAGGCCGTTCGTGATCGAGCCGGAAGTGACCATCAACAACCAATGGTCCGATCGCTATACCGTGATCGAGGTCTCCGGCCTCGACCGGCCCGGCCTGCTCTACGAGCTGACCACCGCGATCTCGAAGCTCAACCTCAACATCGCCTCGGCCCATGTCGCGACCTTCGGCGAGCGCGCGCGCGACGTGTTCTACGTCACCGACCTCCTGGGCGCGCAGATCAACGCGCCGACGCGGCAGGCTGCGATCAAGAGCGCGCTGACCCATGTGATGGCCGGCGACAAGGCGGTGCAGCCGGCGGCGTAACGGGCGGCGGCTTCTTTCTTCGTCATTCCGGGGGCGCGCGGCGCGCCAACCCGGAATCCATTCCTCGACACCGTCGGTGTGGCCTGATGGATTCCGGGTTCGCCGCTACGCGGCGCCCCGGAATGACGTTTGGAGAGAGAGAGCGGCTCGCTACGCCTAAACCTCCACACCCTCATGCCGCAGCAGCCACCGCTTGCGCTCGATGCCGCCGCCATATTTCACCAGTGAGCCATCCGCGCCGATCAGGCGGTGACAGGGCAGCACCACGCTGATCGGGTTGGAGCCGTTGGCATGTCCAACCGCGCGAATGGCTTTTGCCATGCCGATCTTTGCGGCGAGCGCACCGTAGCTCAGCGTGGTGCCGGCGGGGATCTGCGCCAGCGCGGTCCAGGCCTTTTGCTGGAACGGCGTACCGGCAGTGCGCCAAGCGACGCTCGAGAGCCGGCCCAGCTCGCCTTCGAAATATCCTGACAGCGCCATCCGCATATCCGCGGGCGCTGGCCCATTACTTAGAGCCACCGCACCGTAGTGCAGGCGCAACAGCCCGAGCATGCGGTGCTCGTAGTCCTCCCAATCGAGGGCGCGCAAGACACCTTCTGCATCGGTGACAAGCAGCGCGATTCCGATCGGCGTCGCCAAGCGGTCGAGACCGAAGCTTGCAGACGGTTTGGTTGATCGACCGGCCATTTGCGACACCACTGCATCGAAACACTTCCGTCGCACTTGCCATGCCTGCCATGCTAGCGTCCACCCGAAAGCTGACGCTTTTGGGGGAGTTCACATTGATCCTGATCGCCAATGTCCTGGTGGCGCTGATCGCGGCACTGCACGTCTTCTTCCTGATCCTGGAGATGTTTCTCTGGGACAGGCCGCTGGGCCTGAAAGTATTTCGAAATTCGCCGGAGAAGGCCGAGATCACGAAAGTGCTGGCCGCCAATCAGGGCCTCTATAACGGTTTCCTCGCAGCCGGCCTGGTCTGGGGCCTCGTGCACGGCAACCCGGCTTTCGCGCTAGAGATCAAGGCGTTCTTCCTGCTTTGCGTGATCGTTGCCGGCGCTTATGGCGCCGCGACCGTCAGCACGCGCATCCTGATGGTGCAGGCCCTGCCGGCGGCGGTCGCGCTGCTCGCGTTGGTCTTGGCCTGAGACGCTACGGCGCGGCGCCGCGCTCCTTGCGCGGCGGCGAACCTTCCTCCACAATCTTCGGCAGCGATGGCGACCGTTGCAATCAACGGAGAAAGACCGTCGGCCTAAAATTCCGTCAGGAGGAACGACCCAACATGAACAATCGCAGAGCCTTCATGGCTGCAACGGCGGCATTCGCCTTCGCAGTCTCCGCCAGCCAGGCCCTCGCCCAGAAGAAATACGACACCGGCGCAAGCGACACCGAGATCAAGATCGGCCAGACCGTGCCGTTTTCCGGCGCCTATTCCGTCTACGCCAATATCGGCAAGACCCAGGCCGCCTACGTCAAGATGATCAACGATCAGGGCGGCATCAACGGCCGCAAGATCAACCTGATCCAATATGACGACGCCTATTCCCCGCCGAAGACGGTCGAGCAGGTCCGCAAGCTCGTCGAAGGCGACGAAGTGCTGTTCACGTTCCAGCTAATCGGCACCGCCGCGAACGCGGCCGTGCAGAAGTACCTCAACGGCAAGAAGGTCCCGCAGCTCCTCGCCTCGACCGGCGCCGCCCGCTTCAACGATCCGCAGAATTACCCCTGGACCATGGCCTACAATCCCAATTACGTGTCCGAGGGGCGGATCTACGCCAAGTACATTCTCAAGGAGCATCCCAACGCCAAGATCGGCGTGCTCTACCAGAACGACGACATGGGCCGCGACTATCTGGCTGGCCTCAAGAGCGGCCTCGGCGACAAGGCCGCCAGCATGATCGTCGGCGAGGTCTCCTACGAGGTCACCGACCCGACCGTCGATTCGCAGGTGGTCAAGCTGAAGTCGATGGGGGTCGACCTGTTCTTTGATGCCTCGACGCCGAAATTCGCGGCGCAGGCGATCAAGAAGCTTGCCGATCTCGGCTGGACCCCGGTGCACATCCTCGACATCAACGCGAGCCCGGTGTCCGCAACGCTGAAGCCGGCCGGCCTCGACATCTCCAAGGGCATCATCTCGACCAATTACGGCAAGGACCCCGGCGATCCCCAGTGGAAGGACGATCCGGGCGTGAAGGCCTTCTTCGCCTTCATGGACAAGTATTTCCCCGAAGGCGACAAGCTCAACACCATCAACACCTATGCCTATTCGGTGGCCGAGCTGCTGGTGCAGGTCTTGAAGCAATGCGGCGACGACCTGACGCGTGAGAACGTGATGAAGCAGGCCGCCAACATCAAAGGCTACACGCCGAGCCTGGCGCTGCCCGGAATCAAGATCACCACCGGCCCCAACGACTACCGCGTCAACAAGCAGATGCAGATGATGAAGTTCAACGGCGAACGCTGGGAGTTGTTCGGACCGATTATCGAGGACACGGGCCCGTCGGGCTAGGCTAGCCAGGACGCACCTGCCTCAGCGACGTCATGTCCGGGCTTGTCCCGCCTGCGCGGCCGAAGCCGCTACGGCGCGGCGAAGGCCCGGGCATCCACGTTCTCGGGCATCAACGGGAAGCCGTGGATGGCCGGGTCAAGCCCGGCCATGACGATGGAGAGAGATTCGTCGCGTGAGATTCAGACGGGTATCTCCCCGAAATTCTTCCCCACCGGCAGCACGGCATGCCGGATCAGCCGCGAATCCTCCACCGCGGCCTGGCGATGCTTCACCGCCTCGCGATAGACGGGATCGCGGATCATCTCGACGAAGGCCGCAACGCTCGGATATTCGGCGATGAAGCAATGGTCCCAGCGCTCCTCCTGCGGGCCGATCAGCATCAGCTCGAATTTGCCCTGCCAAACGATGCGGCCGCCGAGTCGCTCGAACACCGGGCCGCTCTCGCGGCCATAGGCCGCATAGGCTTCCGCACCGCTGACCTTGCGGCCATCGGGATAGGCTGCCTCTTTCCGCAGGCGCACCAGATTGAGCATGTGGATAGGGCCCGGGCGGTCGTTCTCCCGGAATTGCGCGAAGATCTCCTTGGTCGGATCGATGTGGCCCATGCGAGTTCCCTCTTTATTTATACGAACGATCCTAGCCCCGGCACCGAGGGAGCGGAACTGCGGCGTGGGAATGCCCCACCTCCTAATCACGCGTTAACGTCGGGGTAACCGGGCCTTAAACAGCGACCGCTAGCGTGCGGCGGGGCGGCTGACCGGGCGTATTGCGTATGGCGTGGGGAAAGAAAAAAGGTGCGCGGAAGGAGCCGCTGTTCGGCTTGCCCGCGGCGCTCGCCGACCTGCGCCTCACCGCAGCGGACCGCATCCCCGGCGGGGACGACAAGCCGAAGAAATCTGCGAAATCATCGGCCAAGCGCAAGAACGAGGATGCCGGCGACGAGCCGCCCCGCGAACGGAAGGCACCTGCCAGCCGCAGCGGTGCCAAGCGCCGTTCGAAATCGCGAGGCGGCTTCGGCCTCGGCCGCCTGGTCTATTGGGGCGCGGTGTTGAGCCTGTGGGGCGCGATCGCCGTGATCGGCGTCGTGATCTATGTCGGCGCCCATCTGCCGCCGATCCAGTCGCTGGAGATTCCCAAACGGCCGCCGACGATCCAGATCGTCGGCATCGACGGCAGCATGCTGGCGCAGCGCGGCGAGATGGCCGGCGCCAACGTGTCGCTGAAGGACCTGCCGCCCTATCTGCCCAAGGCGTTCATCGCCATCGAGGACCGCCGCTTCTACTCGCATTTCGGCATCGATCCCGTCGGCATCCTGCGCGCCCTCGTCACCAACGTGCTTCATCGCGGCGTCTCGCAGGGCGGATCGACGCTGACGCAGCAGCTCGCCAAGAACCTGTTCCTGACCCAGGAGCGCACCATGCGGCGCAAGCTGCAGGAGGCGGAGCTCGCGATCTGGCTGGAGCGCAAGCATTCCAAGGATGAGATCCTGGAGCTCTATCTCAATCGCGTTTATTTCGGCTCCGGCGCCTACGGCGTCGAAGCCGCCGCGCAAAAATACTTCGGCAAGTCGGCGAAGAACGTCACCATCGCCGAAGCCGCGATGCTGGCCGGCCTCGTCAAGTCGCCGTCCCGCCTTGCGCCGAACCGCAATCCGGAAGGCGCCGAAGCGCGCGCGCAGATCGTGCTCGCGGCGATGGCGGACGCAAACTTCATCACCGACGCGCAGGCCAAGGCCTCGATCGGACATCCCTCCTACAACGTGAAGCCGGTCGGCGCCGGCACCGTCAATTACGTCGCGGACTGGATCGGCGAGGTGCTGGACGACCTGGTCGGCCAGATCGACGAGAGCATCAAGGTCGAGACCACGATCGATCCGAAACTGCAGAGCGTGGCGGAAGCTGCCATCATCGACGAGCTCGCGGCCAAGAGCGTCAAGTTCAACGTCAGCCAGGGCGCGCTGGTGGCGATGACGCCCGACGGCGCGGTGCGCGCCATGGTCGGGGGGAGAAACTATTCCGACAGCCAGTACAACCGGGCTGTGACCGCCAAGCGCCAGCCGGGCTCCTCGTTCAAGCCGTTCGTGTACCTCACCGCGCTCGAACAGGGGCTGACGCCCGACACGATGCGCCAAGACGCGCCGATCGAGGTCAAGGGTTGGAGACCCGAGAACTACACCCACGAATATTTCGGCGCGGTGACGCTGACGCAGGCGCTGGCGATGTCGCTCAACACGGTCGCGATCCGTCTCGGCCTCGAGGTCGGGCCGAAGAACGTGGTGCGCACCGCACATCGGCTCGGCATCTCCTCCAAGCTCGAACCCAATGCCTCGATCGCGCTCGGCACGTCGGAAGTCTCCATGGTCGAGCTGGTCGGCGCCTATGCGCCCTTCGCCAACGGCGGCCTCGCGGTGGCGCCGCATGTCGTGACGCGGATCCGGACGCTCAGCGGCAAGCTGCTCTACATGCGCCAGCCTGAAGAGCGCAACCAGGTCGTCGACCCCCGCTATGTCGGCATGATGAACACGATGATGCGGGAGACGCTGATATCAGGCACCGCCAAGAAGGCCGAGATTCCCGGCTGGCCGGCCGCCGGCAAGACCGGCACCAGCCAGGATTATCGCGACGCCTGGTTCATCGGCTACACCGCCAACCTCGTCACCGGCGTCTGGCTCGGCAATGACGACAACTCGCCAACAAAGAAGGCGACTGGCGGCAGCCTGCCCGTCGAAGTCTGGACGCGCTTCATGCGCGCGGCGCACGAGGGCGTGCCGGTGGCTGCCTTGCCGAATGCACAAGCGACCTGGGGCCTGTCGAATCTCGCGCAGGCGGCCTCGCAGATCTCGCCGCCGACACCGGCGGGTCCTGCACCGGCGAACACCGGCGGCTATCGCCCACCGCCCCCCACGCGCGCCAATGTGCGACCGGAGGCGGCGGCAGGGCTCGATGGCTGGCTGATGGACCGGCTGTTCGGCGGGAATCGATAGGTTCGCAACGACAATCCAGGGACCTCACAACAAAAACCGCGAAAACAACCCCATGCACAGTAGCCGGCGATAGCAAAATCAACAGCTTGCGGCGGCAGCACTGCGGGGTTGAATCTGGTCCGGCCAGGCAACGATCATTGTGCGCGAAGGCGGAGAAGTCAGCCCGGTCACGCCACCGCTTCGGCAAGTCCTGCCTATTGCCGGCAAGATTGACCAAGGCTTGCGACTCCCCGAGCGCAAAAACACCAATTGCTTCAAGCTCCCGTCAGCGGCCCGGGATTTGCTCTCATGGGTTGAGCGAGTGCCAGGGAGCGTTCCATGATTTCAGGTTCATCCGGTGCGGCGTTGCCCTATCTGCGTCCCCCATCGACGTCCGCTTCACATGCGACATCGGGTCTGCAGCCGATGGCGTCAAAGCCGTCAGGGGCGACAGAGGCGGCGGCCAGCGGCTTCCGGGTTGATGTCTCCCAGGTGAAGCCGCTGCAAGGGGCGAAGCTGATATCGGTAGCCGATAATCCGGTCCTGCGCGACCTGATGGCGAAAAACTGGCTGAGAACTCATGACATTGCTGCAACTCAATCGGTCGTCTCAGACGATGCGCCTGAAAACACCTACGCTGAGGTGAAAGTCGACGGCCAGGTGGTGGCCACGGTCTACAATGGCGGCTCCTCGACGATGACCAACGCGGCCGCCGGGAAGATCGGCAAGCTCGAGGATCCTCCGGGCCTGAGTGGACCGGATTTGGCGCAGTGGCGGGCCGACAATTACGCGAGGCTGCTCGGCGGCACCGTGGAGAAGGCGCCCACCGCCATCACGCAATCACAATGGACGCCGCGCGAAAGCACGTCCACCACTTACAGCCGCGAACAACTCGACGCAGCCTTCCAGGACATGTTGGCCGAGGGCCAGAAGGCGAACGCGCAACGGCAATCGTCGTATTTGGCGTCACGTATGCAGCCTGGGACGAATGCGAATCTCAGTGCGTGAGCGTTGAGATGGATGTTGAGGGTATGCATCGAGGCACGAGGACGCTGTCTCATTCTCCGCCGTCGTTCCCCGCGAAGGCAGGGAATCCAGTATTCCAGAGACATCGAGATTCATAAGAAGGCCGCAGCGCACTTGGATCGCCCGCCTTCGCGCGCGATGACACCGTACAAAATCGCGATAGCGAGGCCGAACCTCAGCCTAGCCTAATCCTCGACCCCGTACCGGTGCAGGTCATTCCCGTACGTGTCGAGCCACTTCTTGGCGCGTTCCATTGACGGGCAGACCTTGCCGCACACCCGCCAGAACCTCGCCGAGTGGTTCATCTCGACGAGATGGGCGACCTCGTGCGCGGCGAGATAGTCGAGCACGAAGGGCGGCGCCAGGATCAGGCGCCAGGAGAACGACAGCGAGCCGGCCGAGGTGCAGGAACCCCAGCGGCTCGACTGGTCGCGGATCGAGAGCCGCTTGACCCTGACGCCGAGCTCGGCGGCGTAAGCTTCCGACGAACGCTGGAGATCGTGGCGCGCCTCGCGCTTGAGGAAGTCGCTGACGCGGCGGTCGACATGCTCGAGGCCGCCGGCGACGCAGAGAATGCGTTCACCGGACTCGCGCGTCTCGGTCCACACCGTGCCGCGCTGGCCAGCGCGATGAACGATACGATGGGGCGTGCCGCGCAGCGGTATGACCGTGCCCGGCTGGAAGGGTGCCGCCTTCGGCAAGCGGCCGAGACGCGCGGCGATCCACGCACCGTGACGCTGCGCGAAGTCCTTGGCTTCGGCGAGCGTGCCGCGCGGCGGCATGGTGAGGATGGCTTCGCGGTCGCTCGGATGAATCCTGAGCGTGTAGCGGCGCGCGCGTCTGTGCCGCCGCAGCCGAATCGCAAAGAACTGCGATCCGTGGGTGATGACGAGGGTCTTCGGTTCGTGGGGCCGCCGATAGAGGAGTGCGCGAGTGGCCATGTCTGTCAGTCCGGGGAGCAGGAGTTCGCCCGGATTCTGCCATAACCGCCGCCAGGGAAAGCGCTCGGCGCAAAAACAAATCATTTGCCCAATATACAGCGGTCAGGCGCCCGGGAGACCCTACAGACTGGGGTTGGAACCCGCTTTTTTCGCCCCCGCTGGACGCATGCGACACCCCCAAGAGGTGAGGCATGACTCACTCCTATAGAGCTACCTAAATACCGCGAATCTGGAGGGAACTTGCCCCCGTCAGACGCTCCGGCGGGGGCTGGAATTTCGACTGGAAAGCCGAAATTGACGACTATTCGGCCGCGAGGGCCTGCAACGAACTCGGATTCGCAGCCGAAACCATGAAGTCGTGAATCCGCGGCACGATCTCCGACTTGAAACGCGATCCGTTGAACACGCCGTAATGTCCAACGCCCTTCTGGACGTAATGAACGCGGCGATGATCGGGAATCGAGCTGCACAATGTGTGAGTCGCTTCGGTCTGACCGAGACCGGAGATGTCGTCGTTCTCGCCTTCGACCGTCATCAACGCCACGCGCTTGACCTTGGACGGATCGACGCGGGTTCCGCGATGGGTCATCTCGCCCTTCGGCAGCGAGTGCTTCACGAACACGGTGTCGACGGTCTGCAGGTAATACTCGGCCGAGAGATCCATCACCGCGAGATATTCGTCGTAGAAGTCGCGATGCTTGTCGACGAGGTCGCCGTCGCCCTTCACCAGATTGGCGAAGAGCTGCTTGTGGGCATCCATGTGCCGGTCGAGATTCATGCTGATGAAGCCGTTGAGCTGCAGGAATCCGGGATAGACGTCGCGCATCATGCCGGGATGCGGGAACGGCACCTTGGTGATGACGTGGTTGCGGAACCAGTCGATCCCGCGCTCCTGGGCAAGGTTGTTCACTGCGGTCGGATTGCGGCGGGTGTCGATCGGGCCGCCCATCAGCGTCATCGAGGTCGGCACGAAGGGATCGCGCCGCGCTTCCATGACCGAGACGGCGGCGACGACGGGCACGGAGGGCTGGCACACCGCGAGCACATGGGTGTTGCCGCCGAGGACATGCAGCATCTCGATGACGTAGTCGATGTAGTCGTCGAGATCGAAGCGGCCGTCGCTGAGCGGCACCATGCGGGCATCGGCCCAATCGGTGATGTAGACCTCGTGCGCAGGCAGGAAGGCCTCGACCGTGCCGCGGAGCAACGTCGCATAGTGGCCGGACATCGGGGCCACGATCAGCACGCGCGGTTGCGGGCTGCGCAACGGGCGGGTGAACTTGCGATCGAAGTAGAGCAGCTTGCAGAACGGCTTCTCCCAGACCGAGCGGATCTCGACCGGGACTCGGATGCCGTTGACCTCGGTGTCGTTGAGGCCCCATTCCGGCTTGCCGTAGCGGCGCGTGGTACGCTCGAACAATTCGCAAGCCGCTGCGACCGACTTGCCGACCTCGGTGCGCGCCCAGGGATTGAGCGGATTCTGAAACAGCAACTTGGTCGCGTCAGTGACCGCACGTGCCGGATTGAGAGAGGCATGAGCCATCTCGTACATCCAGTACATCGGCGTCGTCAGGACCGGACTGCCTTCTGCAGCCAGGGGCGGGGCGCCGCCGAACTCACCAATGGGCATCGCTATATTCCTCTTCGCATCGCAGCATACTGCCGAATGCGTAATATTGCGTCAATGCATGGTTCCGTACATCTACGTGGTCAAAGCGGCCAAACCAGCCTGAATCCACGAGAAAGTGACGTTATTCGCCGCCCGACAGCAGCGAGCCGTGCTTTCTGGCGCTGCGCAAAAGGGCAAGGAATGCCCCAAAAGATGCAGCCAGAATCACCCCATTGATGGCTAACGCCTGCAGCATCAGGTCGATTCTGAAGGTGTTCTCGATCAGCAGCGCGCGCATCCCTTCGAACACGTAGGTCGGCGGTAGCGTCCAGGCGACGTATTGCAGCCAGACCGGCAGCACGCTGACGGGATAGTAGATGCAGGCGAGCGGCATGATCGCGAACATCAGGGTCCAGACGATGCTCTCGGCACCGAGGCCGTTTCGCAGCACGAGACCCGAGACGAAGATGCCGACCGACCAGCTCGTGAAGATCAGATTGCAGAAGAACGCGATCAGCGGCAGGCCGAGGGCATAGACGTTGAAGTGAAACAGGAACAGTGCGAGCAGCGTCATCGGAATGACGCCGATCGCGAGCCGGATCAGGCTCATGACCATCAGCGACAGCAGAAACTCGATCGGCTTCAGCGGACTCATCATGAGATTGCCGAGGTTGCGCGCCCACATCTCTTCCAGGAACGAGATGGAGAAGCCGAGCTGGCCGCGAAACAGGATGTCCCAGAGGATGACGGCGCCGATCAGCGTGCCGCCGGCCCGCGCGAAGAAACTGGCGTTTTCGGCGATGTAGAGCTGGAGGAAACCCCAGGTGATGACCTGCAGCGCCGGCCAGTACAGCAGTTCGAGCAGCCGCGGCCAGGACGACAGCAAGAGATACCAGTAGCGCAGGATCATCGCGCCTATGCGGTGGAGTGAGATGCCGCGGTGGAGGGAGATATCGGTCATGGCAGCTACGCGGTACCTCCGCCGTCATTGCGAGGAGCCCTTGCGACGAAGCAATCCAGACTCGTTCCGCGGGTAGATTCTGGATTGCTTCGCTTCGCTCGCAATGACGAAGGAAACACCGGGAATCCATTCATCGCGCCGGCTCCTTCGCGCCATTCCCGCGCCCGCGCGCGACGTCGAGAAACACCTCCTCCAGCGTGGTGCGGTTGTAGCGGGCCATGATCGCGTCCGGCGCGCCGTCGTCCTCGATGCGGCCGCCCTTCATGATGATGACGCGGTCGCAGAGCCGCTCGACCTCGAGCATGTTGTGCGAGGCGAGCAGGATGGTGGCGCTGTTCTCCTTGCGATAGCGCTCCAGATGACCGCGCACCCAGTCGGCGGTATCAGGGTCGAGCGAGGCGGTTGGCTCGTCCAGCAGCAGCAGCTCGGGCTTGTTGATCAGCGCTTTCGCCAGCGCAACGCGGGTCTTCTGTCCCGCGGAGAGCTTGCCGTTGGCGCGGTCGATGAAGTCGGCGAGATCGAGGTCCTCGGCAAGTTCAGCGATTCGGTCGGACAGGCTCTTCACCGCATAGAGCTTGCCGAACACGGTGAGGTTCTGCCGCACCGTGAGCCGCATCGGCATGTCGACATAGGGGCTCTCGAAATTCATCCGCCCCAGCACGGCAGCGCTCTCCTCGGGCATCCGATGCCCGAGCACTTCCACACGGCCGGAGGTTGGCAGCACCAGACCCATGATCATCGCGATGGTCGTGGTCTTGCCGGCGCCATTGCCGCCGAGAAGCCCGGTGATGCTGCCGCGCGGAAGCGAAAAGGAGATATCGTCGACGGCGCGGGTCTGCTTGTAGACCTTGACGAGGCGATCGACCGCGATTGCCGCGGACGAGCTGCGATCCGCGACAGTCGGCCGACTTGAAGCCTTGTCATTCTCGGTCATGCTGGCCGTTCTTCTGCTATTGCATCGGGGAGCGCAAGGCTCGATGTAAGGGCTTGTCATCCGGTGGTTCCGTCAGCCCATCGTTTGTGATCGAGAGGCATCGCCACATTGGCCGATATGACCGAAATCGTCGGTTCCGACTTCCACCACGCGCAGCGGCATATCCGGCTGGACACGATCCTGCGGCTGCGCTGGCTCGCAGTGCTGGGCCAGCTCGCCGCGATCTTCATCGTGGCACAAGGGCTCGAGTTCAACGTCGAGATCGTCCCCTGCGTCAGCATCATCTTCCTGTCGGCAGCCCTCAACCTCGCGCTCCAGACTGCGGCCAATCCGATGCAGCGGCTGGAGCCGGTGCAGGCGGCCGGCCTCCTCGCGCTCAACATCGTGGAGCTGGCCGGCCTGCTGTACTTCACCGGGGGACTGCAGAACCCGTTCTCGTTCCTGTTCCTCGCGCCCGTGTTGATCTCGGCCACTGCGCTGCCGGCGCGTTTCACCTTCGGGCTCGGGCTGCTCGCCGTTGCCTGCGCCTCGATCCTGTTCTTCTTCCATTTTTCACTGCCGTGGGATTCCGACGATCCCCTGGTGCTGCCGCCGATCTATCTCGTCGGCGTCTGGCTCTCGATCGCGCTCGCGATCGGCGTCACCAGCCTCTACTCGTTCCAGGTGACCGAGGAGGCGCGCAAGCTCGCGGACGCGCTTGCGGCGACCGAGCTGGTGCTGACGCGCGAGCAGCATCTGACCCAGCTCGACGGCCTTGCTGCAGCGGCGGCGCATGAGCTCGGCACGCCTCTCGCAACGATTTTCCTGATCTCGCGCGAGCTGGAAAAGACGGTGAAGGACGCCAGCATCGCCGCCGACCTGAAGACCCTGCGCGAGCAGACCCAGCGCTGCCGCGACATCCTCAGCAAGATCACCCAGCTCTCCCCCACCGGCGCGCCATTCGACCACATGAAGCTGTCGGAGCTGATCGAGGAGGTGGTGGCGCCGCACCGCGATTTCGGTGTCGAGATCAAGGTGAGGATCGCGGTGGCCGCAGTGGCCGAGCCGGTCGGCTCGCGCAACCCGGCGATCCTCTACGGCATCGGCAACATCGTCGAGAACGCGGTCGATTTCGCCCGCACCACCGTCGAGGTGAATGCCTGGTGGAACAATGACACTATCGAACTCGTGATCTCCGACGACGGCCCAGGCATTCCGCCCGATATCCTCAACCGGATTGGCGAGCCCTATCTGTCGCGGCGGCGCACCCAGGACGAAGGCGGCGGCGAACGGCGCGGCCTGGGCCTCGGCGTGTTCATCGCACGCACGTTGCTCGAACGGACCGGCGCCAAGGTCTCGTTTACCAACCGGATCTTCCCGGACCACGGCGCTGTTGTTCAGATCACGTGGCCCAGGCAGCGTTTTGAGGCTATCGAGACGCTCGAAGAGACAATAGGATAGAGGGTGATCCGGACCCGAAGGGGCCACGTTACTACAAGGTGTTTTCCGAAAGGGTCATGCTGAAACCAAGAATCCAAGCGTGACGACGATTCATCGCGCTTTGAACCGCGACCTTGCGTCGCATAACTGGGCGGATCGACCATTTGCCGCCTTGGCACCGCGCGACCGCGACGCCATATGTCAACGCGCTGGAGAGAGGACACAACCTTGAACGCCATCGCCGAACTGAACGAACAGACCGACCGCTCGTTGCTCATCGTGGAGGACGACAAGCCGTTTCTGGAGCGGTTGTCGCGCGCCATGGAGACGCGCGGCTTTGCCGTGACGTCATGCGACACCGTTTCGGACGGACTTGCGCAGATCAGCAAATCGGCGCCGGCCTTCGCGGTGGTGGATTTGCGGCTCGGCGACGGCAACGGCCTGGACGTGGTCTCGGCGCTGAAGAAGAAGCGCCCCGATGCACGCGCGATCGTTCTGACCGGCTATGGCAACATCGCAACCGCCGTAACCGCGGTGAAGATGGGCGCCATCGATTATCTCTCCAAGCCGGCGGATGCCGACGACGTCGTCGCGGCCCTGCTCTCGACCAGCGCGGAGAAGTCCGAGCTGCCGACCAACCCGATGTCGGCCGATCGCGTCCGCTGGGAACACATCCAGCGCATCTACGAGATGTGCAACCGCAACGTCTCGGAAACGGCGCGCCGGCTCAACATGCACCGGCGTACGCTGCAGCGGATTTTGGCCAAGCGCGCGCCGAGGTAGTCTCGACGTTCACGCATGTGAACGCGATCTCTGGCCTTTGAGGCTGGGGCGGAGGTGCCTGGCGTGGTCAGAGCGTTGCCGTTGACCCGGGATGGCCGTTTTCGCGGAGAGAATGGGTGGCAGCGAAGGCCGGGTCAGCTGCGGATTTCACAACTCGACGGGCGCTCCCACGGCTCAACATGCCTAGAGCCGAATGGCTTTAGCTCGAATCGATTGCTGCGGGTCGTTCACCTCTCGCGCTTGCGGGAGAGGTCGGCGCGAAGCGCCGGGAGAGGGCTTTCTCCTCTTGGAGATTGCCCCTTTGGGGATACACCCTCTCCCCAGCCCTCTCCCGCAAGCGGGAGAGGGAGTGCACCTCCGTCGTTGCAGCGATCAAGCCTCATCCCATCATGCTTTAGACCAGAGTTGGTCGGCCCCTGAACGTGCCCGGCCTGACCCAGCGCAATGTCGGTAAACCCAAGCGTTGGCCTCGCGAGTTCGTTGAACCCGACGTTAACCTCGGACGGCGGATCATAGTGCCCACTTGGCGCACCGAATATCCACCTGATGTCGAGGGATCGATGGCTCACCCTACGTGGCTTCTTGAATTGCTTTGCTTCTGGACGGTGCGCGCGGTGGCCGTCGCTTTCATCGCCGTGGCCACGCCGGCCGCGGTGCGTGCGCAGCAGATCTCCCCTCCAGTCTGGACGGTGCCGGAAGTCGGCGCGCTGCCTGATGATGCCCATGGCCGGCTCGTGCGGCGCGGGCGCGACCTCATCACTGCGACCTACGCCCATATCGGGCCGGAGGTGCCGGATCCGGCCAAGCGTTATGCCGGCAACAATCTCGCCTGCAGCAACTGCCATCTCGAAGCCGGCACCAAGAAGTTCGGCTTGCCGATCTTTGGATTGGTCGAGCTTTTCCCGCAATACAGCGCCCGGCTCGGCGCCGAGATCACGATCGAGGACCGTGTGAACTCGTGCATGGCGCGCAGCATGAATGGCCGCGCGCTGCCACTCGAGAGTCCGGAAATGCTGGCTTTCGTGGCTTACATCAGGTTTCTGTCGTCTGGCGTGCCAGCCGGCAAGGCATTGTCAGGACTCGGCACCGGATCGATGCCTGAGCTCGATCGGGCGGCCGACCCGGTTCGCGGCAAGGCGATCTACGCGAACGCTTGTCTTTCCTGTCACAATGAGGACGGCTCCGGAATACGCCGCAGCGTGCCGAGCGTCGATCTCGGCTACATGATGCCGCCGCTCTGGGGCCCGGATAGTTTCAATGACGGCGCAGGCATGGCGCGGTTGATTACCGCGGCGAACTTCGTGCACTTCAACATGCCGCACGGGACGGACTATCTGAATCCGCAGCTCACGGTCGAGCAGGCATGGGACGTGGCTGCCTATATGATCTCTCAACCGCGTCCGAAAAAGGCCGGCCTCGACAAGGACTATCCAGACCTTTCGACCAAGCCGGTCGATGCGCCTTACGGACCATACGCCGATGGTTTCGATCAGCGGCAGCATATGTACGGACCTTTCGGTCCGATCCGGGCGGCGCACGCCAAAAAGTAGCCCGGGCGGAAGGGGACCGGCGACCTCGCATCACGAGGACTCCGGATCACGTCGCGCTTCGCTCGGGTCGCCTATTCCCAGAAATCCGCGTGTCCCTGCGGGTCGACCAGGCGATTGATTCGCAGCGCCGCCGCCATCGCAAAGCGCACCGTCATCTGCTTGCGCGTGGCGGCAGCGAGCTTGTGCTCGGGCGCCTCGCAATGCATGTGCGCACCATAGGCATCCGCGACGATGAGGCCGGTGTCGTCAGGAAAGATCTCGCAAGGCAGATCCTGCGTGAAGGCGAAGAACAGCCGGTCGCAATGGGCGCGGTATTCGTGCCATTTCTGGTCCGCGCGCAGATCTTCCACCGACGACTTGATCTCGACGATCCAGATCTCGCCGCGCTCGTTCAGCGCCACGAGATCGGCACGCCGGCCCGACGGCAGCGGCAATTCGCTGATGCAGGAGAAGCCGAGCGAGCGGAGCAGCCGCGCCGTGCCGCGCGCGATCGCCAGCGCCGTCTCCGACTGGCGGCGATCCGGTGGTGGAACAAGGGCGATGTTACGGGCGGTGTTGTCCATGGAGCGAGAATAGCCGATTCCGTCGCACGCGGACACTCTCTCCTTCCTGGCGAAAAGACGGCTAGGCAGGTGGCTGCACCACCACGCCCTCATTGCCGCGCAAATCCAGCACGCCATCCAGCCGCTCGCCCTCGCGGTCGAGGAACGTCGACAGCAATATCTCGCTGCCGAATCGGATGGCGCTGGTGGTCACAGCGACCGGCTCGGGGCCGAGATTGATCGCCACGATCACCGCCCTGCCGCCAACGTCGCGGCGGTAGATCAGCAGATCGCCTTGCGCCGAGATCGGGTGGTAGTCACCCGCGACCAACGGGGGACAGCTCTTCCGCAACGTGATCAGGCGCTTGTAGAGATTGAGGATCGAGCGCGCATCGGCTTCGAGATTCACGACGTTTTCGTGGATATGATCCTCAGGCAGCGGCAGCCACGGCCTGGCCTCCGAGAAGCCGGCGAAGTTCGAGGAATCCCACTGCATCGGCGTGCGGCAGCCGTCGCGACCGACACCGATGCCGGGCACGTTCTTCTCGAAGGGATCGCGAACGTCCTCCGGCGCGATCGCGAGCTGATGCATGCCGATCTCGTCGCCGTAATAGAGCGTCGGCGTTCCGCGCAGCGTCAGCAGCAGCATGGCGGCGACGCGGGCCTGCTCCGGCCCGACGCGGCTCGCCACGCGGGGACGATCGTGATTGCCGAGCACCCAGTTCGGCCAGGCGCCGCGCGGCAGCGCCTTCTCGTAGTCCTCGATGATCTTCTCGATCGAGCGCGCGCTCCAGAGGGTCGAGAGCAGCGCGAAATTGAACGGCATCTGCGCGCCGGTGAGGTCGTTGCCGTAGTACGCCATGAGCCGATGCAGCGGCAGATAGATCTCGCCGATCAGCACGCGTGCATTGTAGGAATCAGTGACGCGCCGCATCTCGGCAATGACATCGTGCACCTCCGGCTGATCGGTCGAGTACTGCGTCAGGATCTCCTCGTTCGGCGGCCGGCCCTCGACATAATGGGGGTTGGGCGGGTTGTCGCGGAATTCGGCGTCCTTGATCAGGTGCCAGATCACGTCGACGCGGAAGCCGTCGACGCCCTTGTCGAGCCAGAACCGCATCACGTCGTAGATCGCAGCGCGGACGTCCGGATTGCGCCAGTTGAGATCAGGCTGCTGGGCGAGGAAGGCGTGGTAGTAATATTGGCCCGTGGTCTCGTCGAGCTGCCAGGCGCTGCCGCCGAACTCGGACAGCCAGTTGTTCGGCACGCCGCCATCAGGCGCCGGGTCGCGCCAAATGTACCAGTCGCGCTTCGGATTGTCGCGTGAGGACCGGCTCTCGATGAACCAGGGATGCTGGTCGGAGGTGTGGTTCGGCACGAGATCGAGGACGAGCTTCAGGCCGTTGTCGTGCGCGGCCGCGAGCAGCGCGTCGAAATCCGCCATCGTGCCGAACAGCGGCTCGATGCCGGTATAGTCGGAGATGTCGTAGCCGAAATCCGCCATCGGCGACGGAAAGATCGGGGATAGCCAGATCGCGTCGACGCCGAGGGATTTCACGTAAGGCAGCCGCCGCAAGATGCCGGCGAGATCGCCGACGCCGTCACCGTTCGAGTCCTGAAACGCGCGCGGATAGACCTGGTAGAAGATGCCGTCGCGCCACCAATTCTCGTTGCCTTGAGCCATGCGGAAGGACCACCCATAATCTGCGCCTCGCGCGGGAGAACGCGACAGCAACGCCCCGGTTCAAATTGGCAGGGCGATTGGGACGGTCGTGTGACGAGGGCCGCGGCTGTTCCCCGACCTCTCGCCGGAATCTTTTGCTTGGCGGCCCGGCAAAAATCGGCATTGTGCGGTCATGAGCGAGCAAGACGAAACCAAGGCCAAGGCGGGCGCGATCATCGTTCCCGTGACGCTGTTCGAGCAGAACTGCACCATCATCTGGGACGAGCCCACCAAGAAAGCCGTGGTGATCGATCCCGGCGGGGACGTGCCGAAGATCCTGGACGCGATCAAGCAGACCGGCGTCACCGTGGAGAAGATCTGGCTGACGCACGGCCACATCGACCATGTCGGCGGTGCGGCCGAGCTGCGCGATGCGCTGAAGGTGCCGATCGAGGGGCCGCATGTCGACGACAAATTCCTGCTCGACAACGTCGTCGCGAGCGGCGCGCGCTTCGGCATGACCGGGGGACGCGATTTCACGCCTGACCGCTGGCTCGATGAAGGCGACAGCGTGTCGATCGGCGACTTGCAGTTCGACATCCTGCACTGCCCGGGTCATTCGCCGGGCAGCGTGGTGTTCTTCAACAAGGAGCTGCGCTTCGCTCATGTTGGCGACGTCCTGTTCGCGGGCTCAGTCGGCCGCACCGATTTGCCCGGCGGCAGTCACGCCACGCTGATCAATTCGATCAAGACCAAGCTCCTGCCGCTCGGCGACGACGTCGGCTTCATCTGCGGCCATGGCGCCGGCTCGAGCATCGGCCAGGAGCGAATGACCAATCCGTTCATCACCGGCGAGATGTAGCCACCAACTCCGCTGTCCTCGCCAGGGCTATCGCATTCGAGAGCCTTCCCTGCGGCCATCCTTCGAGACGCCCGCCTTTGGCGGGCCCTCAGGATGAGGACTGTGCGCGCGGCAGCAGTTTCACCGGGCACCAATGCCACTCAGCCTCATCCTGAGGAGACCGCGAAGCGGTCGTCTCGAAGGACGAGGCGCTCGCTCAGGTCCCGCCAAGAACGCATATGCGATAGCCCTGCTCATCCCGGACAGGCGGGCTAAGGCTACTTCATGAGCCCCGCGGCGGTCAGGGCGCGCGTGATGATCTGGCCGAGATCGAAGCTGCGCGATTTCTCGTGCCTCGCATCCGTCGGCTGCGCGGCAACTGCCTTGCGGATCGAGCGGGCGAGATGCGGCGCGGGCGTGAGCGCCGGCTTCGGCGCGGCGGCCGGCCTGGCCTCCACCTTCGCCGCGTCCGAAATCCAGCCGGTGAGGCCGAAGAATTTTGCGATGTGATAGGACGAGGAGATGCCGGCCTCGATCAGGAACGCGCCTTCCATGCCGTAGCGCTGGTCGTTGTCGGCAAGGCCGAGCGGCGTGCCATGTGCCATGTCGGTGATGGCATAGCTTTCCACCAGCGTCTCGCCGTCCTTGTTCCACCAGGCTTGGCGCGGATGGCCGTCGACAACCGTCTCCGCCATCGGCGCGTCAGGCAGGTCATGCAGATCGAGCCATTGCTTGACGATCTCGTTGGCGTTACCGGGATTGACGGTGCGATCGGCACTGCCATGCCACACCGAGATTTTCGGCCAGGGCCCAGGATGGTCGGTCGCGCGGCGCACGAAATCCCCGAGTTCGCGCGCGGGACGCGCCGGGGAATTGAACATGCCGTCCAGCGCCTCGCGCAGGCTCGAGGCAATGCCGTAGGGCAAGCCGGCAATGACAGCGCCGGCCGCGAAGACTTCCGGATAGGTCGCGAGCATCACCGATGTCATGCCGCCGCCGGCGGACAGGCCGGTGACGAAGATCCGCCTGGGATCGATGCGGTGGGCGTCGGCCATGTGCGCGATCATCTCGCGGATCGAGCGCGCCTCGCCGCCGTCACGCGCCGTGTCTTCCGGATTGAACCAGTTGAAGCAGGTATTCCCATTGTTGATGCGCTGCTGCTCGGGCATCAAGAGCGCAAAGCCGTAATGCCTCGCGAGCGTCGACCATCCGGCGCCGAGATCGTAGACGGCGGCAGTCTGGCCGCAGCCGTGCAGCACGACGACGAGCGCGCGTGGCTTCTGCAGTTGCTCCGGCACGAACGCGAACATGCGCAGATTGCCGGGATTGTCGCCGAAATCCATGACCTCCTGCAGTGGGCTGGACAAATCCGCGCCACGGCCGAAACCGGCAAAGCGCAAGCCGTCCATCTTCGGAAGGCGTCTCAAGAGGTCGACATTTCTGGCTAATGACACGGCAATTTCCTGGTGGGCGGCATTCAACGTCCAGCCAAACCAGATAGTTGCTGCGCCGCAAAATAAAAAGGCCGTGCGCTGTCAATCTGGCGAAAAAGCCGCGGATTCCCGCAGGAATCCCTCGCATTAACCGTAATGCCTCAACTTCGTGCAGATGTGCACATGCACGCCGGAAATGCGGCGCAAATCTGAATGTCACAAACGGCGTGAGCGAGACGTCAAATCCTGCGCGCGCTGATTGCACGCTCGAGCGGCGAACAAACCGCGCAGATCGCGGCCACTCCGGCCGCATGTCCGGCGCGGTGGTGCCGTGCGCGCCGGAGGCCGAGCCTGCAGCGAAGGACTTCACGCTCGACAGCACCGTTCTCGAGAGCGGCCATCAGGATCCCCGGCCATCATCGAAGATGATCATGGTGAGCGCGGGCGCGAGCGGCTTCGGTACAGCGACACGGAATGTTGTCGGAGCGCGAACGCAGCAAGGCCTGCGATCTGCAGCGCGCAGCCGCGATCAGCAGCTTGGTGTCGCGACGCCACCTCGCCTCACCTCGCGTGCCCGCATTCCGCAACACGGGACATCGCGCGATTGCGTTCTTGCCATCAGACACGTAGCCTGACCCTCTCAACAAACAGAAAATCAAAGCCGGAGAGATCGCCATGGCGCGCCTGAAGTTCGGAGCCTTCCTTGCCCCGCATCACCCGATCGGGGAGCATCCGATGCTGCAGTTCCGGCGCGATCTCGACCTGGTCGAACAGCTGGATGCGCTCGGTTACGACGAGTTCTGGTGCGGCGAGCATCATTCATCGGGCTGGGAGATGATCGCCTCGCCGGAGATGTTCCTGGCCGCGGCCGGCGAGCGCACCAAGCGGATCAAGCTCGGCACCGGTGTGGTGTCGCTGCCCTATCACCATCCCTACAACGTCGCCCAGCGCATGGTGCAGCTCGACCACATGACCGGCGGCCGCGCCATCTTCGGCTCCGGACCGGGCGCGCTCGCCTCGGATGCGCACACGCTCGGCATCGATCCGATGACGCAGCGCGACCGCCAGGACGAGGCGATCGGCGTCATCCGCCGCCTCTTCAACGGCGAGCGCGTCACCGCCAAGAGCGATTGGTTCACCATGAACGACGCCGCACTCCAGATCCTCCCGTTGCAGGAGGAGATGCCGTTCGTGGTGGCCTCGCAGATTTCGCCCTCCGGCATGACGCTCGCCGGCAAATACGGCATCGGCATCATCTCGCTGGGATCGATGACGACGCAGGGGCTGATGTCGCTGCAGCAGCAATGGCAGTTCGCCGAGGATGCCGCCAGGAAGCACGGCACGAAGGTCGACCGCGCCAACTGGCGCGTGCTGCTGACCTTCCACATCGCCGAGACCCGCGAGCAGGCGCGCCGCGAAGCGGGCGCCGGCCTGATGCGCTGGCACAACGAGTATAACGTCGGCACGCTGCAGCGGCCGGGACTCACCGCGTTCTCCTCCCCCGACGAGGCCGTGGACAAGACCGCTTTCGTCGAGGGCGCCGCGTCCACCATCGGCACGCCCGACGATCTCGTCAAAACCATCAAGAACGTGATGGAGGTGTCCGGCGGCGTCGGCGCCATCATCGGCTTCGTGCACGACTGGGCCAATCCGGAAAACACGCGGCGGAGCTGGGACATGGTGGCGCGCTACGTCGTGCCGGAGATCAACGGTTATATCGACGGCCTGCGCAGGTCGCAAAAATTCGTGATCGAGAACCGCGCGATCTTCGAACGCGCGGGCCAGGCCGTGATGGCCAAGATCATGGAGAACGAGAAGGCCGCCGAGGCGCTGAAGATGACCGGCCCCGGCCGCGTCGCGATTCCCGCCGTCAACGCGCCGGATCTGCAGAAGGAAGCGGCGAAGCGGTAGGGCCGCGTTGCGCGCTACACCTGCGACCACGATCTCGAGCAGGAGACATCGGCCTGTGCTAAGCTGATCGCATCAGCCTGACACGGGCCGCAATATTGCCGTCAGTCGCGCGGATTTTGTTCGGTCAGCCAACCGGAGCAATCGTTATGTCGATGCAGAATGTGGCCGCCCCTCCGTTTCAGTTCACCCCGCCCAGACGCAATGAGCTGACCCACATTCCCGGCGACGAAGGCTGGCCGATCATCGGCAAGACGTTTCAGGTTCTCGCCGACCCGAAGGGCCATATCGAAGCCAACGGCGCCAAATACGGCCTGGTCTACCGCACACACTTTTTCGGCGAGACCAATGTCGTGCTGCTCGGGCCCGAAGCCAACGAGCTCGTGTTGTTCGACCAGCAGAAGCTGTTCTCCTCGACGCACGGCTGGAACAAGGTTCTGGGCCTGCTGTTTCCGCGCGGGCTGATGCTGCTCGATTTCGACGAGCATCGCCTGCACCGCAAGGCGCTGTCGGTGGCTTTCAAGTCCGGGCCGATGAAGTCCTATCTCGGCGATCTCGACCGCGGCATTTCCGCGCGCGTCGCGCAATGGAAGGCAAAGCCAGGCGAGATGCAGCTCTATCCGGCGATGAAGCAGCTCACGCTCGATCTCGCTGCGGCCTCGTTCCTCGGCGCCGATATCGGGCCGGAGGTCGACGAGATCAACCGCGCCTTCGTCGATATGGTCGCCGCCTCCGTCTCGCCGGTCCGCCGTCCCCTGCCCGGCACCCAGATGGCGCGCGGGGTGAAGGGACGCAAGCGCATCGTCGCCTATTTCCGCGAGCAGATCCCGCTGCGGCGCGGCAACCATGGCGGCGACGATCTGTTCTCGCAGCTCTGCCGCGCCACCCATGAGAACGGCGCGTTGCTGTCGGAGCAGGACATCATCGACCACATGAGCTTTCTGATGATGGCGGCGCACGACACGCTGACCTCGTCGCTGACCTCCTTCATCGGCGAGCTCGCCGCCAATCCGGACTGGCAGGACAGGCTTCGCGCGGAGGTGCTCGCGCTCGGGCTCGCCCCGGGGGCGCCGAGCAGCTTCGACGATCTCGAAAGGATGCCGCTGACCGAGATGGCCTTCAAGGAAGCGCTGCGGATCAAGCCGCCGGTGCCGTCGATGCCGCGCCGCGCGATGCGCGATTTCAGCTTCAAGGGCTTTGCGATCCCGGCCGGCACCGCCGTCGGCATCAATCCGCTCTATACGCACCACATGAAGGACATCTGGCCGGAGCCGGACCGCTTCGATCCGCTGCGCTTCACCGAGGAAGCGCAGCGCAACCGTCATCGCTTCGCCTTCGTACCGTTTGGTGGCGGCGCGCATATGTGCCTCGGCCTGCACTTCGCCTACATGCAGGCGAAATGCTTCGCGCGGCACTTCCTCGAGAACATCGAGGTGTCGCTCGCACCCGGCTACAAGCCGGACTGGCAGATGTGGCCGATCCCGAAGCCGCGGGATGGGCTGCGGGTGACGGTGAAGGCGGTTTAGCCTCTCGTGTTCCGGACGCGCGCAGCGCGACCCCGGGGCACGAGACCTGTCCGCTACGCCCCCTGATCGAACGCCTTGCGCAGAGCCACGTAGCCTTGCTGCTGCTGGCTCCAGTTGCGGCCGCCGGTCATGGCGCCGTCGACGACGAGGTCGTGACCGTTGACGAAGCTGGATTCGTCGCTGGCCAGGAACACCGCGGCATGGGCGATGTCATCGGGAAGGCCGGCGCGCGGGATCGGCTGCGCGGTCTTGTAGACCTCGCGCATCACCGCCGGCGTCTTCTCCGCTGCATCGGTCGAGAGCCCCAGCGCCTTGCCGAAGATGCCTGTTGCGATCGCGCCGGGCGAGATCGAGTTGACACGGACGTTGGATTCACCGAGCTCCATCGCCACGCATTTGGTGAGATGGATCACCGCCGCCTTGGCCGCGCTATAGACCATCGACGACGAGAAGCCGGCAAGGCGGCCGGCGATGCTGCCGTTGTTGATGATGCTGCCGAAACCCTGCTTCTTCATGGCGGGCGCGGCATGCTTCATGCCTAGCATGACGCTGCGCACCAGCGTTGCCATTGCCGCATCGAACCGCTCGACTTCGAGGCCCTCGATGCCGCCGGTCTGTGCCGGGCCACCGGCGTTGTTGAACAGGCAGTCGATCCGGCCGAACTTGTCCACGGCGAGCGCGATGAGCGCCTGCATCTGCGCTTCGACCGTGACATCGGTCTGGCGGAAGATGCAGTTGGGCCCGAGCTGCTTTGCCAGCGCCTCGCCTTCCGGTAGGCGCCGCCCCGCGATCACAATTTTGGCACCTTCGGCAACGAAGACTTCCGCAGTGCGCAATCCGATCCCGCTCGTGGCCCCCGTGATCACCGCAACCTTGCCGTCCAGCCTGCCCATGGAATGTTCCTGTTTTCGAGCGATCTGATGCCAAATGGCGAATGCCGGCCGTCGCCGGAGCGGATACTATCCCTGCCCGCCTCCGACAAGGCAAGCTATGCTTGCGCGCGCGGCATGCGTGCCATCCTCACGAACCGCTCGATGTTCGAACGCATATCGCAACTGGGCTACGCATGGGGAAGCTGATCGACGAGTTCCGCAAGAGCTGGCAGGGCGCAGAGAAGCCCTCGCTCGGTCTGAGCATCTCGTTTGCGGTGATCTGCCTGCTGGGCGCGACCTTGGTCCGCTGGGGTCTCGCCCAGGTACGCCCCGACATCTACTTCACACCGTATTTCCCGGCCGTGTTCTTTGCCGCTGCCCTTGGCGGATTTCGGATCGGCATCGTGACGGCGCTGGTCGGCGGAATGCTCGGCGTCGCCCTGAATTTCGGCGATGCTTTCGCCGATCGCGCGCGATTTGCCCTGCTGGCACTCTACTGGGCGGTCTGCGCCATCACCATCTGGGGTGTCGAGCATTATCGCACCCTGCTGGCCGAGCAGCGCCGGATCTCCAGGCGCCTGATCGAGGAAGAAGACTATCGCAAGCTGCTGGTGGACGAGCTCCAGCACCGGCTGAAGAACAAGGTATCGACGATGCATGCCGTGCTGCACCAGGTGCTGCACGACCAGCCGCAGGTCTGGGCCCGGATCGATCCCCGACTGCGATCCCTGGCAGCAACCGACGACCTGATCTCGCGGATCGACAAGAGCGGCTGCGATATCCGCGACCTTCTGATCTCGGAGCTAGGCCCCTACGGCCATGTCCGCTTCACCCTCAACGGCGACCGCTTGTTCCTGCCGCCGAAGCTCGCAGTCACGCTGTCATTGATGTTTCACGAACTCGCCACCAATGCGGGAAAATACGGCGCATTCTCCGCGCCGCGCGGCCTGTTGCAGGTGTCATGGACCGTCAGCGACGACCGCCTGGCCATCACCTGGGACGAAACCGAGGGGCCGAGCGTGGACAAGGTGTCCGAGCCCGGCTTCGGCACCAAGCTGCTGAAGTCGGCCCTGTCGTCCTTCGATGGCAGGACCGAGATCTCTTACTTGAAGACTGGACTGCATTGCATCATGCAATGCCGCATCCCACGAAGCGAATAGAGCCGAATGAACCAGCTCCGCTTCCTGATCGCCTCTCTCCACCAGGAAGAGGTGTCTGCAACGGCTCACACTGCTTCAATCAAGCTCAAGCGCAGCCGGATCCGAAATGAGCGAAATCGCGGACGTGGCTTCGCTTGCAGTTTCACTGGGCGCATTGACCCTCTGTTAATGACGATCGTCAGCGCGCGTCGCATCGTCGCAAGTTTTCTCCAAAACACCCCCGTATTTCTCCGGACCCCTTAACCAAACTTAAGAGGGAACCGCGCAAGATCGCGCCCATTGCAAAGGCGCGCCGAAACAACAAGATTCATGACTTCTATGAACGACAATAAGTACTCCGGCGCGACTGAAGCCGAGCTCGGTTTTCTCAAGGAAATCGTTAGAATGCTGCCCGCCGGCATAACCGTGCAGGACGCGGATGGCGAGCTTCTGCTGGTCAACGAAGCTGCCGCCGCCCAGCTCGGCATGGACGGCAACAGTCCCTCACCCGATCTCGCATCGCGCCGCGAAGCGTGCCGGCAGGCGCTGAGCGCCGGCCAGGCGGTCGTGACCGAGGAGGCACTCCACATCGGTGCCGCGCGCCAGGTGCTGCTCACGACCCATCGCCCCGTTCGCCTCGCCGGACGCGAGCTTCTGATCTCGACGTCCTCCGACATCACCGAACAGAAGAATTTCGAGGACCAGCTGTTCCGTTCGGCCTATTTCGACGAGCTGACCGGACTTCCCTCGCGGCGCGTGATCGAGCATCGCGCAAACGGCCTGCTCGCGCGCGATCGCGGCGGCGAACGCTTTGCGCTGGCCTTTCTCGACGTCGACAATTTCAAGCACATCAACGACTATTACGGTCACTCCGTGGGAGACGCGCTGCTCGTCGAGCTGTCGAAGCGGCTCGGGCGCGACCTGCGCGATTCCGACATGCTGTCGCGCATCTCCGGGGACGAATTCCTGCTGCTGCTCTCTCCGATCCAGAGCCAGGAGGAAGTCGCCGAATTCATGCAATCGACGCTGGAACGGCTGACCGCGCCGTTCTTCATCGACAATTCGGAGGTCTTCGCCTCGACCTCGGTCGGTATCAGCCTCTATCCCGACCACGGACGCAGCTTCGAGACGCTGCGACAGAACGCCGATATCGCGATGTACCGCATCAAGAACAACGGCAAGGGGCTGGCAGCCTTCTTCGATGCCAGCATGGAGCGCGAGGCGCAGGCGCGGATGAAGGTCG
This sequence comes from Bradyrhizobium cedriense, assembly GCF_054602315.1. Lineage (NCBI taxonomy): Bacteria > Pseudomonadati > Pseudomonadota > Alphaproteobacteria > Hyphomicrobiales > Nitrobacteraceae > Bradyrhizobium > Bradyrhizobium cedriense. The sequence continues at coordinate 356,057 of NZ_JBTSWB010000004.1, read as the reverse complement.
AGCAGTCGCTAAGGCTCGCCATTCTGGAAAAGCGCTTCTGCTGCGCCTTCCAGTCCAAGGTCGACATCCGCACGCAGGCCGTGAAGGGCATCGAGGCATTGGTCCGCCTGCGCGACGACGAAGGCGTGATCCAGGCACCGGGTTCGTTCATCAACCTTGCCGGCGAGCTCGGCCTCATCGACGAGTTGACCCATCTCGTTCTCGCCGAGATCGTCAAGTCGGTCGACCTGATCAACGACACGTTCGGCGCGGAAGCGATCATCAGCATCAACGTCGCCGCCAAGCAGGCCGGCAATCCCGAGTTCATGCGCAGCTTCGCGCAGGCGCTGGGCGACACCGGCTTTCCGCAGCGCTTCATGATCGAGGTGACGGAAGACGCCTTCGTCGCCAAGAATCATTTCCAGGCCGAGATCCTGCCGATGTTCCGCAAGCTCGGCGTCGGCATCTCCATCGACGATTTCGGCACCGGCTATTCCTCGCTCTCGGCGCTGGCCGACATCACCGCCGACGAGATCAAGATCGACCGCTCGTTCATCACCGACATCCATAAGCGTCCGCGCAGCCAGGGCATCCTGCGCGCGATCGAATCCTTGAGCGAAGCGCTCGGCATAACGGTGATCGCCGAAGGCCTCGAATCCTACGAGGAGCTCGCCTATCTCCAGGCCGCGACCAAGATCCGCTACGCTCAAGGCTATTACTTCTCCCGGCCGATCTTCCTGGAGGAGCTGAAGCTCGCAACGCCCCTTTCCAGCGAGGCGCGGACCAGCGTGGCGAGCCGCCCGATGCAGCAGAACCGCCAGGGCTATTCGCGGGCGAGCGGGTATCGAAGGTAAGGCGCGAGCGGCACAGCACATGCCGTTGTCGTCCCGGATTCGCTTCGCGCCCCGGGACGACAGCAATTGCTGAGCTCGCTTAAGGCCCATTTCCCCCTTTGAAATTGCTGGCCTTTTGCTAATACACGGGCGGACCTCCCTGAGGCATGTCATGTCCGCTTTCTCCTCGATCAGCGATCCCGCCTATCTCCGCGCACGCGCGATGGAGACGCTGTTCGAGCGGCTGGAGAAGCTCTGCGAAGGAGCGATTGCGATCGATCGCGGAGGACGCGTCGTGTACGTCAACGAGAAATATCTTGCCGCGCTCGGTCTCGGCCATACCAGCGAGGCGATCGGCCGCTCAATCGAGGAGGTTATCCCGAACAGCCTGATGCGGAAGGTGGCCGAGACCGGCGAGCCGATCCTGCTCGACATCATGGAGCTCGGCGGCGAGCAGCTCGTCGTCACCCGCATGCCGATCGAGGACGAGAACGGCACCGTGATCGGCGCGATCGGATTCGTGCTCTATGACCATCTCGACAGCCTGAAACCGCTGCTCGCCCGCGTGGCCCAGCTCGAGAGCGACCTGCGACTGGCGCGGCGGCAATTGTCCAATGCCCGCGCGGCGCGTTTCACTTTCGCCGATTTCGTCGGCACGACGCCGGGAATCGCCCGGGCCAAGGAGATCGCAAGCCGGGCCGCGCGGCAGAGCGTCACGGTTCTGCTCACCGGCGAGACCGGAACGGGAAAGGAGATGCTGGCGCAGGCGATTCACAATGCCTCCTCGCGTGCGGAGAAGCCGTTCGTCAGCGTCAACGTCGCTGCGATCCCGGACACGTTGATCGAGTCGGAGTTCTTCGGCACTGCGCCGGGCGCCTATACCGGCGCCGACCGCAGGGGGCGAGAGGGCAAGTTCCGTATTGCCGATGGCGGCACGCTGTTCCTCGACGAGATCGGCGAAATGCCGCTGCAGCTCCAGGCAAAACTGCTGCGGGTGCTCCAGGAGCGCGAGATCGAGCCGCTCGGCTCGGACAAGATCACCAGGGTCGACGTCCGCGTCATCGCCGCGACCAACATGGACCTGCGCAAGCGAGTCAGCGACGGCGCATTCCGCGCCGATCTCTATTACCGTCTCAACGTGCTCTCGGTCGACCTGCCGCCCCTCCGTCATTGCCTGGACGATCTCCCCGACATCTGCGCCCGGCTGCTGGAGGACATCAGCGCGTCGGGCGACTACGTCAAGGCGAAGATCACACCGAGCGCACTCGCCGCACTCGCCCGGTATGATTGGCCGGGCAATGTTCGCGAGCTCCGCAACATCCTCGAGCGCGCGCTGATCCTCAGCGATTCCGGGCGGCTGACCGGCGAGGATGTCGCGCGCATCCTCCCCGTCGCCACCGAGCTCAAGCTTGCACCGCCCCAGCGCCCAGCCGGAATCGTGGTGCCCTATGCCGAAGCCGAGGCCGAGTTCGAGAAGCACACGCTCGAACAGGCGCTCGCTGCCAGCAACGGCCAGATCACCCAGGCCGCCAGGATGCTGCGGATCTCGCGCGCGACCTTCTACAAGAAGCTCGCCAAGTTCGGCCTCGCGTCGGGATCGGCTCCCGTCTGAGTTTCGAGACATTGAACTGTCCGGAGTCTCGGACTCCAGACACCGCGCCCGGCTGCGCCTCCGGGCACGGTTGCGGGAATTGCCGCGAGTTTCAGCCGCTTTGCGCGATGCGACAGGATCTGGCGCAGACCTTGCTCTCCGCTGTGCTGTCTTTCTTTGCGAGGAGCAGCCTGTTCCGGGACTGCTCCCCGCGATAAGATCAAGCCCAACAAGGCATACGGTCCAGGGAGCGGGAGGAACGCCGTGAGCCATCACCCAGCTCTGCCTTACCTGCGCAATTCCGAGAAGGGAAAGGTCGTCTCGGCCTCCGAAGCCGTCATGCTGATCCGCGACGGCGACACGGTGGCGACTGGCGGCTTCGTCGGCATCGGCTTTGCCGAGGAGATCGCGATCGCGCTGGAGGAGCTCTATCTGTCCCACGAGAGCGATGCGCCCTATGCGCAGGGCAAGCCGCGCAACCTGACGCTGGTTTATGCGGCCGGACAAGGCGACGGCAAGCAGCGCGGCCTCAATCATTTCGGGCATGAAGGGCTGGTCCGGCGCGTGATCGGCGGACATTGGGGCCTTGCGCCCAAATTGCAGCAGCTCGCGATCGCGAACCGGATCGAGGCCTATAACCTGCCGCAGGGCGTGATCACGCATCTGTTCCGCGACATTGCCGCGCATCGGCCGGGCCACATCACCCACGTCGGCCTCAGCACCTTCGTCGATCCCAGGCACGGCGGCGGCAAGCTGAACGCACGCACCACCGAGGACATGGTGGAGCTGATCAAGATCGGCGGCGAAGACTGCCTGCTCTACAAGACGTTTCCGATTCAGGTCGGGATCATCCGCGCCACCACGGGCGATCCCGACGGCAATCTCACCATGGAGAAGGAGGCGCTGACGCTGGAGGCGCTGGCCATTGCCATGGCGGCGCATAATTCCGGCGGCATCGTCATCGCGCAGGTCGAACGCGTCGCCGAGGCGGGCAGCCTCAATCCGCGCCAGGTCAAGATTCCCGGCATTCTCGTCGACTGCGTCGTGGTGGCAAGACCCGAGAACCACTGGCAGACTTTCGGCACGCAATACAATCCGGCCTTCTCGAGCGAGATCCGCGTCCGCGCCGCATCGCTGCCGGTGATGCCGACCAGCGAGCGCAAGATCATCGCCCGGCGCGCCGCGCTCGAGCTGAAGGCCAACAGCGTCGTCAATCTCGGCATCGGCATGCCCGAGGGGATCGCCTCGGTCGCCAATGAAGAACGGATCATCGATCTCATCACGCTGACGGCGGAGCCGGGCGTAATCGGCGGCATCCCGGCGAGCGGCATCGATTTCGGCGCCGCGATCAACACGCAGGCGGTGATCGACCAGCCATACCAGTTCGACTTCTACGATGGCGGCGGCCTGGATGCGGCCTTTCTCGGCCTCGCCCAGGTCGATCGTGCCGGCAATCTCAACGTCAGCAAGTTCGGGCCCAAGCTCGCGGGTGCCGGCGGCTTCATCAACATCAGCCAGAACGCCAAGGAGGTCATCTTCGTCGGCACGTTCGGCGCAGGCAAGCAGCGCATCGCGGTGAACGACGGACAACTCGTCATCCTCGAGGAAGCCAAGTCCCGCAAATTCGTGGACAGCGTCGAGCACGTCACCTTCAGCGGCCCGTTTGCCGCCGCGCGCAAGCAGCGAGCGCTGTATGTCACCGAGCGTTGCGTGTTCGAGCTCAAGTCCGACGGGCTGGAGCTGACGGAGGTCGCGCCCGGCATCGACATCGAGCGCGACATCCTGCGCCTGATGGATTTCAAGCCGCTGATCCCGCGCGATCCTGTCCTGATGGACGCGCGCATCTTCGGCGAGGGTTTGATGGATTTGCGCGAGCGCCTGCTCACCATTCCGCTCGACCAGCGCTTCACGCTGGACGAGCAGCAGAACCTGTTCTTCGTCAACCTGGAACGCTATCCGCTACGCAGCAAGGCCGAGATCGACACGATCGCGTCTCTCGTCGAGGCTCGCCTGGCGCCGCTCGGACGCCGGGTCTACGCCATCGTCAATTATGACAATTTTTCCATCCTGCCGGAGCTGATGGACGATTATTCAGCCATGGTCCGCAGCCTCGTCGACCGCTTCTATTCCGGCGTGTCGCGCTACACCACGTCGGGCTTCCTGCGCATCAAGCTTGGTGAAGCCCTCGAGAGACGCGGCGTCGCGCCGCATATCTTCGAAAGCGCCGAGGAAGCGCAGTCCGACTGGCGCCAGGTCGAGGCCGGAGCGGCGAGGCAGGCCCAAAAATGATGCATGCCCGCAAAGGCCAGCCCGCTCCACCGGAAGGTTCAATTGCAATGTTCGCGAGCTTGTGCAAATCGCTGTTACCGAGAAACTTCAGATCAGGAGGGACCATCGTGCGTCGATCATTCATCATAACAACAACCATCCTCGCGCTCGGCGCGGGCACCTGCGCACAGGCCGACGATCTCAAGATCGCGTTGATCTACGGCAAGACCGGTCCGCTCGAGGCCTATGCCAAGCAGACCGAGACCGGGCTGAAGATGGGCTTTGAATACGCCACCAAGGGCACCATGACGCTCGACGGCCGCAAGATCGTCGTCATCACCAAGGACGACCAGGGCAAGCCGGACCTTGCCAAGGCCGCGCTCGCGGAGGCCTATCAGGACGACAAGGCCGACATCGCGATCGGCACGACTTCGTCGGCCGCGGCGCTCGCCATTCTCCCGGTGGCCGAGGAGAACAAGAAGATCCTGATCGTCGAGCCCGCGGTTGCGGACCAGATTACCGGCGAAAAATGGAATCGCTACATCTTCCGCACCGGGCGCAACTCGTCGCAGGACGCGATCTCCAACGCGGTCGCGATCGGCAAGCAGGGCGTCACCGTGGCGACGCTGGCGCAGGACTATGCGTTCGGCCGCGACGGCGTCGCCGCCTTCAAGGAGGCGCTCGCCAAGACCGGCGCGACGCTGGCCGCCGAAGAATATGCCCCGACCTCGACCACCGACTTCACCGCAGTCGGCCAGCGCCTGTTCGACGCGCTGAAGGACAAGCCCGGCCGCAAGGTGATCTGGGTGATCTGGGCCGGCGCCGGCAATCCGCTGGCCAAGCTCCAGGACATGGATCCGAAGCGCTACGGCATCGAGCTCTCGACCGGCGGCAACATCCTGCCGGCGCTCGCCGCCTATAAGGGCCTGCCCGGCATGGAAGGCGCGACCTATTACTTCTACGAGATCCCGAAGAACCCGGTGAACGACTGGCTGGTGGCCGAGCACCAGAAGCGTTTCAACGCGCCGCCGGACTTCTTCACCGCGGGCGGCTTCGCCGCCGCCATGTCGGTCGTCGCCGCCGTCACCAAGGCGAAGTCGACCGACACCGAGAAGCTGATCACGGCCATGGAAGGCCTGGAGTTCGACACGCCGAAGGGCAAGATGGTATTCCGGAAAGAAGACCATCAGGCGCTGCAGAGCATGTATCACTTCAAGGTCAAGGTCGATCCGAACGTCGCCTGGGCCGTGCTCGAGCCGGTGCGCGAACTCAAGATCGAGGACATGAACGTTCCCATCCGCAACAAGCGGTGACCTTTCTTGCTTCACCTCTCCCGCTTGCGGGAGAGGCCGGGAGAGGGTGTCTCCTCTCGGGGATTCTCGATTGCGGAAACAGCCCTCTCCCCAGCCCTCCCCCGCAGGCGGGGGAGGGAGCGCAGCGTGATCGCGGATCTAATTTCCTTCCATCAATCGCCAAACCTCAATGCCCCTGACCCTCGAAACCCGCGACCTGACCATCCGCTTCGGCGGCCATGTCGCGGTCAACTCCGTTTCCTGCACGTTCCGCCCGGGCGAGCTCACCGCCATCGTCGGGCCGAACGGCGCCGGCAAGACCACCTATTTCAACTTGATCTCGGGCCAGCTGCACGCATCGAGCGGCAGCATCCTGTTTGGCGGCACCGACATCACCGGACAGTCCGCGCCGATGCGCACCCGCGCGGGCCTCGGCCGCGCCTTCCAGCTCACCAACCTTTTCCCGAACCTGTCGGTGGAAGAGAACGTCCGCCTCGCGGTGCAGGCTGCCAGCGGCACCCATTACGACATGCTGCGGCCCTGGATGGTGCGCCGCGACCTGATCGCGCGCGCCGACGCCATCCTCGACCAGGTCGCGCTCGGCAATCGCCGCGGTGTCGCCGCGACCGCGCTGTCCCATGGCGACCAGCGCAAGCTCGAAGTGGCGCTGATGATCGCGCTGGAGCCAAAGGTGTTCATGTTCGACGAGCCGACTGCCGGCATGAGCATCGACGAGGTGCCCGTCGTCCTCAACCTGATCGCGCAGCTCAAGCAGGACAACAGCAAGATCATCCTTCTCGTCGAGCACAAGATGGATGTGGTGCGCTCGCTCGCGGACCGCATCATCGTGCTGCATAACGGCCAACTTGTTGCAGACGGCAAGCCTGCCGAGGTGATCGCTTCGCCGATCGTGCAGGAAGCCTATCTCGGCATCGCCCCGAAGAGTGCGGCATGAGCGATCTCCTCAAACTCTCCGGCGTGCACACCCATATCGGGCGCTATCACATTCTCCAGGGCATCGATCTCACCGTCCCGCAGGGGCAGGTCACGATGCTGCTCGGCCGCAACGGTGCCGGCAAGACCACGACGCTGCGCACCATCATGGGCCTTTGGCAGGCCTCGCACGGCGAGATCACTCTCGCCGGAGAACGCATCGAGAGCCGCGCCACACCCGACATCGCGCGACTCGGCGTCGGCTATGTGCCGGAGAGCATGGCGGTGTTCTCCGATCTCACGGTGAGGGAAAACCTGGTGCTCGCGGCCCGTGACGGGCCGCTCGATGAGACCCAGCTCGACTGGATCTTCGGCTTCTTCCCGGCGCTGCGTCGCTTCTGGCTGTCGCGCGCGGGAAGCCTCTCGGGCGGGCAGAAGCAGATGCTGTCGATCGCGCGCGCCATCATCGAGCCGCGCAAGCTGCTCTTGATCGACGAGCCGACAAAGGGGCTCGCGCCGGCGATCGTGATGGCGCTGATCGAATGCCTGAAGGAGATCAAGCACAAGGGCGCCACGATCCTGATGGTCGAGCAGAATTTCTTTGCCGCCCGCGAGCTCGGCGACAGCGTGCTGGTCATGGACAACGGCACCATCGTCCATCGCGGCGAGATGGCGGCCCTCGCCGCCGACGTGCCGCTGCAGGAGCGGCTGCTCGGCCTGAGTCTGGAGACGCATCAGTGAGTGACCTTGCCGCTACCGATCCGCTGCCGAAGCCCAAGCGCGATCTCGCGCCGATCCTGCTGCCGGTCGCGCTCGCCCTTCTGGTGATCCCGCTGATCGGATCGACCTCTTCCTGGCTGACCTTGACCGTGGCGAGCCTTGCCATGGGCATGATGATCTTCATCATGGCGTCCGGGCTGACGCTGGTGTTCGGCCTGATGGACGTGCTCAATTTCGGCCACGGCGCCTTCATCGCCGTCGGCGCCTATGTTGCCACCCTGGTGCTGGCACCGTTTGCTGCTTCCATCCAGGCGGATTCGCTCTGGATGAACCTCGCGGTGCTGGCGCCGGCCGCGCTGCTCTCGATGGCGGTGTCCGGCGCGCTCGGCCTGGTGGTCGAGCGCGTGCTGATCCTGCCCGTCTACGGCCAGCACCTGAAGCAGATCCTGATGACGACCGGCGGCCTGATCGTCGCGGAGCAGACGCTGTACGCGCTGTGGGGGCCGCAGATCATCCCCATGCCGCTGCCGACCTCGCTGCGCGGCTCGTTCATCCTCGGCGACGTCGCGATCGCCAAATACCGCGTCCTGGCGATGCTGATCGGCCTCGCCATATTCATCGCGATCCAGCTCGTGCTCAATCGCAGCAAGGTCGGCCTCCTGATCCGCGCCGGCGTCGAGAACCGCGAGATGGTCGAGGCGCTCGGCTATCGCATCCGCCGCCTCTTCCTCGGCGTGTTCATGACGGGTTCGGCGCTGGCCGGTCTCGGCGGCGTGATGTGGGCGCTCTATCGCGAACAGGTGCATGCCTCCATGAGCGATGACCTTACGGTGCTCATCTTCATCGTCGTCATCATCGGCGGCCTCGGCTCGATCGGTGGCTGCTTCATCGGCGCCATCCTGGTGGCGATGGTCGCCAATTACGGCGGCTTCCTGGTGCCGAAACTCGCCCTCGTCTCCAACATCCTGCTGATGGTCGCCATTCTGATGTGGCGCCCGCGCGGCCTCTATGCGGTGACCAGCCGATGATGATCCTCTCAGGCGATCCGCCGCGGAGCCGCGTGCTCACGCTCGTTCTCGTCGTCATCATACTGGCGCTGGCGGCGACGCCGTTCCTGTTTCCCGGTGCCAAGGCGCTGAACGTCGCGGCCAAGATCTGCGTCTTCGCCGCGCTGGTCGCCTCCTACGATTTGCTGCTCGGCTATACGGGTTCGGTGTCGTTCGCCCACACCATGTTCTACGGCATCGGCAGCTACGCGATCGCGATCGCGCTGTACGGGATGGGCCCGAACTGGGCCGCGATCGCGACCGGAATCGTCGTGGGCCTGCCGCTCGCAGCCCTGCTCGCGCTCGCGATCGGGCTGTTCTCACTGCGGGTCGCCGCGATCTTCTTCGCCATGATCACGCTCGCGGTCGCCTCCGCCTTCCAGGTGCTGGCCTCGCAACTGTCCTGGCTGACCGGCGGCGAGGACGGACGCAGCTTTCAGCTGCCGGAGCTGCTGCGGCCCGGCACGGTGCTGATCTCCAAGGGCGCGTTCGGCTTCGAGATCAACGGCCGCATCCTGACCTACTATCTGGTGTTCGCGATCTCGGCGCTGATGATCCTCGCGCTGCTGCGCGTCGTGAACTCGCCGTTCGGCCGCGTGCTCCAGGCGATCCGCGAGAACCGCTTCCGCGCCGAGGCGCTCGGCTTCCGCACCGTATTCCACCTGACCTACGCCAACTGCCTCGCGGCCCTCGTCGCCGCCGGCGCCGGCATCCTGAACGCGCTGTGGCTGCGCTATGCTGGGCCCGACACCTCGCTCAGCTTCTCGATCATGCTGGACATCCTGCTGATGGTCGTGATCGGCGGCATGGGCACGATCTACGGCGCGGTCATCGGCGCAAGCATCTTCATCCTCGCCCAGAACTATTTGCAGTCGCTGATGGGCGTTGCCTCCAGGGCGGCGGACGAAGCCGGACTGCCGCTGCTGCCGGGGCTGTTGCATCCCGACCGCTGGCTGCTGTGGCTCGGGCTGCTGTTCATCGCCAGCGTCTATTTCTTCCCGACCGGCGTGGTCGGACGGCTGCGCAATCCGGTCGGCGACAAGAGCGCCGGCAGCTCGCATTAAGTCGCGATTAATGATGCGGCCTAGCGATCGCTGCACGCGCTGCTGCACACGGACGCGAATACGCAACCGGATTAATGCTTAGGTAACTGGTTTTCCTAAGCTTTGCGCCATTTGTGCGGTGTATTCCTGTTCCTTCAGGGAGGGGGAATGCGCCAGGTTTTTTCCACGGTGGCCGCCGGAATGTCTCTAGCCGCAAGGAACGGCTGGGAGGCTTTGGCGCGTCGTGGTCCCGTCCTGTGGTTGACCCTGTGCGGCATTTTGCTGGTCGCGGGAATCTTCATCGTGACGGCCATGGCGGTCGGCGAGTTTCGCGAGCGGACCCTCGCCAACCGCGAGCGCGAGCTTGAAAACACCGTGCAGCTGATCGCGCGGCACTTCGATCAGCAGTTCGAGGATTCCGACGTCGTCGCCGCCGATCTGATCGGGCAGATGAACCTGCTCGACATCGTCTCGCCCCAAATGTTCCGCGAGCGCATGTCCGGACCTGAGGCGCACCAGATGCTGCGCGGTAAGATCAGCTCGGTGTCCTATCTCGGCGACATCGCGATCTACGATGCCGAGGGCGACCTGATCAACTGGTCGCGGGCTCAGCCGCTGCCCAAGATCAGCGTCTCCTCGCGCGCCTACTTCCAGACATTCAGGACGAACCCGCAGTCCGAACCGGTGCTGCTGGAATCCGTCCGCAGCTTCATCATCGGCAAATGGACCACGGTCGTCGCACGCCGGCTGAACGGAGCGGACGGCACCTTTCTCGGCGCGATGGTCCGGCGGATCGACCCGGACAGCTACCGGCAATATTTCGCATCTGTGGCGCTGGCCGAGGGCACGGCGATCTCACTGTTCGACCGCGAAGGCAAGATGCTGGCCCGCCATCCGCATCGCGAAGAGCTGATCGGGCGGAACTTCAAGGATGCGCCACTGATGCAGAAGGTGCTGGCCAGGGGCGGTCAGCACACGCTTCGCGTCAAGAGCCCGGTCGACAACGAGGAGCGGCTCGGCTCGGCGGCGTCGCTGACGCATTTCCCGCTGGTCATCGTCGCCACCAACACCACGGCGGCAGCCCTTGCGGACTGGCGGCAGCAGACCGGCTTCATGGTCACGACCGCCGCGCTTTCAGCCGCCGTCATCGCGCTGATCCTCTATCTGATCATTCGCCAGATCAAGCGACAGAACCGCGACGCCCAGCAGCGGCTGGAAGCCGAAAGACTCCGGCTCGATACTGCCCTCAACAACATGTCGCAAGGGTTGATCCTGTACGACGCTGCCGGATACATCGTCACATGCAACCGCCGCTATGCGGACATGTTCGGCCTGTCCCACGACGTCATCAAGCCCGGCTGCCACATCCGCGAGGCGATGTACCACCGCAAGGAGCGTGGCGCGTTCGACGGCGACGTCGAGGAGTTCTGCGCCGACGTCATGAGGACCGTCGCCGAAGGCACGGTCTCCACGAGAACTCATCAATTGGCGGACGGCCGCGCCTTCCAGGTCATCAACACCCCGCTCGCGCAGGGCGGATGGGTCGCCACGATCGAAGACATCACCGAGCGCCGCAACCTGGAGCAGGAGCGCGACCGCAACCACACCTTCCTGCGCGAGATCATCGACCACATTCCCTCGCGGATCACCGTGAAGGACGCCCGCACGCGGCGCTACCTGCTGGCCAACCGGGTCGCCGAGGACCAGCTCGTCGAATCTGCCGGGACGATCGTCGGCAAGACCGCGTTCGAACTCTATCCGGCGGACGCTGCCGGGGTCATCACCCGGGATGACGACAGGCTGCTGCAATCACCTGACGGGCTGTTCCTGGACGAGCACATCTGGAATACCCCGTCCATCGGACGGCGCTACATCACCTCGCGAAGGATCGGCATCCGCGACAAGTCCGGCGAGCCGCGCTACATCATCAACGTCGTCGAGGACGTCACCGAACGCCGGCGCGCCGACGAGAAGATCGCGCACCTGGCGCATTACGACGCGCTGACCGACCTGCCGAACCGCACGCTGTTCCGCGAGCAGATCGAACGCGAGCTGGCGAAAGCCGCCGACGGCTGCCAGTTCGCCCTGCTCTACATCGACGTCGACGAATTCAAGGGCATCAACGACTCGCTTGGCCATCACGTCGGCGACGAGCTGTTGAAGGCGATCGCGGGCCGTCTGCGCGGCTGCCTCGCGCAGGGCGACCTGATCGCACGGCTCGGTGGCGACGAATTCGCTGTCATCCAGACCGGGATCCAGTCCTCCGCCGACGTGGTGTCGTTCGTGACGCGGATCTACCAGGCGATCCGGCAGCCCTATCACTGTCTCGGCCATCAGCTCTCCACCGACGCGAGCATCGGGATCGCGCTGGCACCGCAGGACGGCTCCGATCTGGATCAGCTCATCAAGAATGCCGACCTCGCGATGTACGGCGCCAAGGCCGAAGGCCGCCGCACCCACCGCTTCTTCGAGCCGGCGATGGATGCCTGCGCCAAGGCGCGCCTCGCCATGGAGCAGGATCTGCGCCAGGCCCTGGTCGATGGCGGCTTCGAGATTCACTACCAGCCCCTGGTCGACCTGCGCTCCGGCGAGGTCTCGGGCTGCGAGGCGCTGCTGCGCTGGCGGCATCCCGAGCGCGGCATGGTGTCCCCGGCCGAGTTCATTCCCGTCGCCGAGGACACCGGCCTGATCAACGAGCTCGGCGACTGGGTGCTGCGCATGGCCTGCAACGAGGCCGCGACCTGGCCTTCCCATATCCGCGTCGCGGTCAACGTCTCGCCCGTGCAGCTCAAATGCGACACGCTGGCCTTGCGGATCGCAGGCGCGCTCGCCGCCTCCGGCCTCGACCCGCGCCGGCTCGAGCTCGAGATCACCGAGGCCGTGCTGATCCGCGACGACGAGGCGGCGCTCTCGATCCTGCATCAGCTCCGCGCGATCGGCGTCCGCATCGCGCTCGACGATTTCGGCACCGGATACTCCTCGCTCAGCTACCTGAAGCGCTTCCCGTTCGACAAGATCAAGATCGACCGCTGCTTCGTCGTCGACATCGCCGAGACCAGCGGCGCGCCGGTCATCGTGCAGGCAGTGGTGAACATCGCGGCCGCCAGCAACATGACCACGGTCGCCGAGGGCGTCGAGACCGAGGCGCAGCGCGACATGCTGCGCACGCTCGGCTGCACGGAGATGCAGGGCTATCTGTTCAGCGCGCCGAAGCCCGCCAGCGAGGTGCGAAAACTGTTCGGTCCGGACTACGCCGCGCCCGTCGCGGCGGTGGCCTGATGGCGAAGCCAGGGGCAGCTCCGGTCGGCCGAAGCTGCGGGGGTTCCGGCCCCTCCCCGGCCAAACCGGGTTTACGGCGATAGGGCGAGAAGCGGTTGCCCGGCCCTCGCCAATCGGCTACATGAGGCATCACTGCACCCGTAGCTCAGCTGGATAGAGCGTTGCCCTCCGAAGGCAAAGGTCACACGTTCGAATCGTGTCGGGTGCGCCAGCAAAAATAGGCTTTTTCGTACATTCTTGATATTGCGCCTTTGGGCTGGGTAAGCACTAGGTAAGCAAGCTGTCGCATTTGCATTGCGGTCCCCAGCGTCAGCCTGAGCCCGCGGCCAATGATCCGCGATTTTTTTCTGGACTAGGCCCCCCATGAGGCAAAGGCCCTCCTACTAGCGAGCTATAAAAAGAGCCATTTCGTCCCGAGCGCGACGCTTGCGCGATCGCCGCCGCAACGTTCTTCGCCTTTGTCCTCCGTCCAAGTCCTGCGCATTGAAAGTTTTCCAACCGATCCATAAATCACGCCCTGTCGCAAACGACGGTGGCAGCATGACGAATACGATTGATATGAACCTTTTCCATGACTACTGCGATATGGGGCGCTTGCGCCTGCGGACTGCTGGCTACCAGGACGTCCCGGGCGAGAGCGACGATGACGCGCTGTGCCGCTATTTGAATGTTCTGAACCGCCGCGTCCCTGTGGCGAAGCGTACCACCCATCAGTCCAGCACGCTCTCGGTGCCTGCAAGCTTGCAGGCCGGATACGATCAGCTCATCCAGGTAAGTGAGACCGGAGGGGACCTGCGGCCGTATCAGAGCACGCTCCTGGAGCGGTCCGCGTTCAACGACCTGCTTCTGAACGACTGGGGTTTCCAGCACTTCCATATGGGCGTTGGGCCGCACCCGACGAAGCCCGGCTTTCAAGAACGAACCCCGCCTCTCCTATTCGCCATGGTCACGGATACGGACCTCTACTGCATCGCAATCGGCGATCATAGCTCGTTTGAGGATCGCGACCTGCTGGATATCGTCCACCTAGAATGGCCTGACCTTTTGCCGAAGGTCGCGGACAAGAATGCCCTGACCGCGTGGGAGCCGACTGAGCAGGATATCAAGACGCTACGTCAGAAGCAGATCAACGCCTTCACAACCCGGCCTGATGGGACGATCAACATGGGCGCCGGCGGCGGTTTGACGGGGAACAAGAAGCATTCCGTGAAGGTGATGTTGGCATTCACCCAAATCGTGAAGATGGTGCGCGGTTGGGAAAAAGCCATTCGTGACGAGGTCTCGGCAAAACCTGACAAGTATCCTACGACGCTGACGTTGGACCTCATCCTTGATCCAACCGACGGGTTTCTCCGCGCGGTCGACGAGACGCGAACCTACGCATTCAAACTCGGCGACATCTCGCTGCGCGAAATCTAGGCCATCGACTCTGCGGAATGACCATCCGCAGCGCGGCCAGCAGGGCACCTGTGGGCCTTCCTTTGCCATCTCCGGCCGCCGGCACTTCGAGGTCATGATGGACAGCACTATCCGTCTTGCTAATTGACTTTCTCGTTCAGGTTGTTCCGTATTGAAAATTATAACAATACGTTCAATGCATTGGTTCGGGGGAACATGACAGAAGACGAGGCTGACGAGGCTTTTCTTCGGATCAACTCTACCTTGCGGGATTCTGGTTTGTCATGGCTTGCAGACCAGATTGCTGGCGAGGCCGCAGAAGGTAGAGCGAGCACGAAGATCTTATCGGTGCAAGAGTACGTAGAGGGGCCCCTCGTCGAGGGTCCTGTCGTCGCCAAGACGAGGAAACGAAAGACGGAATTTACCCACGTTCGGCCGTTAACCTCAAAGGAGAAACTTAGCGTCGCTATCACGGCGCTTCGAGCAATCGTCGTCTCCTCGGGAAAGATTCTTCCAGAAGTTGCCAACACGTTGGAAGCGGCCAACAGAGCCACATTCTCTTTTGTGTCCGATGCGGATACCAGTTCGACCAGGTTGCCCGCCGATCAAAGACCCCGTATTTCGTCGGCCGCCATCGTCCTGGATGAGCACCTTCAGGCGTTGACACACGAGGTCGATGATGGCGCTTGACCCGAACCTCATCGCATCCATCGAGCAGTCGATAAAGGACACAGTCTCTCCCTTGCTGACTTCTCCGTCCAAGGGTGCAGACCTGTACGAGCTATATATTTGGTCACTGATCATCGAAGCGGCGCGAGCAGAGGGAGCGACCGTCACCTTCTACGATGTGAACGGCTCACTGGTGACTTCAAATTTCGTCTTCCGGACTTCCCCAGGCCGAATCTTCTCGACGATCCAACCCTATACTCACGCCCTCATAGCATTTCCTGGTTGCCCGGCCTTGGAAGCTCATATCGGAATCTTTGTTTCGGGGAAATCAAAAGTCATCCACGAATGCGACGTCGCAGTTTTATATGCCGATGCTGCTGCTACCTGTAGAGCTGAAGAGGTCCATCCCAAGAGCACTCAGTTGCTTCTATCGGCTGAATGCAAATTCTACGTGCAGAGCAGCATGGGTGTTGGGCTCGCGCGCTCCTATTTGGGCTTGGTCTCCGAGGTCAAGCACACCTACCGCGCTTGCTATTTCGTTGCCGTTAGCGAGTCGAACAGCGTTCAACGACTTTTTGCGCATCACCAAAAGGATTGGGAGACCGGGGTGATGCCCGACGATCCGAAAGGCAGGCCACAGCGCCTTCGTGCCTCCTTCGAGAAAGCGTTTCGGGACTTCCAATTGAGAGAAGGTTAGCTGATCCCCTCATTTCACGAGCCGAGACGGTGCGGCCTTCATGTACGCTGACCACCACTTGTTACATCGCGCTCCGCGCCTTGATTACGGACGCGGCGTTATTCCTTTCCGCATCCTCGCTTGAGCAGCTTGCGACGAGCCGTGGCTCGCTTGCCGGGAGGAGTCGAGCGCTTCGTCGGATGGCGCCGATTCTTGATCTTCGTCAGCCTCGACAAATCCCTCTCCCGTTCCCCGGAACAGGCGCGCCGAAGCCGACTATGTGGGCTTTATTGGATTTTGCTGCCTTGGGAAGTAACCTTGATGAGTCGTTCCAAATTCTGACGCGCGCTCAGTGACCTTCCTGAGCGATCGAGTGGAGCCGATCCAGGATGTCGGAAGGTTTGAGAGCCAAATCGACTGTGACGAACCGGATAGCATGGCCCTGGATTGTGAATGTCTCATCCACATCATGGTCGAGCGCGGGATAGAGCAGCACGCCTTCCGCCCTGTCGCACAGGGGTCCGCGCCCGCCTTGGGAGTGAAGATAAGCGTAGATCTGATAGATGTTGGCGCTCTTGAGCTTGTCCTTGTCGGCAATACCTTTCGCAAGAATACTGGTGAACTTGGTATCGATGACGATCCTGCGGTCCTGCCCTCTGTCCAGGATAATGTCGGGCTTCATTCCCGGAAGCAGAGCTACGTCGCCGGACCGGCCTGGCTCCAGTTGCCAGCTCTGATAATTCTGCTCCCGCACGGACCAGCCATCGGCGGCACGCAAATGATGCCGATAGAACCCCGTGACCGCCTTCTCGAAGATCTTTCGTAGGGTGATCTCGTCCCGCCTGAGCCGCGACAGTTTCATGTCACCGGGCGCTTCGTTCGGCAGCAGCATCTCGAACACGAGCCTGGCAGCGCTGACCATGAAGCGGTCTTCGGATTGATGGCTTCCGATGGTGTCTGCGGACATGTCCTGTCGGGTTGGTCGGGACGCCGCAATGCCCAGCCGTCCGAGGTCGTCACTGAGTCGGCGGCAATCGGCGGCGACGGCACGATCCCCAATCCGTCCGGCGATCGCAATCAGCGCGCAGCGCACCAACCGGTTTCGCGGCGTGTCGAACGACAGCTCCTCAAACCGGCATGCAAGGCGCCCGCGCTGCAGATGTTGGCGGGAGAGCGTCTGCAACCAGTCCACCCGCCCCCTGACCCGCGGAATGATTGCTTCCCTGCGCTGATAACCTCGCGACAGATTGGTCCTCAGCCGCCGCTTGACCAACCTCACCAGCAGGCGACCCAGAATATCGGCCAACTCAATATCATCGTCCGTGCCTACCGCGCACTGGCTCTCGAAGTTGGCGAGGCCGGACGCATAGACAAGCAACAGCCAGAGGTTCCGAATCGGAATGCCTTTTTCGCTGCGCCAGACCTGATCGGACATCTGCATCCGCCCCTACAGGCAGGCCTGCAGTGTCTTGACATGGTCTTCCGCCTTCTCCCTTGCATCGTACCAATATTCCAGCAGCAGCGGTTTGATCTCGGTCAGGATCACATTGCCGATCCATGTCTTCCATCGCGCGGCATCCATGTTCTCAGCCGGCGTGAGAAAGCTATGGCCGACACTGAATTGAGCACCGAGCGACTGGTCCGCTGCAATGATCTCGTTCAACGCAACGATCGCCCGCCTTACGGCCTGCACCAGCTCATCTGGAGCGCCCCGGGCCTTGCAGTATTGCTGCCAGGCAGCTCCGAAATTGGGATTGAGATTCACGAATGCGAAGCGGCGCCGCAGCGCGAGATCGACCAGCGCCAGCGAGCGGTCGGCGAGATTCATCGTCCCGATGACGTGGAGATTCGGCGGCACATGGACCCGTTCGGTCAGCGTCCGCGGATAGGCCAGCCGGAGCGCTTCGCTCTCTCTACGCTTGTCGGCTTCTAGCAAGGTGAGCAACTCGCCGAAGATCTGCGCAGGGTTTCCCCGGTTGATCTCCTCGATCACGAGAACATACGGCCGCCCCGGCTCCGCCCTCGCCGCCGCAACGGCTTCCAGGAAGGCGCCATCGACAAGTTGCAGGCCGGTGGTGCCGTTCGGGCGGTAGCCGCGGACGAAATCCTCGTAGGACAGCGAGGGCTGGAATTGCACCGCCATCAGCCGCGATGTGTCCTTTTCGCCGATCAGCGCGTATCCCAGGCGTTTCGCGAGCCAGGTCTTGCCGGTTCCCGGAGGTCCCTGCAGAACCAGATTCTTCTTCGTCTTCAGCAGGTCAATCGCCTGTTCGAGCGTTTCGCGCTCCAGGAAGCAGCCTTCGTCGATGATGTTCTCAACCATATAGGAAGTACCGGAGCCGGTCTCTTCCACGAGGATTTCGGGAGCCCCTTCATCCAACTCCACGGCCGAAGCGTTGATTCTCCAGCGCTCCTCGAAATCCCGCGGCAGGGCGGATACGTATTCCTGGCCGTCATCCGTCAGATAGAGACGGTTGATGCCCTGGACAGTTTCGGCTCTCACAAGACTGGTGACTCTGGCCCACGCGATGATATGCGACCCCGGCATCGTCGTGGTCCAGGTCGGCACCAGCGATTGCAGCCATTTGGCCGCATCAGTAGCCCCCATGCCCTCCGGGTGCCGCGACAGTTGAAGCAGCAGCTGCCCCATGCCGAAGACACGGCCGACCAGCGGCGCGCGCAGCACGTCCGCCGGCTCGTTCGCGGACAGCAATTCGAGGCCGCGTTGCGTCGGCCGATACGCGCCATCGACTAGATGAATGAGTCCCAGTCCGCCCCCGGCCTGCCAAATCACCTGGCTCGCGCTGTTCGTATTGAGCTGCGGCGCTTCCGACAGAATCACGCTGGCGAGGTCTTCCCGTGCAATCCCATTCTCGGCTTCCCGAACAACGGCCACGAACATGCCGACGGCCCCTTTCATGCAGGCCAGGCTTCGCCGTTGCGCGGTCACCGGCAACAGCGACAATGGCGGTATGTCGCTTGCTTCTGCTTGGGCCGCCTCCACCGTAACTGCCCCCTCGTCGGGACGGTTCAAATATTTGCTCCACAGAAACCATGCAAATATCGACTGGTCGACCTCACCGGCGATATCCGGTGCACTCCCCACCGCATCGCGGATCCGCTGACGGAGCGCCGGATGCTGAGCGATGAAGTCACCGACCAGTCGCGGCGCGCCGATCAGGCGTTGCGTGGCCCATACCCTGTTGGCGTCCATCAGACAGGTCATGTCGCGCGGAAACATCGCGGCCATCAGCCGGACGAGGCGCGCCTTGGGCCGGCGCTTGGCGTGAGCCGGATGAACCCTGGCCAGAACATGGTCGAACATGTCCTGTAGCCTCTTCCCGCGCTCGGCGAGATCGCTGCCGATCGGCGCGTCTCGGAACTGAAGAAGCTCACGCGAGATCGCAACGTCGGAATATGCACCTTCCACCGTGACCGAAGTACCCGGCCCGATATTGGAGATCGGATTCTCATCCCAGAGCCTGCGCTGGAATGCGGGATCGAGCCATTGCGCCTCGTCCGCACTCTTCACCAGCTCGACATGAGCGGCGTATCTCTGCCGCCACTCCACTGCCCATGGCTCGTTCAAGTAAGCGCGAAACGGCCCGTTGAACGCTTCAGTCAATGCCTTTTCATCGAACGAATCAACCATCCCCTCAGCCTTCCAAACTTTGATGTTGTCTCAAATCGCGTTCGACTGCGCGACTTCTTCCGGCTCTTGCTACGATCACATTCCACGGCATCGATCGCAGGTGCCGCGCTAACTCTTTCGTCTCTTCTTGAGCAGCTTGCGACGAGCCGCCGCTCGCTTACCGGGAGGCGTCGAGCGCTTCGTCGGGTGGCGGCGGTTCTTGATCTTCGCCAGCCTCGCTAAGTCCCTCTCCCGCTCGCCCGGGACGGCTGCCCCGGCCACGCTGCCTTCTCCTGCTTTACTTGGTGTGCGCGACTTGATGAGCCGGTTACGTTTTTCGTGGTTGATCTCGTTCACGGTGGTCACCCCCCTTGGTCTCGCCTGCCCGTACCAATGCCGCAATTCTCGGGTGGTAAAGGTATTCGGTGATCGTGCCGTCTCTGATCCGGTCAACAGCTTCGTTAATGACGAAGAGAGGCACGAGAAACCATTCTCGGGGAATCACTGGATGACCGAACCGATCCTTGATCTCGATGTCGAGCCGCGCAGGATCAAAGATGCGATGGATGAGGTTTTCGAGCTTTGTCCGATTGATATTGGATAGCTTGTAGGTGGCGACGACCTCTACGTCGGCCAAAAGGAAGGTCGCGTCGTTCTTCGCGTCGCCTATACGTGCCTCAACCGCGCCGCCCGTGACGCCTATCTTGTGCAGCACATCACGGTGGGCAGCGACGGTCGGATGGTCCGATTTGCTACGCAGTACGTAGATCGTGCCGCTGGCAAGATCGCCATCCTCGCTCTCGCTTGCAAATAGCGGTCCCGCCGCGGGATCTGTGATGCGACGCCCAGTCTCATCCTTGTAAAGCGCGCGCTGGAGCGAACGGCGCAGCAGGTTGCTCTCCGTCGCGTTGGAATAGATGACACGCAGTCGAGCGTCAGATTCCCCATTGGGCGCTTTGAACGTTTCGCCGACCTCAGCGACGTAGGCGATTTGGCCGCCAAGAATGAAGAACTGCCCCTCCACTATGTCCGCTTTCAGGAGCCCTGCATCCTTCACAAAGGGCCGAGTTGTCCGCGTCCCTGTGTTAAGATCCCGCTGCACATCGATGAACAGCGATTTAAACTTCTCAAAATCCGAGCAGGGCTCACGGTTGGCAATCTCCTCAGCCGCACGCTTGTCGGCGGCGGTACGCACATGGCGAAGCTCCGTAATGTCGGACGCGCCACCCATGCCCTCCAGTTCGGCAAGCAATTCATCGTCATCTATCGGTTCGACCGACTCGGTGGCAGGCGTTACTGCGACCGCCAAGAGGCCCTGCTTGTCGAGCGGGGCGAGAAGCGAACGGCAATCTTCCAGCCCGCGCAACCGATCGAGGCGCACGGCATAAAGCCTCTCGAATATGTCGTTGCTCTCGCCATGCGCTGGCGCGCGGCCGTGGGCCTCGGCGAAGCGCTGGATCTCCTCAAAGCCCGCAATGATACGTTCCTCGCGTGGACTACGACCGCCCTTCTTGTCCTGCGGGGCGAAGTCGGCGAGGTCCGCCGCCAGTTCGTCAAGATCGAGGTCATCCGTCATAGCGGCCCTCCTTCTTGAAGCGCATGAACGCCATGGCTCCTTCGGCCATGCGTCTTTCCCAGGGATCCTGCGCGTCGATGGAGGGTAGCCGACCTCGCTCCTTCTTGAACCGCGACGCCCGGACGGCAAGCTCCTTGGCGTCCTCCGGCGTCAGACTCGTGCGCTTGGCCGCAATCGCCGCCGCCACCTGCTTCAGACTCGCCTCATTCATGGTCTTGGCCAGTATGGCGTAGGCCTCGCCGAACGGGTTGATGCGGTCGATAAGGTCGACATCAAGTTCGGTTACACTTAGGGCAAATTTCCGCACGCCGTCGATCAGGGCCATATTGGCTTTTGGCTCAGTATCGTTTTCGCCCCCAAGCGCGATTTGCTTGGCCTGCTGAGTTACGTTAAGCGCGGCGATCGCGTGCTGACGCACAGCTTCCTGATCTTCCTCGTCAAGTTCGGGATACTTGTCCTTGATGATCTTCCCCATGCGCACCTGGGTAAGCTCCTCGGGGATCAGTTCCTCGTCGAACAGCCCGCGCTCTATGCTGGTTTTGTCCTGAACGAAGGCGGCGATGACTTCGTTCAGATCCTCAGTGCAGATGCGCGTGGCTTCCTTGCTCTTGGGTTCAGCAAGGCCCTTGATCTCGATATGGAACTGCCCGGTCTGCTCGTTAAAGCCGACGTTGCCCTTGCTCGGATCGTAGCCGCCTTCTCCATAGTCGAAGCCTTCAACCGGGCCGCTCTGTGGATTTTTCGGAGTGAAGTTGAAGCGAGGCGCAAGCACTTGCTCCATCAGCAGGCTTGCGGCGATGGCTTTCAGCGTGTCGTTAACGGCCTCGGTGACGGCTTCCTCAGAAGCGTCCGGCTCAGCGATGAGGTTGGTGAAGCGGGCGCGGGACTTGCCCGGCGCGTCGCGGGTCGCGCGGCCGATGATCTGCACGATCTCGGTGAGGCTCGACCGATAGCCGACCGTCAGCGCGTGCTCGCACCAAATCCAGTCAAAGCCTTCCTTCGCCATACCAAGCGCGATGATGATGCCCACATGGTCTCGGTTGTTCTTCTGCGTGGGGTCTTTCAGTGCGGCGGAAACTTTGTCGCGCCTGCCGGCGTCATCATCGACCAGATCGGCGATGCGAAGCATCAGACCATCGGGCGTCTTGACCCGTTGAAAGCCGGTGACAGGGTCGGTCCCCTGCCAGTCGCCTAGAGCCTCAATGATATGCTCCACCTCCTTGATCTTGTCCTTCGTGCTCTCGCGCGAATTGACGCTCGGGATGTGGATGATGGTTTTCTCAGTCGGGTTGAGTACGGCGAGAATGTCGTCGGCATAGGAACCGGAATAGAAGAAATAGCCGATGTCGAGTTGCTTGAGATATTCGTAGCCGTTGAGTTGTTCGTAGTAGGTATAGGTGACGGCATCGAACTTGGCCTCGTCCTGCGGAGCAAGCACCGGCACAGCGTCGCCCCGAAAGTATGAGCCTGTCATGGCGACGATATGCACCTTGTCGCGGGCAATGAACGCGCCGAGATGCTGGCCGAGCTTGCTCTCCGGGTCGGCGGAAACGTGATGAAACTCGTCCACCGCGATCAGCCGATTGTCGAACTTCTCAACCCCGAACTTATCCACGGCGAAGCGGAAGGTCGCGTGGGTGCAGACCAGAACCTTATCGTCGCTGTCGAGGAACGCACCGAGGGAATTGACCTTGCCACCGTTGTCCGAGCCAGGCGCGTCGCAGAGGTTCCATTTGGGTGCAACGATCCAATCGGCCGAAAAGCCGTATTTGGTCAACGGCTCGTCATGGAAGCTCGCGCCGATGGATTTTTCCGGCACCACGATAATGGCCTGCTTGAGACCCTGATTGGCGAGCTTGTCGAGCGCGATGAACATGAGCGCCCGGCTCTTGCCGGACGCCGGCGGCGACTTGATGAGCAGATATTGTTCGCCCCGCCGTTCATAGGCCCGCTCCTGCATCGGCCGCATGCCGAGTGCGTTGGCCTTGGTCGATGAACCGTTGCGGGCATAGGAAACCGAAACGGAAGGGATGGCTTTCTTGTCCTCGGTCACGCGCTTGCCCTCGCCTTTTTCTTCTTCGCCGGCGCCCCTCGCGACGCAATCATCTTGGTGTAAAGGTCGAACAACTTTTCCAGCCGTTCCGTGTCGTTACGGAAGCGGCGGCCGACGTAAATGCGCTCCAACACTTCGTCGTTGCGTTCGTGCGCAGCGCGCAGATTGGCAGGCATGTTGTCTGGGTCGTAAAGGTCCGCGATGGTCGCGGGGAAATGCACCTCGCGCGCCAGCAGGATGTCCTCGGCGCAGCGGGTGAGGTCTGACTTGTTCTTCTCCGTGAGCGTCGGGACTGGAAAGGTGTTCCAGCCGAGAGTATTGGAGTAGCGATATCGAGTCTCGAGCTTACCGCAAATCGTGGCAATCCAAACGAGATGCAGGCGCGAAGCCACAATCGCCATGTTCCATAGCTCGGCGTCGTAGAGCGCGAACAATAGGTCGCTGGCGATGGCTTCGCCTCGTAATAAGTCGACCGGTATGTATGGCCGCCTCTCTGACGAGACCTTTGCCACCGCCAGCGTGCAACTCTTTGCGGTCCCCGCAATTTGTACAAACCTGTGAGGCTTCGAAGCGAAGTCCCGGGTGGACGCTGCGCTACTCTCCTCCCGAACTGCCCGGATACTACGCAGGACCTCTTTCAAGTACGGGTGCCCATCTGCGGCTGCGGCATCACGATCCTCGATCCAAAAACACCATCTTAGTTTGCCCTGGATCATTTCCTCGGATCCAAAGTACGGTCGGATGAAGCGATTTAACTCCGGATATTGGATCAAGAGGCGTTCGCGCTCGCCACTATTAAGAATGAAATGACCGCCATCCCTTGGCATGTTCCCAAATAGCATTGGAGAAACAACAGAAAGTGGACTGCGCATTTGTTCAACGAAAAGGTTCGGACCAGAGACGAGATACGCATTGATGTATCCGACACCTTGCTCGACCACCGCCCCGTCGTCTGCGATGGAAATCAGGCGCCTGACTGCTCCCGGTTTTCGTGCGATCCCAACAATAACGACCGTGACGCCAGCCTTGTTGCTGGCCAGATTTGACCACCGGAACGAAGTATGGGCGAAAGCAACCTGGTGACCCGTGGCGAACACCAATGGCCAAAGGATGGGAACTTGGAGTCCTTGGCAAATCGAGTTGGTAGCAACGAATGCCGCAACCGCATCGGTCCGATTGCCGTAGTCAGCGGCCTTCATAAACCAGCCGGCTACGTAATCTAATGACTTCCAACCGGTCGTCCGACTATCGAAGATTGCGCTCAATTCTGCCTTTTGTTCTTGCGTCTGCCACTTGCTGCCAAGGTAAGGGGGATTTCCACAGATGTAGGTTTCCCCGCCATCGTTCTCGAAGTCGATCTGCGCCTGATCCAACGGGGTCGAAAAAAAATCGTCGCCGTGCAACTTCACGCCCGTCCCTGTCGGCGGGCAGATGCTCAGCCAGTCAAGCCGCAGAGCATTGCCGCAGGTAATCCAATTCTGCGCGTCCAGTGGCAGAAAGTCCTGCAAGGCCTCCTTCTGGCCACGATAGAGCACGTCACACTGAAACTCCGCGATGATAAGCGCCAGCCGTGCGACCTCGGCGGGGAAGTCGCGCAATTCGATGCCCCGAAAGTTGGTCAGCGGGATTTCCGAGCGCAGGTCGGCCTCACCGCGCCTCCTGTTGATCTCGGCCTCAATCTCCCGCATGGCCTTGTAGGCGATGACAAGGAAGTTGCCAGAACCGCACGCCGGATCGAAGACCCTGATCTTCGCCATGCGATTGCGGAGGTTCAGCAGCTTGCGGGGATTGTCGTCTGCTTCCGCAAGCCGGGCGCGCAGATCGTCGAGAAACAACGGATTGAGGACTTTCAGGATGTTCGGCACGGACGTGTAGTGCATGCCGAGCGCGCCGCGCTCCTCGTCCTCCGCGACGGCCTGGATCATCGATCCGAAGATGTCCGGATTGATCTTCGTCCAGTCGAGACTGCCGATATGCAAAAGATAGGCACGGGCTATCTTGCTGAATCGCGGTGTCTCCACACTGCCGGCGAACAGTTCGCCATTCACATAGGGAAAGTCGTCGGCCCATCGGGGAATGCCGGCGCTCGCTCGCTCGCCCCGCTTGGTGTTCATGGAGCGGAACAATTCGCCGATCACCTCGTGGGTGTCGGACGAGTCCTTGGCGCTCATCCGAGCAATGGTGTCGGTGAATAGGCCGCTGCCGTGGAAGATGTCGGTGCGCTCGGCGAAGAAGCAGAAGATTAGCCGCGCCATGAAATGGTTCATATCGTGGCGGCGCTCGGCGGTGCCCCAATCGGGGTTGTCTTTCAGAAGCTCGACATAGAGCCGGTTCATGCGGCTGGTGGCGCGGATGTCGAACGAGCTTTCGCGGACCTGCTTGACGGTGGTGATGCCCGCAAGCGGCAGGAAGAAGCCGAAATGGTCGGGAAAATCGACATAAGCACAGGCGACGGTTTCGCCCGTGTCCAAATCCTCGGCCTCGAAGTCCGCGCCGTCGGTCGCAAGGATGAAACGCGCCTTCGCCTTCGCCGTGGCCGGGCTGGCCTTCAGCGCGGCCAAGGCCTTCGTGACTGCGCCCGGGGCGCAGACGGCTATGTGAATGTGGTTCCGTTGCAGGACGCCGCCTAGGTCGGAGCTATTCGACGCTCCCGCCCGCAGCTTCTTGATCGTCGTTTCCTTATTGCCGAACGCTTGCAAGAAGGCGAACGGGAACTCGCCGCCGTTGAACGGCTGCTGCTCGGCCAGGATCGATATGGCTTCTTCAATTTCAACGGCGTTCATCTTGCCCCCGCCCGCCCGGAATCCCGAAAGGACCGCTGATGTAAATGCGGCCGAACTTGCGCCCTCCATAAAAGCGGATTTATTTTTTTTCGCGATTCCCGAGAAACCATAGGTCTTTCATAGACTTCAACGGCCGAGGTAATTCAAGGAAATTCGAGGAAATTTGCACTACCGTCAAGCAGGTGTCCCGCTGTCCCACACCCTAAGGCAGCGGGACAGCGGGACAGCGGTGGCTAGTCGTTTGGCTCCGCCGGCTTGGCTTTCTTCGCGCGCTTGGCCTTCTTCAACAGCCGGTCAACCCTGGACTTGCTCATCGACAGCTCCTTGCCGATCTCGCGGGTGCTCTTACCCGCTTCCGACAGCTCCAGCACCTTCTGCACGTCCTCCGAGTCTTCACTCTTGAGATCGGTGCAGACCCAACGGGCCGCCCCGTCCTCGTCCAGTTCGAGCTTCGCCTCGAACGGCAGGGCATCTTCGCCCAACACCCCGCGCGCTTTGGTCAGGTGCACCTCGAAGCGTGCCCCTTCGCCGGGATCATAGTCTTCCGGGTGCTTGAGCTGGATCACGGTGTCGAGCACGTCCTCCCGTTTGGACGTGCCACGCGCATTGCCGCCTCGGCCGGCGTGATGCACGACCAAGACGGTGACCCCGCGTCGCCGCAACTGGAGCAGCCAGGCCTGCATCGAGATCCAGGACTCGGCGTCGTTCTCCGCGCCACCGTTTACGAGGGTCGACAAGTTGTCCAGAACCAAAAATTCCACACCGTCCAGATGCGAATTGATGGCCTCTTGCTGCTTCGGATCGGCCAGATTGAGGGACGTCCCCAACGGCTGCCGGTCCATGCACAGGAGGCGGAATGCGCCAACCGGTGGTTGGCGCCCTCCTTTCATCGTTCCTAGCAGACGGTCTTGCAAGGCCTCCTGAGGCATCTCTCCATCGACGTACAGCACGTTGCACGCCCTGTCCGCTCGCCAGCGCAGAAACTCGCCACCGCAGCTCACGGCGTAAGCGATACCGAGCGCGACATGGGTTTTCCCGATGCCTCGCCCAGCGAACAGCATGGCCAGACCTCGTTCCGGCAGGATCGGATCGAGCACGTTCTTCCGCGGCGGCAACTTCAGCTTGGCGAACTTGCTGACGCAGATCGTGTCGAGCGTCAGAGATTGCTCTTCCGCCTCAACTTCGTCATCGCCGATCCGGTCGCCGAAATCGGCTCGCTCGTCGAAATCGAACGCCTGATCATCCATGTCGGCTACCCTTCTCCTCCTCAGTCAACACCGCTCGCCAGCAGTTGACACGCCGTCCCGCTCTGCTGAGGCGGCGCTCTCCCGTCTGCTCCACCTCTCTCGCGTAGTGCGCCTCGGCCAGACGGGGCCGGACTGGCAACAGGCTGAGCCCGAAGTGCTCCGCGATCTCATCCGCGGTGCGGCCCTTGGGGTACTGGGACTTCAGGTAGGCGACGATCTGCTTGCGCAGAACCCGCGCTCGGCCGCGTACGGCGATCGCGGCTTCCTGGCTGGCCCCGGGGGTCTTGTAACCCGGCATGTTCGGATAGCTGCTCATCGCCGAACCTCCGACGTCGAGCGTACCAGCGGGCCGATCTTGCCCCGAGCCCAGGCATCGAGGCCCGAAACCGGATACAAGGGGATGCGGCCGGCTCGCCTGAAGGGTGGCCCATCTGAGCTGACGCACGCCAACTTTGCGAGCGTCTTGGGGGAGCACGGGATGTTGTAGGTCTCTAAGATGTACTTCGCTGCCTCCGTTCGGCGAAGGTGACGTTCGTCTTGAATTTCGATCTTGGTGTTCATCAGACCCTTTCCAATCGCGGACCAATTCCGCGATCGAGGGTTTATCTTGGCGCCATAGCTCAGTCGCCCGATTGATGCCGAGTGCTTCCGATCGTTTCCGATCGAATTATCACGCACTGTTTTGGGACGTTCTCTTGCGAAACCGTTTAGCTAGACGCTCGACCTTGCTTTCGATTGTCCCAGCGCCATGGGCTCGGGTGGCCACCCTCTTTGCAGCCTCTTCCGGAGATGCCACGCTTAGGTTCTTGAGAAGCGCTGCCATCTCGTCGAGGAGAGGCTCGTCGAGAGCCGCGTAAGAGCCCTGCCCCTTCTTCTTGCCCGGGCTGGATCTTAGGTTGATTTCAGATTCTGCGATCGCTTGCGTTTCAACAGCCGGATTCTGCGTAGGCCACACTGCCATGACTTCATCGCGAGGAAATCGCGCGTCGGTGTACCTTCGCCTGTCGCCGACGTAGATCGGCAGTTCGAACCATTTATCGGAGTTCCTGACCTCCAGACGTGACCAGCTGTACGCTTCGATTTTGACCTCGTTGCCTTCAAGATCGAGCGCTATCGCCGACACCTTGCCCTCACTAGCGGCGGCACGAACGGACTGTATTGCATCTCCAAGGGGCACTGACGGCGCCTTAGGAGCGTCAGATGCCGCGCTGTCTGATGCCGCCCACGAAGCCCGCCTCACGAACGCCCCCATTACGCGAATGTTCGCGGGCTCCCAGTGCTTCATGTCGAAGATCGTCACGCCGTTGGCGGTTCTGGGCACATGGTCCCAACAGAACTTTCGATACTCATCCCAAAACGTGCGGACGGCATCCAAGTCGCGCCAAGATATCCAAGCTATGACCATCGGATAGGTCCAGAAAGCCACCTTTCCTGGATCGAACCTTGCTGAATCTGGACGATAAGACGCACCCTTAGGCTTGGTACCCGGCGCCGGTTCGAATTTTATTGGCTTCTTCAAGGGCCCTCCGCAGAGCCGCCGCAAAGTGACGACGCGGCAGGCTGGTGCGGACCAGCTTTTCGGGAGCTACCCTAGCCGCGCCGATTGATCAGGTCTTGCGAGTTTGACCTACCTTGCTTTGTTTCTTTCCTGCCATGGCGTCATCGATGTGCCTGGCGACACGATCGGCTGCCGCGAGGAGAGCGGTATCGATCAGGTGAATATAACCTTCCGTCACACTCGCCCTGGAGTGGCCAACCAGGGCCTTGATCGTCGGGATCGAGAAACCGAGGTCCTCCGCCGTAGAGCTAAAGGAATGGCGCAAGCCGTGGCAGGTGATGCCAGGAACATCCTCTGCCGATATCTTCTGAAGCCAACGAGTCAAGCCCGTGTGGTGCTTGCTGCTGTTCGTTATCGCAGGAAAGACGAACTTCGACTGGGACCTCGCCATGGCCTTCTTTAAGACTGCGATCACTGCCGAGCCCACGGGCCGGACGCTCTTGCCGGTCTTCGTCTTGCCTAACCTGAGGGCCATTCCAACCGCATCGACTTCGGTCTTGAGGAGGCCTTCTACTTCATCAAGGCGACAGCCGGTCATAGCAGCCGCGCGACTCGCCAGCACTCGTTGCCAGTGCTCTCCGTTTGCCTCCGCCGTCGCGAGACATTTGCCGAGCTTGCGATACCCGGCGTCGTCCAAACGCCACTCGCGAGTTCCATCTTTTGGTCGAATGATGCCGTTGACAGGGTTGTCAGATCGATATCCCTCGCGGACTGCGTAGCTGAAGATGCCACCAAGAAGCCCCATCGTCCGAGCAGCCGTACCGTTACCACCAGTGACGATCGCTCGTCCCCGCTCTTTCGTTTTGACGTCGGCGGCGGATTTCCCGCTCATTACGTCGCGCATGAAGCGACCGGCATCAGCAGCCGTGAAGTCCGCGACGGTGCGGTTCCCAATGAGGGGCACGATGTGCCGCACGACCCGGCCCTTGTCGCTGTAGACGGTCGCAGCGCTCTTCGTCACGCCACGGCGCGTTAGTATTAGTCCCCGCTCGGCCTTCTCCATATACTCCTGACAAAGCTCCTCAATGGTCATAGCGCCACGGGCGAGCTTACGAGTTTCTGCTGGATCAGCCCCCTTCACGACCTCCGCTAGGGCGAGCTTGGCTGCTTTGCGGCCCTCTTCTGCGGTCAGCACCCCATACCGTCCCAAGGTGAGGCGCCGGCTTCGGTTGTTGGCGTTTCGATATTGGACGACGAAGGACTTGACCCCGCTTTTCTTGACCCTCAAACCAAAACCGGGAAGTTCATCGTCCCACAGGAAAAGGTCGCCGCCCGCAGCGGTAGCTGCATCGGCAATGCGTTTGGTGATCTTGGGCATGGGTAAGCAGAGGGTAAGCAGTTGGCGGGAAACCGGGGCAAATCTCGGGAACCAAGAAGACCCTCAAGAAAGCCTATAAGACACGGGTTTTGTTGCAGAAAGTAATATCAACCCATGAACGGGAAATCAAGGAAAACCTACAACCCTTGCCCTCCGAAGGCAAAGGTCACACGTTCGAATCGTGTCGGGTGCGCCAGCGCTGCCAGCCGCTTCCCAGCCGGCACTCACGTCAGCATCGCTATGATCGCCTGGACCTGGTTTGAGGCGGACGCCACCAGTCCGTCATATGACGTCTGGCCGTGCGCGGCGGCCTTCAGGATGCATTCGGCGACGGCCGCTTTCAGGCCGAACACCGATTGATGAGCCGGCACGCTCGTCATCACGGTCTCGAGTGCGTGGCGCATGGTCTGAATGAGCTCGGAGCTGTATTGCATGGGCTGTCCTCCGCGCACCTATATTAGGTCGCGTGCCCATGCCTGCCACTCACAAGCCTGAGACTGCTCTTTGAACTCGATTGAAACTGAACGTCTCAATTCAAACGCCAGATGGCCGCATTGAGCATGCCGGCGAACGCGACCCAGGCGGCGTAAGGCACGAACAATGCGGCGGCCAGCCTGTCTCGTGACATCTCCAGACCGATATAGGTCATGATCGCGACGAACAGGCCAGTGAGGATGACGAGGGCAGCGCCGATCTGGTGCATCGTGAACATGACAGGAGACCAGGCGAAGTTGAGAGCCATTTGGGCAACCCAGGCCAGCATCGCCTTGCCTCCGGGGTCACGGCGGAAGGTCCGCCAACCTGCAATGGCGATCATGATGTAAAGAATGGTCCACGCGATCGGGAACGCCCAGTTCGGCGGAACGAAGCCCGGTTTGGCAAGGCCGGCATACCACTCTCCCGGGAGATTGGTCGCTCCGATCAGCCAGCCGATGCCGACCACACCCGCCACGAAGACCAACAACTGGAGCATCCATCACCTCGCGCTTCACTTCGCCCGATTGTATCATCTTTTCATGAGCGAATCCGACACGGCGACCGGCGAAGCCTCGCCCGTCCGCAAGATCATCCATATCGACATGGATGCCTTCTATGCGTCGGTGGAGCAGCGCGACAATCCGGAGCTGCGCGGCAAGCCGGTTGCGGTCGGAGGTTCTGCGGAGCGCGGCGTCGTCGCCGCTGCCAGCTATGAGGCCCGAAAGTTCGGCGTTCGCTCTGCCATGCCATCGGTGACGGCGAAGCGGCAATGTCCCGATCTGATCTTCGTCAAGCCGCGCTTCGAGATCTATAAGGCGATCTCCAGGCAGATCCGCGACATCTTTGCCGAGCACACGCCCATCATCGAGCCGCTGTCGCTCGACGAGGCCTATCTCGACGTGACCGAAAATCTGCAAGGCATCACGCTGGCACGCGACGTCGCGCTACGGATCCGCGAGAAGATCAAGGCCGAGACCGGCCTCAACGCTTCGGCGGGCATCTCCTACAACAAGTTTCTGGCCAAGCTTGCATCCGATCATCGCAAGCCCAACGGTCAGTTCGTGATCTCGCCGGAGATGGGACCGGCCTTCGTCGAGACGCTTCCGGTCGGCAAGTTCCATGGCATTGGCCCGGCGACCAGCGCAAAGATGAATGCGCTTGGCATGTTCACCGGCCTGGACATCCGCAACCAGACGCTCGCGTTCATGAACGCGAACTTCGGCAAGTCGGGCGCGTATTATTACTGGATCTCGCGCGGCGTCGATGAAAGGCCGGTCCGCGCCAACCGCATCCGCAAGTCGATCGGCGCGGAGACCACGTTCTCGACCGACCTCACCGAGCTCGACGCGCTGGCCGCCCAGCTCAAGCCTCTGGTCGACAAGGTCTGGCGCCATTGCGAGGCGACCGGCAGCCGGGGCCGCACCGTCACCTTGAAGATCAAGTTCGACGATTTCGAAATCATCACGCGCAGCAGGTCCGTCGCAGCGCCGGTTGCGAGCCCCGGCGATCTGGAACGGCTGGCCTGCGGCCTGCTCGAGATCGAAATGCCGCTGCCCAAGCCCGTCAGGCTGCTCGGGGTCTCGCTGTCGTCGCTCCAGCTCGGGGACGACGCGGAGCCGCAGCTGACATTGGGAATTTGAATCCGGCGGGAGAGCCGCTTTTTGCGAATCCGACACCTCGGTCCGCGACGTAGTTCCAATCCCGTCGTAGAGCCACCAAGATACAATTTTTTGAGAATTAGAATGCTAGCCCTGTTTGATCCGTCTTGGGGAGCGCCACTCGT
This sequence comes from Bradyrhizobium cedriense, assembly GCF_054602315.1. Lineage (NCBI taxonomy): Bacteria > Pseudomonadati > Pseudomonadota > Alphaproteobacteria > Hyphomicrobiales > Nitrobacteraceae > Bradyrhizobium > Bradyrhizobium cedriense. Next base: position 323,904 of record NZ_JBTSWB010000004.1, on the reverse strand, counting down.
GTGCCCACACCTCGGACGAATGGCGGATCAGCAGGCAATCGCCGGACGAGCGCCTGGTCCTCATTAGCTCGTACGTTTTTGTTTGACGCAGCGGCGATCGGATTGCGCGGGGGAAAAGGTTCCCTAAAAAGGCCGTCCTCGCTTGGTTTTCTCATACGGGCACCTCGCTACTTGTGAGGGTGGGTGCATTGATTTCCGAGCCTCGTACGTTAGTTTGAGATACCCGAACCAACTGAGGCTCGACGTTGCGTGTCAATTTGCCGACAGGCATCAAGGCATCGCTGCACAGATCCGCCCTCGTAAGTGCTGCGGTGGTTTTCGGCGCAGGAATGATCATCCTCCTGGTCTACGACCTTGGGCACCTTTCCACGCATATGATGCTGCATATCGCCACCATGAACGTGGTGGCACCTGGTCTCGCTGCCCTCGCTGTCTCTCGCTATCTGCTTTCGAGACCCATCAAGACGACTGCGTCCCTCCTTTGGACTGCTTGGCTGATCCAGATGATGGCTTTCTGGACGTGGCACGCTCCGGCCGTCCATATTGTAGTGACCCATTCGACCTTGCTCACTTGGCTCGCCCAGGGGACGCTCTTGGTCGCCGCATTGACCTTCTGGCTCGCCTTGCTGACGATTTCATCGAACGCGCGTTGGCAGGCCGTTCTGGCATTGCTTCTGACGGGCAAGCTGGCCTGTCTTCTTGCGGCCCTGCTGATCTTCGCACCAAGGACGCTCTACACATCTGCCGCTCATCTTGGGCATGCGGCAGGAACGTCCGCAGCCGGTGCGCTGGAAGATCAGCAGTTGGCCGGCCTTTTCATGATCACGGCTTGTCCGCTCAGCTATCTGATTGCGGCGGTCATCATCACTGTTCAACTGATTGCCCCCCAGCATTCGCCGGGGAACCCTGCACATCAGAACGCACCAGCCGGATGAATTTGCCGTTTCGACTGACATATGTGAGTAGACTCGTTCTCGTGGGCGCGCTCTCGATCGCGCTCGGCGGCTTTCTGTTCGCGTGGTCCGGTGTCTACAACGTCGCCGCCAGTCGCGGTCACTGGGAGATCACCAACTCCCTTCTCACTTTCGGCATGCGCAACTCGGTGAGGACCCACTCAATTGGCATCGAGGTTCCGCCGCTCGACAGCAAGGAGCTCGTGATCCTCGGCGCCGCCCATTTCCAGAACGGCTGCGCCTTCTGTCACGGAGCGCCCGGGGTGCCGATCAGCCCGATCGCGCAGAGCATGCTGCCGTCGCCGCCGGATCTGTCGAAGCTGAACGAAGAATGGCGCGAACAGGACCTGTTCTGGATCGTCAAACACGGCCTCAAATACACGGGAATGCCGGCCTGGGTTGCCGCCGGACGCGACGATGAGGTTTGGGCTCTTGTCGCATTTCTCAAACGTCTGCCAACGCTGGACGCCGCTGCCTATCGCGACTTGGCACTGGGCGGTCTGTCGGTCCCCGAGCAAAGCGGACGTCAGATCGCCACCGCAGAGGACACCTCCGGCGCCGTGAGCGCGTGCGCGCGATGCCACGGTGAGGCCGGACGCGGTCCGACCAGCAAGCTCGTGCCCGTGCTGCACGGTCAGCCGCTGGATTTCCTGCTGACCGCCATGGACGATTACGCGCATGCGCGTCGTCAGAGCGGCATTATGCAGCCGCTCGCGAGCGACCTGTCCCCCGACGACCGGGCGCGGGTCGCGCGCTATTATGCGGGACTGTCCGCGCCGGACACGCCGGGCACGCCGCCTGATCAGCGCGCTGTCGAGCGCGGACGCCGCCTTGCCACAAGCGGCGATCCGGCTGCACGCATTCCGGCCTGCATGGAGTGTCACAACAACTCATCGCTCGCGGCCTATCCGCGCCTGCGGGGCCAGAATGTGGCCTACATGGTCAACCGGCTGAAGCTCTGGAAAGGAGGGCTGAACGCGCGCACGAGCAGCGATGCGATCATGGCGCCGATCGCGCGCGCCCTCGACGAGCGCCAGATCGAGGACGTCTCGGCTTATTTCGGCTCGATCGCGGCCGAGAGGAGAACACACCAATGACGCGCGCGGGATCATGCGGCGGCGTCATCGCTCTCTCGATCTTGCTCGGCGGGTGCGGTCCGGACAGGCAATCGGTGCTAGCTCCGCAAGGCGTGCAAGCCGAACAGATCGCCACATTGGCGTGGCTGCTGTTCGGCCTGGGCGCCGCCGTGCTGGCCATCGTCATCGCCGCGCTATGGCTCGCCGTGGCGGGACCGGAGCGAGCGCGCGGATGGCTGGCCAAGGAGAACACCGTCATCCTGCTCGGCATCGTGTTCCCGACCCTCACGTTGGCACTCTTGCTCGGGTATGGCGTCTGGGTAATGCGGTCCCACCTCGATCTCACCCGTGACCCGAGCGGCGCGGTGATCGAAGTCGTCGGCGAGCAATGGTGGTGGCGGGTCAACTATTCCGGCTCTAATGGAAAGCCGATCGCGAGCGCGAATGAGGTCCGCGTTCCCGTCGGCATTCCCGTCGATTTCCGGCTGAAGGCGAACGATGTGATCCACAGTTTCTGGGTGCCGAGTCTCGCCGGAAAGATCGACATGATCCCCGGCCGCACCACGAGCCTGCGGGTCACCGCCCGGCTGCCGGGCATTTATCGGGGCCAGTGCGCTGAATACTGCGGCGGATCGCATGCGTTGATGGCCTTCGAAGTGATCGCGATGCCCCCCGCCGAATACGCCGCATGGCTCAGCCGCGCCGCCGCACCGCCACTTCCGCCTCAATCGGAAGATCACAGGCGCGGGCAATTGCTGTTCCTCGCCTCGGGTTGCGGCGCCTGCCACACGGTGCGCGGCACCCCGGCTGCCGGCACCATCGGGCCGGATCTCACGCATATCGGCTCGCGGCGTTCGGTCGGGATCGACACGCTGCCGCTGAACCACGCCAACCTGGTGCGCTTCGTCACGGGCGGCCAGCACGTCAAACCCGGCAATCTGATGCCCGAGTTTCGTATCCTGAAACCGTCGGACGTGGACGCACTGTCCGCCTATCTGCTGACGCTCAAGGTGAAAGACCAAGATGGCTGACACCGCCGCGCATTTTCCGAACACGCTTCCGCGGCCTCACGGGGAAGATGCAGCGCTCGAGGCGATCTGGGCGTCGCCAAAGTCGTGGCGCATCGTAACCGACGTCAACAACACCGTGATCGGCTATTTCTATGTCGGCACGGCGATGCTGTTCTTCCTGCTCGCCGGCATTCTGGCCCTGCTGATGCGGCTGCAACTCGCGGTGCCGAACAACACGTTCCTGAGCCAGGAGACCTACAACCAGATATTCACAATGCACGGCACGGTGATGATGTTCCTGTTCGCCGTGCCCGTCGTCGAGGCGATGGGCATCCTGCTCTTGCCGCAAATGCTCGGCGCCCGCGACCAGCCATTCCCGCGCCTTGGTGCCTTCGCGTTCTGGGCGTATTTCGTCGGCGGGCTGATCTTCTTTGGCACGCTGTTCTTCGACGTCGCCCCGTCCGGCGGGTGGTTCATGTATCCGCCGCTGACCAGCGCGCAGTTCTCGCCAGGCATGGGCGCAGACTTCTGGCTGCTTGGAATCGGCTTCATCGAGATTTCGGCGATTGCCGGTGCCGTCGAGATCATCGTCGGCGTTCTGCGCACCCGCGCGCCTGGCATGACCCTCGACAAGATGCCGATGTTCGCATGGACAATGCTGATCTTCGCCGGCATGATCGTTTTCGCATTTCCTGCCGTAATCCTCGCGACGCTGCTGCTCGAACTCGAACGCGCTTTTGGATGGCCATTCTTCGTGGCTGCGAAGGGCGGCGACGCATTGCTATGGCAGCACCTGTTCTGGTTCTTCGGCCATCCTGAGGTCTATATCATCTTCCTGCCAGCGGCTGGCATGGTGTCGATGATTGTGCCGACGATGTCCGGCACTCCACTCGTCGGATACCGGCTGGTGGTCGTGGCATTGATCGCAACGGGCTTCTTCAGCTTCGGCCTCTGGGTCCACCACATGTTCACGACGGGCATTCCAGCCCTGTCGTTGAGCTTCTTCTCGGCCGCCAGCATGGCGGTGTCGCTGCCGAGCGGCATTCAGGTGTTTGCATGGATCGCTACCATTGCCGCCGGTAGGTTGCGCCTGGCACCGCCGTCGCTCTTCGTTCTTGGCTTCCTCTTCATCTTCACGCTCGGCGGCCTCACCGGCGTGATGGTGGCTATGGTTCCGTTCGACTGGCAGGCTCATGACACCTACTTTGTCGTCGCGCATTTCCACTACGTGCTGGTCGGTGGGATGGTGTTTCCATTGTTCGCCGCGCTCTACTATTGGGCGCCGGCGTTCAGCCGCCGAGCATTGTCGGATCGGCTCGGCCGATGGGTGTTCTGGATGATGTTTTCCGGCTTCAACATCGCATTCTTTCCCATGCATTTCACCGGCCTGATGGGCATGCCGCGGCGTGTCTACACTTATCCATCTGTCATGGGATGGGACGTGCTGAACGTCATCTCCACCGTCGGCGCCTTTGTGTTCGCCGCCGGAGTAGCTCTGCTTTTGGCGGACCTCATTCGTAACCTGCGCCCGTCTGCGGCGGAAACGGCCGGCAACGTCTGGAACAGCGCCTCGCTGGAGTGGCTTCCCAATAGAGCCTATGGTCCACGCAGCATTCCCATCGTGACCAGCGCCGATCCGCTCTGGGATCAGCCGAAGCTGTCCGAACAAGTCGATGCCGGCCGGTTCTATCTGCCGGGCTCGGTCACCGGCCGGCGCGAGACGATCGTCACCTCACCGATCGAAGGCACGCCGCAATATATCCTGCGGCTGCCGGGACCCGGCTGGACGCCTTTCCTGGCAGCGGTCTTCACCGCGGCCTTCTTCATGCTGCTCACGGCCAAAGCCGTCGCTCTCGCTTTTGCCTGTGGCCTACTTGCCGTCGCGATGATCCTCTTCTGGATGTGGGGAAGTGACCCGAAGTCGCTCGCCCCCGTCGATATCGGCGGAGGCCTGACGCTGCCGACCTATGCGACCGGATCATTATCGCATTCATGGTGGGCGATGATCGTTCTGATGCTGGTCTCGGGCTCGCTCTACCTGGCTTACGTTTTCTCCTATCTTTATCTCTGGACGATCTCGCCGCAGGTCTGGCCGAAACCAAATGCGCTGGCGCCGCTGCTATGGCCGGCTGTCAGCGTCACTCTCCTTGTCCTCGGATCGACTTGCGTCATCACGGCGAAACGCCTGCTGCCGGACGAGGCGCGACACGGCCGCGCCTTCGAACTATTGACCGCTCTGTCCAGCGCTGCGTTGGTTGCGGCGCTTGTCTTCGATGTGTCCGGTCATTGGCGAACAGGATTGCGACCGGACACCGATGCTCATGGCGCCATGGTCTATATGGCAGCATTCCTGCAAACGCAGCTGACACTTCCGGTCCTCGCGATGGCAGCGTTTGCCGTCGCCCGGAGCGTCGCCGGTCGTCTCGATACCGAACGGCGCGTCGTGTTCGATAATTTCCGCCTGTTCTATCACTACACTGCCGGGCAAAGCTTGCTCGGCCTCCTGCTCGTTCACGGCTTCCCAAGGCTTGCGGGGTGATGCCGATGACCGTTCGACCACTTACTGATCTTCTCCGGATCACCGCCGCGCCGATGATCTGGTTCGTCCATCTCACGTCCATCTACTCCGCCGAAGCAGTGATCTGCACGGGCATTCTGCCTGTTCGGTTGAGCATGGGATGGATCGTCGTTGGGTTCACGATCATCGCGATCATTGGTCTTGCAGCGACCGCGGCAATCACCGCGAAAGGGGGCAGGACCAGCTTCGGCACTGCGGAACAGAGTGGTGCCTGGCTTCGTTCTGCGTCGCTACTCCTGATACTTCTATCCGCCATCGGTGTTGGTTGGACATCGCTCCCATCATTTCTGTTGCCGGGGTGCGATCCTGCGGCCGGACCCTTGCTCGGCATGTTGCTTTAACGCCGGGTCTTCGGCGGGGGCCTCATCGCAAGGGAACCCAGCGCTTCCTCCGGCCGTTACAAGCCTGCTCCGGCAGTTCAGCCGACAACATGCCGAGATCCCACAATGATCGACTGGTCCTCCATTCTCATTCCGCAGAATCCCATCGCCGAAGTCGTGTTGCGGGGAACGCTGATCTATTTCCTGCTCTTTTTCATCCTTCGCTTTTTCCTCAACAGACAGACCGGTGCAGTTGGCATCCCGGACCTACTCGTCGTGGTCCTCATCGTCGAGGCGACGACGGACGCGCTAGGGCGCAACGAATCGGTCACCGAAGCGGCAATCCTGATCATCACCGTGATGTTTTGGAGCTACGGCCTACAATGGCTCGCCTATCGAGTGCCTGCGTTGGAGATCTTGACAACCTCTCCCAAGGTTAAACTGGTCGAGAGGGGTCGAATGCTGCGCGGCAATATGCGCAAAGAACTGGTGACGGAAGACGAGTTGAAATCGTTGCTCAGGACACAGGGTGTAGAAGATCTCGAGATGGTGAAGCTCGCCTGCCTCGAAAGCAGCGGTGATATCAGCGTGATCCCATACGACAAGGATGAGCCCCATTCTGGTCGCCCGAGCAAGGCGAAGGAGCTTGCCTAGTTCTGTTTGACGTTTCGGCCAACGACGATGTCGGCTTTTCGTGCCCAGACGTCACCACGGCACGGCCCAATAGCCGACCCGGTGAGGCTGCCTGGGATGGCCGCTGTCCCCCGTTCTGACGGCGCGGAGCCGCATTTGACGCTGGGCACCTGAACGACTGGACAGAGCCTCAACCGACGCGGCATCTTTGACCGCGACGCGGCCCAAATCCTGTCGTAGAGACACCACACACGCCTTTTCGCGATTGATGTTGGAATGCTTGCCTTATTGATACGCCTCGGACTGCGCTTTGAAGATCGCATCGAGGAGCGGCGGTTTGTCGACCAGTACGTCCGGGGCAGTCTCGGCTGGACGCAGATCGCGATGCTGCTCGGCGCCGCCACCTATGCCGGCTACACGCTGTGGGATTGGGTGCTCTACCCGGAAGTTGTCCCTACCACGCTGGCAATCCGCGGCGGCACGGCCGTCTTCATCCTGCTTCCGCTGACCGCACTGCTGTCACGTCGCTGGATGAAGCCATGGGCGGAGACGATCTTCCTCGTCTATTGCGTCATCCCCGGGTGCATCCTGCCCAGCATTTATCTCGTGCTGCCGTCGGGCTTCACCTTCGCCGCGCCCGGCATGATGATGATCATCCTGTTCGTCTCGACCATGCTGCCGTTGCGGATCGGTTCGCTCGCGATCTTCTGCCTGCTGTCGTGGGTGGCGCTGCTGGTCGCCGAGGCGCTCGCGCCGACGCTGCCGACGGGACTGAGATTCATCAATCATTCTCTCGTCGGCAACGCCTACGCCTTGTCGCTCTATGCCGTGGCCGCGCGCGAGTACCGGGCGCGAAGGCAATTTCGGACGTCCGAGGCGCTACAGCGGGAAAAGGAACGCTCGGAGAGATCGCTGCGCGATCTGCGCGCGACTCAGGAGCAGCTCGTGCAGGCGGAAAAGCTCGCCTCACTGGGGCAATTGGTGGCCGGTGTCGCGCACGAGGTCAGCACTCCGCTCGGTCTCGCCTTGACGACCTCGACCACCATGCAGACCGATCTGCAAGCGATGGCTGAAGCATTGGGCGGAGCATCGGTCCGGCGGTCCGATCTGACCAAGGGGATCGACAGGCTCAAGCAGGGACTCAATCTGACCTCTGACAATTTGCATCGCGCATCTGAGATGGTGCACAGCTTCAGGCAGGTCGCCGTCCATCAGGCCGATGAGGACCGGCGGACGTTCGAACTCCAGGAGTGGCTGTCGGAATTGATGTCCAGGCTCAGGCCATTGCTGTCGCATCATGCCCTGACGGTCGACGTCCAATGCCCGGCGGGAATCAAGCTCAACAGCTACCCCGGAGCGCTGGCTCAGGTGATCAGCAATCTCGCACTCAATAGCGCGGGGCACGCGTACCCTGACAAGAGAGGCGGCAAGTTTGTCATCACGGTCAGCCAACCCGACCCGAAATCCGTCCGCCTGGTCTGCGCCGATGAGGGCGTCGGGATTCCCGAGGACTTGCAGGCGCATATCTTCGATCCGTTCGTGACGACCAGCCGGGAGAGTGGTCATACCGGCCTCGGGCTGCACATCGCGTTCAATCTGGTGGCCTCGTCGCTGAACGGGCGCCTGCGACTCGAGGGCACGAGAGGCCCAGGGACCCGCATTGCCATCGAGATCCCGCTCCAAGCATGATCGCCGCGAGCGACCTTGGATCACGCCAGAGAGCGCGGCAGCGCGTTGGCTCTAGACGACTGACGGTGGCGGGATTTTAACACCCCGCCACCGGTGAAGGCGATCCGCGATCGCCGCTCAATGTCTCGCGTGCTCGAACACCACGATCACGCCGGTCGGTTCGGGCTCGTGCGCCATCAACCGAGTCAGGTCGGAATCGCCCCAATCGGCGAGGCTGACGACCTCGCCGCTCTGGCGATCGGCGCCAGGTGATGGCGTCGGCTCGACGACCTTGAGGCCCATTTCGTCGACGAAAAAGGTGTGATCGCCAAACATGCTGTTGAGCTGCGGCATCGCGGGGTGCTCGTCGGGCAGCACCTGAGCGCCGAGCTGGTTGACGGTCTGCTTCACCTGTTCGGATGTGAGCTTCATGAGCTGCTCCGTTTCTGTGTCCGGTTTCATTGACCCCGGGCGGGAGCGTGCGTTCCCTGCGCCCTTGTCCGCCTGGCTCAAGGTCCCGAACAGACGCTGCGGACAAATGTTCCTGCAAAATGTATTTCGTGATCGCGCGCGGCGTCCGCCGCGCTCGCGGCACGAGATCGCCACAGTATGCACACGATCCGCCCGTTGGCGGCGCTAAAGCGCGATGAGATTGGGTGAATCGTCATCGCGCTTTAGGTGATTGTTTGAGCAGGAGCTTTTCGGAAGACCGCTGCACGCTTGTCCGGATCATGCTCTAATCGGCGGCTTCGACGATCCGGATGTCGCGGTCGGCGCTGTCGCCAAGCAGATCGTGAGCGGCCTGATAGGCCGGGCTCGCATACGCCGCCTTGGCGTGCTCCACGCTGTCGAACTCGATGAGAACGACGCGCTCCATCTGACCGAGTTCGAAGGCCGCAGCCGGCATCCCGCGTGCGAGCACACGGCCGCCGGCCGCTTCGATGGCCGGGCGCGACAGTTTGGCGTAGGCCGCCATGGCATCGGGATTCTTGATCGCTCGGTAGGTTGCAACCCAGTATGCTTTGGCCATTGCTTCTCCTGACGTTTGTGGCGAATTGCTACTCGCCGCGGCTCTCACCGACCGACAGCGCGCAGATGCGTGACAGATAGGTGTAGGGCAGGCCGGTTTCCCCGGCCCAGGCATTGAACTGCGCCTGCACCTTGGCGAGATCGCCCTTCGACTTGACCTCTTCGGCAATGTCGAGGCCTGCACCGTGCAGGCAAGCCACCACATCCTTGGACGTCACGAAACCGTCCCAGCCGACGAAGCGCAGCAGCATCTGACCGGTGTTGCCGCCGAGACGGCTGCCGCGCTTGTTCAGGAGATCGAGCAGGCCGATCTCGTCGGACGAGGGCCAATTCGCCAGAAATCGGCCGAAGCTGCCGTGCTCCTTCGCAATCTCCTGGACGAAAGCGGCATTGTCGCGCACCGACATGATCTTGGCGCCGTTGCGCACGATGCGCGCGTCGCGCAGCAGGCCGTCCCAATAATCTTCGGGCTGGAAGGTGAGCTCGGCCGGCTGGAAATGCAGGAAGGCATCTTCAAAGCCGTCCCATTTCGAATCGATCACGCTCCAGGCAAAGCCGGCGCAGAACACCCGTTTCGTCATCTCGGCGAGGATACGGTCATCGGCGAGCTTCGCCAGCCGCTTGAGGTCCGGCTTTGCAGGCAACAGCTTTTCCAGCGCCTTGGGACCGCCCTTGCGTTTCTCGGCGCGGGCGCGAATGGTCTTGAAGGGGGTCATATGGACATCCGCATCGGGGCGCGTCAAAACATCAGAATTCATCCATCCGGTCCAGCCTCGCGATGACGCGAGGCGACCCGTGCTGGTCCGTTTCTTGCTTCATAACGTCCGGAATTCCCAGACATTCTCAGCTCCTGCCAACGGATTTTCGATGCGTTGCCTGGTCGTGGCCGACCTGCACTATTCGCTGCCTCAGCTCGACTGGCTGGTCAGCGCGGCGCCGCAATTCGACCTCGTGATCTTCGCCGGCGATGCGCTCGACATCGGCTCGATCGTGGATTTTCGCGCCCAGATCGTGGTGGTGAAGAAGTACCTCGCGCTGCTTGCGTCGAAGACACGCGTGATCCTCTGCTCCGGCAATCACGATCTCGACGAGCGCAACACGGAAGGCGAGAAGATCTCGCGCTGGATTTCGGAGGTGCGCGAGCTTGGGATCACCTGCGACGGCGACAGTCTGACCATCGGCGATACGATGTTCGTGGTATGCCCGTGGTGGGACGGGCCGCTGGTCAGGCAGCGCATCGTCGCGCAGCTCGCTGACGCCGCGGCCGGCCGACCGCGACGCTGGATCTGGGCACATCACGCGCCGCCGGCGGATTCACCGACGAGCTGGGGCGGCAAGCGCTTCTTCGGCGACGTCGAGCTGGTGCAATGGATCACGCAGCACCAGCCGTCGATGGTGATCTCCGGCCATGTGCACCAGTCGCCGTTCATCACCGGCGGATCGTGGTTCGACCGGCTGGGGCAGACCTGGGTCTTCAACACCGGCCTGCAACCGGGCAGGCCGCCGGCTTACATCGTGCTGGACCTCAATGCGGACAAGGCGTTCTGGCTTGCGGCCGGCGAGGCGCAGTGGATCGACCTGAATGCACCCCTGAGGCGCCCGGCCGCGCCCATCGAGGCACCGCCCGACTGGCTCACATTCTTGGATCGGATTGCCGATCCGATCCTGGCGAGACCTCAAGCGGCGGAAGGTTGATCATGCTCTGCAAGACCTCGCCGACCATCGCCAGGTGCGTGCCGTGGCCGGCATATTGCCGCTTGAGATCGGCGAGATAGGTGTTGGCGACGTTGAGCCGCTGCGCCAGCATCTTCGCGATCAGCAGCGCCACGCCCGGCTCCTTCTGCAGGAACGAGGCGGCATCCTCGAACTCGTAGACGACCGCGTCGGAGCAGGCCCGCACGGTTGCGGTGTGCGGCTGGCCCAGCAGCACGGACATCTCGCCGAGCACTGCGCCGGGCTCGGTGACGGTGGCGACCACCATCTCGCCCTTGAGCACCTCGAGCTTGCCTTGCATCAGCACGTAGAGATGGCCGGTGGTGCCACCCTCGTTGACAATCAGCGTGCCGGCGGCGACCTGCCGCTCCGTTCCACCGGTGCAATAGTCCAGGACTGCGCGCATCGCGGAAAGCTCCCATCGCTGCGGACACCGCATCGTGGGAGACTAGAGCAGGATCCGTGCCAGGCGCAAATCAATGCGCGTGTGGCGAACATGACAGCCGCTTTGCGAAATGGAGACTTCTCATCGCCGAGGCCGGTACATGGCTGAGAACGCTCATTTCTTCGTGCTGGGCGTCACACCCGTGAGAGTGAGGGCACCTCGTCGGGCATGATCGCCTGAAGACCGCCGAACCGGCGCTCGCGGCCGTGGAAGGACGCCAGAGCCACGGCAAGGTCGCCCGCGTCGAATTCGGGCCACATCCGCTCGGTGAAGTGAAGCTCGGCATAGGCGCCTTCCCAGAGCAGGAAGTCCGACAGCCGCTTCTCGCCGGACGTGCGGATGATCAGGTCGACGTCGCGAAGGCCGGCCTCGCCGGTAACGAGCTGCGAGAAGGCCTCGCGGGTCAGGCTGGTCAGCGCGGCCGCCTTCGCCGCGGCATTGAGGATGGCGTCGCGCGCGGAGTAATCGACCGCGATGCGCAAATGCAGCGTGCCGCCATCGGCGGTGGCCTCTTCGGCGCGGGTGATCGCCGTGGCCATGCCTTCGGGCAGACGGTCGCGGCGGCCGATGACGGTCAGGCGCACGCCGTTCTTGACCAAGCTCTGCACTTCGTTGGCGAGATAGAAGCGCAGCAACGTCATTAGTGCGGCAACCTCGGCCTTCGGCCGCCGCCAATTGTCGGCGGAAAAAGCATAGAGCGTGAGCGTGCCGATGCCCTGCTTGGGCGCGGCCTCGACGATACGGCGGATGGTCTCGACGCCGGCTTCGTGGCCGCGCATGCGCGACAGACCGCGCCGCGTCGCCCATCTGCCGTTGCCGTCCATGATGATGCCGACATGAAGCTTCTCGTTGCGGGCGGCGATTTCACTTTGCATTGCAAAGTCTCCGGTCAAAAGGGGAGGATCAGGTCGAAACGATACCGAGACGGCCGAGCGACGGCGCCTCGCGCCCGGCGGCTTTCGCCGCATCGCGGACCAGCCGCTCGAGCACGGCGAGATAATCGAGGAAGCGGCGGCGGCCGGCCTTGGTCAGGCGGCACGTCGTGTGCGGGCGGTTGCCCTCGTAACCCTTGGTCACCTCGACGAGGCCGGCCTCCTGGAGCACGGCCAGGTGTCGACTGAGATTGCCGTCGGTGAGGCCGCAGAGCTGCTTGAGATCACCGAATGCCAGCCCCTTGGGATGCGCCATCAGCGAGGTCAGCACCCCGAGTCGGGCCTTCTCGTGGATCACGCGGTCGAGCCCTTCATAGGAGAAGGGCGCGCTGTCAGTCTTCGACATCATTGTCTCCCGATGCGAAATGCAGAATGCCCGCCATCACCAATTGCCCGATCACGAAAGGCAGGCCCATGGTCCATGGCGACAGCGTGTGGGTCCGGCTTGCCAGCGCCACCACGATGAAGCCGGACACGAAATACCATGCGCCGGCGAGCGCGACGGTGCGCGGCAGCGACCGGACCGAGGCGAAGATCCCGAGCGACACCAGGATCTGCCAAAGGCCGGGCAGCAACCACAGCGTCTCGGCAGCGAACTTCCACATCACCACTGCCAGCAGCACGCCGGCAACGCCGGCGGGCAGGAACTGCTCGACCGCCTGATGGATCATCGCATCGGCTAGGCCGGAATGATGACGGCGCGAGCGTGCGCGCATCTCGATCCCGATCATCAGGCCCGAGAGCGCGGCGGCAATGAACCAGCCGATGAAAAAGCCGAGCGGCTCGCCGGTGGGATCGTCGAGCAGCCAGACCTGCAGGACCGCAGTGAGCAGCGCGATCGCGCCTGTCGCCGCCATCGTCGCCGGGCCGTAGCCGCGAAACGCCGTGCCGGCCGCAATCTGGCTGCGGATCGCCACGATATCGGCCAGCGCCTTGTCGAGATCACGCATCGGCAACCCAAAACCTCGCTTCAGTCGTGTTTCCCGGGATTGCGACCCGTTGCTTTGTATTGCAAAGTATATGGCGACGCAAAGTAAAGGCAAGCCCGATGTAGGCAACTGCATCAATCCCGGCGGACAACTGGCGGTTGCGCGGCACATGGCCCCGCGGATAAGATGATCCAAAAGCGTCCCCGGGGGGCTGGGTATGTGGCTCAAGTCATTTGTCGTTGCGTTTGTTTTCCAGACGATGCTCGCCGGGCTCGTCCATGCGGCGGGGCCTTTCGGCACCATCCATGTCGGCAACTGGAACGGTGGCGCTTACACCAATGACGCGACCGGCGCGTTCTCGCACTGCGCTGCAAGCACGCCCTACGCCAATGGCATGACCTTGCTTGTGGGCCAGGATACGAACAACGCGTGGTTGCTCGGTTTTGCCAATCCAGCGTTTCGCTTCAAGAAGGGCGAGAGCCTGACGATCGACCTGACCTTCGACGGTCAGGCCGAGGTGAGGCTGTTTGCGACCGCCTTCTCCGAGGTGATGGTCTCAGCCGTTCTGCCGACAAACGTCGCGCGCGCTTTCCAGAAGGCGAGCCTGATGGTGGCGGTGGCGAGAGGCACGCCGTTCCAGTTCAGCCTGACCTCGACCGCCCCTCTTATCGCAGCGGTCAGCAATTGTGTGACCCGGGTCAAGGCGGACGGGCTGGACAAGGTCGGAGATTTCTCGAAGATCGCCACCAGGCCGCAGGCCACCCCCGACAAGCAAGCCCCGTCGGCAGCCGGCAGCAGGACGGCCAGAGCAAAAAGCGGCACTGGCTTCGTGGTGAGCGCGAGCGGGCACATCGTCACCAACAACCACGTGATCAGTGGTTGCGCCGACATCAAGGGCAATCTCACGGGCGAAGCCGCGATCACGTTGCGTGTCGTGTCCAGCGATGCCAACAACGATCTCGCCTTGTTGCAGGCGCCTTCGACGACCACGTTCAAGGACTTTGCCCGAATCCGCGACCGCTCGATCCGCTCCGGTGATTCCGTCGTCGCGATCGGCTTTCCCTACCATGGAATGCTGACCTCGGACTTCACCGTGACGACGGGAATCGTGAGCTCGCTCAGCGGCATGCGCAACGACACCCGCTTCCTGCAGATCAGCGCGCCCGTGCAGCCGGGCAATAGTGGAGGCCCGCTGTTCGACGCCACCGGGCAGGTCGTGGGTGTCGTCACCGGAAAGGTCGACGCGCTCCGTATCGCCGTGGCGACCGGCAACATTCCCGAGAACATCAACTTCGCCATCAAGACCGGCGTGCTGCGCGACTTCCTCGACAATTCCGTGGTGCCATATCAGACCGCCGAACCAAAGGGCGAGCTCAAGACCACCGACATCGCCGCCAACGCCCGGCCGTATACGATGCTGATCTCGTGCAATGCGACCGAGCAGGCGGACGCGAAGCGGTAGCGCCGGCCGCATCCGCGGCACGACATCGATCAGCTCTCAATAGGGCACAGGCCTTGCGCGCCGATGCGGCCGCGGTTGCGGCTGCACATCGCCGTAGGCGAAACGAGGATTGCGGTCGCAGAAGAGCAGCCGGCCGGAGACGCTGGCCTGGCATTGCTCATAGGTGCTGTAGGCGCATTCGCCGGGATAGTCGTACTCGCCGCCCTGCGCGCACCAGGGATAGTCGCGCGCCGTGGCGGGAGTGCTGGTGGCGAAACCGACGAGAACCATGGTGGCCAGCGCCGGTAGCGCCCATTGCAGCATGCGCATGATTCCAACTCCTCTTCGTCGTGAGAGATACGGCCCCACATATCACCGGGTTTCGTCGTACCTCTTTATTCCAGATCAACGACACCGGGCGCGCAAAAAAAGCCCTGCCGGACGGCAGGGCTCCATTCCCAGGCATCACAAGATCGCTACTCGACCTTCAGGCCGGCAAACTCGACGACCTTCTTCCACTTCTCGGTCTCGGCCTTGATCTCCTCGCCGAACGCCTCGGGCGTCTGCACCCGCGGCTCGCCGCCGAGCTCGACCAGACGCTTGGCCATGTCGGGCTCCTTCATGACCGCGTTGACCTCGGCGTTGAGCTTGGCGATGATCTCCTTCGGCGTGTTCTTCGGCGCTCCCATGCCGAACAGCGCGCTCGCCTCATACCCCTTCACGGTGTCGGCGATCGGCTGCACGTCAGGCAGCTGCGGCGAGCGTTCCGTGGTGGTGACGCCGATAGCGCGAAGCGCGCCGGAGCGGATGTGCTGTATGATCGAAGGCATGTTGTCGAAGATCACCTGCACCTGACCGCCGAGCATGTCGGTGATCGCGGGCGCGGCGCCGCGATAAGGCACGTGCTGCATCTTGCAGCCGGTCATGGCCATGAACATCTCGCCGGACAGATGCACCGAGGTGCCGTTGCCGGACGAGGCCATGTTCACCTTGCCGGGATTGGACTTCACATATTCGATGAACTCGGCGACATTCTTGGCCGGCACGTCCTTGTTGACGGTCATCACGTTCGGAACGCGCTGGAACGAGGCGACCGGCGCGATGTCCTGCACGAAGTTGAACTTGAGATTCTTGTAGAGCGAGGCGTTGATGTAGTTGGCCGGATTGACCAGCTGCAGCGTGTAGCCGTCGGGCTCGGCATTGATGACCGATTCGGTCGCGATGTTGTTCCCGGCGCCCGGCTTGTTCTCGATCACGAATTGCTGGCCGAGCTTTTCCGAGAGCCGCTGACCGAGCAGCCGCGCCAGGATGTCGGTGGCCCCGCCCGGCGGATAGCCGACCACCCATTTCACCGGACGCGCCGGATAATCGGCGGCAAGGGCCTTCGACAGCGGGGTGGCTGCAAGCGGACTGGCGGCGAGCAGGCCCAGCGCGGTACGGCGAGTGATCATCTCGAGGGTTCTCCCAGTGTTGTTATTGAAAGCGATAGCTTGAAAGGCACGTCGGCGCGGTTGTAACAAAGCTTGCCGCAGGCTGAAAGTGCGCGGGGCGCATCATGACGAAAGGATGAGACATGCCGGTCAAGGTTCACGCCCTGGATCATCTCGTGATCAACGTCGCCGACGTCGCGGCGACTGCGGACTGGTACCGCAAGATCCTGGGCATGGAAGTCAAGGTGCTCGATCCCGGCGGCGGCAAAGCGCCGCGGACCTCGCTCGTGTTTGGTAACCAGAAGATCAACGTCCGCCAACGCGACGCCGACAAGGTGGAGTGGTTCACTGCCGACCATCCAACCGCCGGCAGCGACGATCTGTGCTTTCTCACCTCGGCCACACCGGACGAGGTGGTGGCGCATTTGCGGGCACATGGCGTCGCGATCGAGGAAGGCCCGGGCCCGCGGCAGGGCGCCCGCGGCACGCTGCGCTCGGTCTATTGCAGGGATCCCGACGGGAGCCTGATCGAGATATCGTCTTACGAGGATTGAGGCCGATAGGACCGCACCGCCCGCCCCAAACACCGTCATTGCGAGGAGCGCTTGCGACGAAGCAATCCAGACTGGCTCAGCGGAGACAGTCTGGATTGCTTCGCTTCGCTCGCAATGACGGCCGAGGGAACGCGGACGACATACGCCCCCAGATTTGCGCCGCGCGCCGTCCGGTGGCAGGAAGACGCAATAAACAAAAGGCAGCCGCCATCAAGATGCAGGCTGCACGGGAGGATCCATGCCCATTCAACACACCGCCGCCGGAATCGTGGGCCCCTTCGACGGGCTCGACGTGCCCTGGCTCCTGAGGATGCGCGCCGAAGTGCGCAGCTCACATCCGTTCCTGATCTGGGTGCCGTTCGACGCGCCGGCGCGGCACTGGAGCTACGGCGAGTTTCACGAGCGCGTCGGTGCGCTCGCGGCAGGGCTGGCTCGGCGAGGCGTCAAGCCCGGCGAATACGTGCTCATTCATCTGGACAATTGCATCGAGGCGATGCTGGCCTGGTTCGCCTGCGTCGAACTCGGCGCGATCGCGGTGACCACCAACACCCGTTCGGCGCCGGCCGAGATCGAATATTTCGCCAATCATTGCGGCGCTGTCGCCGCGATCACCCAGCCGGCCTATGCGGAGGTCGTCGCGCAGAACTGCCGCAACATCCGCTGGCTGGCGGTGACCTCGCATGACGCCGGCACGGCGCCGGCGCAGGCGGTCTCGCGCGGCGACAGTTTCGAGTCCCTGTTCGCCGACAGCGCCGATCGTCCCAGGCGCGCCGCCGATCCGCTCGCCCCATGCAGCGTGCAGTACACCTCCGGCACGACGTCGCGGCCGAAGGCGGTGCTGTGGACCCACGCCAACGCGCTGTGGGGTGCCAAGATCAACGCCGCGCATGAGGATCTGCATGCGAGCGACGTGCACCAGACCTATCTGCCGCTGTTCCACACCAATGCGCTGGCCTATTCGATGCTGGCGACGCTATGGGTCGGCGGCTCCTGCGTGATCCAGCCGCGCTTCTCCGCCAGCCGGTTCTGGAGCGTCGCGCGCGAACACCGCGCGACCTGGACTTCGACCATCCCGTTCTGCATGAAGGCCCTGCTCGAGCAGGAGATCCCGAAGGACCACAAGTTCCGCCTGTGGGGCTCCGCCATCAACGAGCCGCCGGCCTTCGCCGCCTTCGGCATCAAGATGATCGGATGGTGGGGCATGACCGAGACCATCACCCACGGCATCGTCGGCGAGGTCGATCAGCCCAACATCCCGATGTCGATCGGCCGCGCCGCGCCGGAATACCAGATCCGCATCACCGACGATGACGGACGGCCGACCGAGGTCGGCGGCACCGGCAACCTCGCGATCAAGGGCATCCCCGGCCTGTCGCTGTTCGCCGAATATCTGCACAACGAGAAGGCGACGCGTGAGAGCTTCGACGAGCACGGCTTCTTTCTCACCGGCGACCGCGTCGAGCGGCTACCGAACGGCTACATCAAGTTCGGCGACCGCGCCAAGGACATGCTGAAGGTCGGCGGCGAGAACGTCGCGGCCTCCGAGATCGAGCAGGTGGTCGCCCTCGTGCCCGGCGTGCACGAGGCCGCGGTGGTGGCGAAGACGCATCCCATGCTGGACGAAGTGCCGGTCGTCTTCATCATCCCGCAGGGCGGCGTCGCCGGCGCTGCGCCCGATCTGCAGGATCGTGTGATGGCCGCCTGCCGCGCCGGCCTCGCCGACTTCAAGGTGCCGCGCGAGGTCAGGCTCGTCGACGACATGCCGCGCTCGACACTGGAGAAGGTTGCGAAGGCGGAGCTACGGAAAATGGTGGACTGAAGGAATGTCATTCCGGGGCAACGCGCAGCGTTGAACCCGGAATCTCGAGATTCCGGGTTCGCGCGTCGCGCGCCCCGGAATGACGGCTAGTGTCAGAACGATCCCAGCGCCACCGGCCTGAACGCCTGCAGCAACTGCTGATCAAGTTTGCCGCCCATGCCTTCCATCATCGTAAACGCACGCGAGTGGGTGAAGGGCATGCGATAGGCGCGCTTCTCCACCAGGGCGGCGTAGATGTCGACGATCGTCGTCAGCCGCACGATGTCGCTGATCTGGTTCGACGACAGGCCGTTCGGATAGCCGGAGCCGTCGAGGAATTCGTGATGATGCAGGACGACGTCGAGCATCTCCGGCGGGAAGCTGCCCTGCTCGGCGAGCGCGTCGTAGCCGCGGCGAGGATGCTCGCGAACTTCGGCCATCTCCTCGTCGGTGAGCTTGCCCGGCTTGTCGAGCAGCGCGGCCGGAACGAAGGCTTTGCCGACGTCGTGCAGCAGCGCGGCGCGGGTCAGGCGGCGCTGGTCGTCCTCGCGCATGCCGAGATGCTGCGCGAAGGCGACGGCAAAGCCGGTGACGAACAGGCAGTGCCGATAGCTGCCGACATGATGGCAGCCGACGGTGGTGAGCCATTCACGCAGCGACGAATGCTTGATCGCCTTCAGGATCTTGCTCTCGGCCGCAATGACGTCGTCGAAGGTCAGGGCCACGCCGAGCGGCAGCTTCTCGAACATCTTGGCCAGCACCGCGTGCGCCGCCTCGACGCCGCGGTTGAGCGTCTTGCCGCGGTCGGTCGCGTCATAGGCGGCAGTGTCCGGGAAGGCGGCGCGGATGCGCTGAAGGATGGCCTCGGGCTGGAGCGGCCGTGAGATGGTGTCGGTGGCCCCTAGCGCCCAGGCCTGCATGGTGCCGTGATGCAGGGCGTCTGCAAGCACGAACAGCCGCGGCATCGAACGATAGGCATCGCCGCGCAGCTTGTTGCGAACCCGCTGCACGCTCTCGGGCGAGCGGAGGTTGATGTCGACCACGAGGCCGGAAAGGTCACGCGCCGGCTGGGCGGGGATAGCCTCCGTCGTCACCGTCGACACGTCGCCGACCGCTTTCAAAATGCTGGCGAGCTCGCTGCTTGCGTCGCTCCGGTCTGAGGCGAGCAGAAGCCGACGTTTGGCGGCAGGTTTGGCTGAGGCGTTCATGACTTCCCCAAAGCACGGGACTGGATTTGGGGTCAGCCTAAGCCGATCAGGTTCTCCGGGCCTTAAGAGGCGTGCTCAATGGAACCTTGGGGAATTGGATGAAATTTTACGGATCCGGGTTCCAGGGCAGAATGGCAAACAGTGAAAACAACCCCATGCACAGTAGAAAGAGCCTTGATGGACAAGGAGAATTTTTCCGTCATGGCTGGTCGTGTCCCGGCCATCCACGCCTTGGCCCTGAAGCTCAGGGAACGGCATGCCCGGGACCGGACTGGGCGTGACAGCGCCCAAAAAGTAATCCGCCGGAGATTGCTCCGGCGGATCATATCATTCAGCAATCACGCCCAGCCTTACGCCTTCATGCTCGCCTTCACGGCCTCGGCCGTGATCGGCAGCGCCCGGACGCGGGCACCGCTGGCATTGAAGATGGCGTTGCCAATGGCGGGGGCCACCACCGTCACCGCGGGCTCGCCGACGCCGGTGGCCTTCTCGCCGTTGGCGATCACGGCGACCGCCACCTCGGGCGTCTGGCTCATGCGCAGAGGCGTATAGCCATCGAAATTGGTCTGCTCGATGCCACCGTCCTTCAGCGTCGCCTTCTCGTACATCGCCAGCGACAGGCCCCACAGCGCTGCGCCCTCGACCTGAGCGCGGATGTTGTCGGGATGCACCTGCGTACCCACGTCGGTTGCGATCGTGAGCTTCTTCACGGTCACCGCGCCCGACGGCGCAACGGCGACGTGAGCCACGCATGCCGTCCAGCTCGCACTCGCGCGTTCCTGCGAGGACACGCAGGCAACGCCCATGCCTTCGCCTTTCGGCAACTGCCTGGTGCCGTAGCCGGACAGCCCCATCGCAGCGAGCAGGGTGTTGCGCAGCCGCTGCGCGCCGCCGTCGTTCTTGCCGGCGCCGTCGAGCAGCGAGATGCGGAGCTGCGCCGGATCCTTGCCGGTCGCCGCCGCGATCTCGTCGATCATGCTTTCGACCGCCCAGAAGGTCCAGCCCGGCGCCACCGAGCGGAGCTGACCGGACGGCGTGGCGTTGTGCGCGAGCTCGTTCTTGACCGCGCGCACATAATGATTGGGCACTGTGTAGAAGAAGTCCGCTCCATTGACCGTGAAGGAATCGAGCGGCCCCTTCTTGTCGACCGAGGGCGTCAGGAAATCAGGAATTCCCCAGCGCGCGGTCGGCCAGGCCGAGACCACGTCGTGGCTGATCGCGATGAGCTTGCCATCGCCGTCCACGCCGGCCTTGACCTTCTGGTAGGTGAGCGGACGCGAGAAATCCATCGTCATGTCGTTCTCGCGCGAGTAGATCACCTTCACCGGCTTGCCGACCGCCTTCGCCGCCTGCACCGCCGGAATCATCATGTCGGCATCGAGCCGCCGGCCGAAGCCGCCGCCGAGCCACATCTGATGCATAACCACGAACTTCGGATCGATCCCGGCCGCACCTGCGGCGATCGCACCGGAGCGCGTCGCGAACTGGTTGCCGGAATAGATGTGCAGGATGTCGCCCTTGAACTCCGCGGTCGCGTTCATCGGCTCCAGCGGCGCGTGGATGTTGATGCTGGTGGTGTACTCGGCCTCCACCACCTTGGCCGCCGAGCCGAAAGCTGCATTGGGATCGCCGTCCTTGACGAAGAACTGGCCGGAATCCTCCAGCTTCTGAAGCCGCATGGCTTCATCGAGCAGCGATTGACTCGACAGCTTCGCGTTCGGACCGCCGTCATAGGCGATCTTCAGCGCTTGCGCCGCTTTCTTGGCGTTGGCATAGGTGCTGGCGACCGCGACGACCCAGCCGGAGGTCGTGCCTGTCTTGTCATCGAGGGTGACGGCCTTGATGAAGCCCGGCACCTTCTTCGCCGCGCTGTCGTCGACGGATTTCACGGTGGCGCCGAAGCGCACCGGCGGCGTGACCAGCGCACCATAGGCCATGCCCGGCAGCATCACGTCGATGCCGTATTTGGCCGTGCCGTTGGTCTTGGAGGGGATGTCTAGCTGCGGCACCGAGACGCCGATCATGGTGTATTGATCCGGCGTCTTCAGCTTGATCGCCTTCAGCTCGTCCGGCGTGAAGGACTTGGTCGCCTTGCCGCTCTTCACGACCTCGGCGAACGACATCTGCTTCTTCGACTTCGGATGCACGATCATGGAATCGCGCACCACGAGCTCGCTGGCCGGCACGCCCATCGCGGCGGCAGCGCCTTCGGTCAGGGCCATCCGTCCGGCGGCGCCCGCGCGGCTCATCGCCTCGAAGTTCATCATGGTCGACCAGCTGCCGCCGGTGATCTGCGCCCCGAGCACGGGATCGTTGAACTTCGGATCATTGGAGGCGAGCGACACGCGCATGTCGGTCCATTTCGCGCCGAGCTCCTCACAGACGATCTGCGCCATGGTGGAGGCGATGTGCTGGCCCATGTCGGCCTTGCCGCAAGTCACGGTGACGAGACCGTCCGGCGAGATCGCATACCAGACGCTCGGCTCGAAATTGGCGGGCGCTGCGGCCGCCGCAGAATCGATGCCGGGCACGCCCGCATAGCCGAGCACGAGCCCGGTCGCGGCAGTGCCGACCAGGAAGGAGCGGCGGCTGAGATCGGTCGTCTCGGAGGTGACGTTCTTCACGTGCTTGTTCATGTGGGCCTCCGCTCGCTGGAGGCGTTGGACGCGGTGCGCATCTCGGATGCGGCGCGCATGATCGCCTTCTGGATCCGCGAATAGGTCATGCAGCGGCAGAGATTGCCGTCCATATGCGCGACCACTTCGTCCTTGGTCGGATTGGGATTCTTCGCAAGCAGCGAGGCCGCCTGCATGATTTGGCCGGACTGGCAGTAGCCGCATTGCGGCACCTGCTCGGCGATCCACGCCTTCTGCAAGGGATGATCGCCCTTGGCGGAGAGGCCTTCGATGGTGGTGATCTTCTTGCCGGCGACGTCGCCGACCATGGTCTGGCACGAGCGCACGGCTTCTCCGTTGACGTGCACGGTGCAGGCCCCGCACAGCCCGGCACCGCAGCCGAACTTGGTGCCCGTCATCTGCAATTGCTCGCGGATCGCCCAGAGGAGCGGCGTGTCGTTCGCCGCATCCACGGACAGACTCCGCCCGTTGATGGTGAGTGTTGGCATAGGCGTCTTCCCCTGCCGGTGCATGAAGCCGCTTACGGCGGCAACTTGTGCGGCGGACGCCCACCGGGCTGGCGGCCCACCTTGACGCCAAGAATGATCGGGTTCAGGCGGAGAGGCAATTGCAATTTGGAAGCAGTCGAAAAACTATCGCGCAGGCGCAGTGTTGTGCATTGCGAGATCGGGGTTGATGCAGCGGCTGGACGCAACAGAGAAGGCGTCCCAACATGAGTGCCAATGCGTTTGGGCAGTTTCTCCGAAGTAACTTGGCACGCTAGAGTGCGGACGTCGCCGCGGACCGCCCTCTCCCGCAAGCGGAGAAGGTGCACCGAGTTGCGGCAACATAAAGAGAGGGCGGACAATGCCTGAGATCGATCGGGATGGCGTCGGGATCTACTACGAAGTTCATGGCGAGGGTCCGCCGTTGCTGCTCACCCACGGCTATTCCTCGACTTCGGCGATGTGGCATGGGCAGGTCGATGCGTTCGCGAGGGATCACAAGCTGATCTTGTGGGACATGCGCGGACACGGCCAGTCCGACTATCCCGATGATCCGAGCGCGTACAGCGAAGCGCTGACTGTCGGCGACATGGCGGCGATCCTCGATGCGGCCGGCGCCGAGCGCGCCATCATCGGTGGTCTCTCGCTCGGGGGCTACATGTCGCTCGCGTTCTATCGCGCACACCCGGAGCGCACCCGCGCGCTGCTGATCATCGACACCGGACCGGGCTTCAAGAAGGACGACGCGCGCGAAGCCTGGAACGCGCGGGCGCTTGTCACTGCCGACCGGCTCGACCGCGAAGGCCTCGACATGCTGAAATCGGCGACGCGCGAGCGCGCGACTGCCACCCATCGCAACGCCGGAGGGCTGGCACTTGCCGCGCGCGGCATGCTGACCCAGCGCGATGCGCGCGTGATCGAACTGTTGCCCGACATCAAGGTGCCGGCGCTGATCGTGGTCGGCGCCGACGACACGCCGTTCCTCGCGGCGTCCGACTACATGGCGGCAAAGATTCCCGGCGCACAAAAGGTCGTGATCCCCGCGGCCGGACACGCCGTCAACATCGATCAGCCCAAGGCTTTTGTTGACGCCGTCATGCCTTTCCTGAAGAACTTGCCGGGATAGGCCGATCAAGCAAGGACGTGGGCGATGAAGCGGGCGATGCTGGCTGCGGGCACGATGTTGCTGTCGATATCTGCGCAGGCCGAGCCGTTCGGCGTGGTTCCGCCGCGCCAACCCTTCGTCGCCACCCTGTCGAACAACACGCCGCTCGCCTTCGGCATGGACACCGAGCAGACCGCGCGCGCCCTCGGCCAGCCGCTGCAATATGTCCGCGGACGTCCCGGCAACGAGATCTTCCTCGCGCTTCGCAACATCGGCGGCAGCAGGTTGATCCCCTACCGTCACCGCCTGTTCCTGCAATTCCGTCACGGACGGCTGGCAGGATGGAAGGAGGACTACGGCGAGAACTGGATGTGGGAGTGAGTATTGCTCCTCATCCTGAGGAGCTTGCGAAGCAAGCGTCTCGAAGGATGAAGGCCCGGCTGAGGCGTCGAGGGCCTCTATCCTTCGAGACGCGCGCGAAGGGCGCGCTCCTCAGGATGAGGGGTGAGAGTTGAAAATACGGATCGAAGACCAATTAAGAAGGACAACCCGCGTGGGACAGGACATCAAGCTGACGGCCTCCGACAATTTCCAGTTCGGCGCCTATCGCGCTGACCCCTCGGGCAGCCCCAAGGGCGCGGTGGTGGTGATCCAGGAGATCTTCGGCGTCAATCACCACATCCGCTCGGTCTGCGACCGGCTGGCGAAGGAAGGTTATGTCGCGATCGCGCCGTCGATCTTCGACCGGACGTCACCAGACTTCCAGTCGGGTTATTCGCCCGACGAAATTGCGGAAGCGCGCAAGTTCGTGGCCAATCCGGATTGGGCCGCGATGCTGCGCGACACCCAGGCGGCGATCGACGCCGCCAGAAGCGTCGGTCCCGTGGGCATCATCGGCTTCTGTCTCGGCGGCAGCATCGCCTTCGTCGCGGCGACGCGGCTGTCGGGGCTGAAGGCCGCAATCGGCTATTACGGCGGCGCGGTGGTGCGCTTTGCGGACGAGACGCCGAAGGTGCCGACACAGCTGCATTTCGGCGAGAAGGATGCCGGCATCCCGCTGACCGACGTCGAGACCATCAAGACGAAGCGGCCGGACGTCGAGGTCTTCGTCTATCCGGGCGCCCAGCACGGCTTCCATTGCGACGAGCGGGCGAGCTACGACAAGGTCAGCGCCGACATCGCCTGGCCGCGCAGCATGGAGTTCCTCGCGACGCATTTGAAGTAAAGCGCGTTTCTCTCTCCGCTGTCATTCCGGAATGCGCCCACAGGCGCAGGCCCGGAATGACGAGGACAGAGTTGGCCGAGACTAAAGCGCGATGCGATTAGATGAACCGTCATCGCGCCTGAGATTGTTGTTTAAGCATGATCTTTTCGGAAAACCGCTGCGCACTTTTCCGGATCATGCTTAGAACCAGCGCTCGCCGACGAACACGGTGTCGCCGGGGCTGAGGGGGGTGCCGAGCGGCACCACGGCGCGCATGGAGCCGCCGTTCTCGGTATGCGTGACCGTGACCATGTCGCGCTTGGCGCGCGGCGAGAAGCCGCCGGCGATGGCGACCGCGCTCTCGACCGTCATGTTCGGCACGTAAGGATATTGGCCGGGTGCGAGGACCTCGCCGAGGATGAAGAACGGGCGATAGGCCTCGATCTCGACCGCCACGGAGGGCTCACGGATGTAGCCGTTGCGCAGGCGTGCGGCGATTTCGCCGGCAAGGCCCGCCGTGGTGCGGCCGCGCGCCGGCACCGCGCCGATCAGCGGCATGGTGATGGAGCCGCCGGCGTCGATCGCATAGCTGTTGGTGAGACCTTCCTGGCCGTAGACCACGACGCGAAGCTTGTCACCGGCATCGAGGTGGTAGGAAGCGCCATTGCGTACCACCATCGGCGCGGCGTAACCGACCGGCGCGGGCGAAGGGGCGAAGGAGTTGCGCAGCGCGCCAATGGCGCCGCCACCGTCGGCGACGACAACCGGTTGCGGCGCGCCATAGGGCTGGCCATAGGCCATGGAATCGAGATCGGCGCGCGGCTGCATCACTGCGACGGGAGCGGTCTGCATGCATCCGCCAAGGGCAAGCGCGGCGGACGCCGCCAAGGACACTGCTAAGTTCGACCATCGAAACGCGCGTGCAACCGGCACCGGACCTATCCCTCGAAACGAGACGGCTCCAGTGATGCACCGGTTATGGTTAATAAAGCGTTGAGTGGGGCACTGCGGGCAACGGGCGCGGTGCGCTCCCTCTCCCCGCTTGCGGGAGAGGGCTGGGGAGAGGGAGTCTCCACGTCGGGACGATCACCAGAGGACAGAACCCTCCCCCGCATTGCATCTCACGATGCAATGCAACCTCTCCCGCAAGCAAGCGGGAGAGGCGCAGCGAGCCCGGAGCAGACTTACGCGCTCAGGCCGACGCCGATCGGGTAGGACACGCCGGTTCCCCCCAAGCCGCAATAGCCGGCGGGATTCTTCGCCAGATATTGCTGATGGTAATCCTCGGCGAAATAGAACTCGCCGGCGGGGGCGATCTCGGTGGTGATGGCGCCGAGGCCCTTGGCGGCAAGCGCCTTCTGGTAGAGCGCCTTCGACTCCTCGGCCGCCTTCTTCTGCGCATCGGAACAGGTGTAGATTGCGCTTCGATATTGCGTGCCGATGTCGTTGCCCTGGCGCATGCCCTGCGTCGGGTTGTGGCTCTCCCAGAACGTCTTCAAGAGCGCCTCGTAGGAAATCTTCTTCGGGTCGAACACGACCAGCACCACTTCGGTGTGGGCGGTGCGGCCCGAGCAGACTTCCTCATAGGTCGGGTTCGGCGTGTGACCGCCGGCGTAGCCGACGGCAGTGGCGTGGACGCCGTCGCCGAGCTCCCAGAATTTGCGCTCGGCACCCCAGAAGCAGCCGAGTCCGAACACCGCCCGCTCGAGGCCGGCGGGATAAGGCGGCTTCAGCTTGGCGCCGAAATGGGTGGTCGCGGTCGGGATGGCCTGCGCACGGCCAGGCAGCGCGTCGGCGGCACTCGGCAATGCGGTGGTCTTGCGCATGAACAGCATGGTCGGATCTCCGGGACGAGCCATTCACCGCTTGAGCGAAGCGGGAACCGAACGCTCAGGCGGCGTGCTCGCGAACAGGTGGGGATATAGGCATCTACGTGGCACGGGGCAGCGGTGTTACGCGGCTGCCATCTGCAGCCTCAATCCCGCGAATAGCCGATCAGCGGCTTGCGGGGGCGGAACAGGATCATCAGCAGGATGCCCAGAATGCCGAGCACGGCGAAGACCGGCTGCTCCAGCACCAGGCGGATCACGGAGGTCCAGAGCCAGGGCGCCTTGGCCTCGACCCAGGTGCGGAATGCCGACTGGCTGGCCTGATTGATGTCGTTCCAGAACTGGCCGAACCGGGTGAACCTGAGGGTCTGGTCGGCCACCCAGCGGGCGCCGTCATAGACCATGAAGATGAACCCGCCGGCGAGCAGCAACAGCCCTATCAGTCGGAAAAAGCCGCGGATCATGCCTCACCTGCGCTGGTCGTCCGACCGGACGACCTCTGGGACCGTTGCCAGCCAATAGCCGGGCGACGGCAGAAATTCAACCTCTTCAGTGCGTTACGGCACCAGTCCCGGGCGCCAAAGGCGGAATTACAGCTCCCTAAAGCGTTGACGGTGCCAAAGACCCTCTCTATAAGGGCGCCAACTGGCGGTGGGCGCAATCCTGCCGCCGCTGTTCTTTGAGCAGTTGCAGGCGCCCTCGAGCTTCAAGCCTCATCCGAGCTTGAAGACTCTATGGAGCCTCAGAGGCAGCCGCGAGGCCGTCGCTCATGCTCCGGGAACGGCCCAGCAACCGAACACCCTAAATCCGAGCGTCGATTAAGCGGTCAAGCAGCCGGCGCTACCCCGACCAAGACGCGACCGGTACCGCAAAGGACATTGAACCCATGGCCAATACCACTTCCGCCAAGAAAGCGACGCGCAAGATCGCCCGCCGCACCGCCGTCAACAAGTCGCGCCGCACCCAGATGCGCGGTGCCGTGCGCACCGTCGAGGAAGCCATCAAGACCGGCGATCGCGCCGCTGCCGTGAAGGCACTCGCGACTGCCGAGCCCGCTCTGATGCGCGCCGCCCAGCGCAATATCATTCACAAGAACAACGCCAGCCGCAAAGTCTCGCGCCTCACCGCGCAGATCGCCAAGCTCGCGAAGTAATCTCGCAGCATCATCTGATCGGTCGATCCGATCAGCGCGTCAAACGGCCCGGCAATGCGCCGGGCTTTTTTGTTGGCTGCCATATCGACGCAAGCAGTCGCGCGAAGGTCGATCTTCGCTCGGACGATTGGCATCGCGCGCGCTATTCTTCGTTCCGTAATTGTACCTGACGATGTTCTGCAACAGTGGAAACTTCACCGCGTTGCAAAAACCCCGCGCTTCGGGCTCGAACTAAATCCGCGCCGACGAGAGTTCTGCACACCGTAATTCACCGGAACGCGTGTGGCGGTGGAGTTACCCTGCAAAAAGAGTCCCGAAAAGCGGTGACTCAATAATCACTTATCAACATAGCAGCGACAAGCATTTGGAAAATTCGCTCGCGCGTCAGGTGCGTGACGCTTTTGTTAAAAAAATTCGGCCGCGAATGAAAATTGTCACATGAGGCGCGGCACTCTCGATTCTGTGCACGAATCCAAAAACTTGCAACCGAGCCTGTGAACAAGTCGCGCGCGGCGTTAACGCTGGTCAAGTTTTTTGATCGATCGACTGTGAATCAATTTCGTTGCGAGTCTTTCCGCTTAGTGTATTCCTTAAGTCGTCAGCGGCGCCCACGATCTTCAGACCAGCGCGGTTTAGGAAACGGGGCGAGCGTGCAGATCGGCGGCGGTGTGCACGTAGGCGACGCTTCAACAAGCGATGTCGATTCAAAACCCATAGCAATATGGGAACGGTAGCTCTTTGTCTGAATGTCTCCAAGCGGGATCTTCCCGCCTCGCGCAATGCGCACATGAGAGACGTCGCAAACTACCCCGGCACGCGAGGTGGCGAAGTCGAGCGGACGACCAGTACATTGGGCAGGCATCCGCGACAGGAGTACGGCGCGGTTGTCTTCAGGACACGCAGGACCTTGTCGTGAGCGATCACGGCAGGACGGGGAGGTATCATGTCTTACGGACTCAACGCGGTATTGAAGCACGTTTCCTATTCCATCGATGCCGTTCCAGCTCCGTCGGATCTCCAGCCTCCCGCGTATGACGGAGCGCCGAGTACGCGCTGACCTCGCGACCCCTCCATCTCTGACATCGCTGATCTGACGCGGCATTCCCGCCGAACGGTCGAGCCATGCCTGACGATGGACTCGCTCGAGGTCGCGCCACGTCAGGGACCGTGGCAGGAACCCTGCATGGCGCTCACAACGCAACTATATCTCTCAAGAGAAGTTTTCTGACGATGACAATGGAACAGGATCGCTGGTCACGCGTGAAGGGTCGGCTGCGCTCGAGCGTTGGAGAAGACGTCTATACGAGCTGGTTTGCACGCATGGATCTGGAAGGCGTGCAGGATGAGAGCGTGCGGCTCTCGGTGCCGACGCGATTCCTGAAGAGCTGGATCCAGGCCCATTATGCCGAGCGCGTGCTGTCGTGCTGGCAGGCCGAGATGCCGGAAGTGCATCGCATCGATCTCACGGTCCGAACCGCCGTGCGCCCGGCGGTGCAGCCGAAGGAAGCGCCCGCGCCGGTCGAAGCGCGCCGCGTACCGGCGCCGGAGCTTCGCTCGACCGCAATCGCGCCGGTCTCGGCCAGTCACGACGCGCTCGGCGGCTCGCCGCTCGATCCGCGCCTGACCTTCGCGAGCTTCGTCGTCGGTCGCTCCAACACGCTGGCGCATGCCGCCGCGCGTCAGGTCGCCGAAGGGCGACGCGGCGATCCCGTCATGTTCAATCCGCTCTACATCCATGCCGGCGTCGGCCTCGGCAAGACGCATCTGCTTCAGGCCGTGACCTGGGCCGGCAATTCCGGCAACGAGCGCAAGGTGCTGTATCTCACTGCGGAGAAATTCATGTACGGCTTCGTCGCCGCACTGAAGACGCAGACAGCGCTCGCCTTCAAGGAAGCGCTGCGCGGCATCGACGTGCTCGTGATCGACGATCTCCAGTTCCTCCAGGGCAAGTCGACACAGGCCGAGTTCTGTCACACGCTGAACGCGCTGATCGACGCAGGCCGCCAGGTCGTGATCGCGGCGGATCGTCCGCCATCCGATCTCGAGAGCCTCGACGACCGCGTGCGCTCGCGGCTGGCCGGCGGCCTCGTGGTCGAGATGGGCTCGCTCGGCGAGGAGCTGCGCCACGGCATCCTCAAGTCGCGCGTCGCCGCCGCCCGCGCCCATCATGCGACCTTCGAAGTGCCCGAGGAGGTGCTGCAATATCTGGCGCGCACCATCACCCATAACGGCCGCGACCTCGAAGGCGCGATCAACCGTCTGCTCGCGCATTCCAAGCTCAACAACCGGCCGGTGACGCTGGAGATGGCGGAGCACGAGGTGCGCGACCTGGTCCGGCCGCAGGAGCCCAAGCGCATCAAGATCGAGGACATCCAGCGCGTGGTGGCGCGGCAGTATAATGTCAGCCGCTCCGACCTGCTCTCCTCGCGCCGCACCGCCAACGTGGTCCGCCCGCGGCAGGTGGCGATGTATCTCGCCAAGACGCTGACCCTGCGTTCGCTCCCCGAGATCGGCCGCCGCTTCGGCGGACGCGACCACACCACCGTGCTGCACGCGGTGCGCAAGATCGAGGCCCTGGTCTCCAAGGACACCGCGCTGTCCGAGGAGGTGGAGTCGCTGAAGCGCCAGCTTCAGGAATAAGCGCCTGGGCCGCATGGGATATCGTCATGCCCGGGCTTGTCCCGGGCATCCACGCTCCCGGTCCAGCAGTGCAAGACGTGGATGGCCGGGACAAGCCCGGCCATGACGCCCGGAGACGGAGTTCGCCGCCAACCGGCACGTCGCGCTTCGGCACGAAACATCGGTAAATCGTGGGGAACTGCCGCCCAATCCCTTGAAACGGATGGCTTTCCGCGCCACCTTGCGCGACCCTGACGGCTTTGGTCATATCGGCGGGATGGCCTCAGCTTTGGGGTCTTGCGGTGCCGCGGCGGGCTTCTCGGCCGTCCGGCTTTTTCATCTGGGGATCGGGCGAGTAGTGCAATGAAGGTTACGGTCGAACGCGCGCAACTCCTGAAGTCGCTGGGCCATGTCCACCGCGTGGTCGAGCGCCGCAACACGATTCCGATCCTCGGCAACGTGCTGGTCCGCGCCGAAAACGCGAAATTATCGCTGAAAGCCACCGACCTCGACCTCGAGGTGACGGAGACGCTGCCGGCGGAAACCGCGACCGCCGGCTCCACCACCGTGCCGGCGCACATGTTCTACGACATCGTGCGCAAGCTGCCGGATGGTTCGCAGATCGTGCTGGAGGCCGATGGCGACCGGGCGGTGCTCGCGATCCGCGCCGGCCGCTCGCGCT
Organism: Bradyrhizobium cedriense; assembly: GCF_054602315.1. NCBI lineage: Bacteria > Pseudomonadati > Pseudomonadota > Alphaproteobacteria > Hyphomicrobiales > Nitrobacteraceae > Bradyrhizobium > Bradyrhizobium cedriense. Next base: position 292,474 of record NZ_JBTSWB010000004.1, on the reverse strand, counting down.
TCACGCTGCAGACGCTGCCGGAGAACGATTTCCCGGATCTGGCCGCGGGCGACATGTCGCACTCGTTCTCGCTCGCCGCCAAGGACGTCAAGCGGCTGATCGACCGCACGCAGTTCGCGATCTCGACGGAGGAGACGCGCTATTACCTGAACGGCATCTATCTGCACGCCGCCGGCACGGCCAAGGCTGCGACCCTGCGCGGCGTCGCGACCGACGGCCACCGCCTCGCCCAGCTCGACCTGGTGCAGCCCAAGGGCGCCGAGGGCATGCCCGGCGTGATCGTGCCGCGCAAGACCGTCGGCGAGGTGCAGCGTCTGATCGAGGACACCGAGGCCGAGATGACGATCGAGCTGTCGCAGGCCAAGATTCGCTTCACCATCGGTAACGTCGTGCTGACCTCGAAACTGATCGACGGCACCTTCCCCGATTACGGCCGCGTCATCCCGCAGAACAACGACAAGGAGCTCGCCGTCGACAAGAAGGATTTCGAGAACGCAGTCGACCGCGTCTCCACGATCTCCAGCGAGCGGGGGCGGGCGGTCAAGCTGTCGCTCTCGCCGGGCAAGCTGGTGCTGTCGGTGACCAATCCGGATTCCGGCAGCGCGACCGAGGAGCTCGAAGTCGAATACGCCTCCGACGCCCTCGATATCGGCTTCAACTCCCGCTACCTCCTCGACATCGCCGCCCAGATCGAAGGCGACGTCGCGACCTTGAGGCTCGCCGATCCCGGCTCGCCGACCCTGGTGCAGGACCGCGACGACAAGAGCGCGCTGTACGTGCTGATGCCGATGCGGGTGTGAGGCCTACCGGCCTCTCCGCGTATTGACTACATCCGTCATGGCCGGGAATAGCCGTCCGAAGGGCGGCGCCGCTGATGCGTGCCGATGACAAAGACATCATGACCCCCTCCCGCATTCATCGCCTGACGCTGACGCATTTTCGCAATTATCGGGCGGCGGGGCTCGAGACGGCGGCTGACATGGTGGCGCTGGTCGGACCCAACGGGGCGGGGAAGACCAATTGTATCGAGGCGATCTCGTTCCTGTCGCCGGGACGCGGCCTGCGGAGGGCGACGCTGGAAGACGTCGCCGACAACCAGGGCGACGGCTCCTGGGCGGTGTCGGCGCAGGTCGAGGGCGCGCTGGGGCTGGCCACGCTCGGCACCGGCATCGATGCGCCACGGCCCGACAGCGCCGTGAGCCGGCGGTGCCGCGTCGACCGCGAGCCGGTGGGTTCGGCCAGCGCGTTCGGCGATCACATCCGCATGGTGTGGCTGACACCGGCGATGGACGGGCTGTTCATGGGGGCCGCCTCCGAGCGCCGGCGTTTCTTCGACCGCCTGGTGCTCGCGATCGACAGTGAGCATTCCAGCCGGATCAACGCACTCGAGCGCTCGCTGCGCTCGCGAAATCGCCTGCTGGAGACGCGCAATTACGACGACCATTGGTGCGACGCGATCGAGCGCGAGACGGCGGAGCTTGCGGTCGCGGTCGCGGCAACGCGCGGCCAGACCGCCGCAAGGCTCACCGGCATGCTCAACGCGCGCGCGCAGGCTTCCGCCTTCCCGTCTGCGCAAATCGCGCTCGACGGCTGGATGGAGAACGCGCTGCTCAACGAGACAGCGACGTCGGTCGAGGACCGCTACCGGCAGATCCTGCGCGACAACCGCCCGCGCGATGCAATTGCCGGCCGCACCACCGACGGCCCGCACCTCACCGACCTCCAGGTCGTCTATGCGCCGAAGAGCATGCCCGCGCGCGATGCCTCGACCGGCGAGCAGAAGGCGCTTCTGATCGGCCTCGTGCTGGCGCATGCGACCTTGGTGGCGGAAATGACCGGCATCGTGCCGCTGCTGCTGCTCGACGAGGTCGTCGCGCATCTCGACCCGAACCGGCGCGCCGCGCTGTTCGACGAGCTGAAGAAGCTCGGCGCGCAGGTCTGGCTGACCGGTGCAGATCCTGCCGCCTTCGCCGCGCTCGGCGCAGGCGGCGAAGTCTTTGACGTCGAGAGCGGACGAGTCTCGGCCCGAAGGTAGGCCGCCACATTGAACCCGCCCGTTTCCATCAGCGACTAGCTGCTTGAGGCTGCAAGATGCGGCCATCGCGCATGATTTCAGACATGCGCGACATCCTTGGAGCATGAGCATGGCGACGGTGGGGCGTGGAGCGCAAGCTCCGGCACGATGGCAACTCATTGCGTGCGGCCTCGCCCTCTTCGGAAGCTGCCTGCTCGCGGCAAGCGCCGGCGCCTTCGTGTCGAATCTGCCGCCGCTGTTCCCCGCCGCGCTCACGCTGGACCCCGCGGCCAGGCTGCCCGCGCCAACCCGCTACAGCTATCGCGGAATCCACACCACGGTGATGCCAGGCGTCGAAGCTCCGCTCCGGACCAGGCTCGAAGCCCGCGTGCCAGCAGCGCTCGGTGACGTCCTGACTTTCTATCGTACCGAGCTTCGAAAGCTCGGTTGGCAGGAACGGCGGGAAGACGCGGTAGTCACCGCCGATCACGCGCGACTCGCCTTCGTCTCCCCGATCGGGCCGGCAGCGCTGGAGCTCGACCGCGATGGCGGCAGCACCTCGGTGCATCTCGTGCAGAAGAATTCGGATGTCGCGGCCCGGGCGAACGTGCTGCCTGAACCCGGCCGGGCGAAGCTGGTCTTCAGCAACATCGGCGAGAACGAGGCCGTGCTCACGATCGACGAGCGGACCATCCCGCGCCCGGTCGGTGCTGACGCCGTCGCGCTGGACCTCGTGCCCGGCAAATATTCCTACGGACTGAGCGTGCGGGGCCGTCCGGCCACGGCGAACACGCTCGCCGTCGCGGCCGGCGATACCTGGGAGCTCGCAATCGGGCGCGATGGAGCGGCGTGGCCGCCGCTCCAGCTGTATTGAACCCCGTCTGCCGTTCGCCCGCGCGTCGCCTGTTGAACCTGCCCGGTTCCTGCCGCGACTTCTCGTCTGAGGCCGCGCCGATGGTGCCGCGGCCTGCAATTGCGCAGGCATCAAGCCGCGCCTCAATCCGGGAGTTTTGACGATGCCGATGATCCGGCGCGGGGCGCAAGCCCCGGCAAGATGGCTGCTGCTTGCCTGCGGCATTCTCGCGATGGCGAGCACTTCCCGTGACGCGAGCGCGGCAGACGACGGCATCGTCGACGTCCATACCTTGCCACGGCCGGACGGCGCGGTGGAGGACACCTCGCGCGCGGACACCCATCGTGTGACATACACCCTGCCGAGCGGGGTTGCAGCCGCGTCGGAGGCCACCAAGAAGCTGCTGAGCGCGGACGGCTGGGTGCCCTATGTGTACCCGCTGGATGAGAAGAGCACCGCGCTGTCTTTCAAGAAGGGGCGGCAGGGGCTCCGTGCCTCCTTCACGCAGGCGCGCGGCCGGTCCGACCAGTCCGCCGTGTCCTACACGCCGAACCGGATCTATTCCAACGTGCCGTTTCCGGATGGTGCGACCGAGCTCGCGTTCGACGAGACCCGGCCCTATCTCGGCTGCATCGCGCCCGGCGCGCTCGATGCGACCTCCGATTTCTTCGCAAGGGAGATGGCGGCGATGGGATGGCGAAAGCTCACGGCCGAAACGGCGGCACGCTGGCCGAACGCCGAGCTCGGCGGGACCGTCCCGAACGGGGTGCGCGTCTTCTACGACCATCCCGGCGGCGACACGACGCAATTCTACAAGCAGAAGCCGGTGATGCTGACCCTGACACGCCGCGACGACGGCCGCACCAATGTCGAGATCAGGGTGGCGCCGTTCGCGCTGCCCGAGGTGCTCGAGGCCGACGATGACATGGCCGGCCTGCCGCGGCCCAAGCCGACGAAATCTGCGCGGGGCCTTGGCGGCGCAAGCTCCAACAAGCGCGAGATGTCGGCGGCGGCGATGGCCGAGCTGCCCGCCGTGCTCGCCTTCTATCGTCGCGAGCTCGCCGCGCGCGGCTGGCAGGAGGATGGCAAGGCACCGCTCGCGCCCGGCGACGATGTCGCGATCAATATCTCCTCGGCGGAAGAGACCGGCGTGCTACGGCTCGGGCGCAAGTATGATTTCACCATGATCAGCCTGACCACGCAGGTGAAGGAATCAGCGCTTGCCGCCCGCGCCAAGGCGAAGAAGGAAGCCGATGCGAGATTCCTCGGCGACGCCTTGGGTGCGGCTCAGCAGCTCATTGCGGCCGATGAGGCCAGGCGCAAGGCGCAGGCGGCTTCCCTGTCCGATGCGCCGCTCAATGTGCTCGCCGACAGCAAGACGCCGGTGCCGCTGCCCGAAAACGCCGAAGGCGTGAGGTTCGAAGGCGGCGATGGCCAGCTGGAATTCTCCTCGGCGTCGAGCGTGAAGGTGCTCAGCACCTTCTATCGTTCGGCGCTGAAGGGCTCGGGCTGGAAGGAACAGCCCTCCGTCATCAACCAGCCCAACATGGCAGTGATGACGTTCTCCAGGGGCGGCAAGTCGATCTCGATGACAGTGATGCAGATGGGTCCAAAGGTGAATGTCCGCGCCAATGGATCGGGCCTGGTCACGGAAGCAGCCAAGCCTGCACCCAGCGCGGAGGTGGAGGTGCAGGCCAAATCCTCCGAGCCGCTCAAGCCCGATCCCGAATCCCAGCTCCCCGTGCCGACGCAGCGCTCGTCGAAATCTTTCGCCACCACTAAGATGCCGGGCAACGAGGCGCCATTCCGCCGCGAGCTGACGGCCAACATCCCGGCACCGCTCGGCGACGTCCTCGCCTTCTACCGTGCGGAGCTGTCCAAGCTCGGCTGGCAGGAGAAGACCGACGGCGCGACGGTGTCCGCAGAACGCGCGCAGATCGACTTCGCCTCGCCACAAGGCCCGGCCGTGCTCAAGCTCGGCCGCGCCAGGGGCGAAACCACGGTCACTCTGGCGCAGAAGAATGCGGACGCTGCGGCCAAGGCGGACATCATGCCGAAGGCGGGACAAGCGCGGCTCATGCTCGGAAATATGGGAGCAGGCGAGGCGTCGCTGACGATCAACAAGCAGACGGTGAAAATCGCGGCCGGCGCCGGCGGTCCGCATTCGCCGAAGGGTCCGATGCTGGACCTGCCGCCCGGCAAGCACCAATACGCCCTGCGCCTGTCCGGACGCCCGGTCCACACCGAGACCCTGACGGTTGCTGCCGGCGAGGCCTGGGGCCTTCTGGTCGGCCCGAGCGGAGACGTGCTGCCGCTTCAGATGTACTGAGCCGCCGCCAGGCGGTGCTCCCTCTTCCGCTTGCTCGCGGGAGAGGGGGAAAGGGTGCTTCCGCAATGGGGCACTCCCCAAGAGAACTCCTCAAGAGAAGTCCCCAAGAGAGGAGAAAGCCCAACCCCGCGCATCGCGCCGACCTCTCCCCCAAGCAAGCGGGAGGTTGCACCGAGCCGGTGTGCCCGGCCAACTTCGCCAGGAACCCGGAACCATCGGTTCCCGACCCCGCAAAATTCACGCCCTGCGAGAGCCCAAACCGCCCCTCGAATCGCGCTTTTTGCAGCGCCGAGAATCGGCTTTCGAAAGGCTTGAAAATCGGACGAAAATCCCTATCTGCTCAAAGGGTTGCAAGGAGATACTTTGCGCTAGGCGCGAACCCTCTTTCATGGCACAAATAGCCTGCAAATCAGCGCCTTTTGCGCCGCTGATTCGGGCGACATCTCGAAGGCCTCTCATGACAGAACCTGCTCGGCAGCCCGCTGCCGAAAACGAACCCTCCAACGCGAGCGATTACGGCGCGGAATCGATCCGCGTGCTCAAGGGTCTCGATGCCGTCCGCAAGCGCCCCGGCATGTATATCGGCGATACCGACGACGGCTCCGGCCTGCACCACATGGTGTACGAGGTCGTCGACAACGCCATCGACGAGGCGCTCGCGGGCCACGCCACGCGCGTCGAGGTGATCCTGAACGCCGACAATTCCGTCACCGTGCGCGACGACGGCCGCGGCATCCCCGTCGACATCCACAAGGGCGAAGGCATCTCGGCGGCCGAGGTCATCATGACCCAGCTCCATGCCGGCGGAAAATTCGACCAGAACTCCTACAAGGTCTCCGGCGGCCTGCACGGCGTCGGCGTCTCCGTCGTCAACGCACTGTCGAGCAAGCTCGGCTTGCGGATCTGGCGCGACGACAAGGAGCACTACATCGAGTTCGCCCATGGCGATGCGGTCGCACCGCTCAAGGTCGTCGGCGACGCGCCGGGCAAGCGCGGCACCGAGGTGACGTTCCTCGCCTCGACCGAGACCTTCAAGAACGTCGAATATGATTTCGCCACGCTCGAGCATCGCCTGCGCGAGCTCGCCTTCCTCAATTCCGGCGTCAACATCATCCTTTCCGACATGCGTCATGCGGTCGAGAAGCGCGAGGAGATGCACTATTCCGGCGGTGTCGAGGAATTCGTCAAATATCTCGACCGCAACAAGAGCGCGATCGTGCCGGCGCCGATCATGGTGCGCGCCGAGAGCAACGGCATCGGCGTCGAGGCCGCGTTGTGGTGGAACGACAGCTACCACGAAAACGTGCTGTGCTTCACCAACAACATCCCGCAGCGTGACGGCGGCACTCATCTTGCCGGTTTCCGAGGCGCACTGACGCGCCAGGTCAACGGCTATGCCGAGGCCAATGCGAAGAAGGAAAAGATCGCGCTGACCGGCGACGACTGCCGCGAAGGCCTCACCGCCGTCCTGTCGGTGAAAGTGCCCGATCCGAAATTCTCGTCGCAGACCAAGGACAAGCTGGTGTCCTCGGAGGTGCGGCCCGTGGTCGAGAACGTCCTCAACGAGGCGCTCCAGGCCTGGTTCGAGGAGCATCCGGGCGAAGCCAAGATGATCGTCGGCAAGGTGATCCAGGCCGCGGCCGCGCGCGAAGCCGCGCGCAAAGCGCGCGAGCTGACGCGCAAGAGCCCGCTCTCGGTCTCCTCGCTGCCCGGCAAGCTTGCCGACTGCCAGGAGAAGGACCCCGCGAAATCCGAGCTCTTCATCGTCGAGGGTGACTCGGCAGGCGGCAGCGCCAAGCAGGGCCGCAACCGCGAATTCCAGGCCGTGCTGCCGCTGCGCGGCAAGATCCTCAACGTCGAGCGCGTGCGCCCCGACAAGATGCTGGGCAGCGAGCAGATCGGCACGCTGATCACCGCGCTCGGCACCGGGATCAGCGACGAGTTCTCGATCGAGAAGCTGCGCTACCACAAGATCATCGTGATGACGGACGCCGACGTCGACGGCGCCCACATCCGCACGCTGCTGCTCACCTTCTTCTACCGGCAGATGCCCGCCATCATCGACGGCGGCTATCTCTATATCGCCCAGCCGCCGCTCTATAAGGTCAGCAGAGGCAAGTCCGAGCAGTACCTGAAGGACGAGCGGGCACTGGAAGACTATCTGATCGACACCGGCCTCGACGACTGCGTGTTCCTTCCCGGCGCCGGCGGCGACCGCACCGGGCGCGACCTGCGCTCGCTGGTTGACGATGCGCGCGTCGTTCGCGGCGTCCTTCGCAACTTGCACAGCCGCTACAATCGCAAGGTGATCGAGCAGGCCGCGATCACCGGCGTGCTGAACAAGGCGATCTACGGCGATCCGGAGAAAGCTGCCGCGGCCGCGCAATATATCGCCGGCCGCCTCGACAACCAGTCCGAGGAGGTCGAGCGCGGCTGGATCGGCCAGTACGTGGAAGGTCAGGGTTTCCGGTTCGAGCGCACGGTGCGCGGTGTCAAGGAAGCCGCCGTCATCGACGACGCCTTTCTCGGCTCTGTCGAGGCGCGCAAGCTCGACGAATACACCGTGAAGCTTCAGGACGTTTATGCCCGCCCCGGCAAGCTCAGGCGCAAGGACGTCGAGCACATGGTCTACGGCCCGGTCGACCTTTTCGAGGCGGTCACCGACGCCGGCCGCAAGGGCGTCACGCTCCAGCGCTACAAAGGGCTCGGCGAGATGAACCCCGAGCAGCTCTGGGAAACGACGCTGGATATCAATGCGCGCTCGCTGTTGCAGGTGAAGGTCAAGGAGGTCGACGAGGCCGACGACATCTTCACCAAGCTGATGGGCGACGTCGTCGAGCCGCGCCGCGACTTCATCCAGGAACATTCGCTCAGCGCGACGATCGATATTTAGGCCGTTGGCATTGGATGGTCGTCATGCCCGGGCTTGTCCCGGGCATCCACGTTCTTCGTTCCGCGCGGCAAGCGTGGATGGCCGGGACAAGCCCGGCCATGACGATGTGGGTGCACATCGGCTGAACCTCACCACCGGCCATTGCGACGAAACGGCGTGACCCACAAGGCCAATTCCGGCCGGGAAGTCTCGCGCCATGACCGCCTCTGCAACGACCAGTTCCGCCGCGCCCTCACGCCGCCTCGGCATCATCGGCAACATTGTCGGCATGCTGGCGCTGATGGCCGCTGTGCTTCCGCATTGGGTCGTGCCGATGGTGTTTCCGCCGCCGCCGGCGGACAAGGTGATCGTCGACACCGGACATCGCATCAAGGACCGCATGGTCGCGAAGGTGAAGGGCGTGGAGTATCAGGCTCCGAAGGTCGAGAAGTCGGCTGGACGAAGCTGGGGTGAAACCGCGTCGGTCACCGCGATCTCACTCGGCCTGCTCGCCATCCTGTTCTCGGTCCTCTCGCTGATCTTCAGGGAAGAGCGGCTGCTTGCCGCGGTCGCCGCCACGCTCGGCTCCGGCGCCATCGCGATTGAGATCTCGTTCTTGATGATCGGCGCGCTGATCCTGATCGCCATCCTCTATGTGGTGGGGAATATCATCGGGCTATTCTAAGGGCCCCGGACCGACGGGTTCAAGTCCGGGCCAGCACAATTGCTCCCGCGCTCGATTCTCTGTAGTTTCCGCCCCGAAACAGCCCACCCAACAGGACAGCGAGAACCGACGTGGCGCCCATCCAATACATCGTCGAGGGCGGTCACCGGCTCTCGGGCTCGATCGAGCCGTCCGGCAACAAGAACTCGGCGCTGCCGATCATCGCCGCCGCGCTGCTCACCGAGCATCCGGTGACACTTCAGAACGTGCCGCGGATCCGCGACACCGAGACGCTGGTCGAGCTGATCCGCTCGGTCGGCGCCGCGGCGGAATGGACGGCCCGCAATACGCTTCACATCCACGCCAAGAGCATCCGCGCCGCCGATCTCGACCCCGAGCTCTGCGTGCGCATTCGCGCCTCGATCCTGCTCGCCGGGCCCCTGCTCGCCCGCTGTGGCGAAGTGATGCTGCCGCCACCGGGCGGCGACGTCATCGGCCGCCGCCGTCTGGACACGCATGTGCTGGCGCTGGAGCAGTTGGGCGCAAAGGTCACCGCGACCGACCGCCTCGAATTTCGAGCGCCCAAGCTCGCCGGCGCGGACGTGTTCCTGGACGAGCCGAGCGTCACCGCGACGGAGAATGCCCTGGTCGCGGCGGTCGCCGCCGAGGGCGTCACCTATCTGCGCAACGCGGCCTCCGAGCCGCATGTGCAGGACCTCGCCAATTTCCTCGTGGCGCTCGGCGCGAAGATCGAGGGCATCGGCACCAACACCATGATCGTGCATGGGCCGGCGACGCTGGGGGAGGCGACCTACCGAATCCAGCCCGACCACATCGAGGTCGGCTCGCTGATCGGGCTTGCGGCGGTGACGCGCTCGCCGCTGCGCATCACGCGCGCCGGCATCGAGCATCTCCGCTCGATCCGGATGGGCTTCGAGCGGCTCGGCATCGTTTGCCGCGTGGAGGGCGACGATCTCATCGTGCCGTCGAACCAGACGCTGAAGATCCAGGACGATTTCGGCGGCCATGTGCCCAAGCTGGAGGACCAGCCCTGGCCGGCCTTCCCCGCCGACCTGATGTCGATCGCAATCGTCACGGCCACGCAATGCGAGGGCGTGATCCTGATGTTCGAGAAAATGTTCGAATCGCGGATGTTCTTCGTCGACAAGCTGATCGCGATGGGCGCCCGCATCGTGCTTTGCGACCCGCACCGCGCCATCATCGCCGGCCCCAGCCGCCTGCACGGCGCGACGATGACGTCGCCCGACATCCGCGCCGGCATGGCGATGCTGCTCGCCGCCGTCTGCGCCGAGGGCACCTCCACCATCAACAATGCCGATCAGATCGAGCGCGGCTACGAGCGGATCGAGGAACGGTTGAACGCGCTCGGCGCCAGGATCACGCGCGTGCCGGCACGTACCTGAAGCGCGATGCGATTGGGAGGTATCGTCATCGCGCTTTGAGCGCGTCGTTCAAGCATGATCTTTTCGAGGAGCAGCGGAGCACTTTCCTGGATCATGCCTTAGCCCACCATCCTATTTTGGCGGGTTCGCGTCGAAAGCCTGTTTGCAGGCCGTGGACAAGCTCGCGTAATTGTCGCTGAGGCATTTGCGAATGCGGCCTCCCCCGGGCATCGTTCCCGCGCAGAAGCGCGAATAGTCCGCCTTACAGGCCTGCTTTGCCTCGTTCCGCGCGTCCTGCGCGGAAGCTTGCGAGAGAAACAGCACCAGAAGCGTGATCAAGCTCCCAGCCGCAAGAGCCGCACGTACATAGACGGGAGCCCGCCGCGAGAACCTCACCGCCGGTCCGTTTGCCGCCCTGCCAAATCGTTGCACCATGTCATCTCCACCAACTCGCAGACATCGATGTAGGTGATACGCCTGGACGGACCGAATCCCTCGCTCACTCCGCGCGGCTCAGCGAAAATAGCCGCCGACGAGTTGGCGGCGTCCTTTCGGTGAAATTCGCTCCAGCATCTCGACGAAGGTGGCGACGACGACGTCGCCAATCTTCAAGCGCTTGTCGCGGGCATCCGCCACGGCCGCTTGCAACTGGGCCTTGTCGAGATTCGTCTGCGCCGCCGCCTTCATGGCCTTGATCAGCGCATGCCGGTATTCGGTCTGAAGAGGCAGCAGCTCGGCTTCCTTGCCGTGATAGATGTTCCACAGGATTTCCGCATCATCCTTCGGCAATCTATCCGCAACGCGCTCGATCATCCGAAGCGGCAAACCCGCGCCCGGCACGAGTCCGCCGGGCGCCAGCCATTGCACCGTGACGTAGGTGAACAGGACGACATTGGCGCAGAGCGACAGCAGCATCAGCGCCCGCAGGCCGAATGACGATTCTCGCCAGAACTTCATTGGACCGATCCATAACCGATTGCGTAGACGTCGAAGACACCGCTCACGACCGACAAGGGGTCCGATGGCGGACGAACATAGGGCGCCGCGCCCGCGAGCCACGCGCCCACCATCACGGAGCAAGCGAGACTTGCGGCTGGCACGAGGGCTCGCGAAAGCAGGAAGCGATGCCACGGCTGCGGGCGCCGCGGCTGGATGGCGGCAATTCTTTGCAGGACGAGGAAGCTGGCGCGCTCGGCGCGACCGGCCTCAATCTCCGGAGCCGCGGTAAGGAGGCGGTCGAGGCGCGCCTGCTCATCAAGGACGCGCCGGCCTTCCAAGGTCGCCGCGAACTGCCGCGCGCCATCGCGCGTCGAGGTGGGCCAGCGCTCGATGTCGCCGCCCCACGTCTCGGCCAACCGTCTGAACTGATCGAGCGTCATGCGAAACTCCCCGTGTCTTGTATTTTCTGAACGCTTTCCTTGAGCGCGGCGCGGGCGCGGCCGAGCAGCGATTCGAACGCCTTCGCGCTGAGATTCATCGCTTCTGCCGCTTCCTGGCCGCTCAGCCCTTCCATGTGAAAGAGCGCGATCGCGCCGCGTTGACGGTCCGACAAGCTCGCCATTGCGCGTTGGAGCAGGCGGCGCTCCTCTGCCGCGATCATGCTTTCGGCCGCATGCGGCGCCGTATCGGGCACGTCGCCCGCCTCATCGAGGGGATGGAAGCTACGCCGCCTCGTGCGGTCGAACGTCAGGTTGAGGACGATCCGGTAGAACCACGTCGTGAACTTCGCGACCTGCGGATCGAATGAGGCTGCGTGGGACCAGACACGCAGGAACGCTTCCTGGCCGATATCGTCGGCCTCGGCCGGGTCGCGGACGATCCGTTGCGCGACCCGCAGCGCCCGCGGCATGTGGCGTCGCATCAGGATACGAAACGCGTGCTGTTGCCGCGCCGAAACCTCCACCATCAAGGCCTCGTCCGATGGCTCTTCCGTCATCTCGCCCTGTTGCCCTGGCCTGCGGTCATCGTTGCTGCGGAGTACGTCCCGGTCCCGGCCAGGGGAGATATGCCGCATTGCCGGCGCGCACCGCCGCTTCAATTGAGGCACCTGCGGCAACAAGCCGCGACCGCCCCGGTCAAAAGCGCCAATATACGCCGGCTCGAACGGTATGCGTATCGAGCTTGGACTCGCGCTCACCGAAGGCGGTCGCCCCGACCGTCTGCGCGCCGAGCATCTTTGATCCATAATTGTCATAGAGGTATTCGAGGCGAACCGATCCCTGAGGTGCGACCCGAAACTCCGCTCCCGCTCCGATCGACCAGCCAATTCGGGTGTCGCTCCAGTTCGCGACAGCGCCGCTCGCATTGTCGAAAGCCTTGCTCTCGACGCCTGCAATCGCAAGGCCGCCGCTGGCGAACAGCAGCGTCCGGGGGAAAGCGTAGCCGATGCGCCCGCGCAGATGGCTATTCCAGTTGACGGCCGATTGCAGCTGCGTGACGGATGGCACGGGCGCGAAGCCGGTATCGACCGTCGCTCGCGCATCGACGAAGTTCACATCGCCCTCGAGGCCGGCGACGATCCGGCCCCATTGCGCCGAGAAGCCCGCCGTTGCACCCACGGTCGCTCCCTTGGGATCGACGAAATGAAACTCACCGGTTGCGGGAAACGAGACTTCGGAGCGGCCCGACAGATAGCCACCCTGCACGCCGAAATAGGGCCCGGCCCAGCTCAAGAGCGCCGCTGACGCGGCCAGGGCTGGCGGCGGGGGAGAGGCAGGCAGCCTCAGATCGGCGGCAGCGACGTGGCCAGCACCCGGGACAGCACAGAGGATCAACGCGGCGAGCGTCAGTCCAAATCTCGTTATCATGCTCAACTTCCCAATCTAGGACCGGCGGAGGTTCGCCGCACATGACGAATACGGCGCAGGCCACACTTTCCTTCGTCAGCGCGCGCCTTTTTTACGGGACCGACCCGCCTCTCTTTCTTTGCCGTTACTTCGCCAAGCGGGGCTGCTATGCCCCTGCCATGACTGACCTTGTGGATACCAAGCAGCCGTACCGAGCACGATCGGACGCGCCGTCGAACCATCTCGCCCGAGAATTCGTCGAGACGCTGCGCCTGGCCGTGCCGCTGATGCTGACCCAGCTCGGGCAGATCGCGATGATCACCACCGATCTCGCGATGATCGGGCGGCTCGGCGAGGACGCGGTGGCCGCGGCGGCGCTAGCCCATACAGTCTATTTCGTCAGCTTCACCTTCGGGCTCGGATTGACGTCCGCGGTGTCGCCGCTGGCGGCGCAGGCTTTCGGAGCCGGCGATGTCAGGCTGATCCGCCGCTCCTTGCGCGTCGGGCTTTGGGTCGCGCTGCTGATCTCGCTGCCGATGATGGCCTCGCCGCTCTATGGCGAGCAGATCCTGCTCGCGCTCGGACAGGCGCCGCATTCAGCCAACCTCGCCCAGCGCTACCTGAACGGACTGGCCTGGGGCATTGCACCAGCGCTCGGCTTCATCGCGCTGCGCGGCATGATGAGCGCGGTGAACCGGCCTCAGGCGCCACTGTGGATCACGGTCGCGGCGATCCCCCTCAATGCCGCGCTGGTCTATGCCCTGATCCACGGCCTGTTCGGCCTGCCGGAGCTTGGCCTGTTCGGCGCGGGGCTCGCGACCTCGCTCGTCAATCTCGGCACCTTCGTGGCTGCTCTCGCCATCGCAGGGCTGCGCAGGCCGTTTGCGGACTACCGCCCGCTCGCCCGTCTGTGGCGGATCGACTGGCCCTTGATGCGTCAGCTGATTGCGATCGGCGCGCCGATCTCGTTTTCGCTGCTGCTGGAATACGGCCTGTTCTCCTCGGCCGCACTGCTGATGGGACTGATCTCGACCGCCGCGATTGCCGCGCACCAGATCGCGCTCCAGGTCACGGCCGTGCTGTTCATGGTGCCGCTCGGCATCGGCATGGCCGCGACGGTGCGGGTCGGCCATGCCTTCGGCCGCGGCGATCCCGCCGCGGTGAAGCGCGCAGGGCTGGCCGCGGCCGTGCTCGGCATCGTCCTGGTCTTCGTGCTGACCATCGCGATCATCCTCGGGCGCTACCAGCTCGGCCGGCTGTTCTTCGGCGGCGGCAGCGAAAGCGCGTCCACCATCGACTTGACCGCGACACTGCTGGTGGTCGGCGCCACCTTCTTCATCGCCGATGGCCTCCAGACCATCATGGGCGGCGCGCTGCGCGGCATCAACGACACCAGGATGACGCTGCTGTTCGCGGCGATCGGCTATTGGGGCGTCGCCTTTCCCATCGCCTGGGTGCTGGCGTTCAATGCCGGGCTCGGCGCGGTCGGAGTCTGGATCGGGTTCTCGGTCGGGACCTTCGTCTATGCCGGGCTGCTGATCTTGCGCTTCCGGTTGCTGACGCGCAGATTGGCGGGATGATAGGGACCGTCCGCGAAGTCACCCCTGACGTCGATGCCAGTACACTGCTGGCCGGCGCCCAGTTTATCGACGCGTTTCGCGTCGAAATCGGTGCGACGGCAGTGAATGCCCGCGAGGCCTGCAGCAGGATGGTGCTGAACGGGCCGCGCTGGATCGACGCCCTGCTGCGCCTGCGCAACATCCTGGTGAGACCGTTCGGGCTGAAGACATCGGGCGAAGGCGCGCCGGCGCCGGGCGGGTTGATCGGCCTGTTTCCGGTGCTGAGTGAAACGCCCGAACGGCTGGTCGCCGGCTTCGATGATTCTCATCTCGACTTTCGCATCGTGGTCGATGTTTCAGGCAATGCCGCGAGCGGCCAGGTGACCTCGACGACGCTGGTGCGAACGCATAACCTGCTCGGCAGAACCTATCTCACCCTCATCATGCCCTTCCACAAGCTGGTGGTCCGCAACATGATGGGACGGATCGTGGAGCCGGCGCGATGAGCTTGTCAGTCGATCTCTTCTTCTCTTTCCGCAGCCCCTACAGCTATCTCGCGCTGCCCAAGACGCTGAAGCTCGTCCAAGACTACGATCTCGCGGTGAACCTGCGTCCCGTCTACCCACTCGCGTTGCGCGTGCCCGGCTTCTTCAAGAAAGCCAATCCGCAGTTCGCGCGCTACGTTGTCCGCGATTCCACCCGCGTGGCGGAATACGAGGGCATTCCGTTCCGCTTTCCCCGCCCAGACCCGATCGTGCAGAACATGACGACGCTGGAGGTCGCGGCCGAGCAGCCCTACATCCACCGACTGACCCGGCTGGGCGCCATGGCGCAGCTAGAAGGCCGCTCACTCGTATTCACCTCTGAGATCGCACGCGTGCTATGGGACGGGTCGGTCACCGGATGGAACGAGGGCGATCATCTCGCGCGCGCGGCGGAGAAGGCTGGCTTCGATCTTGCCGCCATGGACGCCGCGATCACCGCCGACCCGGACCGCTACGAGCGTGTGATCGCAGAGAACGAGAAGGACCATGCAGCCTCGGGCCATTGGGGCGTGCCGACCTTCGTGTTCGAGAAGGAGCCGTTCTTCGGCCAGGACCGCATTGACCTCCTGGTTTGGCGCATGCGGAGCAAGGGCCTCGTGCAGCGCTAATTGGGCGCGCACTCACGAGCCGAGGTCCGGTCACCGAAGAGTGAGTTCGATGCCATCCTCAGCTTCATCGCCGCCAGGACAATGGCATCCGATTATTTCGATAAGCCAGTCGAATACTGTGGGTCCTTCGTGTCTGAGCGCCTCAGTCAGCTGACTTTCGACTCGCGCTCTGTTGGAAGGGTGACATCGTTCCAGCCTCGTCCGCAGTTGGCGAGCGGTCTCGTCATATCCGAGATTCCGCTTCGAGATTTCATGATTGTCCCAGCAGAAAACGAAACCCTCGTCAGGCGTCCCAAAGCCACCTCGCAGAATGTCATTGAAGGCGTCAAGATTTCTGCCCCACTTAGCACCCGGGATAATGCGAAGGCTGACCTGCTCATAAAATCCTTCGAGCGTCGAAAATTCGGAACCGTCGATGCGTAGCTCCGGCTTCGAGGCCATCATGGTTGCACCTCGGATCCTTTCACTCATTCCGCCACGCGCACAGACTTGTCGGTGGCGACTTCCGACCATTCACCGACGACGCGGTCGAGATCGCACAGATTCTGGTGCATCTGCTCCAGGGAGAATCCGAGCGCGAAGAAGCGCTCGGCGGTGTCGCCGGGCTGGCCGCGAATCAGGCCGTCGTGACGGACGGCGGCGACCGCCTCGGCATAGTGCTGGAGCGCGACGTGGACGGGATGGATCGGCGGCGCACCGGCGCCTTCGCGCAAGGCCGCGGCGGCCGAACGCAGGAAACGCGCGATCACGGTGGAGACCTCCGTCAGCGGAGCTGCGAGCCGCGTCTGCACGTCGGCGGGCAGCGGCACCACGGTGGCGCGACCGATCATCACGACGTCATGGCGCAGCCTCAGGACGGTCCGCAGCAAGGGGCCGGTATCGGGCCCGCTCGACAGGCGTGCGGCGCGCTCGCGTTCGGCCTCGGCGCCGATCGCGTTGAGGTTGACCATGGCGGTGCCGATGCCGTCCTGGATCCGGTGCAGCGCGTCGTTGTCCCGGCCGCGCGTGAGGCCCGCGAGCAGCTCGGCGAAGGCATCCGCGATCAGCTCGAGCAGTTTCGCCGCGCTGGCGCGAATCTGCCGCACCGCGCGCGAGGGCAGCACCAGGAAGGAGACGAGCAGACCCGTGATGGCGCCGACGGCGACCTCGCTGACCCGGTCGATCGCCGAAGCCAGGGGATCCGAGTGGTTCATGGTCGGGACCAGGAGCACGATCACGGCCGTGACCGTGGCCGCGCTGAGGCTCGGATTGATCGCGGCGATGAAGGCGAGCGGGGCGACGGAGAGCACCAGGAGCCCCAGCAGCCCGGCTTCGCTGGAATAAGGGATCAGGATCGCGATGGCGCCGCCATAGACGGCGCCGCCGATGGTGCCGAGCATGTAGTCGCGCGTCGCCTTCAGCGAGCGGCCGACGCTCATCTGGGTCACGATCAGCGAGGTCAGCACCGCCCAGAGCGGCAGCAGCAGATGCAGGGCGGTGGCGATGGCATAGGCCGCCGTCGCCGCCACGGTGACCCGGATCGCCAGCCCCAGCTGCGTCCGCCGCGACCGGATGCGGTCGAACAGCTCTCTTGCGCCTGTCATGATCAACCTTCCGGTCCTCTCGAGCCAGGCAAAAAGCATGGCTGGTGCCCGCCCCCGCAAGGCCGCTTGAAAGGCCAAATCAGCCCGCCTAACTTGCGCGCCAAAACGAGGAAACACGATGGCCCACGAAACCGCAACGCTCGCCGCCTATGTCTTCAATCTGAAATACCAGGATATTCCGGCGGAAGTGCTGGATCGCGCCAAAGTGCTGACGCTGGACTTCCTCGGCAGCGCCATCCGCGCCCGCCGCGAGGCGGAATCGACTCCGTCGATCCTGAAGATGCTGGAGGCGCTCGCGCTCGACACCAAGGGCGAATCGACCGTGTTCGGCGACAGCAAGACCTGGACGCCGGCGGTCGCGGCGCTGCTGAACGGCGCGCTCGGCCATTCCCTCGACTTCGACGACACCCACGCCGATTCCTCGCTGCATCCGAGCGCGCCGGTGGTTCCGGCCGCCTTCGCCGTCGGCGAGATGGTCGGCGCGTCCGGCCGTGACGTGCTGACCGCGATCGTGGCGGGCTATGAGGTCTGCTGCCGGCTCGGCAACGCGCTCGACCCGACCTCGCATTATGCACGCGGCTTCCACCCGACCGCGACCGCCGGCACCTATGGCGCGGCTGCGGCGGCCGGCAAGCTGTTCGGGCTCAACGAGAAGCAGCTCATCGCCGCCTTCGGCGTCTCCGGCAGCCAGGCCGCGGGCTCGCTGCAATTCTTGGTCAACGGCGCCTGGAACAAGCGCTACCAGGTCGGCGCCGCCGCGATGAACGGCGTGATCGCCGCAACGCTGGCGCGCAACGATTTCGTCGGCGCGACGGAATCGGTCGAGGGCAAGCACGGCCTGCTCGCCGGCTATACCGACGACGCGCATCCGGACAAGGCGGTGGCCGAGCTCGGCAAGACCTACGAGACCATGAAGATCGGCGTAAAGCCCTATCCGAGCTGCCGCTACACCCATGCCGCGATCGACGCGCTGATCGCGATGCGGCGCGAGCACAATCTGACACCCGACCAGGTCAAGCGCGTCGAGATCGGGCTGCACCGCAACGGCATCACGTTGACCGGCGATGCAACAACCAAGCGCCATCCGCGCTCGATCGTCGGCGGCCAGTTCTCGATGTTCTTCACCGGCGCGCTCGCGCTCGACCAGGGCTCGTTCGGCTGGGACGACTATAGCCGCCTTGGCGATGCTGCGATCGACGCGCTGGCCGACAAGTTCGACGTGGTGCAGGACGACCGGCTCGAGATCGGCCGCACCCATCCGTTCGGCGCCCGCGTCAGCATCACCACGGACGATGGCGTGCATGAGCGGCTCTATGCCGATCCCTCCGGCGAGCCGACATCCTTCCCGGACACGCAGGCCATGCAGCAGAAATTCTTGACGCTGGCGCGGCCGGTGCTGAACGCGCGGGCGGAGAAATTCGCGGATGCGATCATGACGCTCGAGCGGTTCGACCGCGTGGCAAAGGCGACAGAGCTGGGACGGTGAGACCAGCGCCGCGGCCTCTTCTTACCCTCCCCTTGAGGGCCCTCCAGGGGCGGGTAAGAAGGACATCAATCCGCACCCACCACCTTCCCCTCCTCCCGCGTCGCCGCGACCACATCGCGCACCAGATCGAAGACGCCGTCTGCTTCCGGCGGCGCGTTCGGCGAGCGGCCAAGCCGCACGATCACCAGGCGTTCTGACGGAATCACGATCGTGTACTGCCCGATGGTGCCCTTGGCGAAGAAGGCATCGCGGGGCCAGCCATGTTCGATGCGGAAGGTTGCGCCGTAGCTATTGCCCTGGTTGGTCCAGAAGCCGGCGCCGATGCCGACCCAGGCATTCGGCGTGGGCGTAGCCGTGTAGCTCACCCACCCCTCAGGCAGGATGCGCTTGCCGCCGGCGACGCCACCGTTGAGATAGAGCTGGCCGAAGCGTGCCCAGTCGCGCGCGGATGCCAGCATCTCGCTCGACCCTTCGATCGTGCCCGAACCATCGAGCTGGAGGACGACGTGGCGCATGCCGAGCGGGCCGAACAATTCGCGGCGCGCGAAGCGGAGCGCGTCAGCGGGGCTGCCGCCGACGGCGTTACGGATCAGCTGCGAGACAATCATGGAATTGCCGTCGTGATAGTTCCAGGCGGTGCCCGGTGCGGTCTCGAGCGGGATGCTCGCCGCATAAGCGGCCATGTCGGTCTCCACGAACTTCATCCTGTTGACCGGCTCGAACGTCGAGCCGAGCGAGGCCTGCAACGAGCTGCCGAGCGCAAGCCCCGCGGTGTGACGCAACAACTGATCGACGGTGATGGCATGACGCGGATCATCGCGATCCTTCCAGGTGGCGACCGGCGCCGGCCCTTCGAGCTTCAGCTTGCCCTGGCGCACCAGCATGCCTGTCAGCGCCGAGATCACCGACTTGGTCATGGAGAAGCCGAGCAGCGGCGTCTCAGGTCCAATTCCATCCGCATAGCGCTCAGCAACGACGCGGCCCGCCTTCATCACGACAATCGCGCGGGTGCGGCGATACGGCGGCCGTGTAGGCTCGGCAAAAGCGCGCTCGAGCGCTGCGGCCAGCGCCGCGCTCTGCGGCGGCACGATCCCTGGACCGGCGATCTCGGGAAGCAGCACGGGCTGCCTGTCGTCCACCGGCGGTGCCACGGCTTCAATCCTCGCATCATGCTCGAGCGTGCAGCCAAGACCCTCGCGGTAGACAGCGCGGCTGCGGCCAAGGCCGAACAGCGTCACAGTGACATCCTTGCGCGTGCGGTCCACCTGGTAGTCCATCGCCCAGCCGATCAGGCCGGCGCCAGGCATCGCATCGGTGGTCTCGGTGAAACTGCGGCTGGCATCGAGGCCGGAGACGAAGGTCTCGGAGCACAGGACGTCGGCGACGAAGCCAGTGGCGACCTTGGGCACGTCGCGGGCTCGCGCGGCGCCGAGTGCGAGGCCTGCAGAGGCTATGATGGTGACGAGGAGGACGAGCTTGCGGCGGCGGGTCACGGGCTATCTCCGGCTGGGGTGGTGCCGCCAAGGAAGCCTGAATGTGCAGGGAAGCGCCCGCCGGATTTGAAACTAACCTGGCTGAAACCCGTGCCGAGGCTCGCCGATTCTGAAATTTCGACGTAATTACAAGGCAGTGGAATCTAGGCGGCGTTCACCTTCAGCCGCCGGTACTCCGTCGGCGTCACGCCCGTGACCGCCTTGAAGGCGCGGTTGAACGGGCCGAGCGACTGGAAGCCGGCATCCATCGCGATGGTGATGACGGGGACCTCGATCTGGGCGGGGTCGGCGAGCGCGGCCTTGGCCTCCTCGATCCGGTGGTTGTTCAGGAACACATTGAAGTTGCGATAGCCGAGCCGTTGATTGATCAGTCGGCGCAGGCGGTATTCGGGAATCTTGAGCCGGCCCGCCAGCGCACCGATGGTGATGTTCTCCTGACGGTAGATGCGCTCGTCGGCCATCAGCCGCATCAGCGCATCGACGAGTTTCCGGTCGGCAGCGTCCTCGATTGCAGCGGCATGGCTCGGAGCAGTCGCCGGCGCCGGCTCCGCAACAGGCAGAAACAGATCGGCGCCATCGACACGCATCATCGCATAGGCGATGGCCGCGACGACGCAGGCGAGCACGCCGGTATTGATCGTGTCGGCGACATCGCCAGCGCTGCCGGCAACGAGGATCTGGAGCACGGCATTCAAGCTGCCATAGAGGGCCGCCGCACACACAATGAAGACGCGAACACGGCGACGACGTTCGACCAGATCGGCCGACCACGAATTGATCGTCTGCGCAACCGCGAGGCCGATGAAGCCGAGCACGATCAGATCGGCCGCAATGACCTGGAAGCGCATGTTTCCGCCGGGGGCGACCCAGAGGCACCCGACAAGGCTGAAGGCAGTCACCGCCGCCCAGATCAATCCGTGCCACCATTGCAGGCGAAACTCGTCATCGAACAGCGCGCGCGTGAATAGCCAGAACACCACGATGTTGCCAGTCGAGAGCGCAATCAGCGGTGCATGCCAGGCCGGGACCAGCGACGATACGCCGATCGAATAGCTCGCCGCATGCGCGGCCGAGCCGAGCGCGAAGGCAGCGCCGAGGCGGGCGGCGAGGACATTACGGAAATCCGCGACGAGTGAGGCCGTCAAAACCAGCAGCAACGCGACGCTGGCGGAACGGAAGGCAAGCTCGGTTGCGGCAAGGGTCATCGGCTGCGGCGATCGGTCGTGGTTGGAAGCAGCCGAACATCGTTCGTCACGCTCGACTTTTCAAGGACCATCCACACCACAACTGTCATCGTCCGGCTTGCCGTCTTCGCCAGAGCTTCGCCGGCCGAGCACCGCTATCGCCCGGGATGCCCGGTCGAGCCGGGGCATGACAGCAGAGCATGGAGCTATTGTCGTCCGCGCCATCCGGGCCCGGCTTTGCCGCGACGATGCCGCGAAATCCTGCTACGATCGGACTCACTGAGATACAGAAGGAGTCCCCCATGAGCTGGCAACCCTCGAACGATCCCGTGCTCGGCGATCCCATGTCCTGCGATGCGCTCGATCTCGTCATCGTGCCGCGGACGCGCGATCTCGGCGATGGATTCGCGGTGCGCCGCGCGCTGCCGCATGGCAAGCGGCAGATGGTGGGGCCCTTCATCTTCTTCGATCATTTCGGCCCCGTGCAGTTCGTCTCCGGCAAGGGCATGGACGTGCGGCCGCATCCGCATATCGGGCTCGCGACCGTCACTTATCTGTTCGACGGCGCGATCATGCATCGCGACAGCGAGGGTAACGTCCAGGAGATCGCGCCAGGCGCGATGAATCTGATGACGGCCGGCCGCGGCATCGCTCATTCCGAACGCACGCCGGATACGCAGCGCGCTTCGGGTCAGAAGATGCTCGGCCTGCAGAGCTGGATCGCGCTGCCGGTCGGATCGGAAGAGATCGCGCCGTCGTTTCAGCATTATGCTGCGGGAGACTTGCCGATGATCACCGAACGGGATTTCACGGCACGCGTGATCGCGGGCTCGTCCTTCGGCATCGCCTCACCCGTCACGATGGTATCGCCCTGGTTCTACACCGAGGTCACGGCAGTGGCGGGCGCGAGCGTTCCGCTCGATCCTGATCACGAGGAACGTGCGATTTACGTGGTGGACGGCGAGGTCGAGATCGCGAACGAACGTTACGAGGGGCCACGGCTCCTGATCTTCCGACCGGGCGACCGCATCACCGTGAAGGCGCTCAAGGCGACTCGGATGATGTTTCTTGGTGGTGATGCGCTGGAAGGCCCGCGCCACATCTGGTGGAATTTCGTGTCCTCCAGCAAGGAGCGCATCGAGCAGGCCAAGCAGGACTGGAAAACAGGTCGCTTCGCGGCAGTTCCACAGGAACACGAGTTCATTCCGCTGCCGGAATAAGCTATCCCGGTGTCCGGCTGCGCCATCCGGCGTGGCCGGATTATTGCCTGAAGGCCCTGCCTGCGAAAGCCATGCCGATGACCACCATGCTCTCCAGCGACCTGCCGCTGCCCAAGATCGGACGCGGCAAGGTGCGCGACATCTACGCCATCGACGACGACCGCCTGCTGCTCGTCACCACGGACCGGATCAGCGCCTTCGATGTGGTGATGGGCGAGACCATACCGATGAAGGGCGCGGTGCTGACGCAGATCAGCGCGTTCTGGTTCAACGAGCTCGAAGGCGTTGTGCCGCATCACATGATCAGCGCCGACACCGACGAGATCATCGCGGCCGTGCCGGCGTTGCAACAGCATCGCGCCGATATCCTCGGCCGCGCCATGCTGTGCAAGCGGACCACCGTTTTCCCGATCGAATGCGTGATCCGCGGCTATCTTTCAGGCTCGGCCTGGAAGGAATATGCCGCGAGCGGCACGCTGGCCGGCGAGAAGCTGACGGCGGGCCTCGTCGAGACCGAGAAGCTGGAGCCTGCGATCTTCAGCCCGGCGACCAAGGCCGAGAGCGGCCATGACGAGAACATCACGATCGCGCGGATGCGCGAGGTCGTCGGCGACGAGGTCGCCTACACCCTGGAGAGCATGACGCGCGCGATCTACACGCTCGGCGAGGAGCTGGCGCGCGAGCAGGGCATCATCATCGCCGACACCAAGTTCGAGTTCGGCCGCGACAAGGAGGGACGCATCATCCTCATCGACGAGGTCATGACGCCGGATTCCTCGCGCTTCTGGGCGGTGGATGCCTACAAGCCCGGCCAGCCGCAGGCGAGCTTCGACAAGCAGCCCTTGCGCGATTATCTCGACGTCGAACGCCGCGCCGGCCGCTGGAACGGCGACGCCCCGCCGCCCCCGCTGCCAGCGAGCGTCGTGGACGCAACCAGCAAACGATATCTGGAAGCGTATCGGCGCGTGACGGGGACAGAGCTGAAGATTTAGGCTTCGGCATCCTCTCGCTCCGTCATAGCGAGGAGCCCTCGACAAAATTGCGTAGCAATTTTGCGCTGGTGCGACGAAGCAATCCAGGTTGCCTCTGTGGAGGGTCTGGATTTGCTTCGCGGAGCCTGTCATCGGGCCGCGCTTCGCGCGGACCCGTTGACCCGCAATGACCTGGAGAGATCGGTGCTCCCCGATGAAGGAGGGAACGAGCCCCTCAAACTCCGGCCATCATCACGTATTTGATCTCGACATATTCCTCCATGCCGTGATGCGAGCCTTCGCGGCCGAGGCCACTCTCCTTGACGCCGCCGAAGGGCGCGACCTCAGTCGTGATGAGGCCGGTGTTGACGCCGACCATGCCGGATTCCAGCGCCTCGGCGACGCGCCAGACGCGGCCGAGATCGCGGGAGTAGAAGTAGGAGGCAAGGCCGAACGGCGAGGCGTTGCACATCGCAATCACATCGGCTTCGTCCTTGAAGCGGATGACCGGCGCAAGCGGGCCGAAAGTTTCTTCCTGCGCCACCGGCGAGTCCGGCTTGACGTCGGCGAGCACGGTCGGCTCGAAGAAGGAGCGTCCGAGCTCACTGCGCTTGCCGCCGGTGACGACCTTGGCGCCGCGCTTCACGGCATCGGCGATGTGGCGCTCGACCTTGTCGACCGCTTTCAAATTGATCAGCGGGCCCTGGGTGACGCCGCTCTCGGTGCCGTCGCCGATCTTCATCGCCGCGACCTTCTTCGACAGCTTTTGCACGAACTCGTCGTAGATCTTGTCCTGGGCGTAGAGACGGTTGGCACAGACGCAGGTCTGCCCCATGTTGCGGTATTTCGAGACGATGGCACCTTCGACCGCGGCGTCGATATCGGCGTCGTCGAACACCACGAACGGCGCGTTGCCGCCGAGCTCGAGGCCGAGCCGCTTCACGCCGACGGAAGCCTGCTGATAGAGGATCTTGCCAACCGCGGTCGAGCCGGTGAAGCCGACGAAGCGTACGGCCGGATGCTCGCACAACACCTTGCCGATCGGCGGCGCGTCACCCGTGACGATGTTGAAGACGCCCTTGGGCACACCAGCCTTCTCGGCCAACGCGGCAAGCGCGAGCGCCGACAGCGGCGTCTCGTTGGCGGGCTTGAGCACCACGGTGCAGCCGGCCGCCAGCGCCGGCGAGACCTTTCGGGTGATCATCGAGTTCGGGAAATTCCACGGCGTGATCGCGCCGCAGACGCCGATCGGCTGCTTGATCGCGAGCAGCCGCGCATCAGGCCGCTGCGTCGGAATGGTCTCGCCATAGACCCGCCGCGCCTCCTCGGCGAAGAACTCGACATAGGCGCCGCCGATATCGACCTCGCCGAGCGCCTCGGTGAGCGGCTTGCCCTGCTCGGAAGTGAGGATCAGCGCGAGGTCCTCGCGATTGGCGATGATCAGCTCGAACCATTTGCGCAGGATGTTGGAGCGCTGCTTGGCCGTGTGCTTCGCCCAGGCCGGAAAGGCGCGCTCGGCGGCTTCGACCGCCTTGGTCGTCTCCTCCGCACCGAGCTGCGGAACCTTGGCAAACTCGACGCCGGTGGCGGGATTGTTGACGGCAAAGACCGGCGTGCCGACCCAGGCGCCGTCGATATAGCAGGCTTCCTTGAGCAGCGACGGGTCTTTCAACCGGTCGCGCAGATTGGACGAGGCTTGCGGAGCGCGTGCGGCGGCGGTCTGGGTCATGGCGTTACTCCTGTAGCGATCGGATCGGGCCGGAATATAGGGATAGACGGCGCGCAATGCACCGCCCGGCAACGCACATCAGATGGCAGCGAGGCTCGGAGCCGAGTGTCCCTGACCTCTCCCCAAGTGGGCCCAAGTGGGAGAGGTCGGCAGCGCGGGCACGGAAACAGCTCTGCGCGCCGCGGCCTAGTTACGCCGCGCCGCTCATATAGGTTTCGCGGCGGCCGATCATGCGCTCGGCCGCTGCCTTGGCGTCGGCCTTCGTGGACGTCGCGCACGTCCGATACTCGAGATCGGGGACATGTGAGGTGTCGCGGCGGCCGAACCATGATTTTGAGCCGACCGGCAGCAGCGCCAGTGCCTGCGCCAGATTGTCGACCGCGCCAAAGGAATAGAGTGCGCCGGTGCCGGCGATGCGGACCTCGTAGACGCCGGGCGAGATGGGCGCCTCCAGGTTCTCGCCGCGTCCCGGACGGGGATAGCGCTTCCATTCACTCCAGGTCGAAATCATCTGAGGTCCCCCTTGCCGCCCATCCGCGGCCGCAACATTTGCATCAAGTCTTAATCGGCCATCGATCAGGCCGGGTGCAGAACGCGGCCGCTCACGAAATGTTTCATGCGTCTGAAAACTCACGAAGCATATCGTCCGAAGCCCATCGAAGGTGAGGGCGAACTCCGGTCATCCACCGCAGATTGTGAGCGAGCGCCGCCGATCGTCCCTGTTGTCGTCGTGCTTCGGACCCAGACCGTCAAGTCACGACATCGCGACCACCGCGGGCATCTTTACGCGCTTGCCGTACGGGGCGTGCAGTAGGACAATCCATCACTTCCAACAATAATCAAAACGGAGGATTCACCATGCAAAGCAAAGCCGAGATCGACGAGATTCTGCGCCAGAAGAGCGACGCCAAGGAGATTCCCGGCGTCGTCGCCATCGCCGCCAGCGGTAACGACGTGCTGTATCAGGGCGCGTTTGGCGAGCGTGACCTGTCGAAGCCCGACGCGATGACCGCGGACAGCGTGTTCTGGATCGCCTCGATGACGAAGGCGGTGACCACGGCGGGCGCGATGCAGCTGGTCGAGCAAGGCAAGCTGTCGCTGGACGCGCCGATCGGCGATGTGCTGCCCGACCTCGCCAAGCCGCAGGTGCTCGAAGGCTTCGACGCCAAGGGCGAGGCGAAGCTGCGCCCGGCGAAGGGACCGATCACCCTGCGCCAGCTCATGACCCACACCGCCGGCTTCTGCTACAATATGTGGAACGGCGATCTCGCGGTCTATCTGGACAAGAACGGCATTCCCGCCATCACCACCTGCCAAAACGCGGCACTGAAGACTCCGATCATGAGCGACCCCGGCACGCGCTGGGAATACGGAACGAACATCGATTTCGTCGGCAAGGCGGTGGAAGCCGTCAGCGGCAAGCGGCTCGACGCTTACCTGCGCGACAATCTGTTCGCCCCGCTCGGCATGAACGACACGGCCTTCAAGATCACCGACGACATGCGCAGGCGCCTCGTCGGCATGCACGCGCGCGGCGAGGACGGCCAGCTGGCTGCCATCCCGTTCGAGCTCGAACAGGAGCCGGAATTCCACATGGGTGGCGGCGGCCTCTACTCGACCGCGGCAGACTACATCAGGTTCACCCAGATGATCCTGAACAAGGGTCGCGGCAATGGCAACCAGGTGCTGAAAGCCGAGACTGTCGCGACCATGGGGCAGAACCAGATCGGCGACCTCGCCATGGGCAAGATGACCACGGCGGCACCGATGTACACCAATGACGTCGATCTCTATCCGGAGCAGGTGAAGAAATGGGGCCTCAGCTTCATGATCAACACCGCCAAGACTGCGGAAGGGCGCAGCCCCGGTAGCCTCGCCTGGGCAGGCCTCGCAAACACCTACTACTGGATCGATCCGGCACGCGATGTCACCGGCGTGATCCTGATGCAGCTATTGCCGTTCGCGGACGCGAAATGCCTAGAGGCGTTCGCGGGCTTCGAGCGCGGGGTCTATGCCGGGCTCGACGCCGGGAGCGGCCAGAAGGCGGCGTAACGGTGCGACTCTCACCACCCGTCATGGCCGGGCTTGTCCCGGCCATCCACGTGCAGCCGCAGGCCACAAAGACGTGGATGCCCGGGTCAAGCCCGGGCATGACGACTGAGGGACTATGCTGGGTATTTTGACGAGAGGATTTCGACTTGGCTGATAATTTGGCGGTTAAGGCGGACAGCTACGTTTGCGGCATCTCGGACGCGCCGCTGCTCGGCGACACCATCGGTCGCAGCCTCGACCGCGCGGTGCGGCGCTGGGGCGATCGCGAGGCGCTGGTTTCGCCTAGCCACGGCGTCAGATGGACCTGGAGAGAACTCGCCGAACGGGTCGATGCGCTCGCCGCGGGCTTTCTCGCGCTCGGGCTCGAACGCGGGGATCGGATCGGCATCTGGTCGCTGAACCGGCCGGAATGGACGCTGACCCAGTTCGCCGCTGCCAGGGCCGGCCTGATCCTGGTGACGATCAACCCGGCCTACCGGCTCAGTGAGCTGGAATTCGCGCTGAAGAAGGTCGGCTGCTCTGCGATCGTCACCGCAACGGCGTTCAAGACCAGCAATTACATGGAGATGCTCAACACGCTGCTGCCGGAGCTGGCGGACGCCAAGCCCGGACAGTTGCAGGCGGCGCGATTGCCGGCCTTGCGGATGGTGATCCAGATCGGCGGCCCGGCGGCCCCAGGCACTATCGCGTTCGAGGAGGTCGCGCGCATGGGCCGGGCACAGCATCGCGAGCAGCTTGCCGCGCTCGGCGCCGCCCTGCAATTCGACGACCCCGTCAATATCCAGTTCACCAGCGGCACCACGGGATCGCCGAAAGGCGTGACGCTGACCCACCACAACATCCTCAACAACGGCTATTTCACCGGCCGTGCGATGCGTCTCACCGAACAGGATCGCATCTGCATTCCGGTCCCCCTCTATCATTGCTTCGGCATGGTGATGGGCAACCTCGCCTCGGTCACGCTCGGCACCACCATGGTCTACCCGGGCGAGGGCTTTGATCCGCTCGCGACGCTGCGTGCGGTCGAGCAGGAGAAATGCACCGCCCTGTACGGCGTGCCGACCATGTTCATCGCCGAACTCGATCACCCCGAGTTCAAGACGTTCAATCTGAAATCCCTGCGGACCGGCATCATGGCCGGCGCGCCCTGCCCAATCGAGGTGATGAAGCGCGTCAACACCGAGATGAACATGCGCGAGGTCACCATCGCCTATGGAATGACCGAGACCAGCCCGGTCAGCTTCCAGAGCGCCACCGACGATCCGCTCGAGCGGCGCGTCTCCACGGTCGGCCGCATTCACCCGCATGTCGAGGTGAAGGTCGTCGATCTCGAAGGCAAGATCGTCGAGCGCGGCGAACGCGGCGAGCTCTGCACCCGCGGCTACAGCGTCATGCTGGGCTATTGGGAGGAGCAGGAAAAGACGGCCGACGTGCTCGACGCCAATGGCTGGATGCATACCGGCGACCTCGCCACCATCGACGACGAGGGCTATTGCAACATCGTCGGCCGCATCAAGGATCTGGTGATCCGCGGCGGCGAGAATCTCTACCCGCGCGAGATCGAGGAGTTTCTGTACCGTCACCCCAGGATCCAGGACGTGCAGATTTTCGGCGTCGCCGACACCCGCTACGGCGAGGAGCTCTGCGCCTGGATTCGCGTCAGGCCGGGCGAGACGCTGACGGCCGAGGAGGTCCGCGCCTTCTGCGACGGCCAGATCGCCCACAACAAGATCCCGCGCTATGTCGAGTTCGTCGATGAATTCCCGATGACCGTGACGGGCAAGATCCAGAAATTCGTGATGCGTGATGCGGTGGAGCAGCGGCTGGGATTGAAGGCGGCGAAGACGGCGTGAGGCACATCGTCATTGCGAGGAGCTCTCGCGACGAAGCAATCCAGAATCTCTCCGCAGAGGAGACTGGATTGCTTCGCTGCGCTCGCAATGACGGAGAGAGACGAGCCTTAACCCGTCAGCCCGCGCTGCTCGGCCAATTCCTTCAGAGAGACCTGCGGACGCGCGCCGATGTGCTGAATCACTTCGGCGGCGGCGAGCGCGCCGAGTTCGCCGCACTGCTTGTAGGCGAGATTGCGCGCGAGGCCATACAGGAAGCCGGCAGCGAAGAGATCGCCGGCGCCTGTGGTGTCGATCACCTTGTCGACCGGAAAGGCGGGAGCTGCGACGGCGTCTTCCACCGAGACCACCATGCAGCCCTTCTCGCTGCGGGTGACGACGCCGAGATTGACGTCGTTGCGCAGCTGCTTCAGCGCGCTGTCGAAGTCCGAGGTCATGTAGAGCGAATGCAGCTCGGATTCGTTGGCGAACACGATGTCGACGGTCCCGTTGCGCATCAGCGAGAGAAACTCGTCGCGATAACGGTCGACGCAGAAGGAATCCGACAGCGTCAGCGCCACCTTGCGCCTGGCGTCATGGGCGATCGTGGCCGCCTTGACGAAGGCATCCTTGGCGTTCTTGGGGTCCCAGAGATAACCCTCGAGATAGACGATGCCGGCAGAAGCGATCTCGGCCGGGTCGATGTCGGCGGGCGAGAGGTCCTGCGCTGCGCCGAGATAGGTGTTCATGGTGCGCTCGCCGTCGCCGGTGACCAGGATGTAGGAGCAGCCCGTGGCGGGGCCGTCCGTGGCGGCGGGCGTGTTGAAGGCGACACCGGCGGCGCGGATGTCGTGGACATAGAGCTTGCCGATCTGGTCGTCCTTGACCTTGCCGACATAGGCGGCGCGCGCCCCCAGGCTGCCGATGCCGACGATGGTGTTGGCGGCCGATCCGCCCGAGACTTCCGTGGCCGGGCCCATGTCCTTGTAGATGGCCGCCGCCCGCGCCTCGTCGATCAGCGACATGCTGCCCTTGGCCATGCCATGCCTGGCCAGAAAGGCCTCGTCGGTCCTGACCAGCACGTCGAACAGTGCGTTGCCGATGCCGAGGACGTCATATTTCACGTCAGCCATTCACCTTGATCCTGTTTGCCGGATTGCGATTGCCGGGGAAATCCGCTTCCTGTCGGCCTGAAATCTGGCTCGCGGCCTATCACGACCGGGCCGGCGCGGGCAAGCAACGGTATTCTCGAGAGCAATGATCCGCTCCTTCCTCACCGTCTCGACGGGAACATTGGCCTCGCGGCTGCTGGGCTTTGCCCGCGATTCCATGATCGCGGCGCTGCTCGGCACCGGCGCGGTGGCGGACGCGTTTCTCGCGGCGTTTCAGCTCGTCAACGTGGTGCGCCGGCTGCTCAGCGAGGGCGCGCTGAACGCGGCGCTGATCCCGGCCTTGCTGCGGATTCGCGACCGCGACGGGGCGGCAGCCGCAGCTGCGTTCGCCGGACGCGTGCTCGGCACGGTCAGCGCGGCGCTGATCGCGATTTCGATCCTGATCGCATTGCTGATGCCGCTGGTCATCACGGTCGTCGCGCCGGGATTCCTCGGCAGCGGCACGCTCGATCTCGCAGTTGAGTACGCGCGGCTGATGCTGCCCTACCTCGCCTTCGCCGGTCCCGTCACCGTGCTGATGGGGTTGCTCAATGCACAGGGCCGTTTCGCGCTGACGGCGTTCTCGCCTCTGTTGTTCAACATCGCGCTGATCGCCGCGATCGCGATGCTGCTCGTCTGGCATGCAGACGCCAGCTTCGCTGCGTGGATCCTGGCGGGCACCGTCGGTATCGCCGGCCTGCTGCAACTCCTGATGCTGCTGTCGCAGCGAAGCGCACATCTTGCGACGCCGCTGCGCGCCAGTTTCGGCAAGGAGATGCGCGGCTTCTTCGCCAAGGCGATCCCCGGCATGCTCGCAAGCTCGGGACCGCAATGGCTGATGGTGGCGGGCGCGATCATCGCCTCGGCGACGCCTTCCGCAGTGTCCTGGCTCTATTTCGCCAACCGCCTGATCGAGCTGCCGCTCGGCATCGTCGGCGTCGCCATGGGAACGGTGCTGGTGCCGGAGCTGACGCGCGCAGTGAGCAGCGGCGATCGCGATGCGGTGGCGCATGCCGAATCGCGTGCGCTGGAGCTTGCGACCGGGTTGGCGCTGCCGGCCACGCTCGGACTGATCGTCCTGGCCGAGCCGATCGTGCGGCTGCTGTTCGAGCATGGCGCGTTCGGCGCGCAGGACAGCGCGGCGACGGCGCAGGCGTTGATGTGGCTGGCACTGGGCCTGCCGGCGCATGTGCTGATCAAGGCGTTATCGCCTGCCTTTTATGCCCGCAGCGACACGATGACGCCGCTGATCGCCACCGCCCAAGGCTTTGTGGTCGCCGTCGTGCTTGCCGTCCTGCTCGGCCATCTCTTCGGCACGAGCGGGATCGCCGCAAGCATCGCGGCCGGCGCCTGGAGCAGCGCGCTTTCGCTGCTCCGCAAGGGCACGCGCGAGTTCGGCTTCTCGGTCGACGCAAGCGCCCGCAAGCGGCTGCCGCGGATCGTGCTCGCCGCCGCTGCCATGGGCACGCTGCTCTGGCTGACTTCAGGCCTCGTGGCGGCCTCGGCCCATGGCTTCATCGATTTCATCGTGCTCGGCGCGCAGATCGCGGCCGGAATGGCCGTCTACGGCCTGCTGCTGCATATCCTCGGAGCGGTGTCCTGGCGCGAAGCGGCCGTCGTCCTGAAGCGGCCCGCCCCGGACGACCGGCAGGACTGACCTCGCGAATTGCCCTTGACGGGGCAGCGCCGCTGTTGGAAACGACGGCCAAATACCTATGAGAAGGCTGACCATGGCATTCGTTGAACGGGTCTTTTCGGGCGTCCAGCCGACGGGCAATCTGCACCTCGGCAACTACCTCGGCGCGATCGTCAACTTCGTGAAGATGCAGGAAACCCACAACTGCATTTATTGCGTCGTCGACATGCACGCGATCACGCAAGGCGTCGACGTCTGGGGCGGCCCGGCCGAGCTCACCCGCAGCACCCGCGAGGTGACCGCGGCCTTCATCGCCGCCGGCATCGATCCCGAGAAGCACATCGTGTTCAACCAGAGCCAGGTCTCTGGACATGCCGAGCTCGCCTGGATCTTCAACTGCGTCGCACGGATGGGCTGGCTGGGCCGCATGACCCAGTTCAAGGAGAAGGCCGGCAAGGATCGGGAGAACGCGTCGGTCGGGCTGTTCGACTATCCCGTGCTGATGGCGGCCGACATCCTGCTGTACCGCGCCACCCACGTTCCGGTCGGCGAGGACCAGAAGCAGCATCTCGAGCTCTCCCGCGACATCGCACAGAAGTTCAACAATGATTTCGGCGACTCGATCCGCGCGCAGGGCGCCAACGACGGCCTGTTCTTCCCGCTGCCGGAACCCCTGATCACAGGCCCGGCGACGCGCGTGATGAGCCTGCGCGACGGCACCAAGAAGATGTCGAAGTCGGATGCCTCCGACAATTCACGCATCAACCTCACCGACGACGCCGACACCATCGCGCAGAAGATCCGCAAGGCCAAGACCGATCCGGAGCCGTTGCCGTCAGAGGAGAAGGGCCTGGAAGCCCGCCCCGAAGCCGACAACCTCGTCGGCATCTTCGCCGCGCTCTCCGGCCGCCCCAAGGCGGACGTGCTGCGAGAATTCGGCGGCGGCCAGTTCTCCAGCTTCAAGAACGCGCTGGCGGAGCTGTGCGTCACAAAGCTCGCGCCGATCGCCGGCGAGATGAAGCGCCTCGTGGCCGATCCCGGCCATATCGACGCGATCCTGAACGACGGCGCCGATCGGGCGCGCGCCATCGCCGACGAGACCATGAAGCTCTCGAAGGACATCGTCGGCTTCATCCGCCGGCGCTAGAACGGTCGGCGCCATGGCGCCGATCGCGTCTCCTCTCCCCAAGCGGGAAGGAGTGTGGCAGCATACGGCCATGCACTCGCCGGGACATGCATGACCAGCAAGCGACTTTGCTTCGAGCCGGGTCACAAGCCCAAATGCCTCGTCGTCGTCGACGACACCGCTGAATGGGATCGCGCGGTTTACTATGCCAGCCGCTGGGCGATCCGCGCCGGCGGCGGCGTGGTGATGCTGCGCATCATCGAGCCGGAGCAGCAGAGCCAGGAATGGCTTGGGGTCGCCG
Organism: Bradyrhizobium cedriense; assembly: GCF_054602315.1. NCBI lineage: Bacteria > Pseudomonadati > Pseudomonadota > Alphaproteobacteria > Hyphomicrobiales > Nitrobacteraceae > Bradyrhizobium > Bradyrhizobium cedriense. Next base: position 259,080 of record NZ_JBTSWB010000004.1, on the reverse strand, counting down.
ACATCATGCGCGCCGAGGCGCATGAAGCGGCGGAGGCCGCGCTCGACCGCGCCGCCGGCCGCGCCAACGGCATCGCCGCGATCACGCCGGAACGGGTGATCCGGGAGGGCGGCGCGATGGAACAGCTGCTCGCTGTCATCGACGAGGACCCCGACATCGCCATGCTGGTGCTCGCCGCCAATCCCGGCGCGGAAGGGCCGGGACCGCTGGTCTCGCTGCTCGCGCATGAGCTGGGTGCGTTTCCGATACCGGTAACCATCATCTCGGGCGCGCTGAGCGACGAAAGCGTGGATTCGCTGTCGTAGATCCCTTGGGAGGCGGCCTGTTGCTGCTCATGGCCGGGACAAGCCCAGGTCATGAAGCCTTGCGGTTTCAGCACCCTAACCTACTGATACAACAACGAAACAGCCCCCTGCCCCCTTGATCGTGCGTTCGCCGTCGCCATCTGCTAGTGGATAGGGTACGCGCCGGCCTTGAACCGGCGACGTCTGGAGAAAACCATGTTCATTCAAACCGAAGCCACCCCCAATCCCGCCACGCTGAAATTCATTCCCGGCCGCGTCGTGGTCGACGGCAGTCCGGTGGAGTTTTCGAGCCGTGAAGCCGCTTCCCGCTCGCCGCTCGCCGAAAAGCTGTTCGACGTGCCCGGCGTCACCGGCGTGTTCTACGGATCGGATTTCATCACCGTGACCAAGGCGAACGGTGAATGGCAGCAGCTCAAGCCGGCGATACTCGGTGCCATCATGGAGCACTACATGTCCGGCGCGCCGCTGCTCGCCGACGGTGCGGCTGCCGATGATGCCGATCTCGACGATGAGGACGAGTTCTTCGACGAGGCCGATGCCGAGACGGTCGACATGATCAAGGACCTGATCGAGACCCGGGTGCGGCCGGCGGTCGCCAATGACGGAGGCGACATCACTTTCCGCGGATTCAAGGACGGCATCGTCTATCTCAACATGAAGGGTTCTTGCGCCGGCTGCCCGTCATCGACCGCGACGCTCCAGCACGGCATCCAGAACCTCCTGAAGCATTTCGTGCCCGACGTGGTCGAAGTCCGGCCGATGTGATCGGCCAGCGAAATGGCGAGTAGCGAATGGCGAACGGCGTTTCGATCGGCTAGACTGTTCGACATTCGCCACTCGCCATTTGCTTTTTCATGCTGATCCTCGCCATCGATACTGCGCTCGACGCCTGCGCGGCCGCCGTGCTCGACACCGAAACGGCCGAGCTGCGCGCGCAGGAATCGATGCTCATGAAGCGCGGCCACGCCGAGGCCCTGATGCCGCTGATCGCGCGGGTGATGCAATCCGCCGATCTCGCCTTCACCGCGCTCGATCGCATCGCCGTCACCGTCGGTCCCGGAAGCTTCACGGGCCTGCGCGTCGGCATTTCGGCGGCGCGCGGCCTTGCGCTCGCGGCCGAGCGGCCGGCCGTCGGCCTGACCACCCTGTCGGCCTATGCCGCCGCCGTCGTGGGGCAGAGCGGAACGGCGCCCGTGCTCTCCGCAATCGATGCGCGGCACGATCACGTCTATTTCCAGATCGTCGCCGGCGACGGCAGCCAGTTGGTGCGACCTAAAGTCGCCTCCATCGACGAGGCGATCGCGGCCTCGCAATTCGGCGCGCCGCATCTGGTCGGCAATGCCGCAAAGATCCTCGCCGATCGCTGGCCGAAGGATGCAGCGCAACCCATTGCGGTCGACGCGCAAGCCGCACCCGATATCGGCTGGGTCGCCTGGCTCGGCGCCGCCGCCAATCCCGACACCACGCCGGCAAGGCCGTTCTATCTGAAGGCGCCCGACGCAAAGCCGGCGTCGCAGAAGCCGCTCGCAGCACAAGCCGCAACCTCATGATGGGACGGCTGTCGGAGTGGTGGCACGGCGGCAGCGCCGTCGTCGAGCCGGCGACCTTGAGCGATGCCGCGCGGCTCGCGCAGCTGCACGGCGCCTCGTTCGCGCGCGGCTGGGGCGAAGGCGAGTTCGAGAGCATGCTCAGCGAGCGCAACACGCTGGTGCAGCGCTTGCGTCTCGGCCGCAAGACGATCGGCTTTGCGGTGTCGCGGATCGGTGCGGACGAAGCGGAGATTCTCTCGATTGCGGTGGACGGGGCTTATCGCGGCCGCGGCCTCTCCCGGACGCTGCTGATGACCCATCTCGGCCACCTCGCCGGGCGCGGCGTGCGCACAATATTTCTCGAGGTGGAGGAAAACAACCAGCCGGCGCGGCGGCTCTACGATCGGGCCGGATTCGTGGTGGTCGGGCGCCGCGATCGCTACTATAAGCAGCCTAACGGGGAACAATTGAATGCCCTTCTGATGCGACGTGACTTGTCGTAACATTGGTGGCAGAAAGCGCCTCCGCCAGGCAGACAACCCTATGACCGCACTGAAACCCTCTTCCGCCTCCAAGGCGTCCGGCATCGAGGCGCGCTGTGCCGCCACAGGCATGCGCATGACCGAGCAGCGCCGCGTCATCGCGCGCGTGCTCGCGGAATCGGTTGATCATCCCGATGTCGAAGAGCTGTACCGGCGCTGCGTTGCCGTCGACGACAAGATCTCGATCTCGACCGTCTATCGCACCGTGAAGCTGTTCGAGGATGCCGGCATCATCGAGCGCCATGATTTCCGCGAGGGCCGTGCGCGCTATGAGACGATGCGCGACAGCCATCACGACCATCTCATCAACCTGCGCGACGGCAAGGTGATCGAGTTCACCTCCGAGGAGATCGAGAAGCTCCAGGCGGAAATCGCTCGCAAGCTCGGCTACAAGCTGGTCGACCACCGGCTCGAACTCTATTGCGTCCCGCTCGACGACGACAAGCCGGCCTCTTGAGCATGCTTTTCGGAATCATGCTCTAGTGCCCATCGACCTCATCATCTTCGATTGCGACGGCGTGCTCGTGGACAGCGAGGTGATCTCCTGCCGCGCGCATGCGGATGTGCTGACGAAACACGGCTATCCGATCACCCCGGAGCAGGTGTTCGTGCGCTTCCTTGGCCGCTCGACGCGGCAGGCCAATCTCGAAATCGAATCCGAGCTCGGCCGCAAGCTGCCTGACGCCTATCACACCGACTTGCAGGACGAGCTGTTTCGCTCGTTCGAAGCCGATCTCGAAGAAATCCGTGGCATTCACGACGTGCTCGATGTCGTCACGCAAGCCGTCTGCGTCGCCTCCAGCGGCTCGCATCAGCGCATGCGTGTGAGCTTAGGGAGCACCGGGCTCTACGAGCGCCTCGCACCAAACATCTTCTCCGCCTCGCAGGTCAAGAACGGCAAGCCGGCGCCGGATCTGTTCCTGTTCGCGGCCAATGAAATGGGCGTGCCGCCCGAGCGCTGTGTCGTGATCGAAGACAGTCTCGCGGGCATTGCCGGCGCGCGGGCAGCCGGCATGACCGTATTTGGCTTCCATGGCGGCAGCCATTGCCGCGACGATTATGCCGAGACGCTGCGCCAGGCCGGCGCCGACCTGCTGTTTGCCGACATGCACCAGCTGCCGGAGTTGGTCAGGCAGGTCGAAGCGGCCGCCGTGGCAGGCTGATTCTCGCCCTCTCACCGTCGTTCCGGGGCATCCGCACGCGCGTGAGGTGCGGAATCTCGTGCCAGAACCTCTGAATTCCGGGTTCTCGACTGCGTCGCGCCCTGGAATGAGGCTGAGGCCCCCCCATTCGCTGGATTTTCGCCTCTCCAGCCTATATCTGAGGGCCGTCCTCCATCTCCATTTTCGGGTTCCATGACGCCGCCGCGCAAGCTGCACATCAAATCATATGGTTGCCAGATGAACGTCTACGATGCCCAGCGCATGGTGGACACGCTGGCTCCAGAAGGATTCGTGGAGACGGCCAGCGCTGAGGACGCCGACCTTGTCATCCTCAACACCTGCCATATTCGCGAGAAGGCCTCCGAAAAGGTCTATTCCGAACTCGGCCGCCTGCGCGTCGCCAAGGACGAGGCTGCGCGCGCGGGCCGCGCGATGCAGATCGCCGTCGCGGGCTGCGTGGCCCAGGCCGAGGGCGAGGAGATCGTGCGCCGCGCGCCCGTCGTCGACGTCGTGGTCGGACCGCAGAGCTATCATCACCTGCCGGCGCTTTTGAAACGCGCCGGCCATGGCGGCCGCGCGATCGAGACCGAATTTCCTGCCGAGGACAAGTTCGGCTTCCTGGCCCAGCCAAAACCCGACGCGATCCGCGCGCGCGGCATTTCCGCCTTCGTCACGGTGCAGGAAGGCTGCGACAAGTTCTGCACCTTCTGCGTCGTGCCCTATACCCGCGGCGCCGAAGTCTCGCGCCCGGTGGCAAAGATCGTCGATGACGTGAAGCGGCTCGCCGACAACGGCGTACGCGAGCTCACGCTGATCGGGCAGAACGTCAATGCCTATCACGGCGAGGGGCCTGACGGGAAAAGCTGGCCCCTGGGCCGATTGCTCGAGCATCTGGCGACGATTCCCGGCATTGCGCGGCTGCGCTATTCGACCAGCCATCCGCGCGACGTCGATGACAGCTTGATCGCAGCGCACCGCGATCTCGGCGAGCTGATGCCGTTCGTGCACCTGCCCGTGCAGTCGGGCTCGGACCGGATTCTGGCCGCCATGAACCGCAAACATACCGCCGATGATTACCTCGGGGTCATCGACCGTTTCCGCGCCGCCCGCCAAGACATTGCTTTTTCATCAGATTTTATCGTGGGCTTCCCCGGCGAGAGCGAGCAAGATTTTCTCGCCACCCTCGCGCTTGTCACGCAAATCGGCTACGCTGCGGCTTATTCGTTCAAATATTCCGCCCGACCGGGAACGCCGGCCGCGGACATGCAGGAGACGGTGTCCCCCGCCGAGATGGACCAGCGATTGGAGCGGCTCCAGGAACTGATCGACAGCCAGCAATCGGCCTTCAACAAGGCTGCGATTGGCTCGACGGTCGATGTGCTGTTCGAGCGTCCGGCCCGCAAGGAGGGCCAGATCGTCGGCCGCACCGCTTACCTCCAGCCCGCCCATGTGATGGCCTCGCCCGACATCATCGGGAAGATCCTGCCAGTCCGGATCGACAGCCTCGAACGCTACAGCTTTCTCGGCGAGCTCGTAACGCCGCGTGGCGCGCGCGAGCCCGCTTTATCGCAAGCCAGTGGAGCCTGAACCCTTGCCCAAAAGCGCATCGGATTCGTCTTCGTTCGCTCCCAGCCGCAAGTTTGACCGCGACATGCAAGTTCCGCCCGAGACCCAGGTCGTCATCGATTTCGACGACAACCGCGCCGCGTCCGCCCTGGTCGGCCCCTACGGCCAGCACCTCGCGCAGATCGAGCGGCGGCTCGGGGTGGTCGTCGATTCCAAGGGCAACCACATCACCATCGGCGGCACCCGCGACGGCTGCGATGCCGCGCGCCGCGTGCTGGAGATGCTCTACGCACAGGCCGTGAAGGGCCATGATCTCGACCAGGGTGAAGTCGAAGGCGCGATCCGCGCCGTGATCGCGCAGGGTTCGCTCTTCGAGTTCGACGCCAAGTCGGCGAAATCGACCTTCGACAGCATCAACCTGCGCAAGCGGCCGGTGCGCGCGCGCACGGCCGCGCAGGATTCCTACATCCGCGCGCTGAAGCGCCACGAGCTCGTGTTCGGCATCGGCCCCGCCGGCACCGGCAAGACCTGGCTCGCGGTTGCACATGCCGCGCAGCTGTTCGAGCGCAAGGAGGTCGACAAGATCATCCTGTCGCGTCCGGCGGTGGAAGCCGGCGAGCGGCTCGGCTTCCTGCCCGGCGATCTCCGGGAGAAGGTCGACCCTTATCTTCGGCCGATCTACGATGCGCTCTATGACCTCATGGATGCGCGCATCGTCGAGCGTGCGCTCCAGACCGGCGAGATCGAGATCGCGCCGCTCGCCTTCATGCGCGGCCGCACGCTCACCAACGCCGCCATCATCCTGGACGAGGCCCAGAACACGACGTCGATGCAGATGAAGATGTTCTTGACGCGTCTCGGCGAGAACAGCCGCATGATCGTGACGGGCGATCCCTCGCAGATCGACCTGCCGAACGGCCAGACCTCGGGTCTGGCCGAAGCGACCCGGCTCTTGAACGGCGTCGAGGGGATTGCCCAGGTTCATTTCAAGGCCGAGGACGTGATCCGCCACGAACTCGTGGCGCGGATCGTGGCCGCCTACGAAGGGCCGCCGCAGCGGCCGGCAACCGGTCAATCCTGACGAGGCAACACCGGACGCGAAGGCGCGAACACGGCGTCTTTCGTCCCAGACAGCACAATGTCCCATCCGAACCTTCCCATGACCGAGGTCCTCGTCGTCGCCGATTGCTGGCAGCGCGAACCCGATTCCGAAGCCGTGATCCAGCGCGCGGTGGCGGCCGCCGCCGAGAGCGTCGACGAAGACGTTGCGGATGCGGAAGTGGCCGTGATGCTGACCGATGACGCCGGCATCCGCACCCTCAACAGCAACTGGCGCGGCATCGACAAGCCGACCAACGTGCTGTCGTTCCCCGCGCTCCAGCCGGAGGGCGGCCGGAAGCCGGACGATGCGCCGCGCATGCTCGGCGACATCGCGATCGCCTACGAGACCATGCGGCGCGAGGCGGACGAGGAACACAAGCTGTTCGACCACCATCTGAGCCACCTCGCCGTGCACGGCTTCCTGCACCTGATCGGCTACGACCACGAGAACGACGGCGACGCCGAGGAGATGGAAGCGCTGGAGACGCAGATCCTGGCCCATCTGGGCATCCCCGACCCCTATGCCGACCGCGATGGGACGCACTGAGATGCCGGATTCCGATCCAGTCCAGGACAACCCGCGCAACACGCGCAACCTGCCCGCCGTCGTGGCCCATGGCGAGGTGATGCGCCCGGCTTCCGAAGGCTGGCTCGTGCGCGCTATCCGAACGCTGTTCGGCTGGAAGGCGGGATCGGTCCGCGACGACCTCCAGGTCGTGCTCGACGCATCTACGCCCGACGATACCGGCTTCTCCGCGGTCGAGCGCACCATGCTGCGCAACATCCTCGGCCTGCACGAGCGCCGCATCGCCGACGTCATGGTGCATCGCGCCGACATCATCGCAGTGAAGCGCGACATCCCGCTCGGGGAATTGATGGACCGTTTCGAGAGCGCCGGTCATTCGCGTCTCGTCGTCTACAACGAGACGCTCGACGATCCCGTCGGCATCGTCCACATCCGCGACCTGCTCGCCTTCATGACCGCACGCGCGCGGGTGCCGGAAGCCGCCAAGACCAAGCGCAAGAAGCCGCTGCCGGCCGGGCTCGACCTCCGCGCCGTCGATCTCGCGCTGCCGCTTGATGAGGCGCGCATCATCCGCAAGCTGCTCTACGTACCACCGTCGATGCGGGCGATCGACCTGCTCGCACAGATGCAGGCCACGCGCATCCATCTTGCCTTGGTGGTCGACGAATATGGCGGCAGCGACGGGCTGGTCTCGCTCGAGGACATCGTCGAGCAGATCGTCGGCGAGATCGACGACGAGCATGACAGCGACGAGCCGCCCTCGATCGTGCGGCTGCCCGACAACGCCTTCATCGCCGACGCCCGTGCCAGCCTCGACGACGTTCGCTCGGTGATCGGCGAAGATTTCGTCACGGGCGAAGCCGGCGAGGAAGTGGAGACGCTGGGCGGCTATCTCGTCAGCTTCGTCGGACGCCTGCCGGTGCGCGGCGAGGTGATCTCGGGTCCCGGCACTTACGAGGTCGAGGTGCTCGATGCCGATCCGCGTCGCGTCAAACGGCTGCGCATCTCGACGCGGAAGGAGCGTCCGGCGCCGCGCACGCCGCGCGAGACCCGGCGCCGTGAGGCCACGCCGGAGAGCGGACAGCCATCGGCCAGCGATACGCCCACGCCGCCGCCGAGCGACGGGGCCGGCCCGCAGTGAATCCATCGCAGCGATTTCGGCAGATTGCGCTTGCCATCATCCTCACCTGGGGATGGCAGCGTGCTGTCATCGCCATGGCGGCCGGGGCGCTGTCGGTGCTGGCGCTGGCGCCGTTCAACCTCTTCCCGGTGCTGTTCGTCACCTTCCCGGTGCTGGTCTGGTTGATCGACGGCGCCGGGGCCGGCCGGTATGGCGGCGTCCCGGCCGCCGCGTTGACCGGCTACTGGTTCGGGCTCGGCTATTTCGTGCCCGGCCTCTATTGGATCGGCTACGCCTTCTTCGTCGACGCCGACATGTTCGCCTGGCTGACGCCGTTCGCCGTGCTGGGCCTGCCGGCCTATCTCTCGATCTTCACGGCGATCGGATTTGCGCTGGCACGCCTGCTCTGGACTAAGAATGCCACGCGCTTGCTTGCGCTTGCAGCCAGCCTCACCATCAGCGAATGGTTGCGCGGTCATGCGCTGACCGGCTTTCCCTGGAACGCGTTTGGCTATGCGCTGTCCGAGCCACTGCCGCTGGCGCAGACGGCGTCACTGATCGGCCTGTGGGGCATGACGTTCCTGACGGTTGCGATCTTCGCAAGCCCCGCGACTCTGATCGACCGCAGCCCCGACCGGCGCCTGCAATGGCGTGTGCCGGCGGCAGCCGTCGCGATCCTGGTTGTCATGAGCATTTTCGGCGCAGTCCGCCTGTCACTGCATCCGACCATGATGGTCGCCGGCGCCAAGCTGCGCCTGATGCAGCCGAACCTCCAGCAGGATGCGAAATTCAACTACGCCGCCAAGGCGGAGGTGATGAAGAAGTACCTGGCGCTGTCGGACCGCGCCTCCGGCCCGCAGTCGACCGGCGTGCGCGATGCCACCATCCTGATCTGGCCGGAATCCGCCTTTCCGTTCTTCCTGACCCGCGAAGCCGATGCGATGGCGCAGATCGCCGACCTCCTGCCGAAGGGCACCGTGCTGATCACGGGATCGGTCCGTGCGCCCGACCTGCCGCGGGGCACGCCGATCACGCGCGCGTACAACTCGATCTACGTGATCGATCACGACGGCAGCGTCCTGGCAGTGTATGACAAGGTGCATTTGGTGCCGTTCGGAGAATTCCTGCCCTATCAAGCGTTGATGGAGAAGCTCGGATTCGAGCAACTGACGCGTGTGCGCGGCGGCTTTATTCCCGGTACCGTGCGTCACGCGCTGCCGGTTGCCAGCGCGCCGCCCGCGCTGCCGCTGATCTGCTACGAGGCCATCTTTCCCGGCGAAGTGGCTGGACGCAACGAACGTCCGGGCTGGATCGTGAACCTCACCAACGACGGCTGGTTCGGCATCTCGACCGGTCCCTACCAGCATCTGGAGCAGTCGCGAATGCGCGCGATCGAACTCGGATTGCCGCTGGTCCGCTCCGCCAATACCGGCGTCTCGGCAGTCGTCGACCCGATGGGACGAACCGTTGCAAGCCTCGGACTCGGGATCGAAGGCATTTTGGATTCAGGCCTGCCCGCGGCAATCGCGCCGACTCTTTATGCGCGAGTCGGCGACATACCCGCAGCGATGCTCGTCGCGATCGCCGTCATTGTGGCGGTACGACGACGCGTTGCCAAACGGCCCCCCTGATCTACCCTCACCGCTGCGGGACCGGATTCCTTTGACAACCGTAGTACCACGGTTGACAGACTGCAGGCGGCCTCCTCATTCTGCACCGGCTGCGAAAGACAGTTGGCATTGCTAAATTTCTCCGCAATGTTTCCCAATAAGAGGGTCTGATTTGACGATGCTGGCACCCGAGGCATTCTCGTTGATTGCGCCGAAGGTGATGTTTGGAGGGCTGAGGAAATGTCGAAAGCGCCCAACCCTGTTGACAAATATGTCGGCAGTCGCGTGCGCATGCGCCGCATCATGTTGGGCATGAGCCAGGAGAAGCTCGGTGACGCTTTGGGCCTGACTTTCCAGCAGATCCAGAAGTACGAGAAGGGCACCAACAGGGTCGGCGCGAGCCGCATCCAGCAGATCGCCGAGATTCTCCAGGTGCCCGTGTCGTTCCTGTTCGAGGGCGGCCCGAGCGGCGTGCCCGGTCCGGACGGCTTCAGCGAAGGCGCCTCGCCCTCTTATGTCTCGGACTTTCTCGCGACCTCCGAAGGTCTCGCCTTGACCAAGGCGTTCACGCGAATCACCGATTCGAAGATGCGCCGCTCCATCGTCGATCTCGTCGAGCAGATCGCGGCCCGCGAGGGTCCCGACAAGCGCTGACGCGACACCTCGATGGTGATTTGAGGCTGCGCTGAATCTGGCCTATGTCGTCGTTTGCGACTGCGCTTTGGTGCGCGCCCGCTTCGATGATGCGATTCAAAGGCACAGATGCGTCCATGACCGGCTCCAATTGGTTCGATTCCCAAACCATCCTCGATGGCATCCGCCGCTGGGTCGAAATCGAGACGCCGACGGAAGCGCCTGAACAGGTCAACAAGCTGGTCTCTTTGGTTGCGGAGCAATACCGCGACCTGCCGGTCACGCTCGAGCGCGTCGCCGGCGTGGATGGCTGCGGCGATCATCTCGTGGCGCGCACGAATTGGGGGCAGGATCGACCGGGTATCCTGGTGCTGAGCCACCTCGATACCGTTCATCCTATCGGCTTCATCGAGCGCCTGCCTTTCAAGGTCGAGGGCGACAGCGCGTTCGGTCCCGGCATCTACGACATGAAGGGCGGCGCCTACATCGCCCATCACGCCTTTGGCGCGCTCTGCGCCGCCGGCGACCGTTCGCCGCTCGGCATCACGCACCTGTTTACCTCCGACGAGGAGATCGGCAGCCCGACGTCACGTGCGCTGATTGAGAAGGAAGGGCGCAAGGCCAAATATGTGCTGGTGACCGAGCCGGCGCGCGACGGCGGCAGGATCGTCACCGCACGCAAGGGCGTCGGACGCTTCAAGGTGTTCATCAAGGGAGTGCCCGCGCATGCCGGCACGCGTCCCGAGGATGGCCGCAGCGCGATCCGCGAGCTCGGCAATGTCATCCTGGCGCTGGAAGGGATGAACGATCTGGCGCGCGGCATCACCGTCAATGTCGGCGTGGTGCGCGGGGGCACGCGCCCCAACGTCACGCCGGAAGAGGCTTACGCCGAAGTCGATCTGCGCGTGCCGAGCCTAGATGATGCAAACGAGTTCGTCGGCAGGATTCTCGCCCTGACGTCGAAGACCGACGGCGTCACCGTCGCGGTCACCGGCGAGCTCAACCGGCCGCCTTACGAGAAGAACGATGCGGGCGCTTCGCTGTATGAGCATGCGAAGACGCTCGCCACCGAGCTCGGCTTCGAACTGATCGACACCCATACCGGCGGCGGCTCGGACGGCAATTTCACTGCCGCGCACACCGCGACGCTCGACGGGCTCGGCGTCGACGGCAGGGGCGCGCACACCCATTATGAGCAGCTCTACGTCTCGTCGCTCGCGCCGCGTGCGCGGCTGCTCCATCGCCTGTATCAGACGCTGCGATGAGCGAGCGCAAATCAGATCCCGATCGCGAGGACAGCGAGCGCGCCTTCTTCGGGCGCCGCAAGGGCCACAAGCTCAGGCAACATCAGGCCGAGCTGATCGAGCAATTGCTGCCGCATCTTGCACTCGACATCGAGCGTGAAGCGCCCGCGGATGCCCGCGAGATATTCGCTCCCGCAGCCGAAGACGTCAGGCTCGAGATTGGCTTCGGCGGCGGCGAGCATCTTGCGGCGGAGGCGAAGAACTTCCCCACGACCGGCTTCATCGGCTGCGAGCCCTACGTCAACGGCATGGCAAAGATCCTGGCGCAGATCGAGGCCGCCAACATCGGCAATATCCGCCTGTTTGCGGGCGATGCCGCCGAGCTCCTGGCCTGGCTCCCGATGAATTCGCTGTCGCGCATCGACCTGATCCATCCCGATCCGTGGCCGAAGCGGCGGCACTGGAAGCGGCGCTTCGTCCAGGACCGGACGATCGCCGCGATGGCGCGCGTGCTGAAGCCAGGCGGTGAATTCCGCTTCGTCTGCGACATCGACGATTACTGCGCCTGGACATTGTCGCATCTTGCGCGCTCGCAGGACTTCGTCTGGATCGCCGAACGCGCTGATGATTTCCGCCAGCCATGGCCGGGCTACACCATGACGCGCTACGGCCGGAAGGCCGCGCGGGAAGGACGCAAGGCGGCGTATTTGCGTTTCAGGAGAAACTGATCGTCGTTCCGGGGCGATGCGCAGCATCGAACCCGGAACGACGAGATTCTCAGGTGCGCAAGTGCGCACCATGGTTCGCGCTTTGCGCGCCCCGGAATGACAGGGATAGATGAGTTAAATCGTCCGCCGGTTGCGCCAGAAATTGACGACGCGTTCGGCGGTGGTCGGCATCAGGCGCGTGTAGTTCAGACGCGCGGCCTCGATGTCGGCGTCGGCAGGGGTGCGGTGGGGGCCGTACCAGAGCAGGATGAGCGCGCGCACCGTGGGCCATCCGAGGTTCAGCACGCGACCGAGGATCAGAAGCGGATCGTAGCGGTCGCCCGCGATCAGGCGGTCGAGAATCGAGAGGCGAACGCCGGACATCGCCGAAAGCGATGCGACCGATTCCTCGTATTTCTGCGCCTTGGCGAAGCCGAGCAGCGCGCTCTCGCCGAGATGGCCCCCGCGATGCAGGGTTAGCACCGTGCGCTGTGCCGCGGAAAAATCGCGGCGCGGCCCCGGCGGCAGCGCGGCCTCCTCGATCGCCGCCATCGCGCGCTTGATCTCGGCCTTGCGCGCGGGATTGACCACGCTGGAGAGGCGCCGGCGGATGACGTCGAGCGTTCCATCGAGCAGCTGTTTCAGGTTCTCGCCGGAAAGGTCGTCGCGCTGGCCGATCTTGAGCGTCAGCACGCCGTCCCGTGCCGCGCGCTTGATCATCTCGGAATAGCTCGATGATGAGAACACCGCACCGGCATTGGCTGCGGCGCGGCGCACCACGTCGCGATCGCCGCGTTCGACCAGCACGTCGGTGACGACGGGAGACAGAGCGGGGCGCTCCGTCATCGCCAGGAGATGGCCCTGGCCTTTCAGGCGCGCGATCTCGACAAGGGCTGCGTCGTCGAGCACGGGCGAGCGGCGCAGCACGGGACCGGCCACCATGATCTCGTTTTCGCGGGCGAGCTGTTTGACGAGGTGCGGCGGCGCGTTGTCCAGGTGCGAGAAGCGCTCGGCCAGATCGGCGCGCGAGGCGAGTTCGGCATGCGGAACGAGATCGATCAGGAGATTGTCGAAGAGATCGATCAACTCGGGGCGGAGCTTCTCCGCATCCTGGAAGAACAACTGGGCGATCGCGCGCGCAATCTCGCCGCGTCGCCGCGGATCGCCGCGCTTGACGATATCGTCCAGTCCAGGAATGAGCGACGTGGCAACGGTCATGAAAACGCAACTCGACGGGGCACGCCGCGGGTGCGCCCTTGGTCCAAGCCGCCCCACAATCGGGGAATTTAGGCCGGCTTGATGAAGGAAGCGTTGCGCAGTGGGCGGGCCGAACGGCGCAAAAAGCCTCCTCAGCCCTGCAATGGGCCTTGTCCGGGCGCGGAGAAAGGGCTATATCAGCGCCAATTCATCTTCTCATACGATCCGCGTAGTGAGAGTGGGCCCGAAAGGACCCGCTCTTTTTTATTACCTGAATGCGGCTTGGCGAAAGATGCGGCCCGGAGAGTTGCCGGGAAAGTTCCGAAGCAGGCTTTGAGATCGTAACCAAGCCTTAACCATCGAGCGACCCGACCCTGGATATGACCGAACCGAACCCTGGTTCCACGGATGCCGAATTGCTGGCCGAGCCGCGGCTCGTGGTCGAGCCTGGCGTCGCGGCGCGGGTGTCCGCGGTGGCAGCGCCTGTGCTTCAAGGCATGGGCTACCGCCTGGTGCGGATCCGGATTTCCGGAGAGGCCGGCTGCACCGTGCAGATCATGGCCGAGCGGCCGGACGGCTCGATGCAGATCGAGGATTGCGAGGCGATCTCGCGGGCACTGTCGCCCGTGCTCGACGTCGCAGATCCCGTCGATCGCGCCTACCGGCTGGAGATCTCCTCGCCGGGAATCGATCGCCCGCTGGTGCGCCGCTCCGATTTCGAGCGCTATTCCGGGCATCTGGTGAAGATCGAGATGGCGGTCGCACATGAGGGGCGGAAGCGCTTCCGCGGCACGCTCGGCGCCGTCGAAGGCGACCGCGTGCATCTGCGCCGCGACGATGCCAAGGCAGGTGACGATGCCGACGTTCTCCTGACCATGGAGGATATCGGCGAGGCCCGGCTGGTGCTGACCGACGAACTGATCGCCGAATCCATGCGCCGCGGCAAGGCGCAGGAGCGCCAGATGCGCCGTGATCTCGGGCTGGAGCCGCCGCCGGCGCCGCACGCCAGCATCAGTGAGAAGATTACCAAGAACACCAAGCCGAAGAAGAAGCCGGCACCGACCAACACGAAGAAACATCGCCTTGCCGCCGACCGCGCGCGGCGCGGCGAGACCGAGCCTGACCAAGGAGACTAGCCATGGCAGTCAGCGCCAATCGACTTGAATTGCTTCAGATCGCCGATGCCGTCGCACGCGAAAAATCCATCGACCGCGGCATCGTCATCGCGGCCATGGAGGACGCCATCGCCAAGGCGGCGCGGGCCCGTTACGGCAGCGAGACTGACGTTCATGCCGAGATCGACCCGAAAAAGGGCGAATTGCGGCTGTCGCGCCACATGCTGGTGGTCGACAAGGTCGAGAACCACTCCAACCAGATCTCGCTGGTGGACGCGCAACGCGCCAATCCCGGTGCCCAGGTCGGCGACACCATCGCCGACACCCTGCCGCCGCTGGAATATGGCCGCATCGCCGCGCAATCGGCCAAGCAGGTGATCGTTCAGAAGGTGCGCGAGGCCGAGCGCGACCGGCAGTATCAGGAATTCAAGGACCGCATCGGCGACATCGTCAACGGCGTGGTCAAGCGCGTCGAATATGGCAGCGTGATCGTCGATCTCGGCCGTGGCGAAGCCATCATCCGCCGCGACGAGATGCTGCCGCGCGAAGTGTTCCGCAACGGCGACCGCGTCCGCGCCTACATCTTCGACGTTCGCCGCGAGACGAGGGGTCCGCAGATCTTCCTCTCCCGCACTCATCCGCAGTTCATGGCGAAACTGTTCGCGCAGGAAGTGCCCGAGATCTATGACGGCATCGTCGAAATCAAGGCGGTGGCACGCGATCCCGGCTCGCGCGCGAAAATCGGCGTGATTTCCCGCGATTCCTCGGTCGATCCGGTCGGCGCCTGCGTCGGCATGCGCGGCTCGCGCGTGCAGGCCGTGGTGAACGAGCTGCAGGGCGAGAAGATCGACATCATTCCCTGGTCGCCCGACATCGCGACCTTCGTGGTCAACGCGCTGGCGCCGGCCGAGGTCTCCAAGGTCGTCATCGACGAAGACCGCGAGCGCATCGAGGTCGTGGTGCCCGACACCAACAACCAGCTCTCGCTGGCGATCGGCCGCCGCGGCCAGAACGTGCGTCTGGCCTCTCAGCTCACCGGCTGGGACATCGACATCCTGACCGAGCAGGAGGAATCGGAGCGCCGCCAGGCCGACTTCGAGAACTCCACCCGCGTCTTCATGGAATCGCTCAACGTCGACGAAGTGGTCGGCCAGCTGCTGGCGTCCGAAGGCTTCACCTCGGTCGAGGAACTCGCAATGGTGGACGTCAAGGAACTTGCCAGCATCGAGGGTTTCGACGAGGAAACCGCGCAGGAGCTCCAGAACCGCGCCCGCGAATACCTGGAGCAGCAGGAGGCCGAGCTCGAGGCCAGGCGCAAGGAGCTCGGCGTCGATGACGCGCTCAAGGACGTGCCCGGCGTGACCTCGAAGATGCTGGTGAAGTTCGGCGAGAACGATATCAAGACGGTCGACGACCTCGCCGGCTGCGCCACCGACGATCTGGTCGGCTGGACCGAGCGCAAGGAAGGCAGCGAGCCGACCAAGCACGCCGGCGCACTCGATGGCATCGACATTTCGCGTGACGACGCCGAAGCGATGATCATGCAGGCCCGCGTCAAAGCCGGCTGGATCACCGAGGCCGATATCGCCAAGCCTGCGGAAGAGGCTGAGGCGACCGAAGACCAACCGGCTTAAGGGCCAAGGAGGATGTCGCCCGGATGCTCGCCAGCACTGACAGCGAACTCGACCATGGGCCGCGGACCGAAAAGTCCGCGACCATGCGCATGTGCGCGGTCAGCCGCGAGGTCCGGCCGATCGACGAGCTGATCCGCTTCGTCGTTTCGCCGGACGGGCAGATAGTTCCCGATCTCAAGCGCAAGCTGCCCGGGCGCGGCATGTGGATTAGCGCCTCGCGCAAGGTGGTTGCGGAAGCCGTCCGGCGTCACCAATTTAGCAAGGCCTTCAAGCGCGAGTTGCGCGTCTCCCAGACGCTTCCCACCGACATCGAGGCGCTCCTGGTTCGGAGCGTGGCGGAAGCCCTTGGGATCGCCGCCAAGGCGGGCCAGGTCGTGGCCGGCTTCGGCAAGGTCGAGAGCGCCCTTCGGGAAGGAACGGTCGAGGTCCTGATCCATGCCAGCGACGGGGCCGCGGACGGAATCCGCAAATTGGACATGCTGGCGCGTCAAAATGCCGGAAATCGCGGTGCCCAGCCGCAGATTCCCGTCGTCACCGCACTGAAATCGGTAGAATTGGATTTGGCACTGACCCGGTCAAATGTGATACATGCTGCCCTGCTCGCGGGCCCGGCGAGCAAGTCATTCCTGTCACGTAGCCAGATGCTGGTCCGATACCGGATGGCGGACGATGACAAGACTGCCGAAAAGCCCGGCCAGGATTTCTGAGAGACAAGACGACCCAATTGGACGGTGCGGCAACGCACAACACTGATAAATCAGGATTAGGACTGCTGAATGGTTGATACCAAGACCCCTGGCGACAAGAAGCTGAGCGTTCCGAGCAAGACGCTATCGCTCAAGCCGCGCGTCGAAACGGGCACTGTGCGCCAGAGCTTCAGCCATGGCCGCAGCAAGCAGGTCGTGGTCGAGAAGCGCGGCAAGCGCCGGATCGACGGCGCTCCTGAGCCGCAGGCTGCCGAGGTCGCAAAGCCCGCGCCGGCTGCGCCCGCCGCGGCGCCGCGTCCCGCCCCGAAAGCCGCCCCGCCCCGCAACGCCGGTTCCGGCGTGGTGCTGCGCACGCTGACCGAGGACGAGCGTTCGGCCCGTGCCAGCGCGCTGGCCGATGCCAAGCTGCGCGAGGTCGAGGAACGCCGCCAGGCCGAGGAAGAGGCCCAGCGCCGCGCCGTGCGCGAGGCAGCCGAACGCGCCGAGCGCGAAGCCGCCGAATCCCGCCGCAAGGCCGAGGAGGAGCGCCACCGTCACGAGGACGAGGCCAAGCGCAAGGCCGAGACCGAGGCCAAGAAGCGTTTTGGCGAAGGCGAGCAGCCTTCTGCCGCACGACCCGCAACCGCTCCGGTGACGAGCGCTCCGCGTTCGGCGCCGAGCACGGCGCGACCTGCGGCGACCACCACTGCACGCCCGACCACGACGACCACGCAGCGGCCGGCAGGCCCTGCAGGGCGCGCTCCGGCCGTTGCGGCCGGACCCGACGAGGACGATGGTCCGCGCCAGATCCGTCGTGGTCCCGGCGGCGCCGCGCGTCCTGTGGCGGCCCCCAAGACCACCCACAAGCCCGGGCCGCAGAAAGAGCGCGGCCGCCTGACGGTCGTCACCGCCCTCAATGCCGACGAGGTCCGCGAGCGCTCGATCGCCTCGTTCCGTCGCCGCACCCAGCGGCTGAAGGGCCATGCCGCGAACGAGCCGAAGGAAAAGCTCATCCGCGAGGTGGTCATTCCGGAAGCGATCACGATCCAGGAACTCGCCAACCGCATGTCCGAGCGCGCGGTCGACGTCATCCGCATGCTGATGAAGCAGGGCGCGATGCACAAGATCACCGACGTGATCGACGCCGACACCGCCCAGCTGATCGCCGAGGAACTGGGCCACACCGTCAAGCGCGTTGCCGCATCGGACGTCGAAGAAGGTCTGTTCGACACCGTCGACGATTCCACCGACACTGAGACGCGCTCGCCCGTCGTGACCGTCATGGGTCACGTCGATCACGGCAAGACTTCGCTGCTCGACGCGCTCCGCCACGCCAACGTGGTCTCAGGCGAGGCCGGCGGCATCACCCAGCACATCGGCGCCTATCAGGTGGTTTCGCCCGAAAGCGGCAAGAAGATCACCTTCATCGACACGCCCGGCCACGCTGCGTTCACCGCGATGCGCGCGCGCGGCGCCAAAGTCACCGACATCGTCGTGCTGGTGGTCGCTGCCGACGACGGCGTGATGCCGCAGACGATCGAAGCCATCAACCACGCCAAGGCGGCGCGGGTGCCGATCATCGTTGCCATCAACAAGATCGACAAGCCCGACGCAAAGCCGGAGCGCGTGCGCACCGAACTGCTCCAGCACGAGGTGCAGGTGGAATCCTTCGGCGGCGACGTCGTCGACGTCGAAGTATCCGCCAAGAACAAGACCAATCTCGACAAGCTGCTCGAGATGATCGCGCTCCAGGCCGAAATCCTCGACCTGAAGACCAATTCGCAGCGTCCGGCCGAAGGCACCGTGATCGAGGCCAAGCTCGATCGCGGCCGTGGTCCGGTCGCGACCGTGCTGGTCCAGCGCGGCACGCTTCGTGTCGGCGACATCATCGTCGCCGGCGCCGAAATGGGCCGTGTCCGCGCGCTGATCTCGGATCAGGGCGAGACGGTGCAGGAAGCCGGTCCCTCGGTGCCGGTCGAAGTGCTCGGCTTCAACGGTCCGCCGGAAGCCGGCGATCGTCTTGCGGTGGTCGAGAACGAAGCCCGCGCCCGTCAGGTCACCAGCTACCGCGCGCACCAGAAGCGCGAGAACGCGGCTGCCTCGATCTCCGGCATGCGCGGCTCGCTCGAGCAGATGATGTCGCAGTTGAAGACGGCGGGCCGCAAGGAGTTCCCGCTGATCATCAAGGCCGACGTGCAGGGCTCGTTGGAAGCGATTCTCGGCTCGCTGGAGAAGCTCGGCACCGACGAGGTCGCCGCCCGCATCCTGCATGCCGGCGTCGGCGGTATCTCGGAATCGGACGTCACGCTCGCGGAGGGCTTCAACGCCGCGATCATCGGCTTCTCGGTTCGTGCCAACAAGGAAGCCGCTGCCGCCGCCAAGCGCAACGGCATCGAGATCCGCTACTACAACATCATCTACGACCTCGTGGATGACGTGAAGAAGGCGATGAGCGGCCTGCTCGCGCCGACCTTGCGCGAAACCATGCTGGGCAATGCCTCGATCCTGGAGATCTTCAACATCTCCAAGGTCGGCAAGGTCGCCGGCTGCCGCGTCACCGACGGCACCGTGGAACGCGGCGCCAACGTGCGCCTGATCCGCGACAACGTCGTCGTGCACGAAGGCAAGCTGTCGACGCTGAAGCGCTTCAAGGACGAAGTGAAGGAAGTCCAGTCCGGCCAGGAATGCGGCATGGCCTTCGAGAACTATCACGACATGCGTGCCGGCGACGTGATCGAGTGTTATCGCGTGGAGACGATCCAGCGCTCCCTGTAAGTCCAAATCTTACCGAAGCGTTCGGATCATTTTGAACTGAAATTGCGGGAGTGCGATGGCCGGATTTTTCCGGCCATCCACCCCTTGTTCGTCTCAACAGGACAAATGACGATGCCGGTGTCCCAAGCACGGGCATGACGAGGTGATTTTCGACAATGCCACGCCACCATCAGAAAAAGAGTTCCACGCCCGGCGGAGGCTCGCAACGCCAGTTGCGCGTCGGCGAGCAGGTTCGCCACGCGATGGCCGATATTCTGGCGCAAGGCAATGTGCATGATGCGGACCTCGAAGGTCACATCATCACCGTGCCGGAGGTGCGGATGTCGCCCGATCTCAAGCTCGCGACAGTCTACGTGATGCCGCTCGGTGGCCGCGACACCGAGATCGTGATCGCGGCGCTCGAACGCAACAAGAAGTTCCTGCGCGGCGAGGTCGCGCGGCGCGTTAACCTGAAATTTGCACCTGACATTCGCTTCCGCGTCGATGAGCGATTCGACGAAGCGGAACGGATCGAGAAGCTTTTGCGAACGCCTGCGGTGCAGAAGGACCTGGAACAGAATCCGGCTTCGGATCGGGAAGAAGAGCAATGACCATGGACCCGGCTCACGGCACGATCGGCGGCAACGATGTCGATCAGCGAGACATGCAGAAGAATAATTTCGCGGAGGCGGGAAGCGATGCCCGGCCGCTTCAGGAGCCGCGCCGCGTCAACAACGATCCGCGCGCCAAGCAGCAGAAGGGCAACCAGCCGCGCCGGGAGCGCCGCGACGTTCATGGCTGGGTCGTGCTCGACAAGCCGATCGGCATGACCTCGACGCAGGCGGTTGCCGTGCTCAAGCGCCTGTTCAACGCTAAGCGCGCCGGCCACGCCGGCACGCTCGATCCGCTCGCCTCGGGCGGGCTGCCAATCGCCCTCGGCGAAGCTACCAAGACCGTTCCCTTCGTCATGGACGGCCGCAAGCGCTACCAGTTCACGGTCTGCTGGGGCGAGGAGCGCGACACCGACGATATCGAGGGCCGGGTGACCGCGACCTCCGACCAGCGCCCGACCCGGGAGGCGATCCTGGCTCTTCTGCCCCGCTTCACCGGGGTGATCGAGCAAATCCCGCCGCGCTATTCCGCGATCAAGGTCCAGGGCGAGCGCGCCTATGACCTCGCCCGTGACGGCGAAGTTGTGGAACTGGCCCCCCGGCCGGTCGAGATTCATCATTTAGCCCTTGTAGATCAACCGGATAAGGACCGGGCCGTGTTCGAGGCCGAGTGCGGCAAGGGCACCTATGTCCGCGCCCTGGCCCGCGATATGGGCCGGATTCTCGGCACTTATGGCCATATCTGCGCGCTCAGGCGGACCCTGGTCGGCCCATTTGGCGAAAACGACATGATTCCGCTGGATCAGTTGGAGGCTTTGTGCGATAGAGCCGCGTCCGGCGAGGGTAGCCTCGCCGACGCGCTTTTGCCCGTTGAGACCGCGCTGGACGACATCCCGGCACTGGCCGTCACTCGGGCTGATGCGGCAAGGCTCCATCGGGGCCAGGCCGTTTTGTTGCGCGGACGGGATGCGCCCACTTGTAGCGGCACAGTCTATGTCACGGTGGCAGGCCGTCTGTTGGCGCTTGCTGAAGTTGGCAATGGCGAAATCATCCCCAAGCGTGTGTTCAACCTGACCGGCCTGACTGCCAGTTCCGGTCGCAACGAGAGAAATTGACGATGTCGATTGCCGCAGAACGCAAAGCGGAAGTCATCAAGACGAATGCCACCAAGGCCGGCGACACCGGCTCGCCCGAGGTTCAGGTCGCGATCCTGTCGGAACGCATCACCAACCTCACCAACCATTTCAAGACCCACGTGAAGGACAACCATTCGCGTCGCGGCCTCTTGAAGCTGGTCTCGACCCGTCGCTCGCTCCTCGACTATCTCAAGAAGAAGGACGAGGCGCGGTACAAGGCACTGCTCGAGAAGCACAACATTCGTCGTTAAGAGTTCCTGCGCGCGCCACTGGCGCGCGTTTTCGCGCGTGGTTTCGAACGAAAGCGTTTCCTTAAAGGTTTTTGATCGAGGTTGCGTGCGCGTCGGATGCGGGCCGTTGAGGATTCGCATCCGGGCATGAAGAGCGAGGACCGCGGTTCGGTGTTCGCATTCGTGCCGACTGACAGTCCAGCAGCAATCCGGCGGCTGGGCACAACGGGCAAGGCGCCCGTATGACCCGAAAGGATGGACGCCATCCGAAATCCAAAAACCATGGCAGGATCGCAGGACGCTGATCATCCGCTCCGATCAGCGCCCCGCAATCTTGCGCATGGTTTTTGTTTTTCGAAGCGTCCCTTCTTTCGAGAACCCATGAAAGAAGACCTCCATGTTCAATAAGCATTCAGTCGAGATCGACTGGGGCGGACGCCCACTCAAGCTCGAAACCGGCAAGATCGCCCGCCAGGCTGACGGCGCCGTCGTCGCCACCTATGGCGAGACCGTGGTGCTCGCCACCGTCGTCGCGGCGAAGGCGCCGCGCGAGGGCGTCGACTTCCTGCCGCTGACCGTCGACTACCAGGAGAAGACCTACGCTGCGGGCCGCATCCCCGGCGGTTATTTCAAGCGCGAGGGCCGTCCGACCGAGAAGGAGACGCTGGTCTCCCGCCTGATCGACCGTCCGATCCGTCCGCTATTCGTCGACGGCTGGCGCAACGAGACCCAGGTGATCGTCACCGTGCTGTCGCACGACATGGAGAACGACCCCGATATCGTCGCGCTGGTCGCGTCGTCGGCAGCGCTGACCCTGTCCGGCGCCCCGTTCAAGGGCCCGATCGGCGCAGCGCGCGTCGGCTTCGCCAATGACGAGTTCATCCTCAACCCGACGCTCGACGAGATGGTCGATACCCAGCTCGACCTCGTCGTCGCCGGCACCGCCGACGCCGTGCTGATGGTGGAATCGGAAGCCAAGGAGCTGAACGAAGACATCATGCTCGGCGCCGTGATGTTCGGTCACCGCCACTTCCAGCCGGTGATCAACGCGATCATCGAGCTCGCCGAGAAGGCCGCCAAGGAACCGCGCGAAGTCACCGTGATCGACAATGCCGCGCTCGAGAAGGAGATGCTCGGCCTGGTCGAGCAGGAGCTGCGCGCCGCCTATGCGATTCCCGTGAAGCAGGATCGCTACGCCGCTGTCGGCAAGGTCAAGGAAAAGGTGATCGCCCATTACTTCCCGGAAGGGCAGGAGCCGAAATACGACAAGCTCCGTATCGCCGGCGTGTTCAAGGAGCTCGAAGCCAAGATCGTTCGCTGGAACATCCTGGACACCGGCAAGCGCATCGACGGCCGTGACAGCAAGACCGTACGCAACATCGTCGCCGAAGTCGGCGTGCTGCCCCGCGCCCACGGCTCGGCGCTGTTCACCCGCGGCGAGACCCAGGCGATGGTCGTGACCACGCTCGGCACCGGCGAGGACGAGCAGTACATCGACGCGTTGTCGGGGACGTACAAGGAGACGTTCCTGCTGCACTACAACTTTCCGCCCTACTCGGTCGGCGAGACCGGCCGCCTCGGCGGCACCAAGCGCCGCGAGATCGGCCACGGCAAGCTGGCCTGGCGCGCAATTCATCCGGTGCTGCCACCGCACCATGAATTTCCCTACACCGTGCGCGTGGTCTCGGAGATCACCGAATCCAACGGCTCCTCGTCGATGGCTTCGGTCTGCGGCGCCTCGCTGGCGCTGATGGATGCGGGCGTGCCGTTGAAGCGGCCGACCGCGGGCATCGCGATGGGCCTGATCCTCGAAGACAAGCGCTTTGCGGTTCTCTCGGACATCCTCGGTGACGAGGACCATCTCGGCGACATGGACTTCAAGGTTGCCGGTACCGAGCAGGGCATCACCTCGCTCCAGATGGACATCAAGATCGAGGGCATCACCGAAGAGATCATGCGAGTCGCCCTGGGCCAAGCCAAGGACGGCCGCATCCACATCCTCGGCGAGATGGCAAAGGCGCTGACCAACGCCCGCGCCGAGCTCGGCGAATATGCGCCGCGCATCGAGACCTTCAAGATCCCGACCGACAAGATCCGCGAAGTGATCGGCACCGGCGGCAAGGTGATCCGCGAGATCGTCGAAAAGACGGGCGCCAAGGTCAACATCGAGGACGACGGCACCGTGAAGGTCGCCTCCAGCGACGGCGAGGCGATGAAGGCCGCGATCAAGTGGATCAAGTCCATCGCGTCCGAGCCGGAAGTTGGCCAGATCTACGACGGCACCGTCGTCAAGGTGATGGAGTTCGGCGCCTTCGTGAACTTCTTCGGCTCCAAGGACGGTCTCGTCCACATCAGCCAGCTCGCTTCGGCGCGCGTGCAGAAGACCTCCGACGTTGTCAAGGAAGGCGACAAGGTCAAGGTCAAGCTGCTCGGCTTCGATGATCGCGGCAAGACCCGCCTCTCCATGAAGGTGGTCGACCAGACCACCGGCGAGGACCTCGAGGCCAAGGAAAAGGCCGCCGAGGGCGAGAATGCCCCGCGCGAAGCGGCCGGCGAGTAGGTTCTCCCACAGCCAGAAACACGAAGGGCGGCCGAGAGGCCGCCCTTTTTGTTGGCCGTTGGCTGCCTGCGTCATCGCAATGGCCGTGCGCGATTCCGCCGCAGTGTCACGGTGACTGCAATCGAAACCGGCGACGGGAGCAGCTGCGTAACTATTCGTACCGCCGCTCGCGTCATCAGCGGATCGTCTCCAGACAGGAGATCCCCATGTCATCCATATCCCGGCGCGCCGTCTCATGTTCGCTGCAACGGCTTCGCCGCGACGCGCACTCGACGTGTGAGGATAATCAGAAACAAAGAAGGGCGGCCTCTCGACCGCCCTTCTATCTATCGCTTGCTGATCGGAATCACGCCACGATGTCGTACCGGTCGAGGTTCATCACCTTGGTCCAAGCCTTGGCGAAGTCCTTGACGAACTTCTCCTTGGAGTCCGAGGTGGCGTAGACCTCGGCGAAGGCGCGGAGCTGCGAGTGTGCGCCGAAGATGAGATCGACACGCGTGCCGGTCCACTTCACCGCGTTGGTCTTGCGGTCACGCCCCTCATAGGCGCCATCAGCCGACGGCGTCCACTGCGTGCTCATGTCGAGAAGGTTGACGAAGTAGTCGTTGCTCAGCGTGCCCACCTTCGACGTGAGGACGCCGTGCTTCGAACCGTTCGCATTGGCACCGAGCACACGCAGGCCGCCGACCAGCACCGTCATCTCCGGACCGGTCAGCCTCAGCAACTGCGCGCGATCGACCAGAGCCTCTTCCTCCTGCATGAACTGATGCCGCTTGCCGATGTAGTTGCGGAAACCGTCGGCCCGCGGCTCCAGCGGCGCGAAGGAGGCGGCATCGGTCTGCTCCTGCGACGCATCCATCCGACCCGGCGTGAAGCCAACCTTCACATCGACGCCTGCGTCCTTTGCCGCCTTCTCGACCGCGGCGGTACCGCCGAGCACGATCAGGTCCGCCAGCGAGACCTTCTTGGCGCCGGACGACGCGTTGAAGTCCTTCTGGATCGCTTCGAGCTTGCCGAGCACCTTGGCGAGCTGAGCCGGCTCGTTGACCTCCCAATCCTTCTGCGGGGCAAGACGGATGCGTGCGCCGTTGGCGCCGCCGCGCTTGTCGGAGCCGCGGAACGTCGAGGCCGACGCCCAGGCGGTCGAGACCAGCTCGGACACCGAGAGGCCGGAG
Organism: Bradyrhizobium cedriense; assembly: GCF_054602315.1. Lineage (NCBI taxonomy): Bacteria > Pseudomonadati > Pseudomonadota > Alphaproteobacteria > Hyphomicrobiales > Nitrobacteraceae > Bradyrhizobium > Bradyrhizobium cedriense. The sequence continues at coordinate 233,936 of NZ_JBTSWB010000004.1, read as the reverse complement.
CCCAGGATCTTCGTCTTCAGGGCGGCAATGTCCTGATCGCTAACCAGCTCGTGATTCACCGCCGGAATCGGATCCTGCCAGATCAGCGTCTCCTTCGGCACCAGCGGGCCGAGATAGCGGTGGATCGGACCCATGTCGCGATGGGTGAGCTTGAACCAGGCGCGGGCGAAGGCGTCCGCGAACTGATCCGGGTTTTCAAGGAAGCGCCGGGAGATTTTCTCGTAAGCCGGGTCGAAACGCAGCGAGAGATCCGTCGTCAGCATCGTCGGCCGATGCTTCTTCGACTTGTCGAAAGCATCGGGGATGATCGCCTCGGCGTTCTTGGCCGTCCACTGCTGCGCACCAGCCGGGCTCTTCGTCAGCTCCCATTCGAAATTGAACAGGTTCTCGAAGAAGTTGTTGCTCCACTTCGTGGGCGTCGTCGTCCACGTCACCTCGAGGCCGCTGGTGATGGAATCAGCACCCAGGCCCGACCCATGCGTGCTCTTCCAGCCGAGGCCCTGATCTTCCAGCGCGCCCGCTTCCGGCTCCGGGCCGACCAGCGACGGATCGCCGGCGCCGTGAGTCTTGCCGAAGCTGTGGCCACCGGCGATCAGCGCGACGGTCTCTTCGTCGTTCATCGCCATGCGGGCGAACGTCTCGCGAATGTCCTTGGCCGCAGCGACCGGATCCGGCTTGCCGTTCGGCCCCTCCGGATTGACGTAGATGAGGCCCATCTGCACCGCACCGAGCGGCTCGGCGAGCTGACGTTCACCGCTGTAGCGCTCATCGCCCAGCCAGGTGCCTTCAGGGCCCCAATAGAGCTCTTCCGGCTCCCAGACGTCGACGCGACCGCCGGCGAAACCAAAGGTCTTGAAGCCCATTGATTCCAGCGCGACGTTGCCGGCGAGCACCATCAGATCGGCCCAGGAAATCTTGCGGCCATATTTCTGCTTGATCGGCCACAGCAGACGGCGCGCCTTGTCGAGGTTGGCGTTGTCGGGCCAGCTGTTGAGCGGCGCGAAACGCTGCTGACCGGCCCCGGCGCCACCGCGGCCGTCGGTGATGCGGTAAGTGCCCGCACTGTGCCAGGCCATGCGGATCATGAGACCGCCATAGTGACCGAAATCGGCCGGCCACCATTCCTGCGAGTCCGTCATTAAAGCGGTCAGGTCCTTGATGACCGCATTCAGGTCGAGCGACTTGAACTCCTTGGCGTAATCGAAGTCCTTGTCCATCGGATCCGATTTGTCCGAGTTCTTGTGCAGGACCTCGATGTTGAGCTGGGTTGGCCACCAGTCGCGGTTCGCGCGCGTCGGTTTGCCGCCCGAAAACGGGCACTTCGAAGTGTCGTCCATGAATACCTCCTCTGGTGGCGTCGACTTGCGCCTTGGACCAGGTAGAACCACTCTAAGCGTCGCATTCGATCAGGTAAAGTTGACTTTAATGATCGCTGCGATAGGATTTTCTGATGATCAATGTGACGCTGCGCCAGCTCCGGTATTTCGATGCGCTGGCGCGTCATGGCCATTTCGGCCGTGCAGCCGAGTCCTGCTCCATCTCGCAACCGGCCTTGTCGATGCAGATCAAGGAGTTGGAGGAGGCGCTCGGCGGCCTGTTGCTGGAGCGCAGCGCGCGCCAGGTGGCGCTGACCCGGTTTGGCGAGGAACTCGCACAGCGGGTCCGTGACATCTTACGCTCGGTCGATGAGCTCGGCGATTTCGCGCGGGCATCGCAGGACCGTTTCGCCGGCCGGCTGCGCATTGGCATGATCCCGACCATCGCGCCCTATCTCCTGCCCAAGATCACCAAGAATCTCACGCGCATGCATCCGGAGCTCGACATCCGGGTGCGCGAAACCATGACCCCGCGGCTGATCCAGGAACTCGTGGAAGGGCGCCTCGACACCGCCATCGTCGCGCTGCCGGTCTCGGAGCCCTCGCTCACCGAGGTCGCTCTGTTCGAAGAGAAATTCCTGCTGGTACGGCCGGGCTCCGACGAGGGGAGCCCAGTGCCGTCGCGGGAGATGATGCGCGAGATGCGGCTCCTGCTGCTCGAGGAGGGGCACTGCTTCCGCGACCAGGCACTCTCCTTCTGCAACATGCAGTCGGCGCCCCCGCGCGAGATGCTGGATGCGAACTCGCTGTCGACGCTGGTGCAGATGGTCAGCGCCGGCATCGGCGTGACGCTGATCCCGGAGATGGCTGTGCCGGTCGAGACGCGATCGGCCTCGGTCTCGCTGGCGCGCTTCCGCGATCCCGAGCCGTTCCGCACCATCGGCATGGTCTGGCGCAAGACCAGCCCGTTGGCACGGCAACTGCTGCAGATTTCCGAGGTGGTCTGTCTGTCGGCCGGCAAGGTGCGCGCGCACCAATCCGTGCGCAGCCACCGGCCTTGAGCGACGATGTCGCATCCGATCATCCGCGCCGCCCGCCCCGAGGAGTATGACGAGATCGGCCGCGTCTGGATGGAGAGCTGGGTCTCGACCGGGCTTGCCGAAGCGAGCGACTTCCTCCTGGCCAACCTGCGTGCACGCATCAGGCGCGAAATCGCGGACGGCTGGAGCCTGTTCGTCGCCGACGATCGCGGCACGATCGCCGCGATGCTGGCACTGCATCTGCCCAAACTCTATCTCGACATGCTCTTCGTTGCGCCCGCCTATCAGGGGCAATCGCTCGGACGGAAGCTGCTCGCCTTCACGCGCACGCAAATGCCGGAGGAGATGTACCTGCGGTGCGTCCGCGAGAATGAGAAGGCCTGGCGCTGGTACGAACGCGAAGGTTTTGTGTTCGAGAAGGAGGAGGTCGAACCGTCGAACGGGTTCGTGATGAAGTACTACCGGTGGAAGCGGCAACGGCCGGCCGGATAGGCAGCAACACGCGGGTGCAGCTTGCGGTTGTCACCGTCCTAATCTAGGGTGGCGTGATCGATATTCTCCCGCTGCTGATACCCTGGAATCCATGATTCGATTTGCTGCTCCCGCGATCGTTTTGCTGTCTTCTCTAGCTCTGGCAGCAGCTCAAACTCCTCCTGCGACCACCGCGCCACCCACGCCTCCCTCAAAGCCGACCGTCAAGAAAGCGGCGACGAAGCCGAAAGCTGCGGCAGTCAAACCGGCCGAGCAGATGAACAGCGGTCCGTGCCGTCTCGGCGTAATCTCGGCAATCGGCGAGCATTACTCCGTACAGAAGTTCGGCGTCACAATCTTCGAGGCGGAAGCAAAAGAGGTCCCGATCGACTGGGGCCTCGATGATCTCGTTTTTACGCGCGTGCGCGCGGCAACGAACAACGATTCCTCGATACGCAGGATCGCTTATCCCAAGGGCGCCTTCGATCCCTTCTATCATGCGAAGGCGATCTTCATCCCGGACCCCAAAGAGACTCTGCCGGTGATCGTGAAGGGGTTCACCGCGAATGCGAATTGCGATCGCTATCTCGTCGCAACCACTTTCAAGACGAAGCTGCCGAACTCGAACATGACGCTGAACGGCATCGGCACCTACAACCAGGGGCTCGGCAGCTTGATTCGACACTCACACCTTTTCGCCAATGTCGCGATCACGCTGATTGACGGCCGCAGCTACGAACAGATCAAGCGTCCCCTTACGGATATCGGCGCGAACCTCGCCACTAGCATGCGTCTGTTTGAAGACCCGATCACGAAGCTCGACAATTCGCTGTTCCCAGATCCGCCCGAGACAGCTTCGACCAACGCGGCGTTGCGCGAGAGAACGCGTGCGCTCGTCTTAGAAAGGCTCGACCGGAGCCTCCCCGGCTATCTAAAGGAAGAGTAAGCTCCTTTGCCGACGCGAGGCGACAAAGGATCAAGTTTGGCTGCGCCTGCGAACACAGCCGTTCAGCATCATCGCCCGACTGCTCGTCATTGTGATTGTCCTGTGGTGTTTTTCCACTCAGGCGCGGGCACAAGCCCAACCGGAGACAGGACAACCAACTGTCAAACAAGCCAATGGCAAGCTAGGCACTCGGCGTGAATCGACGGGCAGGCCCGTTCCCGTGGCCGGCGGCTCGTGCGACTTCGGTGTCGTCGTCACCACCGGCGGTGAGTTCACCGTGCAGACAACCAGCCTGACCATATTTCAGAACAAGAAGACGGTGGTCCCGATCCCAGGCTGGGGACTGAGCGATCTGATCTTCGCGCGGGCTCGCGCCGCGATCCCTGTCGGCGCGATCGTTCTGAGAATCCCCTACAGCCCGGCGAAATTTCCTCCCCGCGATGAGTCAAAGGACACGTTGAAAGGCGGGTTGATCCGCGATCCCAACGCGGAGCTGGCCGGATACATGCGCGAGGCCGTGAAAGGAACGAATTGCCGGCACTACATCCAGATCCTCAATGCAATCAGTCCGATCGGGTCATCAAGCTATACGGTCCGCGGCTTCGGCATCCTCAACCAGGATGTGGTGCTCGGGCGTCGCATCTTTCTCCACGCCCTGGCGTTTATCCGTATCTTTGACGGGCGCGACTTTGCCATCGTCAGACAGAGCTCTGCGCTGATCCACCTGGATCATTCGCTGGCGGTGCAGAGGTTTTTGGGCAAGCTCGTCGGCGGCCCTTATCGCGAGTTGCCCGCAGAATCGTTTCCAACGCGCCCTGAAGATGCCGCCGACCATCCCGCACTGCACGACGGCGTGCGCGCCATGCTGGCGGAAAGCCTCGACAAGACGTTGCCGCTTTTGCTTGGACGTCGACCGGCAGAGCGCCAAAGCGACACCGGAGAACGTTGACCCACATGTCGTTTGCGTTGGTTGGCTTCAACCTAGGCGTAGAGCGTTGCGGATGCGCGGCAAACGCGGCATGAATTGCGCCCTGTTCGCCTCTCGCCTCCGGAAGGTTCCGCCCCATGATCAAGCTCTACTGGTCGCCCCGCTCGCGCTCCTTCACGACGCTCTGGCTGATGGAAGAAAGCGGCCTGCCCTATGAGCGCGTGCTGACCGACATTTCGACCGGAGCGCAGAAGGCGCCGGATTATCTGAAGATCAATCCGATGGGAAAGGTGCCGGCGCTGACCGATGGAGACGCCGCGCTCGGGGAAGCTGCGGCCATCTGCGCCTACATCGCCGACCGCTATCCGGAGACCAAGCTCGCGCCCGCCGTCACCGATCCGCTCCGTGCGCGCTATCTGCAATGGCTGTTCTTCTCGCCCGGCTGCATCGAGCCGGCCATCATCCAGATCTTCACCAAGATCGAGATCCCGACCTCGACCGCGGCGTGGGGCAGTGCGACGCAGGTGTTCGACGTGCTGGAAGCCGCGCTCGACAAGGGGCCGTGGATTCTCGGCGAGGAATTTTCCGCGGCGGACATCGCGGTCGGCGCCGGCCTGAATTTCGCGGTGCGCCTGTTCAAGATGGTGCCGTCGCGCCCGGCCTTCGATGCCTATCTCGCGCGCTGCATGGCGCGCCCGGCGTTCCAGCGTGCGGAGAAGATCGCGGCAGGTTAGAGCATGATCGGAAAAGTGTGCAGCCGCTTTCCGAAAGGTCATGCTCCCATCTAGTCTTCCGTCTTCAAATCGTCCGGCCTCGGCATCAGGATGACGTTGTAGCCGGAATCCACGTAGTGGATCTCGCCGGTCACGCCGCCGGAGAGATCCGACAACAGATACAGCGCCGATCCGCCGAGGTCGTCGAGCGTGACGCCGCGACGAAGCGGCGAGTGCTTCTGCATGAAGGCGAACATCGCCCGCGCCTCGCCGATGCCGGAGCCGGCGAGCGTGCGGATGGGGCCGGCGGAGATCGCGTTGACGCGGATTCCGCGCGGTCCGAAATCGGAAGCGAGATAGCGCACGGAGGCTTCCAGCGCCGCCTTTGCCACGCCCATCACGTTGTAATTCGGCATCGCGCGCTCCGACGCGCCGAACGTCAGCGTGATCATGCTGCCGCCTTCCGTCATCAGTTCGGCGGCGCGTTTTGCGACTTCGGTGAACGAGAAGCAGGAGATCACCATGGTGCGCGAAAAATTCTCGCGGCTGGTGTCGGCGTAGCGGCCCTTCAGCTCGTTCTTGTCGGCGAAACCGATCGCGTGGATCACGAAGTCGAGGCGGCCCCATTTGTCGCGGAGCGCCGCGAAGGTGGCATCGACACTGGCGATGTCCTCGACGTCGCAAGGCAGCACCAGATCCACGCCGAGTTGCTCCGCCAGCGGCTTGACGCGCTTGCCGAGGGCGTCGCCCTGGAAGGTGAAGGCAAGCTCGGCACCATGGGCATGCAGCGTCTTCGCCATGCCCCAGGCGATCGAATGATCATTGGCGATGCCCATGATCAGACCGCGCTTGCCTTTCATCAAACCTTCCATCTCACCATCACCTTCCGCTTCGCCGTGGCCGGGCTCATCGCTTCGATGCTTGAGGCCAAGACGTGGATGGCCGGGACGAGCCCGGCCATGACGAGAAAATCAACAGTGCAGCCAACAAGGCGTCACGCATCCAGCCGGCTGAACACCAGCGTGGCGTTGGTGCCGCCGAAGCCGAAGGAGTTCGACAGCGCGGTGCCGATCTTGACGTTGTCGATGCGCTTGCGCACGATCGGCATGTCGGCGAACACAGGATCGAGCTCCTGGATGTGCGCACTCTCGCAGATGAAGCCGTTATTCATCATCAGTAGCGAATAGATCGCCTCCTGCACGCCTGTTGCGCCCAGCGAGTGGCCGGTCAGCGCCTTGGTCGCCGAGATCGGCGGGCACTTCTCGCCGACGCCGAATACTTTTCGGATCGCCTCGATTTCCGGCGGATCGCCGGCGGGCGTCGATGTCGCGTGCGGATTGATGTAGTCGACCTTGGTCTTCACCGTCGACATCGCCATGCGCATGCAGCGCTCGGCGCCTTCGCCCGACGGCGCCACCATGTCGTGGCCGTCCGAGGTCGCGCCGTAGCCGACGATCTCGCCATAGATGCGCGCGCCGCGCGCCTTGGCATGCTCGAGCTCTTCGAGCACCAGCACGCCAGCGCCGCCGGCGATGACGAAGCCGTCGCGATTGACGTCGTAGGGGCGCGAGGCCGTGGCCGGCGTGTCGTTGTACTTCGAGGACATCGCGCCCATGGCGTCGAACAGCACCGACAACGACCAGTCCAGCTCCTCGCAGCCGCCTGCGAAAATGATGTCCTGCTTGCCGATCTGGATGGTCTCATAGGCGTTGCCGACGCAATGGTTCGACGTCGCGCAGGCCGAGGAGATCGAATAGTTCACGCCCTTGATCTTGAACCAGGTCGCGAGCGTCGCGGAAGCCGTGGAGGACATCGCCTTCGGCACCGCAAACGGGCCGACGCGCTTTGGTCCCTTGGAGCGGGTGATGTCGGCAGCTTCGACGATCGTGCGCGCCGAGGGACCGCCGGAGCCCATGATGATGCCGGTGCGGATATTGGAGACTTCGTCTGGCGACAGGCCGGAGTCCTGGATCGCCTGCTCCATCGCGACGTGATTCCACGCCGCACCCTGACCGAGGAAACGCATCGCGCGGCGATCGACCACCGTCGAGGGATCGAGCGTCGGCTCACCTTGCACCTGCGAACGGAAGCCCAGCTCGGCGTATTTCTCAGCCCGCGAAATGCCCGACTTCGCCTCGTGAAGGCTCGCAAGCACTTCCTGGGTGTTGTTTCCGATGGACGAGACGATGCCCATTCCGGTGACCACAACCCGCCTCATGACAGCCTCGCCTCAATCGTTGCCTTCTTGGTGATGCGTTCAGCCCAGGTTCGTGCCTTGCTTGAACAGGCCGACCTTCAGATCCTTGGCGCGATAAATAATCTGGTCATCGACCGAAAGCCACCCGTCGGCAATCCCGAGCACCAGCTTTGCCCGCATCACGCGTTTGATATCGACGTTGTACACAACCTTGCGGGCCTCGGTCAGCACCTGGCCGCCGAACTTCAGCTCGCTGAGGCCAAGCGCGCGGCCCCGGCCTTCGCCGCCGATCCAGCCGAGATAAAAGCCGACCATCTGCCACAACGCATCGAGGCCAAGGCAGCCGGGCATCACCGGATCGTTCTTGAAGTGGCAGCCGAAGAACCACAGGTCAGGTTTGACGTCGAGCTCGGCGCGCACGAGGCCCTTGCCGAACTCACCGCCATTGTCGGTGATTTCAGTGATGCGGTCGAACATCAGCATCGGCGGCAACGGCAGCTGGGCATTGCCCGGGCCGAACATCTCGCCGCGGCCACAGGCCAGCAGATCTTCGTATTCGTAACCGTTACGCCTGTTCAGCATTCACTAGCCTCTGTTCAAATCCCGGTTGAGCGGCGTTCTTTGGCGAAAACGGGCCCCGTCTCGATCGGAAAGCAACGCCAACTGCCACCGCCGGCCGCGACTTGCGCAAACTCCCGGATGGATTGCGCGCCAAGCCCCCAAGGCCGGCTGCACCAACATCGGCTGAGCGGAACCGCGCGCTCTCTAACACAGGCCATTTCAGGTAGCAAAGCGCATGCATGAAGGTAAAATGACGCGCTGGTCGCGCAGTTCCAAGCCTGATTAGAACCTCTCTAGTTGCGAGAAACTTGCATCTGCATCTTTCTGTTCTTATATTACAGAGAGATATTGTTCACGCGTGCCCGAAATCTGGAAATGACCGAGAATACCGCGTCCCATCACGACGACGACGTTCATGCCGCGGCCCTCCTGTCCGGCCGCCAGCCGGCCTTGACCGGCTGCCCCTGGCACGACGTCAACGAAATGCTCCAGTCCGCGGGGCTCCGTCCGACGCGCCAGCGCATGGCGCTCGGCTGGTTGCTGTTCGGGAAGGGGGCTCGTCACCTCACGGCTGAAATGCTGTACGAGGAAGCTACGCTGGCCAAGGTCCCGGTGTCGCTGGCGACCGTCTACAACACGCTGAACCAGCTCACCGATGCCGGCCTGCTCCGCCAGGTCAGCGTCGACGGCACCAAGACCTATTTCGACACCAACGTCACCACCCACCACCACTACTACCTCGAGAACAGCCACGAACTGGTCGACATCGAGGATCCGCATCTGGCGCTGTCCAAGATGCCCGAGGTGCCCGAGGGTTACGAGATCGCGCGCATCGACATGGTCGTGCGCCTGCGCAAGAAGCGCTGAGATCGATCCGAAACTGCTGAATTCGTCGTCATGGCCGGGCTTGTCCCGGCCATCCACGTTTTTGGACCACGCGCGAAGTCCGTGGAAGCCCGGGCATGACGGGGAGCAGCTCGCCTCTACCGCGTCAATTCACCTGCTCGTCCGAATAGACGCCCCAGAGGCGCTCCTGCTGGATCCAGCCGTCAAAACCGTTGCCGGTGACGCGACACCAGTTTGCGGTGCATTTCTTCACCTGCGTGACGACACCGGCCTGGAGCTTTGCCGCAACCGCGCTGTCGGGATCGGGCCGGTCATAGATCGGGGCGAGGTCGTCCTTGTGCTTCATGGTGACGACCGCGGTGCGGCGGCCAGACAATAGCGAGTGATAGACCCAGCCCTCGGCTCCTTCGGAATCGCGCACCCTGCGCCAGTTCTCGAATTCGGCGGTGATTTCGACCGGCAGGCCGGCACGGGTGTAGACCCAGGCGACGTCATTGTCCTTGGTTGGGCCGGCGCGGACGTTCACGTGATCCGATTTGAGGCTGACATAGCGCGGCACCGGCAAGCCGCTGGCGGTCTGCGGGGTGTTGTCCTTCGCCGAATGCGAGGGGCTGACCGAGGCACTCAACCAGGTGCAAACGAGCGCCACCACCGAACAGAAACGCCCCAACGCCATCAACCCGTCTCCTGTCGAAGACCCGGCCAGGCCGGATCCTCACTCCAATTCCAAACCCTGCCGCGTCTGCCCCTTCTCCCCGCCCCACGCGGGTTCCAAGCCTTGAGCCGTGGTTCTTGTCTTGGCCCGGCCTTCTGCTAGAGAGGACGAGCACTTGAACAACCAGTTTGCCCCGATTTTCCGGCCGGAAATGTCGGGAGAGCTTGGAGGAAACGCCGGGGACGGACACGGCAAGGGCAGTGTCGAACAACCGGGTTAATGAGGCCTCAACGACCAGCCTTTGGGGACAGAGGCGGCCTGCGACGCCCCATGAGAGCAGGACATGTCGGTGAAGAAAAAGCCCCTCGTCGTGGTGACGCGCAAGCTGCCGGATTCGATCGAGACGCGAATGCGCGAGCTGTTCGATGCGCGGATCAATCTCGAGGACACGCCGATGTCGGCCGAGCAGATCGCGGAAGCCGCGCGCACCGCCGATGTGCTGGTTCCCACCGTGACCGATCACATCAGCGCCGACGTGGTGAACCAGCCCGACTGCAAGCTCCGCCTGATCGCCAATTTCGGTAACGGCGTCGACAATATCGACGTTGCGGCCGCCCATGCCCGCGGCATCACGGTCACCAATACGCCGAAGGTTCTGACCGAAGACACCGCGGACATGACCATGGCGCTGATCCTCGCTGTGCCCAGGCGGATGATCGAAGGCGCCTCGATCCTGACCGAAGGAAAGCCCTGGGCGGGCTGGTCGCCGACCTGGATGCTCGGCCACCGCATCGGCGGCAAGCGCCTCGGCATCATCGGCATGGGCCGCATCGGCCAGGCGGTGGCGCGCCGCGCCCGCGCCTTCGGCCTGCAGATCCACTATCACAACCGCCGCCCCGTCGCGCCTGTCATCGCCGAAGAGCTGGGCGCGACCTATTGGGAAAGCCTCGACCAGATGCTGGCGCGGATGGACATCATCTCGGTGAATTGTCCGCACACGCCGGCGACCTATCACCTGCTCTCGGCGCGGCGGCTGAAGCTGATCCGCAAGGACGCCTACATCGTCAACACCGCGCGCGGCGGGGTGACCGACGAGGACACGTTGATCAAGCTGATCGAAGGCGGCGAGATTGCCGGCGCCGGCCTCGACGTCTACGAGCACGAGCCCGCCGTCAACCCGAAACTCGTGCGGCTCGCCAAGGCCGGCAAGGTAACGCTGCTGCCGCATATGGGCTCGGCCACGATCGAGGGCCGCGTCGAGATGGGCGAGAAGGTAATCATCAACATCCGCACCTTCCTCGACGCCCACAAGCCGCCGGATCGCGTGCTGCCGAGCATGCTCTGAGGCTTACGTCCCGCGTCCTTCCCGCTTGCGCCAATCCGCGACGAAATCGATGAACGCACGAAGCGCAGGCGGGGTCTGGCGGCGGCTTGGATAGTACAGGAACGGTCCGGGAAACGGCTCGCACCAATCCTCCATGAGGCTGACCAGCGCGCCGGACTTCACGGCGTCATGCACGTAGCCATCGAGCGTTGCCCACACGCCGACGCCGTCGAGCGCAGCGCGCATGGCAAGGCTCATATTGGTCGAGATCAGCTTGGCCGGCGGGTCGACCTTCATGATCTGCCCGTTCTTCTCGAACTCCCAATCGTGCATGACGCCGCTCGAATAGCGGGCGCGGATGCAGTCATGGTCGAGAAGATCCTTCGGATGCTTCGGCTTGCCGCGGCGCGTGAGGTACGCAGGCGAGGCCACGATGCCGTAATGCTGCGGACCACTCAGGGGGACCGCAACCATGTCCTGCGCGAGGTGCTCGCCGTAACGGACGCCGGCATCAAAACCGGCGCTGATGATGTCGACGAACCCGCTCTCGGAAACGACGTCGAGATCGACCTGCGGATGTGCCGCCAGAAACGGCCCGACCATCGGCGCCAGCACCAGATCGACCGCCGGCGGGGGTGCGTTGATGCGGAGGCGGCCCGAGGCGACCTCGCGCAGCCCGCGCACCTGATCCAGGGCATCGCCGACATCGCGCAAGGCCGGGGCGACGCGCGACAGCAGCAATTCGCCCGCTTCGGTCAGCGCGACGCTGCGCGTGGTGCGGTTCATCAGGCGGACGCCGAGGCGCTCCTCCAGGTCCCGGAGCCGCTGGCTAAGACTTGATACCGACACCCGAATTTCGACCGCCGCACGCCGGAAATTGCGGGTGCGGGCGACCGCCATGAAGACGTCGAGATCGCGCAGGTCAGGCTCGGCCATTGTTCGCTAGTGTGAACAAGCCATTCCGGATTGTCCAGCTTATCGGCGCAATCGCTCGGGCGCATATCTGCCCTCGTCACGCGGCGCAATCAGCCGCCGCCTTTTCGAGGAGAGCCATCATGGAACAGCGAAAACTCGGTTCAACCGGCCCCACCGTCTCGAGCATCGGTCTCGGCTGCATGGCCATGTCGGACGCCTATGGTCCTTCCGATCGCGGCGAGAGCATCGCCACCATCCAAGCGGCGCTCGATGCGGGCATCACGCTGCTCGACACCGGCGACTTCTACGCCATGGGCCACAATGAGATGCTGATCCGTGAGGCGCTGAAGAACGTTTCACGCGAGAAGGTGCGGATCAGCGTCAAGTTCGGCGCGCTGCGCGGCCCCACCGGCGACTTCATCGACATGGACTGCCGGCCGGCCGCAACCAAGAACTTCCTCGCCTATTCGCTGCAGCGGCTCGGCACCGACCATGTCGACATCTATCGTCCGGCGCGGCTCGATCCAAACGTTCCCATCGAAGAGACCGTCGGCGGCCTCGCCGATCTCGTGAAGGCCGGCTACGTCAGGAATATCGGTCTGTCCGAGGTCGGCTCCGACACCATCCGCCGCGCGCATGCCGTGCATCCGATCGCCGATCTCCAGATCGAATATTCGCTGATCGAACGCGGCATCGAGCGCGACATCCTCAAGACCTGCCGCGAGCTCGGCATCGGTATCACCGCCTACGGCGTCTTGGCGCGCGGCCTGATCAGCGGTCACTGGTCGAAGGATTCGGGCAAGGCCGGCAAGGACTATCGGCTGATGACGCCGCGCTTCCAGGGCGCGAACCTCGATGCCAATCTCGCGCTGGTCGAATCGCTGCGCACGATAGCGAACGACGTCGGCGCGACGCCGGCGCAAGTCGCGATCGCCTGGACTGCGGCGCAGGGCCCGGACATCGTGCCGTTGGTCGGCGCCCGCACCCGCGACCGTCTGGTCGAAGCGATCGGCGCGACCGAGGTAACGCTGACGCAAGCTCACCTCGCCGCGTTGGAGAAAGCCTTCCCGCCGGATGTCGCCGCCGGCACGCGTTACACGGCGGAGCAGATGGCCCATCTCGACAGCGAGAAGCCGGCCACCAAGTAAGGGCGGCAATCAGGTGCGATGGGCGCTGAGATCGCGGATCACGGGCCCGTCGCCGTTGAGCGGATTGGCGGGATCGCGCCCGTAGCGCAGCGTCTCGAAACGCATCGCGCGCGCATCGATCATCAGGAGGCGGCCGACGAGGCCCTCGCCGAAGCCGACGATCTCGCGGATCGCCTCCAGCGCCATCATCGAGCCCAGCACACCCGCCAGAGCCCCCATGACGCCGGCCTCCGCGCAGGCTGGAACGGTGCCGGGCGGCGGTGCCTCGGGAAACAGGCAGCGATAGGTCGGGTTGAACTCGCCCTGCTCGTTCGTCTCATGCGCGCGGATGGTGGTGAGCGAGCCGTCGAAGGTGCCGAGCGCAGCCGTGATCAGCGGCCGCTTCGCGAAGAAGCAGGCGTCGGAGACGAGATAGCGCGTTGAGAAATTGTCGGAGCCGTCCAGCACGAGATCGTAATCACCGATCAGGCCGAGCGCATTGTCGGCGTTGAGCCAGGCGGCATGACCGACGAAGCGGACATGCGGATTGAGCGCGGCAATCCGCTCGGCCGCGCTCTCGATCTTGTGCCGGCCGATGTCGGGCGTGGTGTGGATGACTTGGCGCTGCAGGTTGGACAGCGACACCACGTCGTCGTCGACCACGCCGAGCGTGCCGATGCCGGCGGCGGCCAGATACATCAGGGCCGGGGCGCCGAGCCCGCCGGCGCCGATCACCAGCACGGAGGACCGCTTCAGCGCCGCCTGGCCGGGTCCGCCGACATCGCGGAGCACGATATGACGGGCATAGCGTTCGAGTTCGTCCGGGCTCAGCACCTTCTCTTACTCCTGAACCACCCCAACATTGTTCGCGACCAACGAGATGTGCTTCAATGGCATGCGTTCAATGGGCTGGCTGGATTTGTCATGAGATCGATGCTTGCGGCAACAGTGATGTTTGCGGCCGCCACGGGCGCTCACGCCCAGATGACGACGTCGCAAGTGGCCGGCGCGAAGCCAAAAACGGTCCAGACCGTACCGATCCAGCCTCCCGCGATGCAGACGCCGTCGGCGACGGCCGATGCCATGGCAAAAGCAGAGCGGCTGTCGCTGCAGTCCGACCTCGCCTGGGTCGGCCAATATAACGGCGCGATCACCGGCGACGTCAGCGAACGCATGGTCAACGCCATCAAGGAGTACCAGAAGGCCAAGGGCGGCAAGCCGACCGGCGTGCTCAATCCGCAAGAGCGCGCCGCGCTCGCCGAGGCGGCGCGAAAGAAACAGGAGAGCGTCGGCTGGAAGATCGTGACGGAGCCGACCAGCGGCGCACGGCTCGGCATCCCCGGCAAGCTGGTGCCGCAGCAGGCAAGCGACGCCAACGGCTCGAAATGGACCTCGCCGACCGGAACCGTCCAGGTGCTGCTCAGCCGCCGCAAGGAGGCGACCCCGACCTCGGCAAAGCTCGCCGATCTGGAAAAGGAGCCGTCCGGGCGTAAGGTCGACTATACCGTGGTGAAGCCCGACTTCTTCGTGCTGTCGGGATTGCAGGGCCTGAAGAAATTCTATGTCCGCGGCACCTTCAAGGGCGACGAGGTCCGCACCATGACGATCCTCTACGACCAGGCGACAGAGAACACGGTCGAGCCGGTGGTGATCGCGATGTCGAGCGCGTTCAATGCGTTTCCATCCGGACCGCAAGCGGGACCGCCGCCACGCAAGACCGTCGAATACGGCACCGGAATCGTCGTCAGCGACGACGGCGCGATCGTCACCGATCGCCTCGTCACCGACGGCTGCCTTGCAATCACGATCGGCGGTTACGGCAGCGCCGACCGCATCGCCGAGGACAAGGAGCGCGATCTCGCGCTGCTGCGCATCTACGGCGCCCGCGGCCTGAAGCCCCTCAGCCTCGCGGCCGGTGCCCGCAAAACGAATGTCGATGTCGTCGGTATCGCCGATCCGCAGAGCCAGGGCGGCGCGGCCGGGGTGTCGAGCCTCAAGGTTGCGCTGGCGCCGCTCACCCGCAGCGATTTCGCTCTGTCGCCGCCGCCGGTGGTCGGATTCTCCGGTAGCCCGGCCATCGATGCCGACGGCAAGTTCGCCGGGATCGCGCTGCTAAAGCCGGCAATGCTTGCTGGACCTACGACATCGATGCCGGCCTCGCAGGCCGTGATGGTCTCGGCGGAAACGGTGCGCGATTTCCTGAAGACGAACGGCGTCTCCGCAAACGGCACGTCGGCGGATGCGAAGGCCGCCGTCGTCCGCGTGATCTGCGTGAGGAAGTAAGCCGCGCGGCAATCCCAATTCGCTCGTGTCCCGGACGCGGTGCGGCACGAAGTGACGCGCTGCGTTGAGTACAGAGCACAGCCGTGAGCGTCATTATACGTACGACTACGGGGCCGGTAATGCTACGGATTCGCTGGCATTCCCTGTTCCGACATCATCATTACCTGATTCGGACCTCCGCGATCCCCTTTGGATCGGGCCGGCACGTCCTGAGCGAGAAGAGCTCAGCATCGAGATCGATGCACGTTCGCGTGGCGTATTCCTGACCGAAGCACCCCAAAGGATTGATCTTCAATGCACACGATCGTACTTGCCACCCAAAAGGGCGGCAGCGGCAAGAGCACGCTCGCCATCGGCCTCGCGCTGGCCGCCAAGCAGGCCGGCTTTACCGTCCGCCTGATCGAGACCGACCCGCAAGGCACCCTGTCCAACTGGCAGCGCCGACGCGCCACGGACGACCTCGTCGTCGAACCGATCTATCACGCCGCCAACATCGAGCCGCGCCTGAAGATGCTCGCCGACGGCGGACTCCAGCTCGCGATCGTCGACACCGCGGCCGGTCTCAGCGCCGCGACCACCGCCGCGATCCGCCATTCCGATCTCTGCCTGATCCCGGCCCGTCCGAGCGTCGCCGACATCGAAGCCACCGTCTCGACGCTGAGCGTCGCGCGCGCCTGGAAGCGTCCGTACAGCTTCGTGCTCAACCAGACGCCGATCCGTGGCCAGCGCATCGACCACGCCGCCAGCACCCTCTCCGAGGAAGCCGCGCTCGACCTCGCTGACGTGCTCGCACGTCCGCTGATCGCAATGCGCAACGACCATCAGGACGCGCTGGCGAATGGTCTTGCCGTGAGCGAATTCGCGCCGAACGGCAAGTCGGCGGCCGAGATCCGCGGCCTCTGGCGCTGGATCGAGACCCGGCTCGAGATCGAGGCCACGACCCATCTGCTGATCGATCAGGTCATGTCGGCTGCCGACAGCATGCTGCATGCGGCCACCGAGCTTTCAGGAGACGAAACCACGATCCTGGCGTCCTGAGCGGGGCCATCGCTCAGACGCCAGGCGGGCTCTCCGCTATCCGGAAGAGTCCGAGCGACGAGGCAATCCGGCCACCAGCCCGGCCGGATTGCCTCGCTTCGCGCTTTTCAAGTCCTCGATCCAATCGTCACTGCGAGCGCAGCGAAGCAAATCCAGAGTCCCTCCTTGGAGACAGTCTGGATTGCCTCGTCGCAAGAGCTCCTCGCAAAGACGATTGTGGCTTCACTTCTGACATCTCGGACACCAGAAGGTCGAGCGACCATTCTGGGTGAAACGCTTGATCGTGCCGCCGCAGCCCGGCGTCATGCATTTCTCGCCTTCGCGGTCGTAGACCTTGAACGAGTGCTGGAAGTAGCCGAGTTCGCCTGACGTCTGACGATGGTCGCGCAAGCTGGAGCCGCCGGCCTTGATCGCATCGTTCAATACGGTGTGAATCGCGCCGACCAATCGCTTGGCATGTTCCGTTGGCTCGCCCTTCTTCGTCGACAGTGTCGCAGCAATGCGCCGCGGCGACAGATGCGCGCGGTGCAGCGCTTCACAGACATAGATGTTGCCGAGGCCCGCGACCACGCGCTGGTCGAGCAGCGCCGCCTTCAGGCTGGTGGTCTTGCCGGCGCAGGAGCGCGCCAGCATCGCAGCGTCGAACTCGTTGCCGAGCGGCTCGGGTCCGAGTCCGCGCAGCAGCGGCTCGTCGTCGAGCGCATTGCGCGCGATCACTTTCATGTAACCGAAGCGGCGCGGGTCGTTGAAGACGATGTCGGCGCCCGAGGACATCCGGAACAGCACGTGGTCATGCGCGGAATCCTTGGCCCGTGGATAGTGAAACTCGCCGGGCGCGGCCTCGCTGTCCGGCTTGATGACACGGAACGAGCCCGACATGCCCAGATGCATCAGCAGCACGTCGCCGGAGGCGAGGTCGGCCATGAGATATTTTGCGCGGCGGCCGAGCCCGGTGACGACCTGCCCCTTCAGCCGCGCCACGAAGTCCGGCTGGAACGGAAAGCGCAAATCCGGCCGGCGGGCTTCCGCGGCAAGGATCTTCGCACCCTCCATGACGGGTTGAAGGCCGCGGCGGACGGTCTCGACTTCGGGCAATTCAGGCATGGTCAGGCATTCACCTTATGAGGGCGGTGTGATAGCGCCATTGCGGCGGGCACGCTATGGTCCGCCCAGTGGAGTAGAGTAATGGATCGGCCGGGCGAAACCACGCATTTTGGCTTCAGGGACGTTCCCCTGGGGGACAAGCAGACGCTGGTGAACGACGTGTTTCACAGCGTGGCGTCGCGCTATGATCTGATGAACGATCTGATGTCCGGCGGCCTGCACCGGGTCTGGAAGGACATCATGATCAACGCGCTCGACCCACCGAGGGGCGACCGGCCGTTCGCGCTGCTCGACGTTGCCGGCGGCACCGGCGACATCTCGTTCCGCGCCGCCAAGGCCGCCGGTGCGGGCTTCCATGCCACCGTCTGCGACATCAATTCCGACATGCTGGCGGTGGGCCGCGAGCGCGCCGCCAAGCGCCATCTCGACACCCAGGTCGATTTCGTCGAAGGCAATGCCGAAGCGCTTGCCTTTGCCGATCGCAGCTTCGACGCCTATACGATCGCCTTCGGCATTCGCAACGTGCCGCGCATCGACCTTGCGCTCCGCGAGGCCTATCGCGTGCTGAAGCCCGGCAGCCGCTTCCTCTGTCTGGAGTTCTCCACCGTGGAGATGCCCGGGCTCGACAAGCTCTACGATCTGTTCTCGTTCAAGGTGATCCCGCCGCTCGGCCGCATGGTCACGGGGGACGCCGAATCCTACCAATATCTCGTCGAATCGATCCGCAAGTTTCCGAAGCCCGCCGCCTTCGCCGACATGATCCGCGAGGCCGGCTTTTCCCGCGTCAGCTGGCAGGCACTCTCCGGCGGCATCGTCGCACTGCATTCGGGCTGGCGTTTGTGATCTCTGCCTTTACCCATACTGCGCGCCTGATCCGCGCCGCGCTCGTGTTCGCGCGCGAGGGCGTGTTCGGCTCGGTCGATCCGAGCCTCGTGCCGCCCCCGGGACAGCTCGCGTTGAAGCTGGCGCGCCTCGTCGAACGCCGCGGCACCAAGGACGGCCCCCGGATCTCGCGCGCGCTGACGCGGATGGGCCCGGCCTATCTCAAGCTCGGTCAATTCCTGGCCACGCGCCCCGACGTGGTCGGCGTCATCATGGCGCGCGACCTCGAAAGCCTGCAGGACCGCCTGCCGCCCTTCCCGCAAGCCGAAGCGGAAGCGGCGATCCAGACGTCACTGGAGCGGCAGCTGAAGGACGTGTTCGCGAGCTTCGGCCCGCCGGTTGCCGCGGCTTCGATCGCGCAGGTGCATCGTGCCGAAGTGTTGCGCGACGGCATCCGCAAGGCGGTCGCGGTGAAGGTGCTGCGGCCCAACGTCGCCGCGCGCTTCCGCCGGGACCTCTCCGATTTCTTCTTCGTCGCACACAAGGCCGAGGCGTATTCGGCCGAGGCCCGGCGCCTGCGCCTCGTCGAGGTCATCAACACCATGTCGCGCTCAGTCGCGATGGAGATGGATCTGCGACTGGAAGCCGCCGCGCTGTCCGAGATGGCGGAAAATACGCGCGACGATCCGGATTTTCGCGTTCCCGCCGTCGACTGGGACCGCACCACGCACAACGTGCTGACGATGGAGTGGATCGACGGCATCGCGCTGAACGACCACAAGCGCCTTGCCGAGTCGCAGGTCGACCTGCCCGATCTCGGCCGCAAGATCATCCAGAGCTTCCTGCGGCACGCGCTGCGCGACGGCTTCTTCCACGCCGACATGCATCCGGGCAATCTGTTCCTGGACGATGCCGGCCGGCTCGTCGCCGTCGATTTCGGCATCATGGGCCGGCTCGGCATGAAGGAGCGGCGCTTCCTCGCCGAGATCCTGCTCGGCTTCATCACCCGCGACTATCGCCGCGTCGCCGAGGTGCATTTCGAGGCGGGCTATGTGCCCGCGCACCATTCGGTCGAAAATTTCGCCCAGGCCATCCGGGCCATCGGCGAGCCGATCCACAACCGCACCGCCGAGGAGATCTCGATGGCGCGGCTGCTGACGCTGCTGCTCGAGGTCACCGGCCTGTTCGACATGACCACGCGGCCCGAGCTGATCCTGCTGCAGAAGACCATGGTGGTGGTCGAGGGCGTGGCGCGCGGCTTCGATCCCAAGCTCGACATCTGGAGGATCGCCGACCCCGTGGTGCGCGAATGGATCGAACGCAATCTCGGGCCGATCGGCCGGGTGCAGGGCGCGCTGGCCGGGACCGGCGACATCGCACGCGTGCTGATGCGCCTGCCCGAAATCGCCGAGCGCTCGGTAAAGGTCCTCGAGCAGCTCGAGACCATGACGCGGGACGGGATAAGGCTGTCGCCGGAAAGCATCGCGGCCATGGGGCGCAGCGAGGGCCGCAAGAACCGCGGGCGCACCGTGGCGCTCTGGATCATCGCCGCGACATTCATCGGCATCCTGATCGCCGTCCGGAATCTGTGATTGCATTGCAATCACATGATTGATATCATCGATATCATTTTGTGCCGGAGGGCGTCATGGCAAGCCTGACCATCCGCAAGCTCGACGATGGCGTCAAAACCTATCTGCGGCTGCGCTCGGCCAAGAACCGCAGATCGGTCGAGGAAGAGGTCCGGGTCATCCTGCGGGAGCTGATCGAGGGCCGCGAGGAACCGCTGACGCCGTTTGCGGTCCCGCCTGCATCATCATCAGCTCCGGCAGCTCAACGCACCGGAGCAGTTCCCGAGGCCAGCATCACCCTGATCATCGGCGGCGGGATTGCGGCCTACAAATCGCTCGACCTGATCCGAAGGCTCAAGGAGCGCCGCATCGAGGTCCGCTGCGTGCTGACCAAGGCGGCGCAGCAATTCGTCACGCCGCTGGCTGCGAGCGCGCTCTCGCATGAGCGCGTCTATACCGATCTGTTCGACCCGCAGAGCGAGTTCGACGCCGGCCATATTCGCCTCGCGCGCGACTGCGACCTGATCGTGGTGGCGCCGGCGACGGCCGACCTGTTGGCGAAGATGGCGAATGGCCATGCCGACGATCTCGCCAGCGCCATCCTGCTCGCCACCAACCGCAAGGTATTGCTCGCGCCGGCGATGAACCCGCTGATGTGGAACAATGCAGCGACGCGGCGCAACGTCGCGCAGCTCCAGCGCGACGGCGCGGTGCTGATCGGACCGAATTCCGGCGAAATGGCCGAAGCCGGCGAAGCCGGAACCGGGCGCATGTCGGAAGCGATCGAGATCGCCAATGCCGCCGAGCGGCTGCTGCGGCCACCGGTGCCGCGCCCGCTGGCCGGCAAGCGCGTGCTGATCACCGCAGGCCCCACCCACGAGCCGATCGACCCGGTGCGCTACATCGCCAACCGCTCCTCGGGCAAGCAGGGCTTTGCCATTGCCGCAGCCGCGCAGGCCGCCGGCGCCGAGGTGATCCTGGTCAGCGGCCCCGTCGACCTCGACGATCCCCCGGGCGTGACGGTGAAGCATGTGGAATCGGCACGGCAGATGCTGGAGCAGGTGCAGGCGGCGCTTCCCGCCGACATCGCGATCTTCGCCGCTGCCGTCGCCGACTGGCGCGTCGCCAATGAAGGCGAGCAGAAGCTGAAGAAGACCGCGGCCGGCATGCCGCCGCTTCAGCTCGTCGAAAACCCCGACATTCTCGCCACGATCTCGAAGCTCACCGAGAAGCGCCCGTCGCTGGTGATCGGCTTTGCCGCCGAGACCGAGCATCTCATCGAGAACGCCAAGGCAAAGCTCGCGCGCAAGGGCTGCGACTGGATCGTCGCCAACGACGTGTCGCCGGCGACCGGCGTAATGGGCGGCGATCGCAACACGGTCCACCTCCTCAGCCGCGAGGACGGCGAGATTACAGTTGATTCCTGGCCGGTGATGAACAAGGAACAGGTCGCCATCGAGCTGGTCGCGCATGTCGCAAAGAGCGTGGCCGACAAATCCCGGGAGCCGGCATCTTGAGCGTCACAATCACGGTCGAATTGCAACGCCTCGCCCATGCCGAAGGTCTGGCGCTGCCGGCCTATCAGACCAGCGAGGCCGCCGGTCTCGACCTGATGGCAGCCGTTCCGGAGCGCGAACCGCTGACGCTCGCCCCGGGCCAATATGCGCTGGTGCCGACGGGTCTTGCGATCGCATTGCCGCCCGGGCACGAGGCGCAGGTGCGGCCGCGCTCGGGGCTCGCCGCCAAGCACGGCGTCACCGTGCTGAACTCGCCGGGCACGATCGACGCGGACTATCGCGGCGAGATCAAGGTGATCCTGATCAACCACGGCGCGGCGCAATTCGTGATCAAGCGCGGCGAGCGCATCGCTCAGATGGTGATCGCGCCCGTGGTGCAGGCCGCGCTGGTTCCGGTGGTGACATTGTCCGCAACCGATCGCGGCGCCGGCGGCTTCGGCTCGACCGGCCGCTAACGCGCGACAGCTCCACGCGAATCACCCGAAGAACAGCGTGAGCTGGAACACCGCGCCCGGCATTTTTGCGGGCTCGCCTTCGCGTTCACGATCTGGACTCTTACCGCGGGAGTCGCGGTGAGGGTATTGTCTTTTGATTCGCGCGCGACGGGGGTCGCCGCGCGCAAATCCGTGCGATCTTGGGGCAACTATGTCAGGCGTGATCGTGTCGATGCGTCGGACGCTGCTGTCGTGCACATCCTTGGTGCGCAACGGCTTGGTGGGGAGCGCTCTCGCAGCGCTGCTGCCGGCTGCGCCGGCCGAGGCCTCCGATGTCATCGACACCCTCTCCGTCATGCTGGATTTCAACCGGCAGGAACTCGCGGTGCTCGCCACCGCGCTGGCCCTGCTCGGCTTTTCGGTGGTGGCCGCAATTCTCCTGATGCGCACGCGCGTGCGCACCGCAAAGAACGAGACGCGGCTGCGCGCCCGGATCGGGGAACTGCAACTCCAGGCCGACCGCTTCGGCGCGCTGCTGTTCGCCGAGCCGCAGATCCTGATCTCCTGGCCGGCCGGCGACAGCCGTGCGCAGATTGCCGGCGACATCTCGATGGTGCTGCCGCGCGATTCCTCGCCGCAGCGCGTGCTCGCATTCGGAACCTGGCTGCCGCCGGAACCCGCGCTCCAGATGGACCACGCCATCGATGCCTTGCGCGACCGCGGCGACGGGTTTCAGCTGACGCTGACCACCGCGCACGGCCATACGCTGGAAGCGATCGGCCGCGCCATCGGCGGCCAGGCCATTGTCCGCATTCGCGAACTCTCCGGACTGCGCCGCGATCTGGCCGAGACCAATCTGCGCTACAAGGCGCTCTCCGACGAGACCGAGATGCTGCGCGGCTTCGCCGCCGCCGCACCCTGGCCGATCTGGGCCAAGGGCGAGAACGGCGCCCTGACCTACGCCAATCCGGCCTATGTGCGCGCCACCGAGGCAAACAGCGCCACCGACGCGCAGGAGCGCAAGCTGGAACTGCTCGACAGTGCCGACCGCACCGCGATGGAGCGGGGGCTGAAGGATGCAGCCAGCTTCACTTCACGGTTGCCGATCGTGATCGGCGGCGAGCGGCGCATCTACGACGTGCGCGCGGTCAATGTCGGCAGCGGTAGCGTCGGCGTCGCCATCGATGCCAGCGAGGCGGTTGCGCTGAGCTCGGCGCTCCTGCGAATGGCGGAGGCGCATCGACGCACGCTCGACCAGCTCTCCTCCGGCGTTGCCGTCTTCGACGGCCAGCGCCGGCTCGCCTTCTACAACGATTCCTATCGGCGGCTGTGGGACCTCGACCGCGCCTTCCTCGACGCCAATCCCGATGATTCCAGCGTGCTCGACCAGCTCCGCGCTGCGCGCAAATTGCCGGAGCAGCCGGATTTCCGTGCCTGGAAAGCAAAACTGCACGAGGCCTATCGCGCGGTGGAGACCGCCAAGGACACCTGGTTCCTGCCCGACGGAAGGGCGCTTTCGGTCGTCACCACGCCGAATCCCGAGGGCGGCGTCACCTATCTGTTCGACGACGTCACCGAAAGCCTCGACCTCGCCCGCCGCTTCGACGGGCTGATCCGCGTTCAGCGCGAGACGCTGGACAGCCTCGCCGAGGGCGTCGCGGTGTTCGGCAGCAACGGCAAGGCGCAGCTGTTCAATCCGGCCTTCGTCCGGATGTGGAAGCTCTCGAGCGACGCCATGCGCGACGAGCCGCATATCCAGACGGTGGAAGGCTGGTGCCATCAGCTGTTCGACGATCCCGCGGTCTGGCGCCAGATCCGCGAGGCCATCACCTCGATCGAAAACCGCGCCGACGTGCCGCTGAAGCTGGAGCGCAAGGACGGCAGCGTGCTCGACGGCATGATCCGGCCGCTGCCCGACGGCGCCACCATGCTGACGTTCCAGGACATCACCGACACCGAGAATGTCGAGCGCGCGCTGCGCGAGCGCAACGAGGCGCTGGAGGCCGCCGACCAGATGAAGGTGGATTTCGTCCACCACGTCTCCTACGAGCTGCGCTCGCCGCTCACCACCATCATCGGCTTTGCGCATTTCCTCAGCGATCCCTCGACCGGGCCGCTGACGCCGAAGCAGGCCGAATATCTCGACTACGTCACCAAATCGACCAACGCGCTGCTCGCGCTCACCAACAACATCCTGGATCTTGCCACCATCGACGCCGGTGCGATGAAGCTGGAACTCGGACAGGTCGACGTCAGCAAGGCCATCGAGCTCGCCGCCGAGGGCATTCAGGACCGGCTCGCCACCGACCGAATCCGCCTCAAGGTCGAGATCGCGCCTGATATCGGCAGCTTCACCGGCGACGAGAAGCGCGTGGTGCAGGTGCTCTATAACCTCCTGGCCAACGCCGTCGGGTTTTCTCCACAGGATTCCACCGTCGGGATCAGCGCGCGGCGCACCGAGCGCAGCGTGGTCTTCACCGTGACAGATTCGGGACCTGGAATACCTGCCGACATGAAGGACAAGGTGTTCAACTGGTTCGAAAGCCGCTCGCAGGGCTCGCGTCACCGCGGTGCCGGGCTCGGCCTGTCGCTGGTGCGCTCCTTCGTCGAGCTGCATGGCGGCAAGGTGCGGGTGGATTCGATCGTCGGCCGGGGCACGGTCGTGATCTGCGATTTCCCGACCGACCAGGCGGCGCATCGCGACGCCGCCGAATGACTGAACCAACCACATTCTCGGTCGCGCTCCACAACGAGACGGCCACTGCGCAACTGATGGCCGATCTCGCGCTGCTGGTCGGTCCCGGTGATGTCATCACCCTCACCGGCGATCTCGGTGCCGGCAAGACCGCGGCGGCCCGCAGCCTGATCCGCTACCTCGCCGGCGACGACGCGCTGGAAGTGCCGAGCCCGACCTTCACGCTGGTGCAGGGCTACGAGCTGCCGCCCTTCCCGGTGATGCATGCCGATCTCTACCGCGTCGAGGACGAGGGCGAGCTCGAGGAGATCGGGCTGGCGCCGCTCCCGGATGCCACGCTCGTCCTGATCGAATGGCCCGAGCGCGCACCGTCGGCAATGCCTGAAGATCGCATCGACATCGCGCTGACGCACCGGCCGGCGCTGGGCTCGAGTGCGCGCGCCGCCGACATCACCGGCTACGGCAGAGCCGCCGCCATCGTTGCGCGGCTGCAGGCGCTGCGCGAATTCCTCGATGTATCCGGCTACATGGATGCGACGCGCAAGCGCATGGCCGGCGACGCCTCCACGCGCTCCTATGCACGCCTCCTGCGCGAGGACGAAATCGTCATCCTCATGAACTTCCCGCAGCGGCCCGACGGCGCGGCCCTCTACAACGGAAAGTCCTACAGCGCCGCGGTACATCTGGCCGAGAACGTCAAACCCTTCGTCGCCATCGCCGAAGGCCTGCGCGCGCAGGGCATCTCCGCGCCCGCGATCCATCATTCCAACCTCGGTCATGGCTTCCTGATCACCGAGGATTTTGGCAGCGACAGCGTGATCGAAGGCGATCCGCCGTGCCCGATCGCCGAGCGATACGAGGCCGCCGCCGATGTGCTGGCCGTGCTGCATGGCAAGACGCTGCCGGAAACACTGCCGCTGGCGGATCAGACCTACGCCATTCCTGTCTTCGACGCCGAAGCGCTGCTGATCGAAATCGGGTTGATGCCGGAATGGTATCTGCCTGATCGAAACTGGCCGCTGAGCGAGGCGGCGCGCGCGGAATTCTTCGCGATGTGGCGCGAGCTGCTCAAGAAGCCGCTGGCGGCACCGAAGACATGGGTCATCCGCGACTATCACTCGCCCAACCTGATCTGGCTCGGGAATCGCACCGGCATCGAGCGCGTCGGCGTGATCGATTTCCAGGATGCCGTGCTCGGACCGCAATCCTACGACGTGGTGTCGCTGCTCCAGGACGCGCGCATCGACGTGCCGGAGACGCTCGAGCTGACGCTGCTGTCGCGCTACATCAAGGCCCGGCGCGCTGCCGACGCCGGCTTCGATGCGGCCGGTTTTGCCGAGCTCTACGCCGTCATGTCGGCGCAGCGGAACACGCGCCTGCTCGGCACCTTCGCCCGCCTCAACCGCCGCGACGGCAAGCCGCATTATCTGCGCCACCAGCCGCGGATCTGGACCTATCTCCAGCGCTCGCTGGCGCATCCCGCGCTCGGCGCCTTGCGCGACTGGTATCTCGCCAACGTGCCGCCCCCTCGAGGCTGATTCAGGGCCCGATTTACCAGCCGTTAGCCAAGACGTCGCTATTCTGGCGATGAAGCTGCCGGATGATGACGGGGCTGGAGCAAGGGCAGATGGCGGCGAAGGCGGATCAGCGCGGCAACAACCGGGTTGTTTTCGAACGCGGGATTCCGGCCCAGATGATGGGCATCGACGGCACCTGGCGGCGCGATTGCACCATGGAGGACGTTTCCGAAACGGGCGCCAAGCTGACCATCGACGGCTCCGTCGAGGGCCTGCACCTGAAGGAGTTCTTTCTCCTGCTGTCGTCCACGGGGCTTGCGTACCGGCGTTGCGAGCTGGCCTGGGTCAACGGCGACCAGATCGGCGTCAATTTCCTCAAGGTCGGCGAGAAGAAGAAAAAGGCGCGCTCCACAGCCATTGGAGCGTGATGGCAACACCCGTCGTACAACCGTCACGGCGGCTGGCTAAGGCGGTCGAGATGCAGTGCGGCCGATCGAGGCCCGTGCTAGGATTGCGGCGAACGCGTAAGGTCCGAGAAAGCGAAGGATGCCCGTCAAACCGACCAAAGCCATGGTGCTCGCCGCAGGGTTCGGCCTGCGCATGCGTCCGTTGACGGACAAGATGCCTAAACCGATGGTGCCCGTGGCCGGCCAGCCGCTGCTCGACCATGTGCTCGACAAGCTCGGTCAGGCCGGCGTGACCGATGCGGTGGTCAACGTGCACTACCTGCCGGACCAGATCGTCAATCACACCGCGTCGCGCCGGCATCCGCACGTGACCATCTCCGACGAGCGCGACCAGGTGCTCGGCACCGGCGGTGGCGTCGTCAAGGCGCTGCCGTTGCTCGGCGACGCCCCGTTCTTCCACGTCAATTCCGACACGCTGTGGATCGACGGCGTGCGCTCCAACCTGACACGGCTTGCGGAAAACTTCGATCCCACGCGCATGGACATCCTGCTTCTGATGGCGCCGACGGCGACCAGCATCGGCTATAGCGGCCGTGGTGATTACGCCATGTTGCCCGACGGCGCCTTGCGCAAGCGCAAGGAGAAGGAGATCGTCCCCTTCGTCTATGCCGGCGCTGCGATCCTGTCGCCGACGATCTTCGCCGATGCGCCCAAGGGCGAGTTTTCCTTGACGAGGATGTTCGACCGCGCCGAGGAGGAGGAGCGCCTGTTCGGCCTGCGGCTCGACGGCGTCTGGATGCATGTCGGCACGCCTGATGCGGTGCGTGCGGCGGAAGAGGCGTTTCTGGAGAGCGTGGCATAGGCCATGCTGTCATGCCCCCGCGAAGGCGGGGCATCCGGTACGCCGCGGCCTCTCTCGCTCCAACCACGCTGCTTGTTGAGTACTGGATCATCCGCCTTCGCGGATGATGACACCTGTCAGCCTGGCGAACAGCGGGGAAGACCTCGCCCCAACGCATGACCATTTGAGTCCGCCTCCCTATATTGCCCAGATCTCGAATCAGGCAGCCCATGCGCGTTTTCAGCGTTCCAATCTCAGTTCCGTTCCTGCGCACGGTCGTCTCGAGCCTGCTCGACGGCCGGCTGGTGGACGGCTTCGAGGCGCGCAAGGATCCGGCGCGGCTTGCCGATGCCACGCTCTATCTGCCGACGAGGCGCGCGATGCGCGTCGTCCGCGAGATTTTCCTCGACGAGATGAAGGCGGATGCGGTCGTGCTGCCGCGCATCGTCGCGCTCGGCGATATCGACGAGGACGAGCTCGCTTTCGCCCACGAGAGCGAACAGTTCTCCGCGGCGCCGCTCGACATTCCGCCACGGCTGGGCGAGCTGGAACGGCGGCTCACGCTGGCGCAGCTCGTCGCCGCCTGGGCCAAGGGTCCGGTGCTCTCGCCGCTGGTGGTCGGCGGCCCGGCCTCGACACTTGCGCTAGCGGGCGACCTCGCGCGCCTGATCGACGACATGGTCACGCGCGGCGTCGACTGGAGCGCACTCGATGGTCTCGTGCCCGACCAGCTCGATCGCTATTGGCAGCACTCCCTCGAATTCCTGCGCATCGCACGCATTGCCTGGCCAGGTCATCTCGCCGAGATTAACCGGATCGAGCCGGCCGCACGGCGCGACCTTCTGATCGCGGCGGAAGCGAGGCGCCTGACCGCGCACCCGACCGGGCCCGTGATCGCAGCGGGCTCGACCGGTTCGATGCCGGCGACGGCAAAATTCCTGCATGCAGTCGCATCGCTGCCGCATGGCGCCGTGGTGCTGCCAGGCCTCGACATCGATCTCGACGATGACGCCTGGCGTAGCATCGGCGGCGTCCGCGATGCGCTCGGCAAGTTCGCGGAGCATCCGGCTTCGAACCATCCGCAATATGCGATGCATGCACTGCTGCAACGCTTCGGCATCAAGCGGAGCGATGTCGAGCTGCTGGCACCGTCGGCAGAAGGCGGCCGCGATCTCCTGGCGTCCGAGTCGATGCGGCCATCCGCCAAGACGGAAGTCTGGCATGACCGGCTGAAGCACCCTGACGTGGCCGCCAAGATCACTGCGGGCATGAAACACTTCGCGGTCGTCGAGGCCCCCAATCCTGAAATGGAAGCGCTCGCGATCGCCGTCGCGATGCGCGAGGCGCGGCATCTCGACAAATCGGCGGCGCTGGTGACACCCGATCGCGCGCTGGCGCGGCGGGTGATGGCGGCTCTGACCCGATGGAATCTCGCTTTCGACGATTCCGGCGGAGACGTCCTGATGGAAACATCCGCCGGCACTTTCACGCGTCTTGCGGCAGAGGCGGCGACAAAGGGGCTGGAGCCGCCGACATTGCTGGCGATGCTGAAGCATCCGTTATGCCGACTGGGCCGCGCGCCCGGCGCGTGGAGGATGGCAATCGAAGGTCTCGAGCTGGCGGTGCTGCGCGGCACGCGCCCACCGGCGGGCACCGCAGGCCTCCTGCGCGAATTCAACCGTTTCCGCGAGGAGCTCGCAAAACTGTGGCGCAGCGAGGTCTCTGCGCTGCACCGCGCCGAGCCACGAGCGCGTCTCAAGGCGGAGGATCTCGATCGCATCCAGGCACTGATCGACGCCCTGCAAAGGGCATTGGCGCCGATCGAGAGCCTGGCCTCTTCAAAACCGTATGACTTCGCCGAACTCGCGCGCCGTCACCGCGAGATCATGATCGAACTGTCGCGCGACGAGCACGGCACTCCGCTCGCCTTCGAGGATCGCGACGGTCTCGCGCTGGCCAGTGCCTTCGACGATCTCCTGCGCGGCGGCACGACCAGCGGACTGATGGTGTCGTTGCCTGACTATCCCGATGTCTTCCAGACCGCATTCAGCGATCGCGCGGTGCGGCGACGGGACAGGCCGGGCGCGCGCTTGCAGATCTACGGCCCGCTGGAATCGCGCCTGATGCAGGCCGACCGCATCATCATCGGCGGCCTGATCGAAGGCATCTGGCCGCCGGCGCCGCGCATCGATCCCTGGCTCAGCCGGCCGATGCGGCACGAGCTGGGTCTCGACCTGCCGGAGCGCCGCATCGGCCTCTCCGCCCATGACTTCGCGCAGCTGCTCGGTGGCGATGAAGTGATCCTCACTCATTCCGCCAAGGCCGGCGGCGCGCCGGCGGTCGCATCGCGCTTCCTGCATCGGCTGGAGGCGGTCGCGGGCGACGAACACTGGAAAGGGGCGGTCCGTGCCGGCGAGAAATATGTGCAGTTCGCGGCCGCGCTGGACCAGCCCGACGAGGTCAGACCGATCAAGCAGCCGGAGCCGCGGCCGCCGCGCGCAACGCGGCCGCTCAGGATGTCCGTCACCGAGATTGAAGACTGGCTGCGCGATCCCTACACGATCTACGCCAAACGCATCCTGCGGCTCGATGCGCTCGATCCGGTCGACATGCCGCTCTCGGCCGCCGACCGCGGCTCGGCGATTCATAATGCGCTCGGCGAGTTCACGGAAACCTATGCCGCGCGTCTGCCCGACGATCCGGCGCGGGTGCTTCGCGCGATCGGCGAGAAGCATTTTGCGCCGCTGATGGAGCGCCCCGAGGCGCGCGCGCTGTGGTGGCCGCGGTTCCAGCGCATCGCGCGCTGGTTCGGCGAATGGGAGACGGTGCGGCGCGACGCAATCGAGGCCATCACCGCCGAGACCCGGGGCGAGATCTCGATCACGCTCGACAACGCGCGCAGCTTCCGCCTCTCCGCACGCGCCGACCGCATCGAACGCCACCAGGGCGGCGGCTATGCCATTCTCGACTACAAGACCGGGCAGCCGCCGACCGGCAAGCAGGTCCGCATGGGCCTGTCACCGCAGCTCACGCTGGAGGCGGCGATCCTGCGCGAGGGCGGCTTCCCCGATATAGATGCCGGCTCCTCCGTGAGCCAGCTCGTCTATGTCCGCCTCAGCGGCAACAACCCGCCGGGCGAGGAGCGCATCCTCGAGCTCAAGTACAAGCAAGGCGACGAGCCGCAGCCGCCGGACACGGCGGCAGCCGAGGCGCGGGCCAAGCTGGAAGCGCTGATCCGCGCCTTCGAGGACGAGAATCAGCCCTACACCTCGCTGAATCTCCCGATGTGGACCAATCGCTACGGCACCTATGACGACCTCGCCCGGATCAAGGAATGGTCCGCCGCCGGAGGATTGGGGATCGAGGAATGGTGAAGGCGCCCCGCCCCATCCCGGATGAGGTGCGCGCGCGGCAGGCGCGTGCGTCCGATCCGACCGCCTCGGCCTTCGTGTCGGCCAATGCCGGCTCGGGCAAGACGCATGTGCTGGTGCAGCGCGTGATCCGCCTGCTGCTGTCGGGCGTGCCGCCGGAAAAGATCCTCTGCATCACCTTCACCAAGGCCGCCGCGGCCAACATGGCCGAGCGTGTGTTCACCACGCTCGGGCATTGGGTGACGCTGGACGATGATGCGCTCACGAAGGCTATTGTTGCGGTCGGCATCCCCCATCCCAACGCAAAGCTGCGCCGCGATGCGCGAAAGCTGTTTGCCTGCGCACTGGAAACCCCGGGCGGGCTGAAGGTACAGACCATCCACGCGCTGTGCACGCGCCTGCTCCAGCAGTTTCCATTCGAGGCCAACGTGCCGGCGCGCTTTGCCGTGATCGACGAGCGCGACCAGACCGACATGATGGAGCGCGCCAATCTGAAGGTGCTGCTGGAGGCAGCGCGCGCCCCCGAGAGCGTGACCGGACGCGCGCTCCTGACTGCGATGGCGAGCGCCGCCGACGTCACCTTCAAGGAGGTGGTGCGCGAAGCGTGCCTCAGCCGCGATCACTTCATGGCCTGGACCGACGAGGCCGGCAACGCGGAAGCCGCAGCGGCGCAGATGGCTGCGGTGCTGGGCGTCGACGTGAGCGACCGCATCGAGGACGTCGAGACGGAGATTCTCGACGGCCCGTTCCTGCCGCGCTCACGCTGGAACGACATCGCCTTCGCGCTGGCAGACGGCAGCAAATCGGACAATGACCAGGCGGGGCGCCTGCGCGCGGCAAAGGTGTTCTCCGGCGGCGATCAGGTCGATGCTTATCTGTCCGTCTTCCTCACCGACGAGAAGCTGCCGCGCAAGGCGGTGCTGACCAAGAAGTTCTGCGACCACAATCCGTCCGTTGCGCGCCTGTTCGAAGCCGAGGCGCAGCGCCTTGCAGGGCTGATCGAGAAGCGCCGCGCGGTCACGGTTCGCGACCGCACCGCCGCCCTGCTGCACATCGCGACCGCTGCCGCCGCGAATTACCGCCGCGAGAAGCAGGAGCGCGGGCTGCTCGACTACGACGACCTCATCGACAAGACGCTGGCGATGCTGGACCGCGTCGCATCGGGCTGGGTGCATTACAAGCTCGACCGCGGTGTCGATCACGTCCTGATCGACGAGGCCCAGGATACGAGCCCGCGGCAATGGGACATCGTTGCACACATCATCTCCGAGTTCACGGCCGGCGAAGGCGCGCGCGAGGGGCTGAACCGCACGGTGTTCGCCGTCGGCGACGAGAAGCAGTCGATCTTCTCCTTCCAGGGGGCGGCGCCCCACGAGTTCGATGCGCGCCGGCGCGAGCTGCACCGCAAGTTCACCGCGGCCGGGCTGAAGTTCGATCCGGTCGCCTTCACCTATTCGTTCCGCTCGGGCGCGACGATCCTGCACTCGGTCGACCACGTCTTCCGCGATCCCCAGATCTACAAAAGCATCCATTCGGTCGAGACCGGTCATCCCCTGCACAACGCGCTCGCCGACGCAGGCCCGAGCGTGATCGAGCTGTGGGACCTCGCCGAGGCTGACGACAGGCAGGACATCGAAGGCTGGCGCGCGCCGTTCGACGGCGTCGCCGTCACCAGCCCCGAGGTCAAGCTCGCCCGCCGCATCCAGGCCGAGATCAAGCGGCTGGTCGAGAGCGGCACGCTGACGGGGCACGAGGGCGAGCGGCGTCCGCTGCGTTACGGCGACATGCTGATCCTGGTGCGCCGGCGCGGCAACGCCTTCGACGCCGTGATCCAGGCGTTGAAGCACGCCAACATCCCCGTTGCCGGCGCCGACCGGCTCAAGCTGACCGAGCACATCGCGATCATCGACCTGATGAATCTTGCCGACGCGCTGCTGCTGCCGCAGGACGATCTCGCGCTCGCGGTGGCGCTGAAGAGCCCGCTGTTCGGGCTCGATGACGATGCCCTGTTTCAGCTGGCCCATGATCGCACGGGATCGCTTCGCCGCGCGCTCGGCGAACAGGCGGTTGGATGCGAAAAGTTCGCCACGGCGTTGCGACGCCTGGAGGCCTGCGAGATTCGTGCGCGCGAGGAGACGCCGTTCGCCTTCTATGCCTGGCTGCTCGGCGGCGACGGCGGACGCGCGCGCATCCTGCGCCGTCTCGGCCACGAGGCCAATGATGCGCTCGACGAATTCCTGGAGCTGGCGTTGAACTACGAGCGCAAGGCGCCGGCGTCGCTGCAGGGTCTCATGGCCTGGCTGCGTTCAGCCGACACCGAGGTGAAGCGCGACATGGAGATCTCGCGCGACGAGGTGCGGGTGATGACCGTGCATGGCGCCAAGGGCCTGGAGGCCTCGGTCGTGTTCATGGTCGACACGACATCGTCGCCTGCGGACTCGCAGCGGGTTCGGCTGATCCACGTGCCCCGCGGAAATGGCGGCGAGGTGGTGGTCTGGGCCGGCCGCAAGGCGGACGATCCCAAGCCGGTCGCCGAGGCGCGCAAGGCGATGTTGGAGGAGACGGAAGACGAGTACCGCCGCCTGCTCTACGTCGCGATGACGCGCGCGGCCGACCGGCTGATCGTCGGCGGCTGCATGCCCGGCAACATGAAGACCGTCCGCAAGCTGAGCTGGTACGACCTGGTCGACACCGGGCTCGCCGGCTCGAGCCTCGACAAGCAGGTGATCGAGACGCCGCTCGGCAAGGTGACCCGGTTCGCCCGGCCGGAGGATGTCGTGGCGCTCGGCACGCCGGCGGCGGCCCTGGATCAGGAGATCGTCCTGCCGGACTGGCTGCGGGTGCCGGCGCCGCACGAGGCCGCCGAGGAGGATCCCGTGCGACCGTCCGGCCAGTCTGCCGAGGAAGGCCGTAGCGTGCGATCAGGCGAATCGGTGCAATCCCGTGCTCTGGCGCTGCAGCGCGGCACGCTGGTGCACCGCCTCCTGCAATCCCTGCCCGACATCGCCCCCGACCGCCGGCGCGAGGCCGCGCTCGGCTTCATGACGCGAAATGCCTCGGACTGGGCGGAAGCCGACCGCACCGCACTCGCCGAAAAGGTGCTCGCCTTGATCGCCGAGCCGCGCTTTGCGCCGGTCTTCGCCGCCGGCAGCCGGGCGGAGGTCGCCATAGCCGGCAGGCTGGAACGGCCGGGCGGGCCGCCGGCGCTGGTGTCGGGACAGATCGACCGGCTGGTCGTTCGACCCGAGGAGGTCCTGATCGTCGATTTCAAGACCAACCAGGCGGCGCCCAAGAGCGCGGCCGCGGCGCCCGCCAGCTATATTCGGCAACTCGCGCTGTACCGGGCGGTGCTATCGCGGCTTTATCCCCAAAGACCTGTCAGGGCCGTCCTGCTCTGGACCGAGGCCCTTGAATATATGGAGATTTCAGCCCCCGCGCTGGACGCGGCGCTGGCATCCCTTCATCTCAGCGTGAGCGTCCTTGACCCGGCAAGGGGCCGTTCATAGGTTGACGCCATGATCCCGGGCGCGATTCCCGTCCGCGCCGATTCTTTCAACCGAGTGAGGTACTCCCATGGCCGTTGGCAAGGTTTCCGACACCGATTTCGAAGCCGAAGTGCTCAAGGCGAACGGCCCCGTCGTCGTCGATTTCTGGGCCGAGTGGTGCGGCCCCTGCCGCATGATCGCGCCCGCCCTCGACGAGATCGCCGGCGCGATGGGCGACAAGGTCAAGATCGTGAAGCTCAACGTCGATGAGAGCCCGAAGACCGCGTCCAAATATGGCGTGATGTCGATCCCGACCCTGATGATCTTCAAGGGCGGCGAGATGGCCTCGCGCCAGGTCGGCGCCGCGCCGAAGGCGAAGCTTCAGCAGTGGATCACGTCCGCGGTCTGAGCCGCCTCGCATCCGATTTATTTCGACAACGGCCGGCGAAATGCCGGCCGTTTGCGTTGATGGGACGTGTTCAGCGTAAGACGAGTCCCAGCCTTGCCTCCTCCCCGAAAGCGCGATCGCAAACCCACGTCTCTCGTCGCGATGGAGGCGCGATCAGTCGACGAGATCCCGCGCGGCAAGGAGTGGCAGTACGAGCCCAAATGGGATGGCTTCCGCTGCCTGTTGTCGCGCGACGGCAGCAGCGTTGATCTCCGTTCCAAGTCGGGCGAGGATCTCGCACGCTATTTCCCCGAGATCGTCGCCGCCGCGTTGACGCTGAAGGCGGATCGCTTCTCGCTCGATGGCGAGCTCGTCGTGCCGCAAGGCAAGGGCTTCTCCTTCGATGCACTCCTGCAACGCATTCACCCCGCGGCAAGCCGCGTGAAGAAACTCTCGCAGGAGACGCCGGCGCTTTACCTCGTCTTCGATCTGCTCGCGACGGCCAGGGAGAAGCAGCTCGCCGACAAGCCGCTCAGCGAGCGACGGCCGGCGCTGGAGGCTTTTGCGAAGGCCAATCTCAAAGGAGGCATTTTCCGCCTGTCACCGGCAACGCCGAGCGACGCCACGGCAAGGAAATGGCTGGCGCAGTCGGGCGGCGGCTCGGACGGCGTCATCGCCAAGCGCATCGACCTGCCCTACCAGGCGGGAAATCGCGACGGCATGCAGAAGATCAAGAAATTCCGCAGCGCCGATTGCGTGGTCGGCGGCTTCCGCTATGCCACCAACAAGATCGCAGGCCGGAATGTCGTCGGCTCGCTGCTGCTCGGGCTCTACGACGATGATGGCCTGCTGCACCATGTCGGCTTCACCTCGGCCATCAAGGCGGAGGAGAAGCCTGATATGACCGACCGGCTCGAAGCATTGATCGGCGAACCCGGCTTCACCGGCAACGCGCCGGGCGGGCCGAGCCGCTGGTCGACCGAACGCTCGGCGAAATGGTGTCCGCTCAAGCCGAAGCTGGTGATCGAGATCTGCTACGACCATTTCAGCGGCGAGCGTTTCCGCCATGGCACCTCGATCCTGCGCTGGCGGCCCGACAAGGCGCCGCGGCAATGCCGCTTCGAGCAGCTGAAGCAGAAGGTCGCCGATCCGATGAAGCTGTTGAGGTGAGCGCCCGGATAGCTATCCGATCCACCCCGTCGCCAGCGCATTCGCCAGTTCGGGCTGATCGTTGCGGCGTGCAAGCTCGGCCATGGCGTCGTGATCATATGCGACGTGACGGAACGTCACCTGCCAGCCGCCATCGGCGAGCTCGAGAACGGAATAACGCGCGTGCGGCGTTCCGGCTTCGACGACGTGCGGATAGGGATGCTTGTCGCGATAGCCCGGGCTACCGACACTGCCGGGATTGACGATGAGCCGGCCGTCGCGCAGGCGCACGGCGCGGGCGAGATGGGTGTGGGCGCAGAGGATCAGCGACTGCGTGATTCCAGTCGCAAACTGCTCGATGCGATCGAGCGGCGACAGCGCAACCGTGCCGTCCGGATGCACTGTGTCGAGCCAGTACACCTCGTCGTTGCCGGGTGTCGCGTGACAGAGAAAGACCTGGTCACGAAACACACGCGTCATCGGCTGCGCGCGCAGCCAGTCGAGTTGCACGGCATCGAGCTGTGCATGAGCGGGACGATCCCACGAACCCATCTTCTCCGGCGGACGGTCGAGCAGATAGCGATCGTGATTGCCGAGCACGTGCACGGCGTCGAGCGACATCAGGATCTCGATCGTCCGGCGCGCATCGAGCGGACCGCTCAGCATGTCGCCGAGATTGACGATGTCGGCGATACCCTGGGCGCGGATGTCGGCGAGCACCGCCTCAAGTGCGAGGTGATTTCCATGGACATCGGCAACCGCGGCAAATCGCATGATCATCCTCGCTGTCGTGCCCGGACGCGGCGCAGCGTGTCTTCCGCGGTGCGCTGCAGGGCCGGGGCCCATGTGGCCTCTGGGTCCCGGACCAGTGCGCCGCTTCGCTTATCCGGGACACGAAGATTATGCAGGAGGCGTGCCGTTGATGGCCAGCACATGGCCGGCCAGATACAGCGAGCCCGTGATCAGGATGCGCGGCGGCACCTCGTAGGCGAGCTTCGCCAATGCGCGGAGCGCGGCTTCGACGCCCGGCGCGGGCTCGACGCGCATGCCGAGGCTGCGCGCGGCGTCCGCGAGCCGGTCGATCGGCATCGCGTTCTCGACATCGGGGATCGGCACCGCGATGATGTGACGGGTCAGACCGGCAAAATTGGCGAGAAAGCCTGGTGCGTCCTTGTTGGCCATCATGCCCGCTATCACCACCAGCGGCCGCGACACCCGCTCTTCGAGGTCGCCGAGCGCGGCGGCCGCAACGCGGCCGCCTTCGGCATTGTGGCCGCCGTCGAGCCAGATCTCGGAGCCCTGCGGACCCCAGGACAGCAGCTCGCCCGAGGCGATGCGCTGCATCCGAGCCGGCCATTCGGCGCCGACGATGCCGGCCTCGAACGCGGCGTGATTGACCTTGAGGCTCGGAAGCGCGCGCAGCGTTGCGATCGCGAGCCCGGCGTTGGCGAATTGGTGGCGGCCGAACAGACGCGGCGCCGGCAGATCCATCAAGCCGCGTTCGTCGGAATAGACCAGGCGCCCGCGCTCGGCATTGACGTGCCAGCTCTCGTTTGCGGCAAACAGCGGCGCACGCATGCGTTTCGCCTGCGCTTCGATCACGGCCATCGCCTCCGGCATCTGCTCGGCGCAAATCACGGGCACGCCGCGCTTGATGATCGCGGCCTTCTCGCCGGCAATCGATGCCAGCGTATCGCCGAGAAAATCCATGTGATCCATGCTGACGGGCGTGATCACGCAGGCCGCAGGCGCATCGACCACATTGGTCGAATCGAGCCGGCCGCCGAGGCCGACCTCGAGCAGGACCACGTCGGCCGGATTCTGTGCGAACAGGTGGAAGGCCGCGGCGGTCTTCAGCTCGAACACGGTCGCCGGCTCCCCGGCATTGACACGCTCGACCTCTTCGAGCGCCGCGCGCAACTCGTCGTCGCCGACGAGCACGCCGCCACCGACGCGGCCGAGCCGGAAGCATTCATTGATGCGGACGAGATAGGGCGAGGTGTAGGCATGGACACGCAGCCCTGAAGCTTCCAGCGTCGCGCGCAGATAGGCAAGCGTCGAGCCCTTGCCGTTGGTGCCCGCGATGTGGATGACGGGCGGCAACTTGCGTTCGGGGTGGCCGAGCCGTTCGAGCAGGCGGTACATCCGCTCGAGCCCGAGATCGATGCGCTTCTGATGCAGGGCCGACAACCGCCCGATCAATTCGCCGAGCGGTGTCTTTGCACTGTCAGAGGGGGCGTTCACGCGTGGGGCGCAGCCGGCGCCGTCTCGGCGGCCGATACGATCTGCGCCGGGCTCTCGACCGGCTGCACTGATCTCGATGCACCTTCCAGCGCCGGCGCCTTGGTCAGCAGGCGGCAGAGCCGCGCCAGCGTCGGACGCAATTCGTGGCGATGCACGACCATGTCGACCATGCCGTGCTCCTTGAGGTACTCGGCACGCTGAAAGCCTTCAGGCAGCTTCTCGCGGATGGTCTGCTCGATCACCCGCGCACCCGCAAAGCCGATCAGTGCGCCCGGTTCGGCGATCTGCACGTCGCCTAGCATCGCATAGGACGCGGTGACGCCGCCGGTCGTCGGATTGGTCAGCACGACGATATAAGGCAGTTTTGCTTCGCGCAGCATCTGTACCGCCACGGTGGTGCGCGGCATCTGCATCAGCGACAAAATGCCTTCCTGCATGCGCGCGCCGCCCGAAGCGGCGAACACGATGAACGGCGACTTCTTCTCGACCGCGAGCTCCATCCCGCGCACGATGGCTTCGCCCGCGGCCATGCCGAGCGAGCCGCCCATGAAGTCGAAATCCTGCACGGCGACGACGACGGCGGCGCCTTCGAGCTTGCCGTAGCCGACCTTGATCGCGTCGTTCAGATTGGTGCGCGCGCGCGCATCCTTGATGCGGTCGACGTATTTCTTCTCGTCGCGGAACTTGAGCGGATCGGGCGTGACATCGGGCAACGCGACGTCGAACCAGGTCTCGTTGTCGAAGATCGACTTCAGCCGAGCCACCGCACCCATGCGCATGTGGTAGTTCGACCCGGGAATGACGAACTGGTTGGCCTCGACGTCCTTGTAGAACACGAGCTGCCCGGAATCCGGACACTTGATCCACAGATTCTCGGGCGTCTCCCGCCGCAGCATGTTGCGGATCTTCGGCCGGACCACATTGGTAAGCCAGTTCATGGTTTGCTCCGATGTGCGAACCGCCTCGCGGGGTCGCCTGAAGGGATATATGGCGGCCGGATCACTGCCCGGCAAGCCGCCGTGTCGTCCGCCTTGGCAGCGGAATTATGACCTATTCAGCCGCCTGTTGCGCACCCTTGACGCCCTGGGCCAGGGCCGCCGTCAACTCAGCCACGGCGTTAACGGTTTTGGCGGTGGCCCGCCCTTCGGCATCGAGGCTGTTCTTGAGCGCATCGACCAACGCGGTGCCGACGACCGCGCCATTGGCATGCGAGGCAATGGCCCGCGCCGTCTCCGGCGTGCGGATTCCGAAACCGACGCACACGGGCAGCTTGGTGTGCCGCTTGATGCGGGCAACCGCCTCGCTCACTGCCGAGGAGTCCGCCGCCGCCGCGCCGGTGATGCCGGTGATGGAGACGTAGTAGACGAAGCCCGACGTATTGGCGAGCACGGCCGGCAGGCGCTTGTCGTCGGTCGTCGGCGTCGCCAGGCGGATGAAATTGAGGCCGGCCTTCATGGCGGGCAGACAAAGCTCGCCGTCCTCTTCCGGCGGCAGGTCGACGATGATGAGACCGTCCACGCCCGCGCTCTTCGCGTCGGCCAGAAACTTGTCGACGCCATAGATGTAGATCGGGTTGTAGTAACCCATCAGCACGATCGGCGTCGCGTTGTCATCCTTGCGGAAACCGCGCACCAGCTCGAGCGTCTTCTTCAGCGTCATTCCGGCCTTGAGCGCGCGCAGGCCCGCAGCCTGGATCGACGGGCCGTCGGCCATCGGATCGGTGAAGGGCATGCCGATCTCGATCACGTCGGCGCCCGATTTCGGCAGCGCCTTGATGATCTCGAGCGAGGTCGAAGGATCGGGATCGCCGGCCATCAGGAAGGTCACGAAGGCCGAGCGGCCCTGCTTCGCAAGCTCGGCAAACCGGGTGTCGATACGCGTGGTCACTTGCTCTTGCCTCTCAGGATGTCGCCGACTTGCGGGACGTCCTTGTCGCCGCGGCCGGAGAGGTTGACGACCATCAGGTGATCCCTGGGCCGCTTCGGCGCGAACTCCATCACCTTGGCGATGGCGTGCGCGGGCTCGAGCGCGGGGATGATGCCCTCGAGCTTCGACAGCAGCTGGAAGGCGGCGAGCGCCTCGTCATCGGTCGCGGAGAGATAGTTCACGCGGCCGACTTCGTGCAGCCAGGAATGCTCGGGCCCGATGCCGGGATAATCGAGGCCGGCCGAGATCGAATGCGCGTCCTGGATCTGGCCGTCGGCATCCATCAAGAGATAAGTGCGATTGCCATGCAGCACGCCGGGACGGCCGCCCGCGATCGATGCCGCGTGCAGTTGCGTCAGCCCATGGCCCGCAGCCTCGACGCCGAAGATTTCGACGGAGGGATCGTCGAGGAAGGGATGGAACAGGCCCATCGCATTCGAGCCGCCGCCGATGCAGGCAACCAGCGAATCCGGCAGACGGCCTTCGATCTCCTGCATCTGCGCCTTGGTCTCGTTGCCGATGATCGACTGGAAGTCGCGCACCAGCGTCGGATAGGGATGGGGACCCGCCACCGTTCCGATGCAGTAGAACGTGTTGTGCACATTGGTGACCCAATCGCGCAGCGCCTCGTTCATGGCATCCTTCAGCGTGCGCGTGCCCGACTGCACCGGCATCACCTTGGCGCCCAGCATCTCCATCCGAATGACGTTGGGCTGCTGCCGCTCGACGTCGACGGCGCCCATATAGACGATGCATTCGAGGCCGAAGCGCGCGCACAGCGTCGCGGTGGCGACACCATGCTGGCCGGCGCCGGTCTCGGCGATGATGCGCTTCTTGCCCATGCGCCTGGCCAGCATGATCTGGCCGAGCACGTTGTTCACCTTGTGCGAACCGGTGTGGTTGAGCTCCTCGCGCTTGAGATAGATCTTGGCGCCGCCGAGATGCTCGGTCAGGCGCTCGGCGAAATAGAGCGGCGAGGGCCGGCCAACATAGTTCTTGAGGTAGCCGTTCATCTCGGACTGGAACGCCGGATCGTCCTTGGCCGCGGTGTAGGCCTTCTCCAGATCGAGGATCAGCGGCATCAGGGTCTCGGCGACGAAGCGCCCCCCGAAAATGCCGAAATGGCCGCGCTCGTCGGGGCCGCTGCGGTAGGAATTGGGTTTGGCGATGTTCATCGGACGCTCAACTCTCGGGTGGCGCGCGCGGCGCGAATGAAGGCCTTGATCATGTCAGGGTCCTTGACCCCGGGGGCACTCTCGACACCGGAGGACACGTCGACCCCGCCGGCGCGGGTGACGCGGAGGGCTTCAGCGAGGTTGTCGGCGTGCAGCCCGCCTGAGACCATGTAGGGCAATTTCAGATCGAGATTTTCCAGCAAGCGCCAGTCGAACGGCTCCCCCAGGCCGCCGGGCCGCGTCGCATCCTTCGGCGCACGCGCGTCGAACAGGATACGGTCGGCGACCGCGGCGTAGCCCGGCAGCACGGCGAGATCGGCTGATGTCGCGACCGGGACCGCCTTCATCACCGGACGGCCGAAGCGCTGCTTGATGTCGCGCAGCCGCGCGACGCTTTCCTTGCCGTGGAGCTGGAAAATGTCCGGCGACAGCGCATCCATGATGTTGTCGAGCGTGGCGTCGTCGGCATCGACGGTGAGCGCGACCTTGAGCGCACGCTGCCTCACCTGGCGGCCGAGATCGCGCCCAAGCTCCAGCGAGAGATGCCGCGGCGACGGCGGAAAGAACACGAACCCCACCATGTCGGCGCCCGCGTCGAGCGCCACTTGGAGCGTCTCGCGCGTAGACAGGCCGCAGATTTTGACGAGCAGGGACATGGTCTCGAAGCAAATGCAGGCCGCGGGTCCGCGGCCGGAAAACGGGGCTTTCGGTCGGGGCCGCTTCTACAACGTCGCGCGCTGCTTGTCTCGCCCGACGGGCCCGTAGAGCCCGACGCCGGAGGGAACGGGAAGTCGCTGGGACTCGGGCTTCGCTGCAGCCGTCTGGGCCCGCAGATCGGCCAGTTCGGCCCGGGCGGTCCGGGCCTCTGCGTCATTCCGGCGCGCCGCGCGCCGCCAGCGCCGCTGGCCGAACCAGACGGCAGAGCCGCCCGCGAAGACCCCAAGGGCGGCCACCAGGATCAGCAGCAGGAACAGCGGCAACGTCAGCGACAGTGACGGGTCGTCGGAAATGAAGGGGTCGAAGGATACCGTGACGAAATGCCGGTTTGCGACGGCAAAGGCCACCAGGATCAGGCCCAGCGGTATCACGATCAGCGCGGTCAGGAACTTTCGCATCTCGCTTCGCTCGCCTTGAATCAAGCTTGCGGCCGCATCGGGCGCGACCGCGAAAAACCCTGATGCCGGCTCAGTCTGCCGCGCCGGGATCCGGATGGTCGCGGTTCAGCCGCTCGCGCATCTCCTTGCCGGTCTTGAAGAACGGAACGCTCTTCTGATCGACGGGCACATGAGCGCCAGTGCGTGGATTGCGCCCGGCGCGTGCGGGGCGATGCTTGACCGAGAAGGCACCGAAGCCGCGCAGCTCGACGCGATCACCGCGTGCAAGCGCCGCTACGATCTCTTCGAGAATCGCATTCACAATGTTCTCGACATCCCGCTGGTACAGATGCGGGTTGTGCTCGGCGATACGCTGAACAAGTTCGGATTTGATCATCGAGAGATAGGACCCGGGAGCGTGCGGAAAACCATTTCCGTGAAAATACCGTGATCTGTCAAGACGCTAAATCAAGGTTGGGCGTCGTGAAAATGCGTGACAAATGCCGAAAAAGCGGGCTGGGCCGGCACGCGCCCGACGGGAAAATCTTGCGGAACTCGCCTGCTCAGGCTCAGTTTGACGCGGCCGGCTGCCACAAGGCCAGCATCCCGTCCATTCCGAACCGGTCGACCGCCTGTGCGACGCCGGTTTGCCCGATTTGATGCGCAATCGACCCCAAACCGAGCGCTTCCAGCGTCAAGGCGGCGGCGGTCTTGAGGAACGGCAGATCGCCGAAGCGCGGCTGGAGCTTGTAATCGCGAACGGGAAGCCCCTTCTTGACGCTCTTGTGCTCGACCAGCCAGTTCACGGCCGTCTTCTCGTCGCCGATCTGGTCGATCAGCTTGAGATCGATCGCCTGGCGTCCGGTGAAGACGCGGCCATCAGCGACTTTTTCGAGCTGCGTGTCATCCATGCCACGCCGCTCCTTCACCATTCCCCTGAACCAGGCATAGGAATCCTTGACCAGCGCGTCGAGCGCGGCCCGGGCCTCGGGACTGGTCGGCTCGAAACCGTTGGGTGCTGCCTTCAGGGGCGAGGATTTCACCTCTTCCACCTTGACACCGATGGTCTTCAGCAGCTCGGAGACGTTGGGGTACTGGAACAGCACGCCGATCGAGCCGACCAGCGAGCTCTGCTGGGCGATGATGTGGTCGCTCGCGATCGCCGTGATGTAGCCCCCGGAGGCAGCCAGACCCTCGACCACGACGACGAGCGGCTTCTTCGCCTTCAGCCGCACGAGCGAATCGTAGAGCTGCTCGGAGCCTGCGGTGGTGCCGCCTGGCGAGTTGATGTGGACGATGACGGCGGCGGCCTGCGAATTCTCAAGCCGCTCGAGCGCCTGGGTACGATCGGAATCGCTGCGGATGAGCCCCTCGATATGAACGCGCGCGATCGAGCCGGCCGATGCGAAGGTGCCGCGTGCCCCGGGCGTCGCAACCAGCGCGAAGCTCGCAATCGCCGCGATCGCGATCAGCGCGGCCATCACACGCCAGAACGTCAGCTTGCGGCGGATCCTGCGGCGATCGACGATGATGTCCGAATCGAGCGACATCGGAATATCTCCAAATGAAAGGCTGGGCGCGTTGTGCCGTCACAGCGTGACCATTGGCTTATCTGGATACATCAATTGCCGCCCAATTTGAAGAAATGAAGGCCTCGAGAGGGCAAGCAAGTCGCCACAGACGACCGCGGAGCTTGTGGAGATGGCAACAAAAAAGCCCCGGCTCGCGCCGGGGCCTTGATGTCAGCGAAATGGACGCTTCGCTTACTTGCTGTCGCGGTTCTTGAGCGCGGTGCCCAGAATGTCGCCGAGCGTCGCACCCGAATCCGAGGAGCCGTACTGCGCGATGGCTTCCTTCTCTTCGGCGACTTCGAGCGCCTTGATCGACACCTGGACCTTGCGGGCCTTCTTGTCGAACTGGATCACGCGGGCATCGACCTTCTCGCCGACGGCGAAGCGTTCGGCGCGCTGGTCGTTGCGGTCACGGGCGAGCTCCGAGCGCTTGATGAAGGTGGTGAAGTCGGTACCGGCGATCTTCACCTCGATACCGCTCTCCTTCACTTCGAGCACTTCGCAGGTCACGACCGCGCCCTTCTTGACATCGCCCGGCTCGGCGAAGGGGTCGCCTTCGAGCTGCTTGATGCCGAGCGAGATGCGCTCCTTCTCGACGTCCACGTCGAGCACCACGGCCTTCACCATGTCGCCCTTCTTGTAGTTGTCGATCACCTGCTCGCCCGGAAGCTTCCAGTCGAGATCGGAGAGGTGGACCATGCCGTCGACGTCGCCTTCGAGGCCCAGGAACAGACCGAACTCGGTCTTGTTCTTGACCTCGCCCTCGACCACCGAACCGGTCGGGTGACCTTCGACGAAGACCTCCCAGGGGTTGCGCATGGTCTGCTTGAGGCCGAGCGAGAT
This sequence comes from Bradyrhizobium cedriense, assembly GCF_054602315.1. NCBI lineage: Bacteria > Pseudomonadati > Pseudomonadota > Alphaproteobacteria > Hyphomicrobiales > Nitrobacteraceae > Bradyrhizobium > Bradyrhizobium cedriense. The sequence continues at coordinate 189,422 of NZ_JBTSWB010000004.1, read as the reverse complement.
GCGGCGCTTGACGGAATCGACTTCCAGCACCTGCACGTCGACTTCCTGCGAGGTCGACACGATCTTGCCGGGGTGCATGTTCTTCTTGGTCCACGACATCTCGGAGACGTGGATCAGGCCTTCGATGCCCGGCTCGAGCTCGACGAACGCACCGTAGTCGGTGATGTTGGTGACGCGGCCGGTGAAGCGGGCACCCAGCGGGTACTTGGCTTCGATGCCCTGCCACGGATCGTCCAGCAGCTGCTTCATGCCCAGCGAGATGCGGTGCGTCTCGTGGTTGATCTTGATGATCTTGACCTTCACGGTCTGGCCGATCGAGAGCACCTCGGTCGGATGGTTGACGCGGCGCCACGCGATGTCGGTGACGTGCAGCAGGCCGTCGATGCCGCCGAGATCAACGAACGCACCGTAATCGGTGATGTTCTTGACCACGCCGTCGATGACCTGACCCTCTTCGAGGTTCTGCACCAGCTCCTGACGCTGCTCGGCGCGGGTCTCTTCCAGCACCGTGCGGCGGGAGACGACGATGTTGCCGCGGCGGCGGTCCATCTTGAGGATCTGGAACGGCTGCGAGTTGTTCATCAGCGGCGCGACGTCGCGGATCGGACGGATGTCCACCTGCGAGCGCGGCAGGAACGCAACGGCACCGTCGAGGTCGACGGTGAAGCCGCCCTTGACCTGGTTGAAGATGACGCCGTTGACCTTCTCGTTGTTCTGGAACGCCTTCTCGAGCTTGCCCCAGCTCTCTTCGCGGCGCGCCTTGTCACGCGACAGCACGGCCTCACCGAGAGCGTTTTCGATGCGATCGAGGAACACTTCCACCTCGTCGCCGACCTTGAGGTCGCTTTCACGGCCGGGGCCCGAAAATTCGCGCAGCGCGACGCGGCCCTCGGTCTTCAGGCCGACGTCGATGACGGCCATGTCCTTTTCAATTGCAACAACCTTGCCCTTGATGACGGAGCTTTCCTGCAGGTTGCCGCCTGCAAAGGACTCGTCAAGCATCGCGGCGAAATCGTCGCGCGAGGGGCTATAGGTATCAGCAGAAGTCGAAGCCATTTGTTCTCCAGTTGCGGATGTCGTGCCGGCCGTTGGGTTCATGGGCGCATCGCACGCGCAGTGTCGGAAGGTCCGCAAGACCTTCGAGCGACCGCTCGCTGCCCGGCTTTGCGCCGGAACAGCGGAAGCGGGCCGGCTGAGGCCCGCGCGTTCGATACGTTGAAATGCTTGTCCGAAACCTGGATCGCACCGGTCCCGAAGCGAGGGGACCGAGAGTATCGACCTCAAAGAGCGGGAGCGGGCACTTCCTCCAATGACGGCGGCGGCTTAACCCCGCGACCGGCCCGCTCGGACGGCCTCGATAATGTCGATGGCGGCCCGGACGCCGCCTTCTATATCCAGTTGGGAGTTATCTAGCAAGTAAGCATCCGGGGCCGGTTTCAAAGGCGCAATCGGCCGGTTCTTGTCGCGTTCGTCGCGCTGGATGATGTCCGCGAGCACGGCGGCCTCATCGGCCTCTTCCCCCCGAGCCCTGGCCTCCATCGTCCGGCGATGGGCACGGACCTTCGGGTCCGCAACGACGAAGATTTTGACGTCGGCATGGGGGCAGATCACTGTTCCGATATCCCGGCCGTCGAGCACGGCGCCGGGCGGATCGACGGCGAATTGCCGCTGGAAGTTGACCAAAGCTTCGCGGACCCGCGGGATTGCCGAGACGATGGAGGCCCCCTCGCCGACCTTCTGGGTCTTCAGGACGGGATTGCCGAACTTTTCCGGATCGAGTTCCAGCGCCGCCGCCACCGCCGCCGACTCGTCCCGAAGATCGTGGCCCGACTGCATCAGCGCATAGGCCACCGCGCGATAGATCACGCCGGTATCAAGGTGGCGGTAGCCGTAATGGTGGGCCAGGCGCTTGCCGAGCGTCCCCTTGCCCGAGGCCGCTGGCCCGTCGATGGCGATGATCATGTCACTCAAACCTTGGCTGTCAGCAGCCCGCGCGCGCGTCGCAATGGCCGCTCTTCGGTGAAAATGTTGCGAGACGCGAATTCGGCGGGACTCGCAAAGGTGAGATATTCGCGCATCGCGTCGGACAGCGACGACGTGGTGAACCATGGTTCGGCAAGGCGCCGCGCCGGGTCGCAAACCCAGCCAGGTACCCGGCCGAGACAGCGTTGCTTTGCCAGATACTCGGCGATCGCGCCGACCAGGGCGTCGAGCCGATCGTTTCGCGTCAACGCGGGTTCGTCCTCGATCGTCTCGTATTGCGCCTGACTGGTCCCAGCCAAGTCGAACGTGTCGATGAATTCGGCCAGCGTAGCGTCCTGCGGCGCGCCGGTGCGAATGCGCTCGACGGCTTCAGCGAGGGTATTTGGGCGCATCGGCTCCTCCCCCGGGGTCCATGTGCTTCAGCAGGAAGCGTTGTTTTTCCGAGGATGCCGCGCTCACCGGAAAGTACCGCCCAAGCAGCGCGATGGCCTCCTCCGCGGTCGAGATTCCAACCACTTTCATCAAGTTCAAGATGTCCAGCCGCTCCGTCTGTCCGCGTACGGGATCCGCGATCCGGAACGCTTTCAACTTCAGCGCCAGAAGATATGCCGCGGAGGGCACGGAAACCTCAAGTCCAGGCGGCGTGCCGTCGCGCGGGAAAGTACCAAATTCGAGATGATCCGCGGCGCGATCGGCCAACGGGCTGAGGTGGAATGCGACTTGATCGTTGAACCAGTCGGCACTCCATCCGTTCTTGGCGGCAATTTCGGCCGTCACTCTATCGAGCCAGCCAGGCAGTGGGCGCTCGAGCTTCGATACGTCGACATCCTCGGTCGCAAAGCGAAAATTGCTGGCGAGCATGAGCGCGGAGCCCCCATAGACCGCGATCCGAAGCTTGGTCCCCGCATCGGCCGCAGCACGGCCGATCGCATCGAAAGCATCCAGCAGGGCGTCGCGGTCGAAGGCAGCACTCATGGCCGCGGCCTCATGAAAACTCCGCCCCCAGCGAACGCATCATCGGAATGAAATCCGGAAAACTGGTGGCGATGAAGGCGGTGTCGTCGACGGTCACCGGCTGGTCGGAGGCGCAGCCCATCACCAGTGCCGACATCGCGATGCGATGGTCCATATGGGTGGCAACGATGCCGCCGCCGGGAACGTGGCCGCGGCCCTCGACGATCAGATCGTCGCCGGAGACCTCGACCTTGACGCCGTTGACGCGAAGCATGACGGCGGTGGCCTCCAGCCGATCGGATTCCTTGACGCGCAGCTCTTGCAGGCCGCGCATGGTGGTGGTGCCTTCGGCGAAGGAGGCCGCGACCGCCAGCACCAGATATTCGTCGATCATCGAGGGCGCGCGCTCCGGGGGCACCTCGACGCCGCGCAGCTTCGACGCGCGCACGCGCAGCTGCGCCATCGGCTCGCCGGCATCACCGCGGACCTCGCTTTCCTCGATCGAGGCCCCCATCTCGCGCAGCGTGGTGAACAGGCCGGTGCGCAGCGGATTCGTCATGACATCCGCCAGGATGACGTCCGAGCCCTCGACAATCAGCGCCGCGACGACCGGAAAGGCCGCCGAAGAGGGATCGGCGGGCACGACGACATTGGCGCCATGCAGCTCGGGCTGGCCCATCAGCGTGATGCGGCGGCCGTGCTGACCTTCCTGAACTGACGTGATGTCGGCACCAAAATGCTTGAGCATCAGCTCGGTGTGGTCCCGGCTGGCCTCGGTCTCGATCACGGTCGTGGTGCCCGGCGCGGCCAGGCCTGCCAGCAATACGGCCGATTTGATCTGGGCCGAGGCGACCGGGGTCCTGTAGGTGATCGGCAGCGGATCGCGCGCTCCCTGGAGGGTCAGCGGCAGACGCCCGCCCTCGCTGCCGGAGACGACCTTGGCGCCCATTTTTTCGAGCGGATCGAGGATCCTGCGCATGGGACGGCTGCGCAGAGAGGCATCGCCGTCGAACACGGCCGATATCGGGCAGCCGGCGACGGCGCCCATGACCAGCCGGCAGCCCGTGCCGGAGTTGCCGAAATCGAGCGCCGCCTTGGGCTGAGCGAAACCTGCGACACCCACTCCCTGCACCTTCCAGGCAAAATCACCGATGCGTTCGACGCTGGCGCCGAGCGCCTGCATGGATTTGGCGGTGTTGAGGACGTCTTCGCCCTCGAGCAGGCCCGAAACCTTGGTCTCGCCGACGGCGAGCGCGCCCAGGATCAGGGCGCGGTGGGAGATCGACTTGTCCCCGGGCACCCGTACTTTCCCGGTCAGGGGACCGCTGGCGCGAGACTGGAGCGGTCTCGGTTGGTCGGAATGGGTCAAGATTGTGTCCTTGGATGCGCCCTCGCGGGGCTGCGGGGCAGGTATCACATGGTCCGCGCCCCGTCACGGGCATGTCGTTCTTCTGTAATGCGCTATTGACAGCGGGCCGCCAACTAGCCAAGTGAAGCACCGCTTTTCAGACATTTCCCAGGATTCCTGCCGTGGCCAAGTCCGAACTCGGAACCAAACGTATTTGCCCGACCACGGGCAAGAAGTTCTATGACCTCAACAAGAATCCAGTGATCTCGCCCTATACCGGCGATGTGGTGCCGATCGCCCCGGTGGCGCCCGCTCGCGTCCCGCGCGGTGCAGAAGCCCGGCACGCGGCGACAGCGGATGCCACGCCCGAGCCGGCAGAGGTCGAGGAGGTCTCGCTCGAGGAGGCCGATGCCGAGGAGAACACCGGCAAGGTCAAGGCCGTCGTGCCGGAATCGGAAGACGATATCGAGGTCGACGAGACTATCGAAGACGATGACGACGATGATTCGACCTTCATTGCCGACGACGAAGAGGGCGATGAGGACGTTACCGACATCATTGGTGATGTCGGAGGCGATGAAGAGACTTGAGATCAGCCCTGATCTGTGAAAAAGGGTGCACCGCGCGAGTCGCCTAGGACTCGCCGGTCGGGGGATCAACCAGGTTCACCCGGTCGAGGACTTAAGGGGCCATAGCTCAGCTGGGAGAGCGCTTGCATGGCATGCAAGAGGTCGGCGGTTCGATCCCGCCTGGCTCCACCAGCCTTCGCTCGCTTCGCGAGCTACGGCTGGGCAAGCCCGGGAAGTCCCTCGTAGTGAAGTGAGCGAAGGCTGTCCCGCCATAGCCCAAAGGGCGACGGCGGACCGCATCGGCGTGCGCTGACGCTCCCGTAAGGTTTTTCAAGCTGCTATCCTTGCTTTGCGGGGAGGAAGCACAATGAAATACGTCTATATTCTCGAAAGTTTGGATTCCGAGCATTTCTACGTCGGCATCACGGACGATCTGCGGGCGCGTCTGGCGAAGCATAACGCTGGCGAAGTTCCTCACACCTCGAAGTATGGGCCTTGGCGAATTCGAACCTACTTCGCGTTCGACGACGCCGCACGTGCTATCGCATTCGAACGGTATTTGAAGTCTGGCTCAGGCCGCGCGTTCGCAAAGAAACACTTCTGATCACCAGCGTCCCCCCTACTCCCCGATCACCGCATTCAGCCGATCCCGCAACGCGACGATCTCGTCCTTCATCGCGACCAGCTCCGACACCGAGCAATTGGACGCCGCCAGGATCGACTGCGGCACGCTGCGCGCCTTGTCCTTCAGCGCATGGCCCTGTGGCGTCAGGGCGATCAGCACCTGACGCTCGTCGTCGCGCGAGCGGGTGCGCTTGAGGAGATGGGCGGCCTCGAGCCGCTTCAGCAGCGGGGTCAGCGTGCCCGAATCCAGAAACAGCTTTTCGCCGATGTCCTTGACCGGTACGTCGTCGCGCTCCCACAGCACCAGCATCACCAGATATTGCGGATAGGTCAGGCCGAGCCGGTCGAGCAGCGGCTTGTAGACGCGGTTGAAGGCATGCGCGGCCGAATAGACCGCGAAGCAGATCTGGTTGTCGAGCCGCAGCGGAGCGTCCGCTGCCGATGGTTTCCGGGCCATGGGGAATCTCGCGAGGTTTGCGCCATTCTGGGGCCGCGCGGCCTGACATTCAATTGCGAACAATTAAATGTGATGCACTGCAATCTATATTGCGCACAATCTAATTGTCTGCAACATAGATCGCACCCCAACCGAGATCCAGGGAGACCACAATGTCCGTGAACGTCCTCTACAAGACCAGCGCGAAAGCAACCGGCGGCCGCGACGGCCATGCCGCAACTCTCGACGGCGCGCTCGACGTCAAGCTGACCACGCCGAAGGAGCTCGGCGGCGGTGGCGGCGCCGGCAACAACCCCGAACAGTTGTTCGCGGCCGGCTATGCCGCCTGCTTCATCGGTGCCATGAAGTTCGTAGCCTCCCAGGGCGGCCCGAAGGTTCCGGCCGACGCCTCCGTCACCTCGACCGTCGGCATCGGCCCGCGCTCCGAAGGCGGCTTCGGCCTCGACATCGATCTCGCAGTCTCGCTGCCGGGCCTTGCCCGCACTGAAGCCGAGGCGCTGGTGGAGAAGGCGCATCAGGTGTGCCCCTACTCCAATGCCACGCGCGGCAATGTCGACGTTCGCCTGACGGTCGTCTGATCGAAGTGCGGATTGGCTGGCCCTGGATCCCCCAAGGGCCGGCCGCCTCCGCTGATTTGCCATTCGGCGGGATTGCGCGCAGCGGCGCATACGCCCCTTACCCGGAGGGCCATTGCTGGCGTGCACGAACCTCGCTAGGCCTGTGATCAAACGTCGACACAGGAGAAGCGAAGGCATGAGTTCTGAAGCCGCCACGGGAGCCATGAGCGGACTGCGCGTCATCGATCTGACGCGCGTGCTCGGCGGTCCCTACTGCACCCAGATCCTCGCCGACCATGGCGCCGACGTGATCAAGGTCGAGCCGCCCGCGGGCGACGAGGTGCGCGAATGGGGTCCTCCCTTCCATGAGGAGGACGCGGCCTATTTCGTCGGCATCAACCGCAACAAGCGTTCCATCGGCCTCGACCTCGCTTCCGAGGGCGGCCGCGTGGTGCTGCTCAAGATGCTGGAGACGGCCGACGTCCTGATCGAGAATTTCAAGCCCGGCACGCTGGAGAAATGGGGCATCGGCAACGAAGCGCTGCGCGAGAAATTCCCGCGTCTCGTGCATTGCCGGATCTGCGGCTTCGGCGCCGACGGCCCGCGCGGCGGCAATCCCGGCTATGACGCCATCATCCAGGCCATGACCGGCATGATCGCGGCGACCGGCTCGCCCGAGAGCGGCCCGATGCGGATCGGCGTGCCGCTGGTCGACATCGGCACCGGCCTTTATGCGGCGATCGGCATCCTGATGGCGCTGTCGGAGCGGCAGCGCTCCGGCAAGGGTCAGTTCCTCGAGACGACGCTGTACGAGACCGGCCTTGCCATCATGCATCCGCACACCGCGAACTATTTCATGCATGGCAAGCCGCCGTCGCTCACCGGCAACGAGCACCCGAACCTTGTGCCTTACGCGATCTTCCCGACCAAGACCGACGACATCTTCATCGGCGTCGGCAATGACGGCACGTTCCGCAAGCTCGCCAAGGAGATCGGCAAGCCCGAGCTCGGCACCGATCCGCGCTTTGCCCGCAACAAGGACCGCATCGCCAATCGCGAGGCGCTGCGCTCCGAGCTCGCCGCAGTGTTCAGTCAGCACGAGGCCGAACCGCTGTGCAATCGCCTGCTTGCGGCAGGCCTGCCCGCAGGTCCGGTGCAGAAGATCGACCAGGCGTTGACCAACCCGCACACGATCGCGCGCGGCGATATCATCGAGAAGGACTGGTACAAGGGCGTGGCCTCGCCGATCCGGCTCGATCGCAGCAAGCCGAGCCTGCGGCGCCTGCCGCCGAAATTCAGCCAGCACGCGGCGGAGGTGCTCGGCGAGTTCGGATATTCCAAGGCCGAGATCGACGCCATGGTCAAGAACGGCACGGTCTGCGGCCCCGAGCGCAAGCGCTAGGGCTTCATGAAATAGGCTTCAGTGTTGCCGCGTCGGTAGTGCGCTCCCTCCCTCCCTCGCTTGCGGGGGAGGGCTGGGGAGAGGGTGTCTCCGAAGGGACAATCCTCCAGAGGATAAAGTCGCTCACCCGCGCTGCGCGCCGACCTCTCCCGCAAGCGGTAGAGGTTTGGAGCCCGCGGCCTGACCGTCAGCCTCGCACAACGATGCCGCACTGCGGCGCGGGCACTCACGTGCAGCGCGAACGGACGAGGCTGTCCCCGGCACGTTCGCCTAATTGATGGCTTCCCTCTTCCAGCGCTTGCCGCTTTCGTTTCGGCCGCTTACACAGTCATGTGAACGTCATATGGCGCTGCTAGCGCAAGCGATCATTTTTGACGGCCCAAGGGAGGTTTACTCGATGGCTCTTCGACATTTTGGCGCAGCTGCTGCTGTTGCCCTCGCGGTTGGTCTCGGCTCCTCGCCGGCCTTCGCCGTGACCGAAATCCAGTGGTGGCATGCGATGACCGGCGCCAACAACGACGTCATCGTCAAGCTCGCCAACGACTTCAACGGCGCGCAGAGCGACTACAAGGTGGTCCCGACCTACAAGGGCAACTACGCCGACACGATGAACGCCGGCATCGCCGCGTTCCGCGCCGGCAATGCGCCGCACATCATGCAGGTGTTCGAGGTCGGCACCGCCACCATGATGGCCGCGACCGGCGCCGTGAAGCCGGTCTACAAGCTGATGGCCGAGACCGGCGAGAAGTTCGATCCCAAGGCCTATCTGCCCGCGATCACCGGCTACTATTCGACCTCGAAGGGCGAGATGCTGTCCTTCCCCTTCAACTCGTCGTCGACCGTGATGTGGGTCAATCTCGACGAGCTGAAGAAGGCCAACGTCGCGATTCCGAAGACCTGGCCTGAGGTGTTCGACGCGGCCAAGAAGCTGAAGGCGGCCGGCCACGCCACCTGCGGCTTTTCCAACTCCTGGGTCACCTGGGTCAATCTCGAGCAGCTCTCCGCCTGGCACAACGTGCCGCTGGCGACGAAGGCCAATGGCCTCGACGGCTTCGACACCGTGCTGTCCTTCAACGGACCGCTGCAGGTCAAGCATCTCGAAAATCTGGTCGAGCTCCAGAAGGACAAGACCTACGACTATGCCGGCCGCACCAACACCGGCGAAGGCCGCTTCACGTCGGGCGAATGCCCGCTCTACCTGACCTCGTCTGCCTTCTTCGGCAACGTCAAGGCGCAGGCCAAGTTCGCCTTCACCGCGGTGCCGATGCCCTATTATCCCGACGTGAAGGGCGCGCCGCAGAACTCGATCATCGGCGGCGCTTCGCTCTGGATCATGGGCGGCAAGTCGGCCGACGAATACAAGGGCATCGCGAAATTCCTGACTTTCCTCTCCGATACGGATCGCCAGGTCTTCATCCACAAATCCTCGGGTTATCTGCCGATCACCAAGGCGGCCTATGAGAAGGCCAAGGCGGAAGGCTTCTACAAGGACCAGCCCTATCTCGAGACGCCGCTGCTCGAGCTGACCAACAAGGAGCCGACGGAGAACTCCCGCGGCCTGCGCCTCGGCAACATGGTGCAGCTCCGTGACGTCTGGGCAGAAGAAATCGAGCAGGCGCTGGCCGGCAAGAAGACCGCCAAGCAGGCGCTGGACGCGGCCGTCGAGCGCGGCAACACCATGCTGCGTCAGTTCGAAAAGACCGCAGTGAAGTAAGGCGACAAGCGGCAGGCCGGTCAACCGGCCTGCCGCTGCTGCGGACATCATGCAAAAGCAAGCCATCTTCCAGTCGAAGCTGTTGCCCTACGCGCTGGTTGCCCCGCAGCTCGCGATCGTGCTGATTTTCTTCTACTGGCCGGCCTTGCAGGCGGTGATCCAGTCCTTCCTGCTCCAGGACGCCTTCGGGCTCTCGACCAGCTTTGTCTGGTTCGAGAACTATGTCGATCTGTTCAAGGAGCCCGCCTATTTCGAGGCGATCCTCCGAACCTTCTTCTTCTCCTTCGCCATCGCAGTGTCGTCGCTGTCGTTCGCGCTGCTGCTCGCCGTGATGGCGGACAAGCCGCTGCGCGGCTCGATGCTCTACCGAACGCTGCTGATCTGGCCCTATGCGGTGGCGCCGCCCGTGGTTGGCGTGCTCTGGATCTTCATGCTGCATCCCTCGCTGGGCGTGCTCTCGCGCTATCTGCGGGCCCTGGGCATCGACTGGAATCCGCTGCTCGACGGCGACCAGGCCGCGGCGCTGATCATCCTCGCCGCCGCCTGGAAGCAGATCTCCTACAATTTTCTGTTCTTCCTCGCCGGCCTGCAGAGCATCCCCAGAAGCGTGCTCGAGGCCGCCGCGATCGACGGCGCGCGCCCGATGCGGCGGTTCTGGACCGTGACCTTCCCGCTGCTGTCGCCCACCATCTTCTTCCTCCTGGTCGTCAACATCGTCTACGCCTTCTTCGACACGTTCGGCATCATCGACACCATGACCCGCGGCGGTCCCGGCAAGTCGACCGAGACGCTGGTCTACAAGGTCTATACCGACGGCCTGCTCGGCGGAAATCTCGGAAGCTCGGCGGCACAGTCGGTGATCCTGATGATCATGGTCATCGTGCTGACGGGCATCCAGTTCCGCTTCGTCGAACGCAAGGTGACCTACTGATGGTGGAGGAAGAGGGCTTCCGGCGCTACGTCGCCCACATCATCCTGTGGATCGGGATCGCGATCGTCGCCTTCCCGGTCTATCTCGCGTTCGTCGCCTCCACCCAGGACAACGCGGTGATCGCCAACGGCCAGATGTCGCTGCTGCCGGGCGGCCATTTCTTCGAGACCTACTATCAGACGATCTTCGTCGGCACGAGCGGCTCGACCCGCGAGCCGGTCGGCAACATGATGCTGAACTCGCTGGTGATGGCGCTCCTGATCGCGGTCGGCAAGATCGCGATCTCGATCATCTCGGCCTATGCGATCGTCTATTTCCGCTTTCCGTTCCGGATGCCGATCTTCTGGCTCATCTTCATCACCCTGATGCTGCCGGTCGAAGTGCGCATCTATCCGACCTACAAGATCGTCGCCGATCTGCACATGCTCGACAGCTATGCTGGCCTGTCGCTGCCGCTGATCGCCTCGGCGACCGCGACGCTGCTGTTCCGCCAGTTCTTCATGACGGTGCCGGACGAGCTTCTGGAAGCCTCGCGCATCGACGGCGCAGGTCCCTTCCGATTCTTCTGGGATACGCTGCTGCCGCTGTCGCGCACCAACATGGCCGCGCTGTTCGTGATCCTGTTCATCCTCGGCTGGAATCAATATCTCTGGCCGCTGCTGATCACGACGCGCGACGACATGCAGACCATCCAGATCGGCATCCGCAAGATGATCACCACCACCGACGCGCTGACCGAATGGCCGATCGTGATGGCGACCGCCGTGCTGGCCATGCTGCCGCCGGTGTTCGTCGTCGTCGTCATGCAGAAGCTGTTCGTGCGCGGGCTGGTCGAGACGGAAAAGTGACGATGGCGAACAGTGAGTGGCGAGTAGCGAATGGGGTCGCTACGTCCGCCTTGCGTACTACCCAGTCCCCATTCGCCACTCCCTATTCGCTATTCGCCGGAAAATCCCATGGCTAACGTCACCCTGCGCAACGTCCGCAAGACCTATCCCGGCGGCTTCGAGGCCATCAAGGGCGTCGACGTCGATGTCGGCGACGGCCAGTTTTGCGTGCTGGTCGGGCCCAGCGGTTGCGGAAAGTCAACCTTGCTGCGCATGGTCGCGGGGCTGGAGACCGTCACCGGCGGCGAGATCGACATCGGCGGCCGCATCGTCAACCAAATCGAACCCGCCGACCGCGATATCGCGATGGTGTTTCAGAACTACGCGCTCTATCCGCATATGAGCGTCTACAACAACATGGCCTACGGCCTGCGCAACCGCGGCATGGCGGAGGCCGAGATCAGGACCCGCGTCGACGAAGCCGCGCGCATCCTCGAGCTCACGTCGATGCTGGAGCGCAAGCCGCGCCAGCTCTCCGGCGGCCAGCGCCAGCGCGTCGCCATGGGCCGCGCCATCGTGCGCCAGCCCAAGGTGTTCCTGTTCGACGAACCGCTGTCCAATCTCGACGCCAAGCTGCGCATCGCGATGCGGGTCGAGATCCGCAAATTGCAGCGCCGGCTGAACACGACGTCCATCTACGTCACCCACGACCAGCTCGAGGCGATGACGCTCGCCGACATTCTCGTTGTGATGAATGGCGGCCAGGTCGAGCAGGTCGGCAATCCCCTCGCGATCTACGAGAAGCCGGCGACGACCTTCGTCGCCTCCTTCATCGGCGCGCCGCCGATGAACCTGATGTCGACACGGCCGGAGGAAATCCGGTCGCAGCTCGCCGGCAGCACGGCCGCCGACGCCGACATCCTCGGCATCCGCCCGGAAGATTTCGTCATCACCGATCAGACCCCGGACGGCGGCGTCGCCTTGCCGCTCACCGTGGAAGCGATCGAGCGCGTCGGCGCCGAAACCTTCGTCTACGGCACCCGCGAGCAGGAAGACCAGCGCGTCGCCGCCACGCCCGGCGAGCTGCCGCCCGGCGAGATCATCGTCCGCATTCCCGGAACCGAAGCGCCACCTATCGGCGCGAGAATCCGCGTCGCCGCGGTGCGGGCGAAGTTGCATTTGTTCAGCGGCGACGGGCGGACGCGGTTGGAGGCCTGACCGGTTCCGCGGGCCGAGAGACGAAACTGCGAAAACAACCCCATGCACAGTAGAAGGGCGCTTGTTTTCATTGGGGAAATTCAGCGGCATTTTCGTCATGCGCGGGCCTGTCCCAGTCATCCAAGTTCTGCTGCGAGGAAGGTCGTGAATGGCCTGCGCAAGCCCGTCCATGACGATCGCTGAAGCATCAGCGCGATGTCCGGGCTCGGCGACGGACGGCCCTGGCCCATCCACAGCCCCTCCGCTACGTCCTTGAACCCACAAGGGAACATGCCCATATTGCTGATCAAGGGGTGCCGCTTCCGGGCCCCGACACACCAAAGTCGCTTCTGCGAGGACTTTGTAAACTATGTCTCGTGTTCCAACGCTCTCCAGTCCCTTCCTGCTGGGCTTCGACGAGATCGAGCGCGTGCTCGACCGCGTCGTCAAAGGCGCCGACGGCTACCCTCCCTACAATATCGAGAGGTGCGGCGGCGCGGACGGCCAGCCCGAGCGGTTGCGTATCACGCTGGCGGTTGCCGGATTTACGCGCGACCAACTCGATGTAACCATTGAGGAAAACCAGCTCGTGATCCGCGGGCGGCAGCAGGACGACAAGACCCGGCAGTACATCCATCGCGGCATCGCCGCGCGCCACTTCCAGCGCACCTTCGTGCTGGCGGAGGGGATGCTGGTGCTGGGTGCGGATCTGAAGAACGGGCTGTTGTCGATCGATCTGGCCCGGCCTGAGCCGGAGAGGATCGTTAAGACAATCGCTATCAATGAGCACGAATAATGGAACGAGTAGCGGACTCGACCGCTTAGTGTTCCAGAGGAGTCGAGACCATGAGTGAAGGTCACGTTGCGTTCGAATACGAAGCCAAGAACGTCTCTCCGGAGACGCTGGCAACTCTGGGCGAAGGCCATATCGCCTATGTGAAGCAGATCCGCTCGGAGGACGTGCCGGGCCTGTTTCCCGAGGCGCCGAAAATCGCGCCGGGCCTCAAGCTGTTCGCGCTCCACGCCGCCGACGGCACGCCGATCATGCTGACCGACAGCCGCGAAGCCGCGATCGCCAACGCCTGGAGCAACGAGCTGCAAGCCGTCAGCGTGCACTGAACGCACGCGCGTCGCACGAATAGAGTTTCAAGCGGGCATGCCTTCGCGCGAAGGCATGCCCGTTTTGCGATCGGCGCCACCTTGGTCAGGAGCGCAGCGACGCTGACGAGACGACGGCTTGCCTTTGCGGAGTTTCAAGTCGCGTAACGTTCCCGCTTCAGCGCACCGCCGGCATCAGCGCCCGCAGAATGTCCGGCTTCCAGGTTTGACGCGCGCTGTCGAAGGCAGCGAAATCGTGGTCGAACTGCCAGTAGGCCCATGCCCAGCCAAGCCGGTCCGCACTGCGCGCCACGAACGACAGATATCTCGTCCGGGCTTCGGCCGGAGCGCGCTCGTACACCCCGAACTCGCCGAGATAGATCGGGCGCTTCTGGCTTTCGGACCAGGCACGAATCTTCTCGAAATCGGCGAGAGCCTTCCGTTCGTCGTCGGGCGTGCCCCAGTCGAGCGGTCCAATGCGCGAGAACGTCTGGGACCACGGCGCGCCCTGATGCGTGAAGCGTATCGGCGCGTAATAGTGAAAGGTGACGATGAGATTTCTGTCATCCGCCGGCAGGACCAATTCCTCGACCGGCATGTCATCGACGTTGAGAACGGCAGCAATGACCGTTCGCCTGGGGTTGGTGGCGCGGATGATGCCGAGACACTCATTCAACAGGGCGTTCCAGCTTGCGGAGGTCATCTGCCCGCCCGGCTCGTTGAGGACCTCGAAGACGAGCTTCGGATATTTTCCGGCATAGCGCTCGGCGATCTGCGTCCAGAACGCTTTCAGCTTCCCGGCGCATTCGGACACGTCGCGCTGGCAAAGCTCGGTATCGTGCTCGTCGAGGACGGGAATGAGCTTCCGGGCGAGCACTTCCTCGATCACGGCATCGAGCCGCCTCAACACGGTTTCATCGAGCAGATTCCCCTCGCCCATGAACTTGAAGGCAAAGAAATTGATCCGAACGTGCGAGAACCCGGCCTTTCTGATCGCAGTGAGGTTGTCCAGGCGAAATGGGGCGTTCCGGCCTCCCTCCCAGATGCCGTCGTAGCCAAGGATGTTGATGCCGCGCCCCAATGCCATGGGAGCGGGCGCGTTGCCCTGCCCGGCCGCGTCGGCCCGGGAGCAGATTGCGAGGGCGGATATTGCCGAGGCGAGCCCGAAGATCACCCACCGGCGGGCGGCGCAGATGGTGCGCATCCTGTTTTCTCCATCATTGCCGCAGCTGCTGTTGAGGCACCGGCCTGCACACCGCGAAGAAGAATGCGACGAGAAGCACCGATGTGAACATCGTCGAGCGAAGGAACATCGTCTCCGTGAAGTTGGTCTGAAAGCTCAGGACGACGAAGCCGATGATGAGAGCGCAGTGACCGCGATCAATCGACCGGGTCGCGATCAGATACAGCACCTTGTCCGAGAACAGAAAGACGCTCGCGACGAACAGCACGTATCCCAGAAATCCCGTTTCGATCATCACCGCGATGTAGCCGCTATGATAATTGTCGAGCACCCAGCCATGGTTCTGGTTGAAATAGTCGTAGATCGCAGGACGCGTCCAGAATCCGTTGATGCCGAAGCCCAGGAGCGGCGCATCGTTGAAATGGCTGATGGCGTACTGCCAGATGAAGGTCCGCTCGGTCAGATTGATGGTCGATTCGCCGAGATGGATGGAATCGTACCCCGTCACATAGAAGTACAGGATCAGCAGGGCGGCCAGAATGCACATGATGAATGGCAGCACCGCATAGACTTTCATGCAGCGGATCGACCACATCGAGGTCAACAGCAGCGCGCCCGCGGCAACGGCCACGGCACCGGCGCCACGCGATTCCGAAGCGATGACGCAGGTCGATGCCAGAAGGAACATCGAGAGGAAGGCAATCCATCCCTGCCCCCTCATCTTCCGATAGCAGGCAAAGAACATCAGATATGCGCCGATGAAACCGAGCGTCTGCTTCGATTCATAGATTCCTTGCCACTGGCCATTGTGCATCCAGCTCTGGTCTACGCCGATCTCGGGCACGAAGACGGCACAGAATGCCGAGGCGGCGACCAGGATGAAGAGCCCCAGCGCCGTCGATCCGACGATCTCGTCGATGTCGATGCGCGTGATGAGGCAGTACGCACCGAAGGTCGTCACCACGAGTGCGGCGCTCTTCATGATCGCCGCGGCAGCGAGGCCGGTCCAGAGAACGGAGATGGCGGCGAGAGCGTAGAATGCGACCAGCGCGATCAGATCGGGATTGGGCTGCACCCGCACGCGCGGACGTACGAAGGCACTGGCGTAGATCAGGATGCTCCACATCAGCAGTGCAACGGCCTGTTGCACATAGCTCCACTCTGCACGCAGCAGCGCGGGGTTGAAGACACCCATCGACGCGACCACGTTGACGGTGATCGAGCTGCGGATCACGTTTCTGGCAAGCTTTTCCACGCCGACGCCGGGCGCTTTCCAGATCGCGCCGTCGTCTGCCGTGGAATCCGCCGCGGGGTGTAGGCTGGCCATGAGCCGACCTTCCCGAGGCACGGTTAATAATCGCTTACCGCGCGGCGCGACCGCCTTCGCGGTCGGCCTTTTCCCGGGGGCTCGGTTTCAACCGGCGCTGCGAACCATGTCCCGGAGCACGCCCTAAGCCGCAGTCGCAGGCGGCAGCGCCAGCACCGAATAGATCGCCTGGGCATCGCGCGAGGCGCGGAGCTTCTTGGCGATGTCCTGGTCGCGCAGGAGGCGCGCGATGCGGGCGAGCGCCTTGAGGTGATCGGCGCCGGCGCCTTCAGGGGCGAGCAGCAGGAAGACGAGATCGACAGGCTGGCCGTCCATCGCCTCGAAATCGATCGGACGATCGAGTCGCGCGAAGAGGCCGAAGATCTTTTCGAGCTTGGGCAGCTTGCCGTGGGGAATGGCGACGCCATAACCGACCGCGGTGGTGCCGAGCTTCTCCCGCTGCAACAGCACCTCGAAGACCGAGCGCTCGTTCTGCCCGGTCAGCTCGGCGGCCCTGGCCGCGAGCTCCTGCAGCGCCTGCTTCTTGCTGTTGACTTTCAATGCCGGGAGAATCGCCTCGGGTGCGACCAGATCGGTAATCGGCATGGAAGCTTTCCGAGGTGAATTAAACCGTCAGGTTCCGATTTGGCCGTCTTGGAAGCCAAGCCTGGCCGGTCTCAATAACACGAAGCAGGAGGGGGACTTAGCCCAAAGACCCTGCCAAGTCCTGATGTGGGGCGCTTCTACTCCAACGCAATCCCGGTGCCAACTCCCGCGTGCGGCTTTGCCGCGGTCATTGTTAAGGGCCGGGCTCGTAAGGCTTCCCGCCTGGGCCTAACCGTCCGCCTTGCCGTCGAGCTTGGCTCCCGGCGGGTCAATCCAGCCCACATTGCCGTCCGCCCGGCGGTAAATGATGTTCACCCGACCCGACGAACCATGCTGGAATACCAGGCAAGGTGCTCCGGTGAGGTCGAGTTCCATGACCGCCTCGCTGACCGAAAGCTGCTTCAGCGACGTGGTCTGCTCCGCGATGATCACGGGGCTGTACCCGGTCACGTCCTCCTCGCCCTCGCTGGGGGCCTCGAGCACATAGCTCGTCGCATCCAGCGCAGCCATCGCTTCGGAGGCGACATGGGCCTTGCGCGCGGAGCGATCCTTGAGCCTGTTCTTGTAGCGACGCAGCCGCTTCTCGATCATCACGAGCGCCTGGTCGGCACTGGCATAGGCATCCGGCGCGTTCGAATCGGCCTCCAGCGTGATGCCCGAATCCAGATGCAATGCGCAATCGGTCCGGAAGCCGAACCCGTCCTTGCTCAGCGTGATGTGACCGGAGTAGTTGCCGTCGAAATATTTGCGCAGCATCTCGTCGGTGCGGTCGGCGACGCGGCCGCGCAAGGCCTCGCCGACGCTGATGCTCTTTCCCGAGATTCGAAGAGTCATGTGATGCCTCGCCTGGTTTGACTGCCCAGCTTGGACCGGCCGCGAAGGGGGAAATGAGAGTAGCGCGATTTCGCGCCAGCGCAATCAGGCCGGCTCGGTGTTGCGGGAGCGATCGGACATGGCGGTGGCAAGGACGTTACCAAGAGCGCTCTGCTTGTCGCGGCGGCGTTGCACCGAGGAGGGAATGCGCATGGCTTCGCGGTATTTCGCGACCGTGCGGCGGGCAATATCAATGCCCGAGGCGCGCAAGCGTTCCACGATGGTGTCGTCCGACAGGATCGCCGTGGGCTCTTCCCCGTCGATCAGTTGCTTGATGTGGTGACGCACGGCTTCCGCCGAATGCGCCTCGCCGCCGTCGGCCGAAGCGATCGAGGCCGTGAAGAAATATTTCAGCTCGAACGTGCCCCGGTTGGTCGCCATGTACTTGTTGGCGGTGACCCGCGACACCGTGGATTCGTGCATCTGGATGGCGTCGGCGACGGCCTTCAGATTGAGCGGGCGCAGGTGCGCGACGCCATGGGTGAAGAAGCCGTCCTGCTGGCGCACGATCTCGGTCGCAACTTTCAGGATGGTACGGGCGCGCTGGTCGAGCGCGCGCACGAGCCAGGTCGCGTTCTGGAGCGCGTCGGTGAAATAGGACTTGTCGCCGTCCTTGCCGATCTTCTTCGACAGCTCGGAATAATAGGTCTGGTTGACCAGCACGCGCGGCAAGGTGTCGCTGTTGAGCTCGACATGCCAACCGCCGTCGGGGCCCGGACGGACATAGACATCGGGCACCATGGTCTGCAAACGCGCCGAGCCGAACTTCATGCCGGGCTTGGGATTGAGGCGGCGAATTTCGCCGATCATGTCGGCGATGTCCTCATCGTCGACGCCACAGACCTTGCGCAAGGAGGCGACGTCGCGCCTGGCCAGCAGATCGAGATGCTCGACCAGGGCCTGCATCGCCGGGTCGTAGCGATCGAGCTCGCGGAGCTGGATCGCCAGGCATTCGCTGAGAGAGCGTGCGCAGACGCCGGGCGGATCGAACTTCTGCAGGACGGCGAGGACGTTCTCGACCTCCTGCTGCGATGTGCCAAGACGCTCGGCGGCCTGGCCGAGATCGGGCGGCAGATAGCCGGCCTCGTCGACGAGGTCGATCAGGTACTGGCCGATCATGCGCTGCGCCGGCGCGGCGAAGGCCACCGAGAGCTGCTCGGCGAGATGGCCCGACAACGTTGTCTCGGCCGCGACAAAGGCTTCGAGATTGTAGTCTTCGTCACCAGAGGCGCCGCCGCCCCATTCGGTATAGGTGGTCGGCGCGGCGTCCTGGGCGTTGCGCGCCGCCGCTTCGGCCGGCTCCTCGGAGAAGACATTGTCCAGGCCGGTGTCCAAGGTCTGCTCGATCTCGGCGCGGGTGCCGAGATCCTTGCTCATCCACTCGTCCTGGCCCGGCTCGAAACCGTCGGCGCTTCCGCTGAAGCCGTCCTCGCCCTGACCGTCGCCTTGGCCGCCCTCGGAATCGCCGTAACTCCCGGCCTCGGCCGGAGCTTCTCCTGCGGGGGCCTCGTCACTGGCCCGCTCCAAGAGAGGATTACGCTCGAGTTCCTCCTCCACGAACGTCGTGAGATCGAGATTGGACAATTGCAGCAGCTTGATCGCCTGCATCAGCTGCGGCGTCATGACCAGCGACTGCGATTGCCGAAACTCTAGTCTCTGCGTGAGGGCCATGAAGCAAGAACCGTTCCCAAAAAAATTGGTCCGATTTTTGCTTATCCTAGTCCGAGCCCGATGTACACGACTTGACGAAACGCAAAAACGGGCTAGAGGCGGAATTCCTCGCCAAGGTAAAGGCGGCGAACGTCCGGATCGGCAACGATCTCATCCGGAGTTCCCTCGGTCAAGATTTCCCCGGCATAGACGATATAGGCACGATCGGTCAGGCCGAGCGTCTCGCGGACATTGTGGTCGGTGATGAGCACGCCGATGCCGCGGTTGGTGAGGTGGCGGACGAGATCCTGGATGTCGCCGACCGCGATCGGGTCGATGCCGGCGAAGGGCTCGTCGAGCAGCATGTAGTTCGGCCGCGTCGCCAGCGCGCGCGCGATCTCGACGCGGCGGCGCTCGCCGCCCGACAGCGCGATCGACGGCGATTTTCTGAGGCGCGTGATGTTGAACTCGTCGAGCAGCGAATCCAGCTGCTGCTCGCGCTTCTTGCGCGAAGGCTCGACCACTTCGAGCACGGCGCGGATGTTCTGCTCGACGGTGAGGCCGCGGAAGATCGAGGCTTCCTGCGGCAGATAGCCGATGCCGAGACGCGCGCGCTGATACATCGGGAGCTTGGTGACGTCGTGGCCGTCGAGCTCGATCGCGCCGCGATCGGCCTTGATCAGGCCGGTGATCATGTAGAACACGGTGGTCTTGCCGGCGCCGTTCGGGCCGAGCAGGCCGACCGCTTCGCCGCGGCGCACATAGATGCTGACGCCGCGCACCACCTGGCGGCTGCCGAAAGCCTTTTCCACGCTATGCACAGCCAGGAAGCCCGGGCGCTTCAGGAGCTGCGGCCCGCCGGTGCCGTTGGACCTGCCGGCCGCCCTGTGGAACTGGTCGGGCGCGCGCAGCGGCTGGTCGCGGGCGATCGGCGGGGCGTCCCTGACGGGGCTGGGCACGAGGCCACCGACGCTGTCGCCAAGCGAGGTGATGTCCTGACGCGCAAATCCTGGCCGGCCGCGTTTGGCGGGGCGCCGACGGAACATGCTGAAGAGATCGACCATCCCCGCCTTCTAGCCTTGCGCGTTTTCCTGCGCGTTTTCCTGCGCGCTCTCTTGCGAAGTTCGCGCGTTCGGCCGCGCCGGACTTGCGATTCGCCGGTGCAGCATGAGTGAAGGGATGTCTCATGCCCAGTGAAACACGCCCGAAAAGCGGCGAACCCCGCTTCGAAAGCCCTGCGCGCTAGATACAGTCTCGCCGGGCAAGCTTCAACCTCGGATCGGGAATATCCGATACAAGTGATTGAATTTACTTTTGTTTACTTGCGCCAGGCAATTGCATGGGCGGCGCCGCGCCGGGTTTTGCCCCTTGTCCGCCCTGGCCGCAATCGTTGCTGCCGCCCTGCGGCAGCAACGCCTGCACGCGGCCGTTGTCGGATTCCACGCGCGATACGCCGGTCGTCATGTCGACCATGAGGCGGTCGCCGCGCAGCACGTTCCTGCACTGCGTCAGGACCACCTGGCCGCCAGAGCCGCCGAGCATGGTGATGAGGTTGGTCCTGGTATCGAACACGGCAGTCTCGCCTGTTACCACCTGGTCCTTCTGGGTCACCACGACATTGCCGCGCGCCTCGAGCCGCTTGATCGAGGAGCTACCGCCCGGCCCCGGCGTCGCCGACTGCATTGGCGCCGATTTCGTGCCCTTCGCCGCAGGCTGCGGCGCGGCCGGCTTGTCGCCCGAGTCATAAAACACAACCAGCGACTTCGAGGTCATGGTGGTGTCGCCCTGCACGACCTTCACGTTGCCGGCGAAGGTCGCCTCCTTCTTCTTGTCGCGCATCTCGAGCGAGGCGGCTTCGATCTGGATCGGCTGGTCGCGATTCTGCGAAAAACCCTGCATCGCGTTGGGCACGCCTTGCATCGTGCTCTGTGCGACGGCCGCACCCGTGACGAGCAGCGCGAGGCCGACGGCAAGCGCGGCCTTGCTGGCAGCAGCGTCACGCGTAAAGCAGTTCATCATGGAAATCACTTTGAATTGGCAGATTTGTTCTGGGGCGTACGCGACTTGGCCGGCGGCGCGGGCTCGGTGGGCGCCGGCTGTGCGGCAGCGGGCTCATCCAGCTTGTCGAGGTGCATCACTACGTTGCCCTCGAAGCGGATGAGTTCGCCGCCTTCCGTGATCCGCAAGCGATCGGCGGTCAGCGTGCCGTTGGTCAGCTTGACGTCGACGCGTTCATCGGAGGTGACCATGCCCTTGTTCATGTCGACGAAGGCGGAGTTCAGCCGCGCCTCGTAGCCGGTCGAGGTGCGCAGGAAGACGTCCTTGTGCAGCTCGAGCTGCTGCTGCTTGTTGTCGAACCGGCCGTTGCGCGCATCGAGGAACAGGGTCGACTGATCCTCCATCAGCACCTTGGCCCGCAGGTCCGAGAGATCGACATGGTCGGGGTCGGTGATGTCCTGCGTTGCGGTCTTGGCCCAGAGCTCGTAGGGCCGCTGGTCCGGCGTGAAACCGGCGAGGTGCGGAGATTCCATCGTGATCTTGGTGCCCGAGACCACCAGGTTTCCGGAATCGAGCGGCAGCTTCGGCATCAGCATGCGGAAGGGATTGAAGACCGACACGCCGACGATGGCAGCCATGGACAACAGCACCGCGCCCGGCACCGCGACGCGCAGAATCCGCACCAGGCGGCTGTGGCGCGCCGCGCTGGCGAACTTCGCCGCGAGCGCGGCGTCGTAGGCGGGATTCTGGGCCGAATTCACCTGGGCTCCTGAAGTCCTGGGCTCCTGACGTATCGCTCGTCGGGTCGACGGGCACCCCCATTGTATCCGGCACCGCCCAAATATGCAGCCGGCGACAGGCCGTTACGAAAGTGTCCGAAACGGGGCGGCAATCTCAGGCTAACCGCCGCACCGGGCCTCAGGAATGCGCGAAAATGTCCTCTTCCGCCCAGCCCTGGAGGTCGAGCAAGCAACGGGTCGGCAGGAAGTCGAAACAGGCCTGTGCCAGCGCGGCGCGGCCTTCCCGGACCAGCATGGCATCGAGCCGCTCGCGCAAGCCGTGCAGATGCAGCACGTCGGAGGCGGCGTAGGCGAGCTGCGGCTCGGTCAGGCTGTCGGAACCCCAGTCGCTGGATTGCTGCTGCTTGGAGAGGTCGATGTTCAGCACCTCGCGCACGAGGTCCTTGAGGCCGTGGCGGTCGGTGTAGGTGCGGGTCAGGCGGGAGGCGATCTTGGTGCAGTAGATCGGCCCGGTCATGACACCGAAGGTCTGGTACAGCACCGCGACGTCGAACCGCGCGTAGTGGAAGATTTTCGTGACCGCGGGATTGGCCAGGAGCGCCTTCAGGTTCGGCGCGTCGGTATGCCCCTTGGGAATCTGCACCACGTCGGCGCTGCCGTCGCCGGGCGAGAGCTGGACCACGCAGAGCCGGTCGCGGTGCGGGTTCAGCCCCATGGTCTCGGTGTCGATCGCCACGGCTCCGGTGTAGCGGGCCAGGTCGGGCAGGTCGCCGCGGTGCAGGCGTACGGTCATGGCGTGTCAAAACCTCGGGTCGAATCGGTGCGTCGATATCATAGGCCAATCGGATGGGTCGCGATGTAGCCACTGGCGGCAGGTCACGCAAGCGGCGGCGTGACCTTGCGGGCGGTCAGATCGCGACGCGTGATGCAGCTGATCGGCGCGAGGGCGGCGGCGAGCGCGATGAAGGTGCCCGCGCCTCCGAGCCACTGCTCCTCCCGAGAAGCAGATTTTCGGCGCCCCATGGACATCGTGCCGGCCCGCCCTATGTTGCGTGCTTCCCCCTCCCGCCCTGAATCAGGTGTCATGACCGAACAGACGTCAGCCGCGCCCGCCGACGACCGACAGGAACGGCAACGCGGCTTCTCGCGCTATCAGGCGTTCCTCATCGCGCTGCTCGCGTTCACGCAGTTCACGATCATTCTCGACTTCATCATCATGTCGCCGCTCGGCGCCATCCTGATGCCTTCGCTCGGCATCACGGCCGGGCAGTTCGGCGTCGCGGTGTCGGCCTACGCATTCAGCGCGGGCATTTCGGGGATCCTCGCTGCCGGCTTCGCCGATCGGTTCGATCGCAAGCGCCTGCTGCTGTTCTTCTATGTCGGCTTCACGCTGGGCACTGCGCTGTGTGCGGCCGCGCAGAACTACCATTTGCTGCTGCTCGGCCGGATCGTGACCGGATTGTTCGGCGGCGTGATCGGCGCGGTGGTGCTCGCCATCGTCACCGACCTGTTTCCGCTGCACCTGCGCGGCCGCGTCATGGGCTTCCTCCAGACGGCGTTCGCCGCGAGCCAGGTGCTCGGCATTCCCGCCGGGCTATTTCTCGCCAATCACTGGAATTGGCATGTCTGCTTCGCGGCGATCGTCGTGGTGTCGATCGCAGCGATCGCCATCATCGCCCTCGTGATGGAGCCGGTCGATGCGCATCTGAAAGTGAAGCAGGACAAGAACGCGTTCCGCCATCTGATCGCGACGCTCGGAGAGCCGCGCTACACGCTCGCCTTCGCCGTCACGACGCTGCTGGCGACCGGCGGCTACATGCTGATGCCGTTCTCCAGCGCCTTCACCGTGCACAATCTCGGCATCGACATTGCGCATCTGCCGACGATCTATCTCGTCTCCGGCCTGTTCAGCATCGTCACGGGGCCGCTGGTCGGCCGCGCGAGCGACACGTTCGGCAAATATCCAACCTTCGTGTTCGGCTGCGCGATGACGGTGGTCATGGTGCTGATCTACACCCATCTCGGCCACGTCTCGCTCGCGACCGCGATCATCGTCAACGTCCTGATGTTCGTCGGCATCTTCTCGCGGATGATCCCGTCGCAGGCACTGATGTCGGCGATCCCCGACGCGGGCCAGCGCGGCTCGTTCAGCGCGGTCAGCGCCTCGCTCCAGCAGCTCTCCGGCGGGCTCGGCTCGGTGCTCGCCGGCGCGATCATCGCGCAAGCGCCCGACGGCACGTTGATCCATTTCGACCGGATCGGCTACGTCGTCGTCACGACGACGATCGTCACGCTGGTGATGATGTATTTCGTGCAGAAGGCGGTCGCGGAGCGGACGGGGAAACAGGTGGTGTGACGGCACCTTGCCGCAGCACCAGCGCGTAGATCAGCCGCCGCCGAACCTGGATGGATCGTTATAGGCGGGAGGGTCATCGTGATCGGTCCGCAGACCGCCGGGAACGGAGTCGTCGCGATAGATGCGCACACCATTCGGAGTGACGTAAACTGGAGCCGCGGCCTGCCCTGGCCGAACGATGACAGGTCGCAACTTGTGATGCCCTCGTGCGGCGGCGTTCGCAGAAGCACACAGACCGATCAAGAGGCACACGCTCAAAGCGCACCATCCCAAGACACAGCGCATTACACTTTCTCCGATGGATCAGCCGCGCGCCCGGCCGATGCACGGGGCTGCATCATCCAGCTAACAATAGCAGTGGCACAATTGCAAAACGGCACCGCCGTCGGCGCATGGCCAGATGCAGCACAACACTTTGAAAGAGCTAATCTATCCGGACCTGTCTGTGATCCAGAATTGTATGGTGCCCAGGAAAGGACTGGGTCGCCACCACCGAAATGGCCCTTTTTTCTCGGAGATTTGTGCCTACCGGCTGGGTCCTGTGTACCGGTGTTGTGTACCGGAAATAAGCAGTTCAGCCCGGACTGCCGACAGTCACCTCCACCTGGTAGCCGGCGGCGTTGCGCACCATCTGCCGTGCAATTCCTCATCGCGGCGCCGACGCTGATCCGCGACGGCTTTCCAGTGCGCCAGCTCCATCGGAACCATGGCAACGCTCGACATAAGCCGCTTGACGCCCAAGAAACGGCTCGACCTCATCGGTGAGCTTTGGGAGTCTTTCCGCTGCGGACGTGCGGTTAACCCAGACGCACGAGGCCAAACATACCGTCGGCTTGCGACTTTTGACGCGGACCGTCTCGAGGCAATCGCTTGGGAGGATATTGAGGCCAAGCTTGACCACCGGTCGCGATAAGTGGCCAAGATTCTTTTTACGCAGGCAGCTCGGGCCGACCTCGTCGATGCAGTCCGCCGGTACGACACCCACGCTCCGCATGTTGTGCCGCAAATTCGTGACCCCAAGTGCCTATGAGGTCTCAGTGCTCGTTGACCGCAGCGCTGAGCATGATCAGGCTCAGCGAGCGGTTCGCTGTCTCGCGCAGGCGGCAGTAGCTCGCGCTGCCCGGGTACATGCCGGGCTCGACTTTGTCGAAGACCGCGCAGAAACGATCACGCGACGCGGCGAAAGTTTTCTGGGATTCCTCGACCGCCTTGATCACGTCGGTGAACCCGCCGGCCCTAACCTTCTTTAGCGCCTCACTGGTTTTCTGCGTCCAAATGGCGAGTTCGCGCGCCGCGCAGGCTTTCCATTTGGCGACGTCGTCATTCGCGCCATTTGCCGCTTTGATGCAGGGGTCGGCGACGAGCCCGACGCACGCGCCGCCGAAACCGCTGGTTCTTTCCGCAGCCTTCAGGCAGGCATCGATCACTGCAAGGTCGGCTGGCGCGGTGCCTTGGGCGAAAGCCATCGATGCGAGCGGGAGGCTTGCGGCGAGCACCGCGGCGGCAAGTTTGAGCTTCATTGGAGAATCTCCATTCGGCGCATCGAAAGTTTGAAACGCAATACTACTGCGAGCAAATGACGCTCAGCGAGACGGTAGACCGGCGGGTGTGCGCAACTTTTGTCATCGGGGGCCCAGCGTTGGTTCAACTGAATGTAGAATAGGAGCTACGCTTACGAATAATGACGGCGGGACCGGTTAAGGCACACTGGCTATCTCCACGCTGCGCGGTCGCGGTTTCGCGGGTCTCCATTTGGATCGAATAGCATCCTGACGAACAGGTATGCTCCTCCCATCGTCTTTCGCCTTCGGACAGCGACCGGCGTTCCCGCACCCGGTGGCATGAGCCGCAATGTTTTGATCCCGGTGCTCCTACGCTGCGACCTCCGTTGCTCGAATGCCTGGTGAACTGCGAGAGCCACATTCACGGTCATCGCCGCGGCGTCGGGAGGAACTTGATGACCTATGACGTTAGGATTTTAAAGACCATTGCCGACGGCAAGCGGGTCATCGAGAGAGCCATTAGTGCAGGTGACAAGGATCTCGATATGCGGGTGCTGAGCAGGCTAGCCGAAATTGGCGGTGGCGGTCATTCCGATCCCTTGGTGACGGCGTTCTTCTCCACACTCGCGGTGTACGAGCAAACTCTTCCCAAGGGTCGCGCCAACTACGTGCCTCGGAAGCTCACCAAGCTCGGCGGGGGCGCCAAAGCGGTGGAGCAGATCTTGGCCGACTGGTGCCTCGACCAAGGAATGAGCACGGGGTTCCTTCACGGGTCGCCGAGGCAGATATCGTGATTGCGGCGGCCAACTGAAAGAGGCGGGATCAGGCGATCCTGGACCGAGGACTCACCAAATCTCAGATTTCGCCTCGAGAGGGATCGAAAGGCAAAGATGGTGCCCAGGAAAGGACTCGAACCTTCACGGCCGTTAAGCCACTGGCACCTGAAGCCAGCGCGTCTACCAATTCCACCACCTGGGCATGCCGTTTGGGGCACGGAGGCGGTTACTACGGTTCGGTGACGCCGTTGTCAATTCATGCGTGAAGCCCGGTCCGGGATGCCGATTGCGCATCGCAAACCGGGTCGATAAAAGCCTGACAAGACGCACTCTTTCCGCAGGAACGGACCCCTCATGGCATCGAATCTGGACACGCTCGTCACGGTTTTCGGCGGATCGGGGTTTTTGGGCCGGAACGTGGTCCGGGCCCTGTGCAAGCGCGATTACCGGGTCCGGGTTGCCGTGCGGCGGCCGGAACTCGCCGGATATCTCCAGCCCTCCGGCAAGGTCGGGCAGGTCCACACCGTGCAGGCGAACCTGCGCTATCCGGCCTCGGTCGAGGCGGCGCTGCGTGATTCGCATGTGGCGATCAACCTCGTGGGCGTCCTCACCGAGGGCGGCGCTCAGACCTTCGATGCCGTCCAGGCCAGGGGCGCCGAGACCGTCGCCAAGGCGGCGGCCGCGGCCGATGCGAGCCTGGTGCATGTCTCGGCGATCGGCGCCGATGCGCAGTCGCCCTCGCGCTACGCCAGGGCCAAAGCGGCCGGCGAAGCCGCGGTCCTGGCCGCAGTGCCCTCCGCCACGATCTTCCGCCCCTCCGTGATGTTCGGCCCCGAGGACCAGTTCACCAACCGCTTTGCCGCGCTCGCCCGGATGTCGCCGGTGCTGCCGCTGATCGGCGGCGACACCAAGATGCAGCCGGTCTATGTCGGCGACGTCGCCACCGCGATCGCCGAGGCCGTCGACGGCAAAACCAAAGCGGGCGCCACCTACGAGCTCGGCGGGCCTGAAGTGCTGAGCATGCGCGAGATCATCGAGACCATCTTGGAGATCACCGACCGCAAGCGGATGCTGATCCCGCTGTCGTTCGGCCTCGCCCGCTTCCAGGCCGCATTCCTGCAATTCGCGCCGGGCGCATTCAAGCTGACACCGGACCAGGTGACGCTGCTCGAGCGCGACAACGTCGTCTCGGAAGCGGCGAAGGCGGCCGGCCTGACGCTGGAAGGCCTCGGCATCACCCCCGATTCGCTGGAAGCGATCGCCCCGCAATATCTCTGGCGTTTCCGCTCCGCTGGTCAGTTCCAGCGCATGAGCGTGTGAGACCGGTTTACTTCTCCCGTTTGCGGGAAGCGTAGGCCGCCTCTGGCGGCAGTCGTCGCGAACGCCGACGCATGCTTTCGGCAATGGCTCGCGACGGTGAGGACTTTCGCCTCGTTGGAAGTCTCTCTGCGGAGACACCCCTCTTCCCAGCGCTTGTTCCACAAGCGGGCGAGGGAGCGCACCAACCGAGTTGCTACTCTACTGCCCGAGCGCCAGCGCGATCAGGCCGAGCGTGCCGACGATGACGCGCCACCAGGCGAACACCACGAAGCCGTGACGGGTGACGTAAGTCAAAAACGTCTTCACCACGATGATGGCGGTGATGAACGACACCACGAATCCGATCGCGACGATGTTCATGTGGTCCATCGTCATCTCGGCGCGGCTCTTGTAGAAGTCGTAGGCGAACGCGCCGATCATGGTGGGGATCGCAAGGAAGAACGAGAACTCCGCCGCGGAGCGCTTGTCGGCTCCCAGCAGCATCGCCGCGACGATGCTGGCGCCGGAGCGCGACACGCCGGGGATCATCGCCACGCACTGCGCGATGCCGATATAGAGATACATCAGCAGCGGAAATCTGGTGGCGTCATGCTCGCGCGGCTTGAGATCGAGCTTGTCGACCCAGAGCAGGATGGCGCCGCCGACGATCAGCGTGAAGCAGATGACCCAGGGATTGAACAGCAGGGTCTTGATGTACTTGCCGGCGACGAGGCCGACGATGACGGCTGGCAGGAACGCCACCAGCACGCCGATCACGAAGCGCCGCGCATCGGCATCGCCCGTGAAGAGGCCGATCACGACATCCCACAGCTTCCTGAAATACAGCCCGACGATCGCGAGAATCGCGCCCAACTGGATGAGAACCGTAAACGAATCCCAGAACGCGCCTTCGCCGAGATGGAAGAAGCGCTCCGCGAGCAGGAGGTGACCGGTCGAGGACACGGGAAGGAACTCGGTCACGCCCTCGATGATGCCGAGGATCACTGCCCGTATTGCGTCTGACATATTTACGATCCATTTCGGCTGGAAAAGCGGGGCCCTTCTCGCCTATTCGTTCCCATGCCGCAATCGCAAAAATGCGACATCACGACCTTGCTTCGCGGTTTTGACGGACTAGTGTGGCGCCGCACAAACATTGATGGATTCTTAAGCACCATCAAATAGTCAAAGGCTTCATGTTTACGCTGTTTCATCATCCGTTCTGTCCGCATTCGCGCTTCATCCGCCTGATCGCGGGCGAATACGGGCTCGACCTGAAGCTGGTCGAAGAGCGCAGCTGGGAACGGCGCGAGGCGTTTCTGCTGCTCAACGCCGCCGGCACCACGCCGGTGCTGGTGGACGAGGAGCAGCCGCCCGTACCGGGCGCGGCGATCATCGCCGAATATGTCGATGAGGCCTATGGTGCCGCGATGGGTCCCAAGCGGTTGATGCCGGAGACACTCGCCGAGCGCGTCGAGGTGCGCCGGCTGATGGCCTGGTTCAACGAGAAATTCTTCGAGGAGGTTTCGCACCCGCTCGTCACCGAGCGCATCTACAAGCGTTTCATGAGCGAGGAGAATGGCGGCGGCGCGCCCTCGGCGGACGTGATGCGCGCGGCAAAGGCCAATGTGCGCTATCATCTGGCCTATATCGGCTGGCTGGCGCAGACGCGTAACTTCCTCGCCGGCGACCGGCTCACTTACGCGGATCTCGCCGCCGCGGCGCATCTCTCGGCGATCGACTATCTGGGCGACGTGCCATGGAGCGAGGACGACGCGGCAAAGACGTGGTACGCGCGGGTGAAATCCCGCCCGTCGTTCCGTCCGCTGCTGAGCGAATGGCTGGCCGGCGTGCCGGCGTCGCGGACCTACGTGGACCTGGATTTCTGATGAGGATCGTCATGCCCGGGCTTGTCCCGGGCATCCACGTTCCTTCTCTCATTATGAGCGCGACGCAAAGGCGTGGATGGCCGGGACAGGCCCGGTCATGACGCGCGTGGATCCAACGGCGATCAAATCTGCCCCCGACATGGATGGGCTGCGTTCCGCACTCGATGAGCAGGCGCGCGCGCTCGGGTTCGACTGCATCGGCGTCACGGCACCCGGCACGATCGAGCGCGCCGGACAATACTTCCTCGACTTCATCGCCTCGGGCGGCCATGGCGACATGGACTGGCTCGCGACGCAGCCGGAGCGCCGCGTCGATCCGCGCGGACTATGGCAGGACGTACGCAGCGTGATCATGCTCGGCGTCAATTACGGCCCCGACTCCGATCCGCTCGCGATTCTCGAGCAACCCACGCGCGCGGCGATCTCGGTCTATGCGCAGGGCGACGACTATCACGATCTCATCAAGAAACGGCTGAAGGCCCTGGCACGCTGGCTGGTCGCAACTGCGCCGTCGGACGTGAAGGTGTTCGTCGACACCGCGGCGGTGATGGAGAAACCGCTGGCGCAAGCGGCGCATCTCGGCTGGCAGGGCAAGCACACCAATCTCGTCTCGCGCGAGTTCGGTTCATGGCTGTTCCTCGGCGCGATCTACACCACGCTCGATCTGCCGCGCGACGACGCCGAGATCGATCATTGCGGCTCGTGCCGGGCCTGTCTCGACATCTGCCCGACGTCGGCGTTTCCCGCGCCCTACAAGCTCGATGCGCGGCGCTGCATTTCGTATCTCACCATCGAGAACAAGGGGCCAATCCCGCACGAGTTTCGCAAGGCGATCGGCAACCGCGTCTATGGCTGCGATGATTGCCTCGCCGCCTGCCCCTGGAACAAGTTCGCACAGGAAGGGCGCGAGGCCAGGCTCGCGGCGCGCGACGAACTGCGCGCGCCGTCGCTGGCCGAACTCGCTCGGCTCGACGATGCAGCGTTCCGCGCGCTGTTCACGAAGTCGCCGGTGAAGCGCATCGGCCGCGACCGGTTCTTGCGCAACGTGCTGATTGCGATCGGCAACTCTGGCGAGGTGGCGCTGGCGGACGAGGCGCGCCGATTGCTGGGTGACGCGAGCCCGCTGGTGCGCGGCGCTGCGGTGTGGGCGTTGGGGCAGCTGGTGGTTCGGGAAGAGTTTGAGGCGATGAAGCTGCATGTTCTCGATCGCGAGCTCGACGAGAGCATTCGCGAAGAGTGGAAAGCCGCTCTCTGACCCTCATCCTGAGCCGCGCGAGCGGCGTCTCGAAGGATAGAGGCCGGGCTGCCGCAGCGCGGCCTCCATGGTTCGAGACGGCGCTTCGCGCCTCCTCACCATGAGGATTGAACATCTTGATTTCCCCGCGCGTTTCTTCAATCTCGCGCGTCATGACAAACATGCCCTTCTTCACCCGCGACGGTGAGACATTCCACCCGACGGAAGTCGCCAACGGACCGTGGGATCCGAAGTCGCTGCACGGGCGCGTCATCATCGGCCTGCTCGGCTTCGCCATCGAGGAACGCCATTCCGGACCCGAATTCGTGCCGGCACGGCTCACCGTCGACATGTTTCGGCTGCCGACCATCGACAAGCCGATCCAGGTGACGACGCGCCTGGTGCGCGACGGAATGCGCATCCGCGTGGTCGAGGCGGAGTTCGTCTCCGGCGGCGTCAGCATGGCGCGCGCCTCGTGCCAGTTGCTGCGGCGTACGCAAAACCCTGAAGGCAATGTCTGGTCGCCGCCGAACTGGGACGCGCCGAAGCCCGCCGACATTCCCAAGCCCACCGATCCCAGACTCGGCATGAACGGCAAATGGGCGACGCGGCCCATCGTTGGCCACATGGGTTCGCTCGGTCCGCGACGGCTGTGGATGAGCGAGGTGCGCGAGCTCGTCGCCGGCGTGCCGATGACGCCGTTCGTCCATGTCGCAACCGGCGCCGATTTCGCCAGCCCGTTTGCAAACGCGGGCGACAAGGGGCTCGGCTACATCAACAGCGACGTCACGATCTATCTGCACCGCCTGCCGGTGACGGAGTGGATCGGCTTCGAAGTCGTGAACCACCACGCCACCGACGGCGTCGCGATCGGCGAATGCTGGCTCTATGACGAGCAGGGCCCGATCGGCGCCGCCACGGTCGCCGCGCTGGCGCAGCGCAAGCCGATGGTGAATCCGTCGAAGCGATAGGAGCGGCGCCTCTCTCCGGTCGTCATTCCGGGATGCGCCGTCAGGCGCAGACCCGGAATCCATTGGACCGCAGGCCAAAAGGCGAATTGGATTCCGGGTTCGCGCTTCGCGCGCCCCGGAATGACGGTCAGGTGAGATGCCGCTGCATCTCCGGCCGCGCCTTCAGCTCGGCGCCCTGCCTGCCGGCGATCTTCGCAATTCTGTCAGGCGCGAACTTCAGATCGACGAACGCCGGCGCGGTGTTGGCGACCTCGTGATAGCTCGCAATCTTTCCGTCCTGGAGGGTCATGATCGCGACGCCCTCGAACATCGCCCGCGCGCCGTTCGCCTCCGGCAAGGTCGAGCGATAGCTGAAGGTGTAGCGCGCATAGAGCGTGGTGCCGTCGGTGACGGGATCGTGCATGTCCCAGCGGAAATCCGTCGCCGTGCGATAGAACCAGTCGTCGATCAACGCCGCGATCTTCTCGCGGCCGCCGAAGGCGCCATAGAAGACGTCGTGATAAACGCCGTCCTCGGTGAACAATGCGGCGAAGGCCTTGCCGTTGCGCTGCTCGACCGCGTCGCAGAAGGCGCGCAGCATGGCGGTGATGGTCATTGGCGTTGCCTCCCGGTGCTTCTTGTTGCGCCCTCTCCCCTTGTGGGAGAGGGCAGCTCCGCTCGTCGACGCGCATTCACTTGGGTGAGGGGTTGCTTCCGCAATCGAGCTCGTGGAGAGAACCCCTCATCCGGCGCCATAGCCGAAGCTTCGCTTCGGCGCTCTTCAAAACGGCGGCCAAAGGCCGCCTATGCCACCTTCTCCCACAAGGGGAGAAGGTGGAGAAAGCATCTCACCCGATCTCGGCGACCGCGGCAAGGATGCGCGCGATGTCCTGCGGGCGGGAGAGGCGGTGATCGCCGTCCTGGATCATGGTCAGCACGACGTCGTCGGCCGGCAGGCGATGGGTCAGCGCAAACGCGTGCTGCCACGGCACGTCGGGATCTTTCGCGCCTTGCAGGATGCGGACGGGACAGCCGAGATCGATCGCGCTGCCAAGCACCAGATGGTTACGGCCCTCCTCGATCAGGTTCCGCGTGATCGGATAGGGTGAGCCGTCGCCGTACTCCGACGGCCGCAGCCAGACGCCTTTGGACTCGATCTCTTTCTTCACTGCGGGCGGAAAATTCTTCCACATCAGCTCCTCGGTGAAGTCGGGCGCCGGCGCGATCAGCACGAGCCCGGCCAGCGAGCCCTTGCCGGGACGCTTCCTGATCTCGCGCGCGAGCAGGAGCGCCAGCCAGCCGCCCATGGAGGAGCCGATCAGGATCTGCGGGCCATCGCAAAACCGCTCGAACACCGCGACGCTCTCCTCCAGCCAGCGTCCGATGGTTCCGTCGGCGAAGTCACCGCCGGATTCGCCGTGGCCGGAGTAATCGAACCGGACCATTGCGCGGCCATGATCACGGGCCCAGGCGTCCAGTGCCAGGGCCTTGCTGCCCTGCATGTCCGAGTTGAATCCGCCCAGCCAGACCAGCCCGGGCCCTTGTCCACGCCGACTGCGTACCGCGATCTTGCGGGCGGACAGCCCCTCGCCCACATCGATGAAGTCGAGCGTGGCATCGGGATTTGCATCGGTCATGGAACGTTTACTCTGGCTATGCGGTTTGAGCTGTCCGGGCGCGGTCGCAGGATGCAACCCGATGCCGGCATTGGCCCTTTGGGACGCTTGCGGAACAGAAGCAAGCTGTCTATGTCCTCGGCGTGCCCAGGCGTGACCGAAATGCCTCGCATTTGACGGTTTTTCACGTTTGCACGAGCGACTTGCTTGCCGGCCAACGCATCTTCCTTCAGAATAGCCGCTTCCTTCACAACATTGGAGAACCACCCATTCGCCGTCCTAATAAAGCTCCGCCCGCTGCCAGCAAAGACGGGCCGCGCATCAATGATGATATCCGCAATGCGCAGATCCAGCTGATCGACCAGACCGGTGATAACAAGGGCACGGTCGAGACCGTCCTCGCGATCCGGATGGCTCAGGAAGCCGGCATGGATCTGGTCGAGATTTCGCCGAATGCCAGCCCTCCCGTCTGCAAGATCATGGACTACGGGAAGTACAAGTATTCCGCTCAGAAGAAAGCAGCGGAAGCCCGCAAGCGGCAGAAGACGGTCGAGATCAAGGAGATCAAGCTCCGCCCGATGATCGACGACCACGATTACGACGTGAAGATGCGCGCGATGCAGCGGTTCTTCGAAGAGGGCGACAAGGTCAAGATCACGCTGCGCTATCGTGGTCGCGAAATGGCGCATCAGGAGATCGGCACCAAGCTGCTGGACAAGATCAAGACCGACGTCGCCGAGCTCGCCAAGGTCGAGCAGGACGCAAGGTTCGAAGGTCGCCAGGTCGTCATGGTGCTGGCGCCGCGCTGACGCCGGCGCTTTGGTTTCGGAACTGAGTTTTCAACGGCCCGTCCGGATCTCCGGCGGGCCGTTTTGCTTTGGTCGAGGCGCAAGCCGCGAGCGCTGCTGCACCCCCGCAGGTGGGGGAGGGAGCGCGCCTTCCGGTTCGCAAACGGCTATGTCCGCGTCGCCTGCCAGGTGCCGCTGCACTGGTCGCCGGAGATGACGCCTCTCCACGAGCCGGCGCCGCGCATGCCGCCGAGCCGGCCGCCGCCGCTGGCGTGGGAGGCGCCGACCGAGACCTGGACAGCCACAGCGCCGGAGCGGTTGATCCGGCCCGAGACCCGGCCGCCGCCTGCGGACGAGACGCGGCTGCCTGTTACGGTGAAGGGCACGCTGTAGCCGGAGCTGCAATTGCCTCTGGTGGTGGCGAAAGTGACGTTCCAGACACCGTCATAGCCGCCGCGGGCCTCGGCGGTGGAGGGCAACGCGGCTGCGGCGAGCACGGTGAGGATCGCGAGGCGGCGCGGGCGAGCAAAGACGGACAAGAACGAGATCGATTGCGGGAAATGGGCCATTTTCGGTCCTGCTCCAGGCGGCACGGCTCGGACATGAGGCGGCGACACCGGATAGTCGCCGGGCCAGTTCCGCCGGTTCATCGTTGCCATTTGGCTTGTCCTCTGTCATAAGCCCAGCCTTCATCGCCCGGCTGATTAAGGGCTGCCGTGGCGGTGGCTGGTGCGGGTTTTGCGCTCGTTCGCAAAACTTGAGCACAATCAACGCTCTAACGAGCATTTTAGACGGCCAGCCGCCTTCACGGGCGGATTTCTGTTGTGGCCATAGGAGAGCCAAATGCCCAAGCTGAAGACCAAATCGGGCGCTAAAAAGCGCTTCAAGGTGACTGCCACCGGCAAAGTGATGCACGCCCAGCGCGGCAAGCGTCACGGCATGATCAAGCGGACGAAGAAGCAGATCCGTCAGCTCCGCGGCACCCGCGTGCTGTTCAAGACCGACGGCGACAACGTCAAGAAGTACTTCTTGCCGAACGCCTGATCGCGTCCAGATCACTGCCACCTCGCGCCGCATTCGCGCGGCGATCCGAAAACCAAAGTCATCCCTGAAGGATTTTTGTCATGTCTCGCGTCAAACGCGGTGTGACCGCCCACGCCAAGCACAAGAAAGTCTACAAGGCCGCCAAGGGCTTCTATGGCCGCCGCAAGAACACCATCCGCGCCGCCAAGCCGGCGGTCGAGAAGGCGATGCAATATGCCTTCCGTGACCGCAAGCGCAAGAAGCGGACGTTCCGCGCGCTCTGGATCCAGCGCATCAACGCGGCCGTCCGTCCGTTCGGCCTGACCTACAGCCGATTTATCGACGGCATGGCCAAGTCCGGGATCACCGTGGACCGCAAGGTGCTGTCGGATCTCGCGATCAGCGAGCCCGCCGCGTTCCAGGCGATCGCCGAGAAGGCCAAGGCTGCGCTGGCGGCGTAAGCCGTCTTCCACCGTGCTCTGCGCAGCATTCGGCTTGTGATGGCCCGGGCAGGGGCGCGTCTCGCGCTTTACTGCCCCGGCCCTCATCTGTCGCGCAAACACACTTCTCCGACGTGGATGCCCGGCGCAATGCCGGGCGTGACGGGCTAGGATCATCGGCTCAGCATCCTGGCCAAAAGGGATTGCCATGACCGATCTTGCCCAGCTCCAAGCCCAGATCATCGCCGACATCGCCGCCGCCGCCGACGAGGCTGCGTTGGAGGCCGTGCGTGTTGCAGCCCTCGGCAAGAAGGGCTCGATCTCGGCGCTCCTTGCCACGCTCGGCAAGATGTCGCCGGACGAGCGCAAGACGCAGGGCGCCGCGATCAACCAGGCCAAGGACGACGTCAGCCAGGCGCTCGCCGCGCGCCGCGACGTGCTGAAGTCGGCTGCGCTCGATGCGCGGCTGGCGTCCGAGACCATCGACGTCACGCTGCCGCTGCGCGACCCTCCGACCGAGGCCGGCCGCATCCATCCGCTGAGCCAGGTCTGGGACGAACTGACCACGATCTTCGCCGACATGGGATTCTCGGTGGCCGAAGGTCCCGACATCGAGACCGACGACTACAACTTCACCAAACTGAATTTCCCGGTCGGCCATCCCGCGCGCGAAATGCACGACACCTTCTTCTTCCAACCGAAGGAGGACGGCTCGCGCATGCTGCTGCGAACCCACACCTCGCCCGTGCAGGTGCGCACCATGCTGAGCCAGAAGCCGCCGATCCGCGTGATCTGCCCGGGCCGCACCTACCGCATCGATTCGGACGCGACCCATACGCCGCAATTCCACCAGGTCGAAGGCCTCGTCATCGACAAGACCTCGCATCTCGGTCATCTCAAATGGATCCTGCACGAGTTCTGCAAGGCGTTCTTCGAGGTCGACCACATCAACATGCGCTTCCGTCCCTCGTTCTTCCCGTTCACCGAGCCGTCGCTGGAAGTCGACATCCAGTGCCGCCGCGACAAGGGCGAGATCCGGTTCGGGGAAGGCGAGGATTGGCTCGAGATTCTCGGCTGCGGCATGGTGCACCCGAACGTGCTGCGCGCCTGCGGCATCGATCCCGACGAGTACCAGGGCTTCGCCTGGGGCATGGGCATCGACCGCATCGCCATGCTGAAATACGGGATCGCCGATCTGCGCCAGCTGTTCGACAGCGACGTCCGCTGGCTGTCCCATTACGGCTTCAAGCCGCTCGAAGTGCCGACGCTTGCCGGAGGGCTGAGCTCGTGAGGGTTGTGAGGAGCCGTTTAAAGACTCTCTCCGTTCCCTCCCCCCTTGTGGGGGAGGGTCAGGGAGGGGGGTAGCCGCGGATGCCGCACGCAGCTGTAAGCGAACGTCAGCGCAGCCGGGCGAAACAGCTTCGCCGGGCGATGACGCGCGCCGAAACACTGCTGTGGCGCCACCTGAAAGCTAACCGCATGGATGGTGTTGGCATCCGTTGCCAATCGCCAATCGGAAACTACATCGCCGACTTCGTGTGCTTCTCCTCAAAGCTCATCATCGAGCTCGATGGAGAATCCCACGATTTCGAGGAACGTCAGAAGAAAGATGGGCGTCGCGACGCTTTCTTCGCGGCCGAGGGTTTTCAGGTCCTGCGTTTCACCAACGATCAGGTGATGACGAACCTGGAAGGAGTTGTTGAGGCGATCCGGCAGGCCACTTCCGCCGGAGCCCGCGGCTCACCCCCCTCCCTGACCCTCCCCCACAAGGGGGGAGGGAACACTAGCACCGACCAAAGTAACTTCACCGACAAGAGCCGAGGCACACAGCCATGAAATTCACCCTCTCCTGGCTGAAGGATCATCTCGAGACCGACGAGCCGCTGGACAAGCTCGCCGACAAGCTCACCATGATCGGGCTCGAGGTCGAGAACATCGAGGACAAGGCGAAGGCGCTGAAGCCGTTCACCATTGCGAAGGTGATCTCGGCCGAGCAACATCCGAATGCGGATCGCCTGCGCGTCTGCATGGTCGACACCGGTGACGGCGGCGCGCCGGTGCAGGTGGTGTGCGGCGCGCCGAATGCGCGTGCGGGCCTCGTCAGCGTGTTCTCCCCGCCCGGCACCTACATTCCCGGCAAGGATATCACGCTCGGTGTCGGCACCATTCGCGGCGTCGAGAGCCGCGGCATGCTGTGCTCGGCGGCCGAGCTCCAGATCTCGAACGACCATGACGGCATCATGGAATTGCCGGCGGATGCGCCTGTTGGCGCTGCCTACGCCGAATGGGCAGGGCTCGGCGATCCCGTGGTCGAGATCAACCTGACGCCGAACCGGCAGGACTGCACCGGCGTGCACGGCATCGCGCGCGACCTTGCCGCCGCCGACATGGGCAAGTTCAAGGACCCGACCATCAAGCCGATCAGGGGCGAATTCCCGTGTCCGGTCAAGGTCACGGTCGAGGACGCCGCGCTGTGCCCGGGCTTCGCGCTCCGCCTCGTGCGCGGCGTCAAGAACGGACCGTCGCCGGAATGGCTGCAGAAGCGGCTGACCGCGATCGGTCTGCGCCCGATCAACGCGCTGGTCGACATCACCAACTTCATGACCTTCGATCGCGCGCGGCCGCTGCACGTCTTCGACGCGAAGAAGGTCAAGGGCAATCTCGTGGTGCGCCGCGCCCGCGACGGCGAGAGCCTGCTGGCACTCGACGGCCGCACCTACAAGCTCGATCCCGCGATTTGCGTCATCGCGGACGAACACGGCGTCGAATCGCTCGCAGGCATCATGGGCGGCGAGGCCTCGGGCTGCGATGAGAGCACTACCGACGTGCTGATCGAATCGGCGCTGTGGAACGAGATCAACATCGCCCAGACCGGCCGCAAGCTCGGCATCAATTCGGATGCGCGTTACCGCTTCGAGCGCGGCGTCGATCCCGCCTTCATGGTGCCGGGGCTGGAGCTCGCGACCAAGCTGGTGATGGAGATGTGCGGCGGCGCGCCGTCCGAGACCGTCGTGGTCGGCAAGGCCTTTGGCGACGACCGCTTGATCGAGTTCCCGGTCACCGAGGTCAAGCGGCTCTCCGGCATCGAGGTGCCGCAAGCCGAGATGAAGCGCATCCTGACCCATCTCGGCTTCATGATGGCGGGCCCGGGTCCGGTCGTGAAGGTGGCGGTGCCGTCCTGGCGCACGGACGTGCACGGGAAAGCCGACATCGTCGAGGAGATCGTCCGCATCTTCGGCGTCGACAAGGTGCCGGAGACACCGTTCGAACGCGGCGAGGACGCGCGCAAATCGGTGCTGACGCCGCTCCAGCTGCGCACCCGCCGCGCGCGGCGCGCGCTGGCGAGCCGCGGCATGGTCGAGGCCGTCACGTGGTCGTTCATCGCCAAGCCTGCGGCAGAATTGTTCGGCGGCGGGCAGCGCGAGCTCGAAGTGGCCAACCCGATCGCGTCGGACTTGTCCGACATGCGCCCGACCCTGCTCGCGGGCCTGACCGCGGCCGCGCAGGCCAATGCCGATCGCGGCTTCGGCGATGTCGCGCTGTTCGAGGTCGGTCAGATCTTCAGGGGTGATCGCCCGCAGGACCAATTCATGGCGGCGAGCGGCGTGCGCCGCGGCTTTGCGTCCTCTGAAGGTCTCGGACGTCACTGGACCGGCTCGACGCAGGCTGACGCCTTCGATGCCAAGGCCGACGCGCTGGCGGTGCTGGCAGCTGGCGGCGCGCCGATGCAGGCGCTGCAGATCGTCGCCGGCGGACCTGGATGGCTGCATCCAGGTCGCTCCGGCACGATCCAGATCGGTCCGCAGAACGTGCTCGGCTATTTCGGCGAGATGCATCCGCGCGCGCTCGAGGCGCTCGGCGCCGACGGTCCGCTGGTGGTGTTCGAGGTGATCCTCGACCGCATCCCGGAGGCGAAGAAGAAGCCGACCCGCGCCAAGCCG
Organism: Bradyrhizobium cedriense; assembly: GCF_054602315.1. Lineage (NCBI taxonomy): Bacteria > Pseudomonadati > Pseudomonadota > Alphaproteobacteria > Hyphomicrobiales > Nitrobacteraceae > Bradyrhizobium > Bradyrhizobium cedriense. Next base: position 149,591 of record NZ_JBTSWB010000004.1, on the reverse strand, counting down.
CTGATCGAGCTCTCGGCCTTCCAGCCGGTGTCGCGCGACTTCGCCTTCATCGTCGACCGCGCCGTGAAGGCCGGCGATATCGTCCGTGCCGCGCAAGGCGTCGACAAGAAGCTGATCACCGGCGTGAATGTTTTCGACGTCTACGAGGGCAAAGGCATCGACGACGGCAAGAAGTCGATCGCCATCGCGGTGACGATCCAGCCGCGCGAGAAGACGCTCACCGACCAGGAGATCGAGGCCGTCGGAGCCAAGATCGTGGCCGAAGTCACGAAGAAGACCGGCGGTACTCTGAGGGCATGAGGCTGAGAAGTGTGAAGCGGCTTTCGGACGACATCATGCTCCAGAATCGACAAGCATGAGCCTTGCGGACTTTCTCCCGAAGGATGTCAGCCTCACCATTGCGATGGCGCTCTGCGCCGTCGCTTTCGTTTCGGGCACCGCGCGCGGCTTCTCCGGCTTCGGCTCGGCGCTGATCTTCATGCCGCTGGCGAGCAGCATCGCAGCACCGAGGCTCGTTGCGGCCTTGCTGCTCATCATCGATTTCGTCGCGGCAGCCCCGATGCTGCCTGACGCATGGCGCAAGGCCGACCGCAAGGCTACCTCGGTGATCGTGCTTGGCGCGCTGATCGGCGTTCCCGTTGGCACCTATTTCCTCAGCGTACTCGAACCCGTCACCACGCGCTGGATCATTTCCTGCTTCGTCGCGGCGCTGCTGCTTCTGCTGCTGTCGGGCTGGCGCTATCGCGGCAAGGACCACGCCTGGCTCTCTGTCGGAATCGGCGGCGTGTCCGGCTTCTGCAGCGGCCTCGCGCAGACCGGCGGCCCGCCGATCGTGGGCTACTGGCTCGGCCGCCCGATTGCGCCGATCGTCGCGCGCGCCAACATCGTGCTGTTCTTCGGCGCCTCGGATTTGTTCTCGATGGTCAGCTACGCGTCGACCGGCCTGATCAGCCGCGAGTCGCTGGTGCTCTCGCTGATCGTCGGCCCGGTCTATGCCATCGGCGTTGCCTTCGGCGCGTCGCTGTTCGGCCGCGCCAGCGAGGAGGTGTTTCGCGGGATCTGCTATGCGCTGATTGCGATGGCGGTGATTGCCGGACTGCCGGTGCTGGACGGGATTTTGCGCTGACGCCACTCCCTGGGGTGACGGGTCCAGACCTGCGCTTCGCCTGTCCGGACGACAGCGGAGATTGTTACGCCTTAGTTCGCCTGCTGCCGCGGCGCGCGGCGCTTCTTGGTCGACTGTGTCGGCACGTCCGCTGAGTCATCCTTGAGCGCGCCGATCTTGCGCAGCGCCGCATCTGCCGCGCGTTCGCCGCTTTCCCAGGCGCCGTCGACGGTGCCCCACAATGTCTCGTGGGTGGCTTCGCCGGCGAGGAACACGTTGCCGATCGGCTCGCTCAGGATCTTGCGCGAGAGCTGGCCGCCGGGCGAAGACGCCGACATCGCGCCCAAGACATGGGGCGAGGCGTTCCAGCGCGTCGCGCTGGTCTTCTGCACGGCGGAAGCGGCTTCGCTGCCGAACAGTTTCGCGATCCACTCCTTCGCGAAGGCGGCCATGGCCTTCTCGCCCTGCTCGGACAGATCGCGGCCGAAAGAGCCGCCGACATCGATCGAGCACAGCGAGGAGCCGCCGATATTGGCGAACATGAGGGCCGTGCGCGTCGAATTGCTCTGTTCGATAAGGATATCGTCACGCGACAGGCCAAGCGGATTGCCGGGCAGTTGCAGAAAGATGTGGTCGTAGCTGCCGAGGCCGAGCTTCGATGCCGCGTCCAGGGTCCGCTTGGGCATGTCGGGTGTGAACTTGATCGCGCCCGATGTCAGCACGTTGGTCGAGACCGTGACGATGGCGGCGCGCGCGGCGATCCTGCCGGCTTGCGTCTCCACGCTGACGTCGCGGTTGCTCCAGGCGATGCGGCTCGCCGGCGTCGACAGCGCCACCGGGGTCTGCTCTGCCAGCTTGGTGATCAGCGTGCCGAGGCCCTGACGGCAGGCGATCGCCGCGTTGCGGTCCTGCGCACGCCCCTTGTCGATCGCGGACAGCTCCTTCAGGTCCTTGCCGGCGAAGCTCGGGCCCAGCAGGAACTCGGCCGCACCCGCCCAGTCGCCGAGATCTTTCGGCAGCACGGACGCGCAGGAGGTGTCCAGCTTGCCGCGCGCGGCCTCGTCGATGGCGCGGTTGGCGCGCACCAGCGCCGCCAGGAACTGTTCGGTCTCGCCCGCGCGCGCGTTGCGGCGCCCGATGCGCATCTTCTGGCCCGATGGAGCCGGCAGCACGTCCAGCCCGACGCTGCGCGCCAGCCGGATCATCGGGTTGGTGTCGGCATTGTGCATCCAGCGGGCGCCGCGGTCGAACGGCGTGTCGAAGCTGGTGCTATCCGTGATGCAGCGGCCACCGATCTGGCCCGCGGCTTCCACCACGACGACCTTGCGGCCCGTCGCCATGATGCGCCGCGCCGCGGCAATGCCCGCAGCTCCCGCCCCGATCACGACGATGTCCGCCTCGCGCGGCAGGGGCGCGGCGCTTGCGCCCAGGACCGGCATCGCCGCAAAGGCCGCCGACGCCGAAAGGAAACCGCGGCGCGTGATTGTCATGTCATGGTTTCCGGGGACTTGCGGCAAACGGGAACAGCCCGCGAACCTTGCCGCATCTGATGTTGCACGGCAACCATCATGGTGAATCAACCGTGCTTGATCTCACAGAGTGATGAACCGAATTGCAACACGTTCCGACCATGATACAGAAGGGAAAAAGGCGGCCGGAAAAGGCCGTGGGGGGAGTTCGACATGGGGACGGTCCTGGATTCAGTCGGCAAGCTGATTGCCGCGTACCTCTCGAAGGAGGTGCCGGGCTATGAGCCGTTCACGCCGAGCGATCCCGAGCATCTGCGCGGCGTCATCGAACCCGGCGACGTGCTGCTGGTCGAGGGCAACAACCGCATCTCAGGCATCATCAAGTATCTGACACAGTCGACCTGGTCGCATGCCGCGCTCTATGTCGGCCCGGTCGCGGGTGCGGAGGAGCCCGACGGCGAGCCGCATGTGCTGATCGAGGCCAATATCGGCGAAGGCGTCACCTCGGCGCCGCTGTCAAAATATTTCCCCTATCACACCCGCCTCTGCCGCCCGGTCGGGCTGTCCTATGAGGACCGCACCACGGTCTGCCGCTACGCCATCAACCGCATCGGCTTCGGCTACGACACCAAGAACATCGTCGACTTGATGCGTTATCTGTTCCCGATGCCGATTCCGCAACGCTGGCGCCGGCGCATGATCGCGATCGGCTCCGGCGACCCGACCAAGATCATCTGCTCGGCGCTGATCGCACAGGCCTTCGACGCCGTGCGCTATCCGATCCTGCCGAAGATCACCAAGGCCGGCAGCCGTGCCGCCCGCCGCGAGATCCTGCACATCCGCGATTCCTCGCTCTACATGCCCCGCGACTTCGACATCTCGCCCTATTTCGAAGTCGTCAAACCCACCATCGTGCACGGGTTCGACTACACTGCCCTGCACTGGGCCGACAAGCAGAAGCCGCTCGAGGAGGTAGCAGGCTCATTCAGTGTGTTTCCAGAAACGTTCGTGGCGCCGCCGCTCGTTCCTGAAGCGATTGACGAAGAGGCGACGGCTGAGCTTCCGGCTGAGGAAGTGAACGCGCAGGTCGCCGCGGCCATCGCTGCTTTCTCGGAGCATTTTGTGCTGCCAAGCGAACTCGCGATGTACCGCGCCCGGACGCGGGAGATGGCGGCGTAGCGCTGCTGTCGTCCCTGCAAAGCAGGGACTCATACCGCGTGATCCATCGCGCTTGAAAAGCAAAGTACCGAACAATCGGATTTCGCCAAGCTCTTCCCTTGGGGGTTATGGTCCTGGGGTTGCGGGGCGACACCGGAGGATGTGGCGCGATTTCGCCTGACCAACCGTCACTGCGACGACGACTCAATCCAGAATCCCTTCGCGGAGGCAGTCTGGATTGCTTCGCTTCGCTCGCAATGACGAGAATTACCGCTCCGCCCGGCCGATCACCGCCATCAGCTCCGCGATCTTTTCGCGCTGATCGGCCTTGTCGCCGCTCGCGATCGCATGCTCGACGCAATGGGCGACGTGATCCTTCAGAACCTCCTCCTCGACCCGGCGCAGTGCGGCACGCACGGCCGAGATCTGCGTTACGATGTCGATGCAGTAGCGGTCTTCCTCTACCATTTTCGACAGGCCGCGAACCTGGCCCTCGATCCGGCCCAGACGTTTTCCGACAGATGCCTTGATGTCCTTGCGCATGCGGTCTATATACCCCTACCGGGTATAGGTTTCAAGACCGGAGCATGGCCATGAACAACAGCGAGCACCGTCACGACGCGGAAACACACTCCGGATGCGGCTGTTCCGCGAAAGCTGCAGCGCCGGTGGCGAAGCCCGCGGCATCCTCGTGCTGTGGCGGCGATCATTCCAGCCATGCCCATCATCACGGCCATGACCACGGTGATTCCCCGGCCAGGGTGAAGGACCCGGTCTGCGGCATGACGGTCGATCCGGCGACGTCGAAGCATCACCTCGCGCATCACGGCGAGACCTTCCATTTCTGCTCGGCCGGCTGCCGCACCAAATTCGCCGCCGATCCCGCCAAATATCTTGCGAAGGAGAAGGCGCCCGAGCCGGAGATGCCTGCGGGCACGATCTACACCTGTCCGATGCACCCGGAGATCCGCCAAGTCGGACCGGGCACCTGCCCGATCTGCGGCATGGCGCTGGAGCCGGAGGTGGCGAGCCTCGAGACCGGACCCAACCCCGAACTCGCCGACATGACGCGGCGGTTCTGGATCGGCGGCGCGCTGGCGCTGCCGGCCGTGGTGCTGGAGATGGGCGGCCACCTCGCAGGCCCGCACAACTGGATCGATGCCACGCTGTCGAACTGGATCCAGCTCGTCTTCGCCACACCCGTGGTGCTGTGGGCCGGCTGGCCGTTCTTCGTCCGCGGCTGGCAATCGCTGCTGACGCGCAACCTCAACATGTTCACGCTGATCGCCATGGGCACGGGCGTCGCCTATGTCTACAGCATCATCGGCACCGTGGCGCCGCAGCTGTTCCCCGACACCTTCCGCGGTCATGAGGGTGCCGTCGCCGTCTATTTCGAGGCGGCTGCCGTCATCACCGTTCTCGTGCTGCTTGGCCAGGTGCTGGAGCTGCGCGCCCGCGACGCGACCTCGGGTGCAATCAAGGCGCTGCTGCAGCTTGCGCCGAAGACCGCGCGCCGCGTCGCGCCAGATGGCAGCGAGCATGAGGTCGAGATCGACACGCTCCATGCCGGCGATTCCTTGCGTGTTCGCCCTGGCGAGAAGGTGCCGGTCGACGGCATCATCCTGGAGGGGCGCTCCTCGCTCGATGAGTCCCTGGTCACCGGCGAATCCATGCCGGTCACCAAGGAGACCGGTGCGAAGGTCATTGCCGGCACGCTGAACCAGTCGGGCAGCTTCGTGATGCGCGCCGACAAGGTCGGGCGCGAGACGCTGCTGTCGCAGATCGTGCAGATGGTCGCGGACGCGCAGCGCTCGCGCGCGCCGATCCAGCGCCTGGCCGACCAGGTCTCCGGCTGGTTCGTGCCGATGGTGATCGTCGTCGCCCTCGCTGCCTTCGGTGCCTGGGCCTGGTTCGGACCGGAGCCGCGGCTCGCCTTCGGCCTCGTCGCAGCCGTCAGCGTGCTGATCATCGCCTGCCCCTGCGCGCTGGGACTTGCGACACCGATGTCGATCATGGTCGGCGTCGGCCGCGGCGCGCAGGGAGGCGTGCTGATCAAGAACGCCGAGGCGCTGGAGCGCATGGAGAAGATCGACACGCTCGTGGTCGACAAGACCGGCACGCTGACCGAGGGCAAGCCCAAGGTGGTCGCGATCGTGCCGGCAGCCGGCTTCGCGGAAGATGATATCCTCCGGCTTGCGGCCAGCGTCGAGCGGGCCAGCGAGCATCCCCTGGCCGACGCCGTCGTGCGCGCGGCCAAGGAGAAGCAGCTCGCCCTTGGCCAGGTCGAGCAATTCGATTCGCCGACGGGCAAGGGCGCAACGGGCAAGGTCGACGGCAAGACCATCGTGCTGGGCAATGCCAAATACCTCACGTCGATCGGCATCGAGACCAGGGCGCTCGACACCGAAGCCGAACGGCTGCGCGGCGACGGCGCGACCGTGATCAACATGGTCGTCGATGGCCGGCTTGCCGGCCTGTTCGCGATCGCCGATCCGGTCAAGGCCTCGACGCCGGAGGCGCTGAGGGCGCTCGCGGCAGAAGGCATCAAGGTCATCATGCTGACCGGCGACAACCGCACCACGGCTGAGGCCGTCGCGCGCCGCCTCGGAATCGCCGAGGTCGAGGCCGAGGTGCTTCCGGACCAGAAGAGCGCGGTGGTCACCAGGCTGCAAAAGGCCGGCCGCAGCGTTGCGATGGCCGGCGACGGCGTCAACGACGCGCCGGCGCTGGCCGCCGCGGAGGTCGGCATCGCCATGGGCACCGGCACCGACGTGGCGATGGAGAGTGCCGGCGTCACCCTGCTCAAGGGCGATCTCACCGGGATCGTGCGCGCGCGAAAACTGTCGCAGGCGACCATGAGCAACATCCGCCAGAACCTGTTCTTCGCCTTCATCTACAACGCCGCCGGCATTCCGATCGCCGCCGGGATCCTCTATCCGGCCTTCGGCGTGCTGCTGTCGCCGATCATCGCTGCGGCGGCAATGGCGCTGTCGTCGGTGAGCGTGGTCGGCAACGCGCTACGGCTTCGTGCGACGCGGCTGTGAGCGGCGCGGAATCCGTGTACAACGGGTCCCAACGGCGGCACGCACGGAGAGAACCTGATGCAGCGGATTACGATCACGATCGAGGACGATCTCCTGGCGGAGATCGATGCTGCAGCCGAGGCGCGTGGTTACCAGAACCGCTCCGAGATCATCCGCGATCTCGCCCGCGCCGGCCTGCAGCAGAGCACGGAAGACACGGCACAGGCCGGCCAATGCGTCGCCGGCCTCGTCTATGTCTACGACCACGCTGCGCGCGACCTCTCAAAGCGACTGGTGCAGGAATTCCACGGCCATCATGACCTTGCGCTGGCGACGCTGCACGTCCATCTCGACGACGACAATTGCATGGAGATGACGGCGCTGCGCGGCGATGCCTCTGAGGTCAGGCATTTCGCAGACCACATCATCGCCGAACGCGGCGTGCGCTACGGCCGCGTGGTGATGATCCCGACTGGGGAAGGGAAGCCGGCAAAGGCGCGGAAGCATGCGCATCGGCATGGCTAGCTGGGCGCTTGCGTGCCCCCGACCGGGACACGGTCGTGCCTGGGGCAGCCGGCCGCCCTTGCCGAAGCCGCATTGGGTGTCTACCTCTCGCGAAGTGTTTACCTGAGAGGATGCCCCATGCTGGATGCCGCCATCAAGGCGCTGTCGCAAATGATCTCGCCGCCGATGCGCTCGATCCTGTGGCGGTCGATCGGCCTTGCGCTGGTGCTGATCACCGTGCTGGCGATCGGCTTTCAGCGGCTGCTCAGCTGGTTTGCGACATCTGGTGAGGTCTGGCTGGAGGGCCTGCTCGGACCGGGCTGGCATTCATCGATCGAAGTCCTGTCGTGGATCGTCTCGATCGCGGCAGGCCTCGGCGTCGTGTTCGGCGGCATCTTCCTGATGCCCGCGATCACCTCGCTGGTGGCGAGCCTGTTCGTCGACGACGTCGCCGACATCGTCGAGCGCGAGCATTATCCGGCCGAGCGGCCGGGCGTGGCGCTGCCCGTGGGCCAGGCGATTCTCGAAGGCGTCAGGACCGCCCTGCTGACGATCGTGGTCTATCTGATCGCGTTGCCGCTGGTGCTTTTCGCCGGCGCCGGCTTCCTGGTCTTCTTCCTCGCCGCGGCCTGGCTGCTCGGCCGCGAATATTTCGAGCTCGCGGCGATGCGCTTCCGTCCGCCGGAGGAAGCCAAGGCGATGCGGCGCGACAACGCCGCCACCATCTTCACCGCCGGGCTCTTCATCGCCGCCTTCGTCTCGATCCCGATCGTCAACCTGGCGACGCCGATCTTCGCCATGGCCTTCATGGTCCACATGCACAAGCGCCTGTCCGGCCCGCGGCCCGAGCTGATCGAGCCGGCGCGGCAGGTGCGGTGACGCCGCTTACGTCCCCGTCACCCCGCATTTGCGCAAGAGCATCCTGGCGAAGCCGAACGGCGCGGGCGTGAATGGGCCCGTCGGCGCGCGGGTGACCAGCGCGACGATTGCGAGCGCGGCTATCGCCAGCCAGAAGCACAGCCAGAAGCCGTCGATATAGGCGAGCACATTGGCCTCGCGCTGGACGATGCCCGCCAGCGTGCCGACCGCGCGCGGCTGCGCCGATCCCGTGCCATGGGCGGCGAAGTGATCGGCGAGCTGCTTCAATCTCTGCACCACATCGGCATCGCCAACCGCAAGGTTCTGGCCGAGATAGAAGGAATGGACCTGCTCGCGCACGCGCAGCCAGGTGCCCATCAGCGCCACGCCGATCTCGGCGCCGCCGAGCCGCATGATCTGGATATAGGCGGCAAAGGAGGTGGCTCGGCTCGGGTCGGAGTTGGACAGCAGCGTGATGATCAGCGGCAGCAGGGTCAGCGACTGCCCGATCGCCTGGAGCAGCACGATGCCGGCGAAATCCTCGCGCGCCCAATCGTGGGTGAGCTGGGTGCCCCAGAGATTGGCCGCGGCGAAGCAGGCAAAGCCCACGACGACCACCGTCCGCGTATCGAAATGCCGCAGCAGCCAGATCGAGACCGGCACGAGCACGAACATCGGCAACGCGCCGTAGGTGAGCAGCAGCAGGCCGCTCTGCTCGGGCCTGAGCAGCGCGATGGTGGCGAGGAAGTTCGGCACCAGCGACGCATTGGACAGGCTCGTCAGCGTGTAGAGCAGGATCAGGACCAGCCCGAAGCCGATGTTGCGCGAGAACAGCACGTTCACATGCGCCCAGGGCTGCCTGACCAGCGATTCGTTGACGAGAAAGGCCAGAAACAGCACCGCGCCCGCTGCGAGCAGTGCCATGACCGTGCCGGAGCCGAGCCAGTCCAGCCGGTTGCCCTGGTCGAGCCCGGCATAGATCATCGACACCGAGGCGCCGAGCAGCAGCATGCCGCCCCAATCGGCCTCGCGGAGCAGCGCGCGGTTCACCGGCTCGTTCGGCGTTCCGAGATAGACCATCAGGCCCATCAAGGGCGCGATCACCACGCCCTGCCAGTACAGCCATTGCCAGCCGAGATGATCGACATAGAAGCCGACCAGCGAGGTCGAGGTATCCAGCGCGAAACCGACGCGGATCGCATAGATCGAGATCGCCGGCAGCCACCAGCGGATCGGCAGATTGCGGAACACGATCATCAGCGTCGCCGGCACGAAGGTGCCGAGCAGGAGGCCATGCACGACGCTGAGCGCGAGCAGCGTCGTGTAGTCGTGCACGAAGGGAATGATGAAGGAGACGGCGGCGTAGACGAGGCTGGGGATGCCGAGGACGCGGCGCAGGCCGAACACCGTGGCAAGCCAGGCCACCGCAGGCGCGATGAAGATCTGCGAGCCGATGCCGGCGGTGGAGAGCCAGGCGCCCTCGTCGAAGCCGAGAGAGAACGCGCCGCGAAGGTCGGGCAGGCCGACCGTGGTCAGCCGGCTGTCGAAATTGGCGAGAAACGAACCGAGCAGCACCGCCGCGACGGCGAACAGGGGCTGCGGCGCGACGCCGCCGCGCGAGAGCGGCTCGCGGCTGGCACTGTCATTTTCCGCCATTCGCAACCGCAGTGTTGATGCTGGTGACCACCGACATGCCCGGCACCAGCCGCGCCAGCAGCGGCTGCTCGTCGTCGAGCTGAATGCGCAGGGGAATGCGCTGCACGACTTTCGTGAAATTGCCCGTCGCGTTGTCGGGCGGCAGCAGCGCCACCTGTGCGCCCGTCGCCGGCGCGATGCGCGCGACCCTGCCGTGCAACCTCTCGCGCGGAAAGCTGTCGACGGTGATCTCGACCGGCTGGCCCGGTGCCACGTGCGTGAGCTGGGTCTCCTTGTAGTTCGCGATCACGTACACCTTGGGCAGCGGCACCACGTTGATGAGATTGGTGCCGATATTGACGTAGTCGCCTGGCTGCACCTGGCGCTCGCCGACGACGCCGTCGAACGGGGCAGTGATCTTCGTGTAACCAAGCTTCAGCTTCGCGCCCGCCAGCGTCGCCTTGGCCGCCGCGACGTCGGCGGCGCGCTGCTTCCTGGTGCCTTGCAGGACTTCGAGTTGGTGCTGCTGGGCCGCGATCACGGCGCGGCTCGCGCGCACGTCGGCCTGCGCCTTGGCGTAGGCGGCCACAGCCTGCTCGAGCCGCTGCCGCGTGCCGGATTCAGTCTGCGACAGGGATTGCTGGCGCTCTTGCTCCTGTCGCGCCTCCACTTCCATGGCTTCCGCGGAAAGGCGGGCGGCCTGGGCCTGGGCGATCGTCGCACATTGCAGCTCGATCTGGTTGGCGAGATTGTCGAGCGCGGCCTGCGCCGCGGCGACCGCGGCTTCGGCCTGCGCGACTTGCGCATCGTAATCGGCGGGATCGATCTGGATCAGGAGATCGCCGGCCTTGACGCGCTGGAAATCGGTGACCCCTACGGTGAGCACCTCACCCGAGACGCGGCTCGACAGCCGCGTCAGCTCGGCGCGCACATAGGCGTCATTGGTGGTCTGGATCACGGCATTACCGACCCATTCGTCGAAGCGCAACGTCGCCAGCGCGACGAAGGCGAGCGCAACGACGACTGCAAACAGCGGGATCGCGAGCCGGCTCCAGAGCGAGGTGGCGGGGCGCTGCGTCGGCTTCGGCGGTGGGGCAGGCGCTGCGGTGGGAGACGACGATGGAACTTGCTCTTGTTGACTCACGACATCACTCCAAAAGCGGCTGTGCTTGAACTCGAATCTCACCGCCGTCATTCCGGGATGGTCCGAAGGACCAGACCCGGAATCTCGAGATTCCGGGTTCGATGCTGCGCATCGCCCCGGAATGACTTTGAATCAGTTACTCACACCGTCTTCTCCGGCCACCGGCAGAGATCGTTGATCAGGCAGACCTCGCAGCGCGGCTTGCGCGCGAGGCAAGTATAGCGGCCGTGCAAAATCAGCCAATGATGGGCATGCAGCATGAACTCGGCCGGGATGACCTTCTCGAGACCGAGCTCGACCTCGAGCGGTGTCTTGCCGGGCGCAAGTCCGGTGCGGTTGCCGACCCGGAAGACATGCGTGTCGACCGCCATGGTGTGTTCGCCGAACGCCATGTTGAGCACGACGTTCGCCGTCTTGCGTCCGGCGCCGGGCAGCGATTCGATTTCGGCACGCGTGCGCGGCACCTCGCCGCCGAATTCGCTGAGCAGCTTTGCCGACAGCGCGATCACGTTCTTCGCCTTGGTGCGATAGAGGCCGATCGTCTTGATGTACTCGCGCAGGCGCTCCTCGCCGAGATCGAGCATCTTCTGCGGCGTGTCGGCGAGCTCGAACAAGGCGCGCGTCGCCTTGTTGACGCCGGCATCGGTCGCCTGCGCCGACAGCACCACGGCAACCAGCAGCGTGAACGGATTGACGTGCTCGAGCTCGCCCTTCGGCTCCGGATTGGCCTTGCGAAAACGGCTGAAGACCTCGCGGATCTCGGCCGGCGTCCAGGGCTTCGTGGCCTTGAGCGATTTCTTCGCAGGCGCTTTCGGTTTGGCCGCGACCGGCTTTGCCTTTTTATTCGGCACCGCCGCTTTGGGCGGGGCCGGCTTGCGGGTGATTTTCGCCATGATCGGGATATACTGAGGGACGATGAGCACAGGCAACGAAATAGAGCGCGAGAGATCTGAAGGCGAGGACGAGCCTCAGATCTTCTCGGCGCTGCTGAGGCCACATCGCTCGCTGAACCGCGCCGGCTTCCTCGCCGTGATGCTGTTCCTCAGCGTCGTCAGCTTCGTCACCGGCCTCGCCTTTTTGATGATGGGCGCCTGGCCGGTGTTCGGCTTTTTCGGGCTCGACGTGCTGGTGATCTGGTGGGCCTTCAAGGTCAATTTCCGCGCGGCGCGGGCCAGCGAGGAGTTCGTGGTGACGCCGTCGGAACTGCGCGTGCGGCGCGTCAGCCATCGTGGCCAGGTGGCCGAATGGACATTCAACCCGCTCTGGGTCCGGCTCGACCAGGAGATCGACGAGGAATACGGCATCGAGCACCTCTATCTGATCTCGCGCGGGCGCCGGCTGCTCATTGCCGGCTTTCTCGGGCCGGAAGAAAAGGCAAGTTTTTACAACGCCTTGGTTGCGGCCATCAACGCCGCACGGCGGGGGCCGACCTACAATCCCGTGACCTGAGCACAGTCGGGAATCGGGTGGTTTCGAGCCAGCCCTTCTCCTACATTTCCGGTCATGATGACCCTCGCGATACATGACCAGCGCCTGGCCAGGCCGGGCACCCAGAACGCCGCGTTGCGCGACTATGATTCGGTGCGCCGGGCGATCGCCTTCATCTCGGCGAACTGGCGCGCGCAGCCGACCATAGAGGCGATGGCGGATGCGGCCGGCGTCACGCCGGATGAGCTGCACCATCTGTTCCGCCGCTGGGCCTCGATCACGCCGAAGGCCTTCATGCAGGCACTCACCCTCGACCACGCCAAGAACCTGCTCAGGGATTCCGCCAGCATTCTTGACGCCGCGCTCGACTCCGGCCTGTCGGGGCCGGGCCGGCTGCACGATCTATTCGTCACGCACGAAGCGATGTCGCCGGGCGAATGGAAGAACGGCGGTGCCGGCCTCACCCTGCGCTACGGCTTCCATCCCTCGCCGTTCGGCACCGCGATCGTGATCGCCACCGATCGCGGCCTGTCGGGGCTCGCCTTCGCCGATCCCGGCGAAGAGAAGATCGCACTTGCCGACATGACGCGGCGCTGGCCGAACGCCGCTTATGTGGAAGATCACGAAGGCACTGCGCCGCTTGCGTCGCGTGTCTTCGACCCGAAGCTGTGGCGACCGGACCAGCCGCTGCGCGTGGTCCTGATCGGCACCGATTTCGAGGTGCGGGTGTGGGAGACGCTGCTGAAGATTCCCATGGGACGCGCGGTGTCCTATTCCGACATCGCCTGCAACATCAACAGTCCGAAGGCCTCACGCGCCGTCGGCGCGGCGGTCGGCAAGAACCCGGTCTCCTTCGTCGTGCCCTGCCACCGCGCACTCGGCAAGAGCGGCACGCTCACCGGCTACCACTGGGGCATCACCCGCAAGCAGGCGATGCTGGGCTGGGAAGCGGGGCAGCTCGGGGTGCAGTGACTCTCTGATGTCGTTCCGGGGCGATGCGAAGCATTGAACTACGGTGCGCAATTGCGCACCTGAGAATCTCGAGATTCCGGGCTCGCCCTTTGGGCGCCTCGGAATGACGGTGTTTATTAAAGCGCGATGAGATGAGGATGAATCGTCGCGCTTTAGGCTATTGTTTGAGCATGATCTTTTCGGAAAACCGCTGCGCACTTTTCCGGATCATGCTTTACCCCGCCAGATCCAGCTTCGAGGCCACGGTCGAATCCGCGTTGAGGCGGTAGATGATGGGCACGCCGGTGGCGAGCTCGCGCTTCAGGATGCCCTCGGGCGAGAGCTTCTCCAGCACCATGATCAGCGCGCGCAGTGAATTGCCGTGGGCGGCAACCAAAGTGCGCTTGCCGTTGAGCACGGCGGGCAGGATTTCCTGCACGTAATAGGGCAGCGCGCGCGCCAGCGTGTCCTTCAGGCTTTCGCCGCCGGGCGGCGGCACGTCGTAGGAGCGGCGCCAGACCAGCACCTGGTCCTCGCCCCACTTCTTGCGCGCGTCATCCTTGTTGAGACCGGAGAGATCACCGTAGTCGCGCTCGTTGAGCGCGAGGTTCTTCGTGGTCGGCAGACCGGTCTGGCCGAGCTCGCCGAGGATGAGATCGAGCGTGTGCTGTGCGCGCGTCAACACCGAGGTGAAGGCGACGTCGAACACGAGACCCTGTGCCTTCAGCTTGCGGCCTGCTTCCTTGGCTTCGTTCACGCCGAGCTCGGTGAGATCGGGGTCCTTCCAGCCCGTGAACAGGTTCTTCAGATTCCATTCGCTCTGGCCGTGGCGCACGAGCACGAGAAGACGTTCGCTCATTGACTGCTTTCCGTTTGGTTCGATCAGAAATCGGCGAGGCCGAGCACGTCGGCCATCGAGTAAAGCCCCGGCGTCTTGCCGTGCGCCCACAGCGCCGCCTTGAGCGCGCCATGGGCGAACAACATGCGGTCCTCCGCCTGATGCGACAGCGTCAGGCGCTCGAACGGGCCGAGGAACGTCACGCTGTGGTCGCCGGCGACGGTGCCGCCGCGCAAGGAGGCAAAACCGATATTGCCCGGCCGGCGGGCGCCGGTGATGCCGTCACGACCACGCTCGGAATGGTCATCGAGGGTTATGCCGCGGCCGGCGGCTGCGGCCTGGCCCAGCATCAGCGCCGTACCCGAGGGCGCATCGACCTTCATGCGGTGATGGGTTTCCACGATCTCGATGTCGAAACTCTGGTCAAGTGCCTTGGCAACGCGCTTGACCACGGCGGCGAGCAGGTTGACGCCCAGGCTCATGTTGCCGGACTGCACCACGACCGCGCGATTGGTGACGCTCTTGATCACGGAGTTGTCGGAGCCCGACAGCCCGGTCGTGCCTATCACGTGCACGATGCCGCGCTCGGCGGCGATCGCGACGTTGGCGATGGTCGCCGCCGGCACGGTGAAGTCGAGAATGCCGTCGGCATCCTTCGACATCGCCCAGAGATCGGCGGACAGCTTGACGCCATTGGCCGACAGGCCTGCGAGCACGCCGGCGTCCTTGCCGAGCAGCTCCGAACCGGGCGCCTCCAGCGCGCCCGCCAGCACCGCGCCCTTGCTCTCGGCAATCGCCCGCACCAGCGCCCGGCCCATCCGGCCGCCGGCTCCCGCAACAATCAAGCGCATGTCGGACATGGTGCGATCCTTTCAATGGCCCTATTACCGGTCGCGGGCCGTTTGGGCAACCGATGGGGAACCAGGGGGATGCGCGGACGAGGGGTTTCAACCATGGCCCGGCAATTGCGGGCTCTCGCAGACCCCAGGAAAACATCGGATCAATTCGGTCGAACCGGAAGTTCCCAGAGCTCTCTCAGCACGACTTGGCCGGCGTGCTCGACAGTGTACTCGGCCTTGTAGGTGCCCGGATCCCAGCCGTTGGCGGGGCGCTTCCGACCGGTGGATAGAAACGCTTGCGCTTTATTGTTATCGACGGGCGCAGTGTTGTTCTCGGCAATCATCCTGCCGGAGGGCCCGCTGACGACAAGTCGCTGAACGTCGCCCGATTTCAAACCGATGATACGCACAAAGGCGACAATTGCCGCCGAGGTCGCCGAAGGCAATTCGGCGTCCGTTCTTCCGTCCTCTATGAATTCCATCGTCACCGGGGTCGTCGCAAACCCCGTGTTCAGAACGACCCGTTCTTGATAGCGAAGCTGCGTCCGCAGTGCGGGATCCCAGAGCATCTCTCCTCCGCCGCAGGACTCCGGGCTCGAGCCATGGGCGAAAGGATCTATGATCGAACCGTTGTGCCGGACGGTGAAGTGGAGGTGAGGATACTCGGTCAAGCCCGATAGACCTACCCGGCCGAGCGGCTGCCCTCGTGTTACGGAGTCGCCGGGCTTCACCCGAAGACTGCCCGTCGCCAAATGACAATATTGCGTTTCCCAATGGTCGTCGTGTTGGACCAGAACGCCATTGCCGCATTCGACATCACGAACAGCCTCGCGCGCGGCTTTTTGAAACGCTCCGTCCGGCAGATTTGCCCGAGTTCGAAGGACGCGTCCGCTTGCGGACGCGAGAACGTCAACGCCAGCCCGTTGCGCCTGCAGCGAGGGGAGCCGAAAGTCAGTTCCGTTGTGCCCATTGTATGTCAGCGTGCCGCACTTGTAGTCCCTGGCCGCCGGCGACGAGTCCCGATCCGTATAATTTTGGATGTAGCAGGTCTTCCCGGGCTCGCAGGCGATCGGCATTCCCAGCTGGATGCCTTCGGCAAGGCCATTTCCGGGCGTTGCGAGCGCAAGGACCACAATCGCGGTCGAAAGAAGGAAGGAGCTCGTTGCGAGCGGACGGGTTGGTGTCATCATGAACGCTTCGAACATCGATTTTTGAGGTCTTCAGGCCTCTCCAAACATAGCATCACCTATCCGATCAACCGAGAGACGGAAGCAAACTGGCGGACCGACTTCTCGCGCAGGCCCGAGCCGAACGGCGATTGCGTGAGATGATGAAGCACAAAGAACTCGGATTGCCGGTTGATTCCCAGTTTGAGCATTATGCGCTTGGTGTAGGTCCTCACTGTGGCTTCGGTTAGCCGCAGTTCAGCACCGATCTTTCGTGGACACTTACCTTGAAGGATCCGAGTGACAATCCGCTCTTCCGCGAAATTCAAGCCGAAAGCCGCGGCAATGCGGTGCGCTCCCGACACCTCATCGAACTGCGGCACGATGACAAGCGCCTTTCCGGTATCGCAAGGCGGCGGCGCAGCTCCAATTCTGGCAAAGGCAAACCGCTCGCGCTCGGTTGAAAGAGGCACGGTTGTATCCAGCCACTCCCGATCGGCGCACGAACTCAATGATTCGCGAATCGCCTCCCTCAAGGCGGCCGTCACCGAACTGTTATGCCCGGCCAACTTGTCTCCATTCGCCTTGAGGAGTTCGCCCTTGGCCATCAGCGCTTGCGCGCTGCCGTTGATTTCGTGAATGCGAAGATCTTCGTCGACGATGAGGGCAGGAAACGCCAAAACCCCAAGCCAAGTCGCCGCATCTTCCTGGCGCTGCTGCAATCGCGCCAGATCGTGGGCGGTCTCCCAGATCGCACGCACCGCGCGCACCAGGCACGGAACCTCAGCACGCGTGAGTCCCGATTGACGCCATCCCGCAACAAAGACGACCGTTACGCCGTCGCAAGCGGCGAACCGTCCTATCACGGAATGACCTTTCAAATCGGGCTCGGGTCCGATCAGCTTTCGCACGAAAGTCGTGCGCAGATGGACCGGTTCGAGCAGCGTACAGCCTGTACTGGCGCCCTTGCGAGCAATTCGCGCCACCATGGCCGTGCATGAAGGATCGATGTTCGCCTGCCCGATCCGCGCCTGTAGCAGTTGTTGGCCGGAAGCTCGACGCATTGCCGCCGCAATATAGCAGCTGCGGCATTCAAGCAGCTCCGCAATCCCTCTCCCAAAATGCTCCATCGCCATCTGGCCGACGCTCTGGTCGGCAGGTCTCGCAAACTGTTCTACCAGACCCTCGGCATCGATCGTCGAGCGCGCGCTCTCCGTTGGGTAGAAACCGACTCCATTCTGCCAATGGGGCAGTACCTTGCCATTCTCGTGCAAGCGCTCCTCCCGCAATAACGATGCCGCCGGCTTTGCGCCAGCAGCCTAACTCTCCCTGAAAGCGCGGTGGATCCGCAGCACCATGGGCTGCAGTAAATACTCCGCAAAGGTTCTTTCTCCCGTCTCGACGAACACCTCGACGGGCATTCCGGGCAATAATGACGAAAGGTAATATGCTGTCTGCGTCGTGGTTCCTAGCTCGAGCTCCGCCATGTAGGAGGCGACGCCCGTCTTCGGGTCATTCAGCGCATCCGCGGCAACTGCGACGACCTTCGCATCCAGCATCGGTATTCGGCGGATGTTCAATGCGAGGACGCGCACGCGCGCCGTCTGTCCGACATAGACCTCTTGCCTATCCGTCGGCTTCAGCGTTGCCTCGATGATAAGCCGATCCTGAAGGGGGACGATTTCCAGAAGAGTTTCCCTGGGCGCAAGCACGGCACTGAGATCCCTGCTGTTGAGGCCGACGACCTTCCCACTTTCAGGTGCACGCAGTTCGGATCGAACAAGCTGATCACGCAACGCGGCAATTCGATGTCGAAGATCACCAATCTCCTGGCTGGTGGCGTGCAGCTGCTTTGCGATGTCCCGCTTCTGGTTCAGCTCCAGCTGTCGACGCCTATCGTCGAGTTCGGCGATCTTTGTTCGTGCCTGCGAGATTGATGCTGCATTGCGGGCGATCTGCCCTTCCGTTTCAGCCTGGCTCCGTTGCAGAGCCAGTAAACGCGGCTTCCGCGCGAGCCCCTTGGCGAGCAGGGAACTCGTATCCGCGATCTCTTCTTTCAGAAGGGCAATTTGCTGCTCTGCCCCCTTCGTGTCGCCCTCCAGGCCGCGAATGGTATCCTCCAGTTGCAGCATCTGCTGATCAATCTGCTTTCGCTCGCCGTCGATCGCCGTCAACCGCGCCGCAAACTCGGCCCGCTGGGTCAGTACGGCAACGCGCGCGGCCGCAGCAGAACTCGTCCGCAGCTCATCCGGAAACCGGATCTCCATTTCGCCAGCCTGTTCGGCGGCCAATCGCGTTTCCATCGCAAGGTCCGCAAACAATTTCGTCTCGAGCGAACCGAGCATCGCCTCGATCTGCGTGGTATCGAGCCGCGCAATCACTTGACCGGCCTGGACACGATCATTCTCTCTGACGAGGATCGACTTGATGATGCCTCCCTCGAGGTGCTGCACGGCTTTGCGCTTTGAATGCACTTTGATGAAGCCGGACGCCACGACAGCGCTGCGGAGCGGCACGGTGGTCGCCCAGACGCCGATGCAGCAGAACTGCAGAATGAGGAGCACACACCCCCACACCACGATGCGCCGCATGTCGGAGCGTGGTTCATTGAATGTTGCCCACCGCTCGTCGGTCACGACATGGCGGGGAATGACGATGTTGCGAGCATGGCCTTGTGACGTCATCGACCCCCTCCTCCGGTCCTGAGCACGCGGGTCTCTCCTTCGCGGTGGCCGTCGGTCGACTTCGAAATCGGTGTGACGTCAGATAGACGCAGGGGCAGAACCTTGCTGGGCGGGCCAAAGGCGAGCTGCATGCCATCTCTCAGCAGCAATACGGCATCCGCGATCGTCAGGAGGCGGGGCCTGTGCGTCACGATGACCAGCGTTGCGCCGCGCGCCTTGACTTGCAGAGCCGCAGAGCAGAGTGCTTCCTCGCCTTCCGGGTCGAGGTTGGCATTTGGTTCGTCCAGCAGCATCAACTTGCGGTCGCCGAAGAACGCTCGCGCAAGGCCGATCCGCTGGCGCTGACCACCAGAGAGCTTGCTGCCGTCGCGACCGATCTCCGTCTGATAGCCAGATTGCAGGGAAAGGATCATGTCATGCGCTTGCGCGAGCATCGCTGCCGCGGTGATGTCTTCGTCGCGCGCGCTTTCGTCGAATCCGGCGATCGCCTCCGCGACGGTGCCGCCCACAAGCTGCACGTCCTGGGGAAGATATCCGACGAACCTGCCGAGCTGATCGGCATCCCAATTATGGAGAGCGGCATGATCCAGCCGGATCGTGCCGCTACTCGGCAGCTCGAGGGCCGCCATCAGCCGCAGCAAGGTCGATTTCCCAGCTCCCGTCGGACCTATGACAACGACAATCTGTGAGGGTCGGCACTCGAAATTTATGCCCGCGAGAATGGGACGTTTGGCTCCAGCGGGTCGGTAAGCCACGCGGTCGACGACCAGCCTGCCGGACGGCATCGGAAGCAATGTCTTCCTCTTTCGCGCCAGCACCGGCGCAGCGGCGGCCTGGACCTGTATCCAGGCCTCCTGCGCGGATGTGAGCGCACGCCAGGCCGAGATCAGGCTTTCCATGGGCAGGAGCGTGCGCGCGATCAGCAGTGAACTCGCGATCAGGCTGCCCGACAGCACTTCATTTTGAAGAACCAGCCAAGCGCCCGCTCCGATCGCGGCAATCTGCAGGATCGTCCTTACCATGCGCGCGGCGGCGCCAATTGCATAGACACGTTCACTGGCTCGAACGACGGGCGACAATGCCTGATCGTTGAGCCGCATG
This sequence comes from Bradyrhizobium cedriense, assembly GCF_054602315.1. Lineage (NCBI taxonomy): Bacteria > Pseudomonadati > Pseudomonadota > Alphaproteobacteria > Hyphomicrobiales > Nitrobacteraceae > Bradyrhizobium > Bradyrhizobium cedriense. The sequence goes on along the minus strand of NZ_JBTSWB010000004.1, from coordinate 129,688 downwards.
AATTCCCGAACTGCGCCAAGGGTCCACCCCATCGCGCGCACGAGGCTGGCATGCCGAACGATCCCATCCAGAGCCGCCTGCGTCCGCAGGGCGGCACCCGATGCTTCGGCCGTTTCGGTGCGCGCGATCCGCCGGCTGATGATGCCCATCACCAGCAGAATTGCCGTCCCGACCAGGGCGATGGCACCATACCAAACGTGGAGGAAGAACAGGATGAGAATGAAGGCAGGGAGGAAAGGCGCATCGATGAGCGTCGTAACGGTGCCGCTCGACAGGAAGGTCCTCAGCTCGCGGACCTTGACGAGATCGTGCGTCCCTCCATCGCCGCGACTTGCCGCGTCCACGATGGTGCCTTCGAGCACAATTGGAGCGACGCAGCGCTCGAAGCCAACTGCGAACCGACTGAGGAGGCGGCTACGCAGGATATCGAAAGCGGCGCTAAAGACGAGAGCCGCTGCGGCGATCATGGTAAGACCGACGAGCGTTTCAACGCTACCGCTACTGATCACCCGGTCGAACACCTCGATCGAATAGAGTGGGACGACCAGAAGCAGCAGGTTCACCGAGATGCTGAAGGCCACGACCCACACGACTGCGGACCGCCCCGGAATCAATCCGAGCAGCGATCTCTTACCAGGCGCTGGGCCCTCAGGCGGACGCAAATACATGACCGGCAGGCAATGTTATCGACTGACTAGTACAGACTACAGAAATGTACGGCGGGGCGGACCGGTAGCCGCCCCGCCGAACGGGCCTCACACGACTTCAATGACCGTGGACCCCGCGAGCACATTGATGTCGTCGATCGTCGTGAATGGCGTTGCGCCACCGGTGACGCCGTCGAGTTGAATCGTTCCGAAGCCGAAGTCGAGCACAGTGTTCGTGCCATCATCGTCGACTACGATCGAGGTGGGGTCGAAGCCCGGTGCAGCATCGACGTGGATCAGATCACCATCGGTGAGACTGAAATCCGTTATCTGGTCATCACCGAAGTTGGTGGCGGTGTCGTCACCGAAGTTATAGGTATCGGCGCCCGCACCACCCGTCAGCACGTCGTCTCCCGTGCCGCCGTCGAGGACGTCGTTGCCGTTACCGCCATCCAGCTCGTCATCGCCTGCGCCGCCGGCGAGCGTATCGTTGCCATTTCCGCCCGCGAGCGTGTCGGCGCCGTCTCCGCCGTTCAGCGTATCGTCGTTGTCGCCGCCGGCAAGAGTATCATCGTCGGCATCGCCGTTCAGCGTATCATTGCCGGTGCCGCCACTGAGGTCGTCCGCGCCGTCACCGCCATTCATGGTGTCGTCTCCGGCGCCGCCCGACATGGTGTCGTCTCCGGCGTCGCCGAACATCGTATCGGTACCGGCGCCGCCATCCATGAGGTCGGCTCCGGCGTTTCCATTCATGGTGTCGTTGCCGTCGTCGCCGTTCAGCGTGTCATTGCCGGCGCCGCCATTCAGGACGTCATCGTCGGCACCGCCGTTCAGCGTGTCGTTTCCGAGACCGCCGTTCAGCGTGTCATTGCCCTCGTCGCCATTGATGACATCGTCGCCGAGGCCTCCGTTCAGCGTGTCGTCGCCGAGGCCGCCGTGCAGCGTGTCACTGCCGGCATCGCCACTCAGCGTATCATTGCCTGCGTCTCCCCAAAGGGTGTCGGCTCCGGCGCCGCCGTAGACGGCGTCATCGTCATCTCCACCGTGGATGGAGTCGGCGCCTGCGTCACCATAGAGCTGATCGCTTCCCAGGCCGCCGTCGATCGTGTCATTGCCGGCGTTGCCGTGGATCGTATCGAGGCCGGCATTACCCGAAAGATTGTCGTCTCCCGCACCACCGCTGATGGTGTCGTCGCCATCGCCACCGGCGATCGTATCGACACCGGCATTGCCATTCAGCGTATCGTCGCCGGCGCCGCCATCGATGTTGTCGTCGCCCGCGCCTCCGTTCACGAGGTCGGCGCCGTCCAACCCGGTGATCGTATCGTTGCCTGCCAACCCGTTGATCTGGTCGTCAGCTGCCGTTCCAGGAATGATATCGTCGCCTGCCGTTCCGTTGATGAGTGCCATGACTTCCGCTCCTTGATTCAAGGTTGTCGTGATGCGGGTAGGCTTGCCTCCGGTCAGGGACGTCTGCGTTGCTTGAGCTGACTTCTCATCGTCCCTGTTGTACAGTTCGAGCAAAGCAACCTTGAATGAGAATTGGGCAGCGTCGCAATCCCCATTTGGGGACAAAAGAATCCTTGGAATGAGGCTGAGTGAGCAGCGCTGCGGGAGCAGGTGGAGTGGCGAAAATCCCCTTCAGAAGAAGGACTGGAACCGCTCCACTGCGTCCGGCGGGCAGGTACCTGGGCGCCGATCTCGCCACAATTCGGCGAGCCGGCGGCTCAGGCGAAGGGCGCGCTGATTGGCGCCCTCGTTCACGTGAAGAACGACGGTACGCGCCGCCTTCTATGACGGCTGTGGACCGTCATAGCCTTCGATGATGATGAGGTCGGCGATCGAGTGCGGCTGGCGCACCTTGATGTTGGCTTGGTACTCCGGCGAGTTGTAGCAGGCGAGCGCGGTTTCGTAGTCGGGGAATTCGATCACGACGTTGCGGTTGCGGCTGGCACCTTCGACGGTGGTGAACTTGCCGGCGCGGACGACGAAACGGCCGCCCCATTTCTTGAAGATCGGACCGTTGGCGACCGCGTAGGGCTTGTAGCCCTCGTCATTGCTCACGTCGACACGCCCGATCCAGTAACCCTTTGCCATCGTCGTTCTCCCTTTCTGAATTAGCCGAGCGCTTGCGCGATCTCGGTCTGGATTGCGTCGGCCGCCGCCTTGGGGTCGACGGCCTCGAGGATCGGCCGTCCGACGACGAGATAGTCGGCGCCTGCAGCGATCGCGCGGCCCGGCGTCATGACGCGCTTCTGGTCGCCGGTCGGTGCGCCCGCCGGACGGATACCAGGCGTCACGAGGTTCATCTGATGTCCGACGATCTTGCGCAAGGCACCCACCTCTTCCGGCGAGCAGACGAGTCCATCGATGCCGAGCACCTGCGCCTGCTGCGCGCGCGCTTCGACCAGCTCGGAGACGCCGAGCCGATATCCGGCCGCGTGCAGATCGTCGTCATTGTAGGAGGTCAGCACCGTGACCGCGAGAATCTTCAAGCTCGATCCGCCTCGGCCTTCGACCGCCGCCTTCATGGTCTGCGGATAAGCGTGGACGGTGACGAAAGTCGCCCCCAGCTTGGCGACACTCTCGACACCGCGCATCACGGTGTTGCCGATGTCGTGCATCTTGAGATCGGCGAACACCTTCTTGCCCTTGCCGGCGAGCTTGCCGATCAACGGCAGGCCGCCGGCATAGGCGAGCTGATAGCCGATCTTGTAGAACGTGACGCTGTCGCCGAGCCTTGCGACCATCGCCTCGGCAGCCTCCGGGCTCGACACGTCGAGCGGAACGATCAGGCGGTCCTTGGGGGCGATCTCGGCTGGCGTCATGTCACCTCACATCATGCGTTGGGAAACGTCGATCAACTGCGCTACCAGCTCCTTCAACGCGGCGATATCGCCCTCGTTCTTCAGCCTGTCCATATCGTCATAGGCCTGGTCGGCAAAGGCGAGCGTGAGCTGGCTGGCAATCACATTGGCGTGGCAGGAGGAGAGGATCAGCCGCAAGGCCTGGAGCGCGCGGGCCGCGCCGAGCCGGCTCTGCGAGGCGCCCGCGAGCGCGAACACGCGGTTGCGGAACACCTCGCCGCGCGCTTCGTGCAACTCGTGCACGCGGCTGACCCAGTCGATCGCGTTCTTGAGAAGCGGTGGCACCGAGGCGTTGTATTCGGGCGAGACGATGAGGATGCCGTGATGGGCGCCGATCATGCGCTTGAGATTGATGGCGTGCTTGGGCACGCCGGATTTGGCCTGGAGATCGCCGTCGTAGATCGGCATCGGAAAATCCGCCAGCGAGATGCGGGTGACGTCGACGCCGGCCTGGGCGAATTCATACGCGGCGAGCGCTGCAAGCTTCGCATTGTGCGAGCCGGTGCGCAGCGAGCCGGGAATGATCAGGATTTTGGGAGCAGACATCCAATCCCATGCGTTCGGCGAAACGAGCCCGCCGCGCAAAAGCAGGAGCCGGCGGAATTAATCCTTGCGATACACCCAGACGCGGGCCGGCGGAAGGTTCATCCAGATCCGTTCCGAAGCCTCTGTGGACACGCCGGGAAGCGATTTCGGGATCGGCGGCACCACCGCATAGGTGAACTGGATGAAGGGCGCGCCGGGCGCGAGCGCGGCGAAGGCGTCACGGATGAGCCGCAGCCGCGTCAGCATCGGTTTTGTGACCAGCGGCAGGCCCGAGACGACGGCGCTGGCCGGTGCGCTCAGGACGTTCCAGAGCGTATCGCGGAGACGATAGGCATCGCCCTGCACCACCTTGGCTTGTGGGTAGCGGTCGCGCAGCAGCGCGCAGAAGCCGGGATTGTATTCGACGAGGACGAGGCGCTTCTGGTCGACGCCGCGCTCGATCAGGGCCGAGGTGATCGCACCGGTGCCGGGCCCGAGCTCGACCACGGGGGCGTCCGAATCGACATCGACATAGTGAGCCATGGTCCGGGCCAGGAGCTTGCCCGACGGCATGACCGCGCCCATGTGCAGTGGCTTTTCGATCCACGACCTGAGAAAGCGTACCTCGTCATCGAGACGAGGCTTCTTCAACGCACGCGCGGACGATGGCAATGGCATGTCGGGACCGGACGGGACCGCGGGACCGCGGCGTGTCAGAAAATGGTCATAAAGACGTATAGGCCGAAGGCGATACGGTCAAGACGAGTCAATTCGCCCGATTGCCGAAGAAATCCTTGACCTTGGCGAAGAAGCCCTCCGATTCCGGCTGAGTGTTGCCGGAGGAGAGCTTGTCGAACTCGGCCAGCAATTCCTGCTGCTTCTTGGTTAGGTTCTGCGGGGTCTCGACCACGACCTGGACGTACATGTCGCCCATCTGGCGCGAGCGCAGCACCGGCATGCCTTTTGATGCAATGCGAAAACGGCGACCGGACTGGGTTCCGGGCGGCACCTTCACCTTGGCCTTGCTCTTCTCGATCGTCGGCACCTCGAATTCGCCGCCGAGCGCTGCCGTCACCATCGAGATCGGCACGCGGCAATGCAGATCGGCGCCGTCGCGCTGGAAGAACTGGTGCTGGGCCAGCGAAAGGAAGATGTAGAGGTCGCCGGGCGGACCGCCGCGGACCCCGGCCTCACCCTCGCCGGCGAGCCTGATCCGTGTGCCATCCTCGACGCCTTGCGGAATATTGACCGAGAGGGTCCGCTCGCGTGTGACGCGCCCCTGACCCGAGCAGGACGGGCAGGCATCCTCGATCATCTGACCGCGACCCTGGCAGCCGGGACAGGTCCGCTCGAGCGTGAAGAAGCCCTGCGACTGCCGCACGCGGCCGGCGCCGCCGCAGGTCGAGCAGGTCTTCGGCTTGGTGCCGGCCTTGGCGCCAATGCCCGAACAGGCCTCGCAAGTGACCGAGACCGGTATCTCGATCTGCGCGGTCTTGCCGCCAAAGGCTTCCTCGAGGGTGATTTCCATGTTGTAGCGCAGGTCGGCCCCACGCTCGCGGCCACCGCGGCCGCGCTGTCCAGCCATGCCGAACAAGTCTTCGAAGATGTCGGAGAAGGAGGAGGCGAAGCCCGCGCCGAAACCGGCGCCCCCGCCGCCGAAGCCGCCGCCCTGCTCGAATGCGGCGTGGCCGTAGCGGTCGTAGGCAGCGCGCTTGTCCTTGTCCTTCAGGACCTCGTAGGCCTCGTTGATTTCCTTGAACTTGACTTCGCTGGTCTCATCCCCGGGATTGCGGTCGGGGTGGAATTTCATCGCCAGCTTGCGGAACGACGATTTCAGCTTGGACTCGTCGGCGTCGCGTTCGACTTCCAGGGTTTCGTAATAGCAGCGCTTGGTGGACGTGGACATGATGAGCTCGGTCTATCCAATCGCGATTCAAGTTGGGGCGAAACAACGCTGCCACGCAACGACATGAGCGCCCTTCCGCCTTGCGGCAGGGAGCGGCCTGGCAGCGCTGAGAATAACGGCTGGAAATTGATCGATCGTAGCGGAAGCGTACCCCCGCGATCTCGACACGACGGCCTCCCCCGCGAAGGAGGAGGCCGAAGAAGCGTGTGGGGTCCAGGCCGTCCGCATCATCACCCTCTCGGGGTTCAGGCGGACTTCTTGTTGTTCTTGTCGTCGTCGACTTCGGTGAATTCCGCGTCGACGACGTCGTCCTTGGCCGCATCCTTCTTGGCGTCGGCCTCGGCCTGCTGCTTGTACATGGCCTCGCCGAGCTTCATCGAAGCCTGCGCCAGCGTCTGGGTCTTGGCCTTGATCGCCTCGGCATCGTCGCCCTTCAGCGCTTCCTTGAGGTCGCTGACGGCATCCTCGATGGCGCGTCGCTCGCTCTCGGCGACCTTCGAACCGTGCTCGGCAAGCGCCTTCTCGGTCGAATGCACCAGGCCGTCGGCCTCGTTCTTGGCGGTCACGGCCTCGCGGCGCTTCTTGTCCGCCTCGGCATTGGCCTCGGCGTCCTTGACCATCTTCTCGATGTCGGCTTCCGACAGACCACCCGAGGCCTGGATGCGGATCTGCTGCTCCTTGCCCGTGGCCTTGTCCTTGGCCGAGACGTTGACGATACCGTTGGCGTCGATGTCGAAGGTCACCTCGATCTGCGGCATGCCACGCGGAGCCGGCGGGATGCCCATCAGGTCGAACTGGCCGAGCATCTTGTTGTCGGCCGCCATTTCACGCTCGCCCTGGAAGACGCGGATGGTGACGGCATTCTGATTGTCTTCGGCCGTCGAGAACACCTGGCTCTTCTTGGTCGGGATCGTGGTGTTGCGGTCGATGATGCGGGTGAACACGCCTCCCAGCGTCTCGATGCCCAGCGACAGCGGGGTCACGTCGAGCAGCAGCACGTCCTTGACGTCACCCTGGAGCACGCCGGCCTGGATCGCGGCGCCGATCGCCACGACTTCGTCCGGGTTGACGCCCTTGTGCGGCTCCTTGCCGAACAACTGCTTCACAACCTCCTGGACCTTCGGCATGCGCGACATGCCGCCGACTAGAACGACTTCGCCAATCTCACCGGCGGTGACGCCGGCATCCTTCAGCGCCTTGCGGCAGGGCTCGACGGTCTTCTGGATGAGGTCGTCGACCAGCGCCTCGAACTTGGCGCGGGTGAGCTTCATCGTCAGATGCTTCGGACCGGTCTGGTCCGCGGTGATGAAGGGCAGGTTGATCTCGGTCTGCGTCGTCGAGGACAGTTCGATCTTGGCCTTTTCGGCGGCTTCCTTCAGGCGCTGCAACGCGAGCTTGTCGTTGCGCAGGTTGATGCCCTGCTCCTTCTGGAACTCATCGGCCAGATAGCCCACGAGGCGCATGTCGAAATCTTCGCCGCCGAGGAAGGTGTCGCCGTTGGTCGACTTCACCTCGAACACGCCGTCGCCGATCTCGAGAATGGAGATATCGAAGGTGCCGCCGCCGAGGTCGTACACGGCGATCGTGCCGGTCTTGGTCTTGTCGAGGCCATAGGCCAGCGCGGCCGCGGTCGGCTCGTTGATGATGCGCAGCACTTCGAGGCCCGCGATCTTGCCGGCGTCCTTGGTCGCCTGGCGCTGGGCGTCGTTGAAGTAGGCGGGAACGGTGATGACGGCCTGATCGACCTTCTGGCCGAGATGGGCTTCCGCGGTCTCCTTCATCTTCTGCAAGATGAACGCCGAGACCTGCGAGGGCGAGTAGGTCTGGCCGTCGGCCTCGACCCAGGCGTCGCCGTTGGAAGCCTTCACGATCTTGTACGGGACGAGCTTCTTGTCCTTCTCGACCATCGGGTCGTCGTAGCGGCGGCCGATGAGGCGCTTCACTGCGAAGAAGGTGCGCTCGGGATTGGTAACGGCCTGACGCTTGGCCGGCTGGCCGACGAGGCGCTCGCCGTCATCCGTCACGGCGACGATCGAAGGCGTCGTGCGCATGCCTTCGGAATTCTCGATGACTTTGGCGTTCTTGCCATCCATCACGGCGACGCACGAATTCGTGGTGCCGAGGTCGATCCCAATGACCTTTCCCATGGTCCTGATACCCTTCTTTTTGCGGCAGGTTGGCTGGGCCCAGAAGGCACCCGAACCGAAACCCCCTAAGATCAAACATCCGCGATATTGCGATGATTGAGGCTCATATAGGAGGGGGGGAGGGGCCCGCAAGGACCGAAGCTACGTTTCTGCCGCGAAAACATTGGGTTTTGGAAGATGATGTCCGGCCTCCACCGCCCTTGCGGGTGAGGAATTATTAACAGGTCCGGGCCACGGCAAGCCCCCGCTACCGCAATCGGCCCCGCCCTGTTGCGGCAAGGCCAAACCCGCTAAAAGACGGACTGGCCGGACAGCCGGCGCCGCTGCTTCGCGCGACAAAGCGGCCCGGTCGCCGACCATCGAACGGCCTCAATGTGAACCAATCAGAGTGCCCATGAAGCTGATCCGCCCCCTCGCCGCGCTCGCCCTCCTCGCCGCAACAACGTTTCCGGCCCTCGCCGCCGACGCCGTCTTCCCACCTGGCTTGCGTCTCGGCATGGTGCCGTTGATCGGCCTCAGCACGGCAAAAACCTTCCCGGGCTTCGAGAGCGAGGACGGCAACGTCAAGGTGCTGATCACCGAGCTACCGCCGGCCGCCTATGGCGAGGTCGTGGGCGCCTTCAACTCCAATCCGGCCGGGACCAATGGCGTCAAGCAGGACAAGATCGAGACCCCCGCCGGTCTCGCCTATTTCACGACCGAAAGCGGCAAGGCCGGCGATACCCCGGTGAAACGCTATTCGATGATCGTGCCCGGTGCGGGCTTCTCCGGCTATGTCGCGGTGCAGATTCCGGAGAATGCTACGAAGATCTACACGGATGAAGCGGTGCGGCAGATGTTTGCGAGCGCCGTCACCCGCAAGCAGGTCTCGGCCGAAGAGCAGATCGCGCTGATGCCGTTCAAGATCACGGATCTCGCCGACTTCAAGGACGTCCGGACCCTGGCGCCGGGCAGCAGCATCATCCTGGCCGACGGCGACGAGAGCACGGGCTACGAGTCGAAGCCGTTCATGATCCTCGGTGTGATCGGCGCCACCCCGCAACAGGCTGACGACCGCGCTCGCTTCGCCCAGGAGGCGGCGCTCCAGATTCCCGGCGTGCGTGAGTCGCGCGTCACCATGTCGGAGCCGATCCGCATCAACGGACAGCAGGGATTCGAGACCCGGATCGATGGCGTCAGCGGCAAGGACAAGGTGCCCGTGACCGTGGTGCAGTGGATCCGCTTCTCGACTGGAGGCGCATCATTGCGCATCGTCGCCAGCGCCCCGCGCGACAAGTGGTCCGCCGCCTTCACCCGCTTCCGCGCCGTGCGCGACGGGATCCAGCCGAAGGGATAGCTGCATCCGCAAGCGAGATGCGCTCCCCCCTCGCGGGGCAGGGCCGGGGAGCGGGCTGTCTCAACAGCGAAGGCTCTCCCAAAGGAGAGAGCCCTCACCCGGCCGCGTTGCGCACGATGAGGATCGATCAGTTCGGCGCGCCGCTCGACTCATTGTTGTTGGCCGCCGGCGCAGCCTTCGCGCCACCCTTGGCGACGCCGACCAGCGCCGGGCGCAGCACGCGCTCACCGATGGTGTAGCCGGCCTGCATGATCTGCACGACGGTGCCCGACGGCACCGAGGCATCGGGCACTTCGAACATCGCCTGATGGAAGTTCGGATCGAACTTCTGCCCCTGGGGATCAAGTTTCTTGACACCGTGCTTCTCGAGCGCGCTGTGCAGCGAGCGCTCGGTGAGCTCGACGCCTTCGATCAGCCCCTTCAGGCCGGCATCGGCATTGGCGCGCGCCTCCGCCGGGACGGCATCGAGCGCGCGCTGGAGGTTGTCGGCGATGTCGAGCACGTCACGGGCAAAGCCGGTGATGCCGTAGAGACGCGCATCGGCGACTTCCTTGGCGGTGCGCTTGCGCAGATTTTCCATCTCGGCCAGCGTCCGGAGCATCCGGTCGCGCGCCTCGGCAGCTTCCTTCTGCAAGCTTTCGACCGAACCGGGCTCGGGATCATCAGGCATGATGTAGGGCTTCGAGACCACGGGCTCGCCGGTCGGCGCTGTCGTGTCTTCGGGTTGCCGTTCGTGATCAGTCATCGGCTCACTTCTCGAACTTGGCTAAAGGGATTTTTCTGGCCCGGATATCGTGCTTCAGACGGCGAAAATCAAGCGCCCGTGATCGGCAGCCTGGCCGATCAGCCGCCGAGGAGGCGGCTGACGATGCGGGCGGCGTAGTCCACGGTCGGGATCACGCGGGCATAATTCAGCCGCGTCGGGCCAATCACGCCCAATACGCCCACGATGTGCCCGGCGGCATCACGATAGGGCGAGATGATGGTGGAGGACCCCGACAGTGAGAACAGCTTGTTCTCGCTGCCGATGAAGATGCGCACACCCTCAGCGGTTTCGGCCCGGCCGAGCAGATCGATGACGCCGCGCTTGGTCTCGAGATCGTCGAACAGCAGACGCACCCGCTCCAGATCCTCCAGCGCGTGCAGATCTTCGAGCAAATTGGCATGGCCGCGGACGATGAGCTGGCGATCCTCGTTCTCGCCGCCGGACCAGCTGGCGATGCCGGCCGAGATCACTTTTTGCGTCAGCTGATCGAGTTCGGCGCGCGCCGCGCCGAGAGCAGTCTCGAGCTCGAGCCGCGCCTCGGCCAGCGTGCGGCCGCGGATGCGGGCATTGAGGAAATTGCCGGCCTCGGCGAGCGCCGAGGAAGGAACTCCGGGGGGCAGCGTCAGCACGCGGTTTTCGACCTGGCCGTCCTCGCCGACGAGGATCACCAGCGCCTTCTCCGGTTCCAGGCGGACGAACTCGATATGCTTCAACCGCGCATTGGATTTTGGCGTCAACACGACGGCTGCGGCACGGGTCAGGCCCGACAGCCGCATCAGGGCCTGGTCCAGCGCCGCCTCGACGGACTGCGCTTCGCCGACGGAGGAGAGCTGGCTCTGGATCGACTGCCGCTCGGCCTCGTTGAGATCGCCGACCTGCATCAATGCATCGACAAAGAAACGCAGGCCGAGTTCCGTCGGCAGCCGGCCGGCGGAGGTGTGGGGCGCATAGATCAGTCCGAGCTGCTCCAGATCGGACATGACATTGCGGACCGAGGCCGGCGACAGCGGCGTGGCGATCAGGCGCGAAATATTGCGCGAGCCGACCGGCTCACCGGTCGCGAGATAGCTTTCGACAATTTGACGAAAGATGTCGCGGGAACGCTCGTTGAGCTGGGCAAGGCCTGCGCGCGGCGCGATCAGATGGATCGGATCGTGATGGGCCACAGACGGTAACTCCTCTCAGATGCTCGTAATTTGTCGATCCCGGGCGCTTCTGACAAGCGTTGCGTTTGCGGCCTCCGTAACAGGGGTGAAAAAACCTTGCCGGCCACCCTCGCCCCACCTACAAGCACCGCGAACAGCCTTTTTCCGTGAGTTTTGGAGGAATCCCATGCGGCCAAGCCGCCGTGCGCCCGACGAATTGCGCCCCGTGACGCTAGAGCGCGGCGTGGTCAAATATGCGGAAGGCTCGTGCCTGGTGAAATTCGGCGATACCCACGTGCTGGTCACCGCCACGCTGGAGGACCGTCTGCCGCCGTGGCTGAAGGGCCAGGGCCGCGGCTGGGTCACCGCCGAATACGGCATGCTGCCGCGCGCAACCTCGGAACGGACCCGCCGCGAGGCTTCCGCCGGAAAGCAGAGCGGCCGCACTGTCGAGATCCAGCGCCTGATCGGCCGGTCGCTTCGCACCATCATCAATCTCGAAGCGCTCGGCGAGCGCCAGATCACGGTCGATTGCGACGTGCTCCAGGCCGACGGCGGCACGCGCACGGCCTCGATCACCGGCGCCTGGGTCGCGCTGGCCGACTGCATCAACTGGATGAAGGCGCGCAACATGGTCAAGGCCAACGTGATGCGCGACAACGTCGCCGCGATCTCCTGCGGCATCTACAACGGCACGCCGGTGCTCGATCTCGACTATGCCGAGGATTCGGAAGCCCAGACCGACGCCAATTTCGTCATGACCGGCGATGGCCGCATCATCGAGGTGCAGGGCACCGCGGAACGCGAGCCGTTCACCGAAGCCGAGCTCCTGGCGCTGATGACGCTGGCCCGCAAGGGCGTCGCGCGTCTGGTGGACTTGCAGAAACTGGCTGTGGCGTAGTCAATAGGCCATGCACCGCCGAATCACGGACAAGCTGGTCATCGCGACCCACAATCCCGGCAAGCTCGCCGAGATGCGGGAGCTGCTTGCGCCGTACGGCATCGAGGCGGTGTCGGCCGGCGAGCTCGGCCTGGGCGAGCCGGACGAGACCGGCACCGATTTCCGCAGCAACGCCGCGATCAAGGCGATTGCGGCGGCGCAGGCAGCGAAGCTTCCCGCCTTCGCCGACGATTCCGGCATCGTGGTCGACGCGCTCGACGGCGCGCCCGGCATCTACAGCGCGCGTTGGGCCGGCCCCGCCAAGGATTTCAATGCGGCGATGACGCGGATCGAGCGCCTGCTGCAGGAGCGCGGCGCGACGACTGCCGACAAGCGCAGAGCCCATTTCGTCTCGGCACTCTGCGTCGTCTGGCCCGACCATCATCTCGAAGAGGTCGAGGCGCGCGTCGACGGCACGCTGGTCTGGCCGCCGCGCGGCAATGCCGGCTTCGGCTACGATCCGATGTTCCTGCCCGACGGCCACGACCGCACCTTCGGCGAGATGACCAGCATCGAGAAGCACGGCCTGCCGCCGCTCGGCCTCGGCCTGTCGCACCGCGCCCGCGCCTTCGTGAAACTGGCGGAGATCTGCCTTGAGCCGCGCTAGAGCGTTTTCGAGCGAAGTGGATACCGGTTCGCGCCAGGAAAACGCGTCAAAACAAGAATCCGAAGCCTTCGGCGTCTACGTGCACTGGCCGTTCTGCCTGTCGAAGTGCCCCTATTGCGACTTCAACAGCCACGTCCGCCACGCCGCGATCGACGAGGCCCGCTTCGCCTCCGCCTTCGCGCGCGAGATCGCCGCGACCGCCGAGCGCGCGCCGGGCCGCGAGGTCACTTCGATCTTCCTCGGCGGCGGCACGCCGTCCCTGATGCAGCCCGCAACCGTCGGTGCCGTGCTCGATGCGATCGGCAAGCACTGGTCCGTCGCAAGCGACGTCGAAGTCACGCTGGAGGCGAACCCGACCAGCGTCGAAGCCACGCGCTTCGCCGGCTATCGCACCGCCGGCGTCAATCGCGTGTCGCTCGGCGTGCAGGCGCTCGACGATGCCTCGTTGAAGGCGCTGGGCCGGATGCACAGCGCCCGCGAGGCACTCGAGGCCGTCGCCATCGCGCGCCGCTCGTTCGACCGCTATTCGTTCGACCTGATCTACGCCCGCCCCGACCAGACGCCGGCGATGTGGGCCGACGAGCTGCGGCACGCGATCGATGAAGCGGCCGAGCATCTGTCGCTCTATCAATTGACGATCGAAGAGGGCACGCCGTTCTTCGGCCTGCACCAGGCCGGCAAATTGAAGACGCCGGACGAAGCCGTTGCGCGCGCGCTCTACGACGTCACGCAGGAGACCTGCGACAGACTGGGGCTGCCGGCCTACGAGATTTCAAATCACGCGCGACGCGGCGCCGAGTGCCGGCACAATCTGGTCTATTGGCGCGGCGATGAATATGCCGGGATCGGCCCCGGCGCCCACGGCCGCCTCGACATCGACGGTATCAGGCACGCCACCGCCACCGAGAAGCGTCCCGAAGCCTGGCTGATGCGCGTCGAAAGCACCGGCCACGGCATCGTCACGGACGATCTGCTCAACAGCGAGGAGCGCGCCGACGAATTCCTGCTGATGGGATTGCGCCTCGCCGAAGGTATCGACCCCGAGCGCTACAAGGCGCTCTCGGGCCGCCCACTCGATCGCAAACGCATCGCGCTGCTGCGCGAGGAGGGCGCGATCACGGTGGATGCAACGGGCCGCCTGCGCGTGACCAGCAGCGGATTCCCGGTGCTCGATGCTGTGGTCGCGGATCTCGCGGCTTAGGTTTTCGTTTTCGGAGTTGTGGCCCGAACGCCGATTTCTATTGGGCGAGAACAGGTCCCTTTTAGGGTCGAGCGAGGATCGCTTTGATCAAAAAAGTGATTCGCCATCAACGGGTTAGTAACCCATTGATTTTTTAAAGGATGCGGGCGGAAATGGCTTCCATAACGTATTTTTCCAGGTGCGCTTTCTTATCTATTGAAACAGTAAAGGCGGGGCCAGGTAGAGATCTGACAAGATCGGCAAACTGCCGATCGAATTCCGCGCGAAGTATTTCATTTTCCAATGCCGCAAATTTCCCCTTGCGAGCCATAATACCTCGGCGATGAAGCACGATGTCAGATCTTTGGAATATTCGCCGCTTTAGCGCAGATAGCCGGGTTGTGAATGTGAGGTCATGCACATCCTGACGGAAAACAAGTCCGGTGACACTCAGATAGCGCGCCACGGCCTACCCCGTCGCCAGGCTTTCGATCGTCAAATTCCGGTTGGTGTAGACGCAGATGTCGGCGGCGATGTCGAGGGAGCGACGGACGATGGTCTCGGCGTCCTTGTCGGTGTCGAGCAGGGCCCGTGCCGCCGCGAGGGCGTAGTTGCCGCCGGAGCCGATCGCCATCACGCCGGCTTCGGGCTCGAGCACGTCGCCGGTGCCTGTCAGCACCAGGGAGACGTCCTTGTCCGCGACGATCATCATGGCCTCCAGCCGCCGCAGATAGCGGTCGGTGCGCCAGTCCTTCGCGAGCTCCACGGCCGCCCGGGTGAGCTGCCCCGGATATTGCTCGAGCTTGGCTTCCAACCGCTCGAAGAGCGTGAAGGCGTCGGCAGTGGCGCCGGCAAAGCCGCCGATCACGTCGCCCTTGCCGAGCTTGCGGACCTTCTTGGCGTTGGACTTGATCACGGTCTGGCCGATCGAGACCTGGCCGTCGCCGCCGACCACCACCTTGCCGCCCTTGCGGACCGTCAAGATCGTGGTCCCGTGCCAGACCGGCGAGCTGTTCTGGGAAGCCTGCATGAATGATCCTCGTTGTCCGGCCTGATTTAGGCGGTCGTGGGCGGGGGCACAACGGGCCGTTCCGGCCCTAGATTTCGCTCACCATAGGCGGAAGTGCTGGCCTGCCGGAGCGTTCCCGCAGTAGCGAAGGTGTCATTTGGCTGTTAAAAGACCGCCGTTTTCGGCCCCCGAGCGTCATCCGGAAAAGTGGACACCGGTCTTCCGGAAGGATCATGCTCAAATAGAAGCGAAAGCCAGCCTTCAATGCGCACCGCGACGATCAAGCGCAAGACCAAGGAAACCGACATCGAGGTCACTGTGAACCTCGATGGCACCGGCGTGGCCAATATCGCGACCGGCATCGGCTTTTTCGACCATATGCTCGATCTCCTCGCCCGCCATTCCCGCATCGACCTCACGGTCAAGGCGGTGGGCGATCTGCACATTGATCATCACCATACCACCGAAGACACCGGCATCGCGCTCGGCCAGGCGGTCAAGCAGGCGCTCGGCAACATGGCGGGCATCACCCGCTATGCCGGCGTGCACATGCCCATGGATGAGACCCTGTCGCGCGTGGTCATCGACATTTCGGGCCGCCCGTTCCTGGTTTTCAAGGCCGACTTCCCCCGCGACAAGATCGGCGAGTTCGACACCGAGCTCGTGCGCGAGTGGTTCCAGGCCTTCGCCATGAACGCCGGTGTGACTCTCCACGTCGAGACCCTATATGGCGATAACAGCCACCATATCGCCGAGTCCTGCTTCAAGGGTCTGGCGCGGGCGCTGCGTGCGGCGGTTGCGATCGATCCGAAGGCGGCGGGCGAAATCCCGTCCACCAAGGGCTCGCTCGGCGGCTGACATTCCGTCTCGCGGCAAAGCGCGCTGCTTGCGGTATCATTGAATTCAGAGAACGGGGCATCACCATGCCTGTCTACACAGTCCACGCTCCCTTCCCTGGCGGAGCCGATCTGCGCGCGACCGACAAGTTCGTCTTCGTGCGCGACGGCTTCCATTTCTGGGCGATGATCTTCGGTCCGTTCTGGCTGCTGTGGAATCGGTTGTGGCTGGCGCTGATTGGCTGGCTGCTTTTCACGGCCGCGTTCAGCGCGGGGCTGTCCAGCCTCGGTGTCGGACGCAGCTCGATCGTCTATGCCAATCTCGTCGTTGCGCTGCTGATGGGTTTCGAGGCCTCTAGCCTGCGCCGCTGGACCTTGTCGCGTGGCAAGTGGCGGCAGCTCGACGTGGTCGTTGCCGACAACGGCGACACCGCCGAACGTCGCTTCTTCGAGCGCTGGAGCCAGAAGCAGCACGGCATCGTCAACGATCAATGGGCCATCGATCGCGGCGGCCCGCCGCCGACGCGCAACGCGCCGGGGCAGCAATTTTCGAATCCGCCGCCGCTTCCGGCCGGCGGCATCATTGGTTTGTTTCCAGAACCGGGAGGGTCAAGATGAGCGTCGCCATCATCGATTACGGTTCCGGCAACCTGCATTCCGCCGCCAAGGCGTTCGAGCGCGCCGCGCGCAGCCTGGAGACCCCGCAAAAGGTCTTCGTCACCAGCGATCCGGACCAGGCCTATGGCGCCGATCGGCTGGTGCTGCCGGGTGTCGGCGCCTTCGCCGACTGCCGGCGCGGGCTTGATGCCGTCAACGGCATGGTCGAGGCGATCACCGAGGCGGTGCGCGTCAAGGCGCGGCCCTTTTTCGGCATCTGCGTCGGCATGCAGCTGATGGCGAGCCGCGGCAAGGAACATGTCATCACCGAAGGCCTGAACTGGATCGGCGGCGACGTCGAGAAGATCACCCCGCGCGACGAGAGCCTGAAGATCCCGCACATGGGCTGGAATACGCTCGAGGTCCTCAGAGAGCATCCTGTGCTGACCAAGCTGCCGCTCGGCCCCAAGGGCCAGCACGCTTATTTCGTGCACTCCTATCACCTGAACGCCGCCAGTGAAGCGGACGTGCTTGCGCGCGCCGACTACGGCGGGCCCGTCACCGCGATCGTTGCGAAGGACACCGCAATCGGAACGCAATTCCACCCCGAGAAGAGTCAGCGCTTCGGGCTGGCCCTGATCTCGAACTTTTTGCGATGGAAGCCGTGATTCTCTTTCCTGCGATCGACCTGAAGAACGGCCAGTGCGTGCGCCTCGAGCAAGGCGACATGGCGCGCGCGACCGTTTTCAATCTCAATCCCGCAGCCCAGGCGCAGAGCTTTGCCGAGCAGGGCTTTGAGTATCTCCACGTCGTCGACCTCGACGGTGCCTTTGCCGGTAAGCCGGTCAATGCGCAAGCCGTCGAGGCGATGCTGAAGACGATCAAGATCCCGGTGCAGCTCGGCGGCGGCATTCGCGATCTCAAGACCGTCGAAGCCTGGCTCGACAAGGGGATCACCCGCGTCATCATCGGTACCGCCGCGGTGCGCGATCCGGAACTGGTGAAGTCTGCGGCGAAGAAATTCCCCGGTCGCGTCGCGGTCGGGCTCGACGCCCGCGACGGCAAAGTCGCGGTCGAAGGCTGGGCCGAGACCTCGCAGGTGACCGCACTCGAGATCGCGCAGCGTTTCGAGGATGCAGGCGTCGCCGCCATCATCTTCACCGACATCGCGCGCGACGGCCTGCTCAAGGGGCTGAACCTGGACGCGACCATCGCGCTGGGGGACAGCATCTCCATCCCCGTGATTGCTTCCGGCGGCCTCGCCTCGATCGAGGACGTCAAGGCGATGCTGACGCCGCGCGCCAGAAAGCTCGCCGGTGCGATCGCCGGCCGCGCGCTCTACGACGGCCGGCTCGATCCCGCCGCCGCCCTCACCTTGATCCGCAACGCGCGCGCCTAGGAGACATCGGATGTTCAAGGTGCGCGTGATCCCCTGTCTCGACGTCAAGGACGGCCGCGTCGTCAAGGGCGTCAATTTCGTCGATCTGCGCGATGCCGGCGATCCCGTCGAAGCGGCGATCGCCTATGACGCCGCCGGCGCCGACGAACTCACCTTCCTCGACATCACCGCGACCCATGAGAACCGCGGCATCATGCTGGACGTCGTCCGGCGCACGGCGGAAGCCTGCTTCATGCCCGTCACCGTCGGTGGCGGCGTGCGCGAGGTCAACGACATCAAGACGCTGCTGCGCGCCGGCGCCGACAAGGTCTCGATCAACAGCGCTGCGGTATCGCGGCGCGAGTTCGTCAAGGAAGCTGCCGAAAAATTCGGCGAGCAGTGCGTGGTGGTGGCGATCGACGCCAAGCGGGTCAAGCGCCCGGGCGGCGACCGGTGGGAGATCTTCACCCATGGCGGCCGCAACTCGACCGGCATCGATGCGATCGAGTATGCCCAGGAAGTGGTCTCGCTCGGTGCCGGTGAAATCCTGCTCACCTCGATGGATCGCGACGGCACCAGGCAGGGATTCGACATTCCGCTGACCCGTGCGATCGCCGACAGTATTCCCGTTCCCGTGATCGCCTCGGGTGGCGTCGGCAATCTCGACCATCTCGTCGACGGTATCCGCGACGGGCACGCCACGGCCGTGCTGGCCGCCTCGATCTTCCATTTCGGGGAATTCACCATCCGCGAAGCCAAGGAGCACATGGCGCGCCGCGGGCTGCCGATGCGCCTCGATGCCTGACGACTTCGGTTCATAAGAATGCTAGATTGGCGGATGGCCGCCGTGGCCCCGTGTGTTTCCGAGTAAGTCCGATGCCGCGTTTCACGATCCACGACCTGGCCGAGACCATCGATGCCCGCGCGGCCTCCGGCGGCGAAGCGTCCTATACCCGCAAGCTCCTCGACAAGGGCGCCGAGCATTGCGCCAAGAAGTTCGGCGAGGAAGCAGTCGAAACCGTAATCGCTGCAGTCGAAAACGATCGCGCGCATCTGATCGCTGAAAGTGCCGATCTGCTCTATCATTTCCTTGTGCTGCTGAAGGCTCGCGGCATAAAGCTGGAAGAGGTCGAAGCCGTGCTGGACAAGCGGACTTCGATGTCGGGGCTGGAAGAAAAGGCGTCGCGCAAGGGCGGCGGCTAGGCAAGAGCGAACAGATCGCAACGGAAAGGCGGCGTCATGGATATCCGCGCACCCGAGCAGCAGTATAATCCATATCGCGTCTATACGCGCGAGCAGTGGGCGCGCCTCCGCGACGATACGCCGATGACTCTCGAGCCGGGCGAGTTCGACCGGCTGCGCTCATTGCACGACCGCCTCGATCTCCAGGAAGTCGAGGACATCTATCTTCCGCTGTCGCGACTGTTGTCGATCTATGTCGACGCCATGCAGCGCCTGTATTACGCAGAGCGTCAGTTCCTCAACATCCGCGACCGCAAGGTGCCCTACATCATCGGCGTCGCCGGCTCGGTTGCAGTCGGGAAATCCACCACAGCACGTGTGCTTCAGGCGCTGCTGGCGCGCTGGTCGCCTCGGCCGAAGGTCGAGCTGATCACGACCGACGGATTCCTCTATCCCAACGCGGTGCTCGAACGGCACGGCATGATGCAGAAGAAAGGTTTTCCGGAGAGCTACGATCTGCCGCTGCTGCTCAGCTTCCTCTCCGACATCAAGGCGGGCCGTGGGCATGTGCGCGCGCCGGTTTATTCGCACCTGACCTATGACATCGTGCCGAACCAGTGGGCCGAGATCGACCAGCCCGACATCCTGATCGTCGAGGGGGTCAACGTGCTGCAAACCGGCAAGCTGCCGCGTGACGGCAAGGCAGTGCCCGTGGTCTCCGACTTCTTCGATTTCTCGGTCTACATCGATGCCGACGAAGTGGCACTGCGGCAATGGTACATCAAGCGCTTCCTGGCGCTGCGCGACACCGCCTTCACCAATCCAAAATCCTATTTCAACCGCTATGCGCTGCTGTCCGACGAGGAAGCCACCGCCACCGCGATCGCGATCTGGGAACGCACCAACCTCGCCAATCTCGAGGACAACATCCTGCCGACCCGTCCCCGCGCGACGCTCATCCTGAAGAAGGGCGCCGACCACACGGTGGAGAGCGTGGCGCTCAGGCGGCTATGATCGCCGCCGTGAACGCGGCGTTGGCTGGTTCGAGCACGGTATCTTTTGTTGCAGACCTACGATGGCTATTCCGCTATTCCTTTGGGAAACGGCAGGAAAGGCACCATGGTTGATCGTCTCAGAAGCGCTGCGGAGCAACTCGAAGCGCCGACCTGCCCCGACTGCCATATCGAGATGAAGTGGTTCCGCTCCGAACTGCTCGCGGACGAGCCGACCCCGATCATCGCGCATCTCTTCGTGTGCCCGCACTGCAAGCGCGCGGCCCAGGCGGACACCATCTTCCGGGGAGCCCAAGTGCCGCCCGAGAAGCTCTCTGCGCCGCGCTTTGTCGGCTATGCCGCGTAAGAGACCCTTCCGGGCCGGCCAGATTCGAACTCCGGCTGGCGCTCCCGCCCGCTAGAGCGTTTTCGAGCGACGTGGACACCGGTTCGCGTCACGAAAGAGCGTCAGAACAAGAATCTAGAGCCGCGTTCCGATTCCATCGGAACGGAACGGCTCTGGAGACTCACCGTCTGGAGCCGTAAATGATGGTCATTTCCGGGCTTCCTGTCGCGCTTTCGAGCCCATGTAAATCTGCCACGCCGTCAGAAACATCGCGGCGACGAGCGGGCCAATTACGAAGCCGTTCGCGCCAAAGGCCGCAAGGCCGCCCAGGGTGGCGATCAGCACGACATAGCTCGGCATCTGGATCGACTGGCCGACCAGGATCGGGCGAAGAAAATTGTCCGCCAGGCCGATCACGAATGTCCCGAAGGCGAGCAGGATGATGCCCTTCGTCACGGCGCCTGCCATGAGCAAATAGAGTGCGACCGGAACCCAGACCAGCGCGGAGCCGAGCACGGGCAGGAGTGAAAGCAGCGCCATGAGGGCGCCCGCCAGCAGGGGCGCAGTCAAGCCGAGCAGCCAGAAAATCAGGCCGCCAAGCGCCCCCTGAATCAGGGCGACGAGCACGATCCCCTTGATCGTCCCGCGAACGGCGAGAATGAACGCATTCAAGATCTCGGCGGTGTGGCTCGGGCGCAGCGGGAGCGCATCGCGGATGCGTGCGTTGAGCTCGTCACCGTCGCGCAGCAGGAAAAACAGCAGGTAGAGCATCACGAGCAGGCTCGCGACGAACTCCAGCGTCAACTGACCGATGTTGAGCGCATGCCCGGCGATCTGTTGGCCGGCCGGGACGACCAGACCCGACAGGCGCTCCTTCAGGGCCGAAAGATCGATACTGGCCAGGCGATCCGAAATGGAAGCAGCCCAGCCGGGCAGCGCCAATTTCAGCTGCTGCAGGGGATGCGCGAAACTGATCTCCCCGTTCTGAACGCGCTGATAAAGCTCGCCACCCTGGTCAATGAGCGAAGCGATGACGATCGCCACGGGGATCAGCACCATGACGATCACGACGACGACAGTGAACAATGCGGCAAGGTTGTGCCTTCCCGGGAGGGTTTCCAGGGCGCGCCGATAGAGGGGGGCGAAGATGATGGCCAGCAGGATGGCCCACAACAATGCGCCAAAGAACGGCCAAAGCACCCATGCGAACGCAACGGAGATCGCGGCAAGCAAAATGAGGAATGAGCGGTCTTCTGATGTTCTCACGTGTTCGCCAGCTTTCAGTTACTACTCGGAAGGTTGGTATCACAGGACTGCGGCGGGGCGGCAAGTCGGGCCGGGCCAATCGTCCGGCAACGACGCGCTCGCGCTCGGCAATGCTGGTTTGCCGAGACGTCGCCGCAACATGCGTTCCGCGCCCACCTGATGCTGATCTTGCAGTCGGGCCCTTTTGTCAGTCCGCTCGGAACGCGGTTCCCCCGTGTGATGGATTGAGAAAGTCTGCTCTTGCCCGTCGGCAGTCCGGGCCGGGCGCCGGTCCCTCACTTGCCTGCGTTCGCGTTCCAGTCGGCAAGCTTGATCCGCCCTGCAAAGGTCGCGGGACCCGAGCTGCTTGCCTTGTAGACGAAGGCTTCGCCTTCCTGCACGTCGCCGGCTTCCTTGCCGAAGGCATCGGCAATGTTGGTCTTGTGGGTCACCAGGAAGGTGTTGGTGCCGGCCTTCGGCGGCGCATCGACGAGCTGCCGCACGGCCTGCCCGGCCTTTGCATTGGCACCGGTCGGGTTTGCCATGCCCGACGCGCTGGCATTGCTGCTGTCGGTGAGCGCATCGACCGGCTTGACGTCGCGGCCGGAGATCAGCTTGCCAGCCTCGATCGCGCGGTTCAGCCGGCTGGCGAAGACCTCGCCGATCGGGATCGCGAGATCCTTGATCGCCGTTCCGATCTGGCGCGCCATGTCCCTGCCCTTTTCGCTGAGCTGACGCTGGGCGCTCATGTCGTCGAACTTGAAGGGGTAGACGTCCTTCTGGCTGTCGTCGGTGGCGGTGTGCCGGAAGATCAGGACGTAACCGCCCTGCTTCAGGGAGGTGATGAGTTCCGCCGTATCGGCCGCAGCGTGTTGAGAAAATCCGGCGAGAAAAACAACGAGTGCGAGGCGGCAAAGCACGTTCATGCGCAAATCCTCTACTGCAAAATGCCCCCCGGAGGATGGTGACGCGCAACGCGCTGGATTTCAATTGTTGATTGCTGCCGAGCCAGAGTTCCCTCGATCTCTGGTCAGGCTGCCGGGTGCCGTGACGCGGCCAGCCCGGCCAGCGCCTCGTCCAGCTTATCCCGGTCGAGCGGCTTGATCAGGAAGCCGTTCATTCCCGCTTCGAAGCAGGCGTAGCGGTCTTCGACCAGCGTATTGGCGGTGAGCGCCAGGATCGGCGTGGACTGGCGACTCATGGATGCCTCATGTGCGCGGATGCGTTTCGTCGTCTCGATGCCGTCGAGCTGCGGCATCTGGATGTCCATCAGTACGAGGTCATAGGGCGTGCCGCCCGATGACGCCGCGAGCCAGGATTCCAGCGCCGCTTCGCCATGGACGGCGATGACGACGCGGTGGCCGAGCTTCGTCAGCAGCGAGCGCATCAGGAGCGCATTGATCTCGTTATCTTCGGCCACGAGGATCGACAGGCCTTTCGTTGGCGCTCCTCGTGCCGAGGATTCAGCCAGCCGTTCGGGTGCGAGATCGGGTGAAGGCACCTCCGGCGTCAGCGCCAGGCGTGCGGCGAGCGAGGCGGCGCGCAGCGGCTTCATCAGAAATCCGGTGAAGGCCGGCGAAAATGCCTCGTGACGCGAGCTCGACGTCAGCAGCACCAGGCGCTGTAGCGCATGCGACAGCGCCGCCTCGCCCAGATGGTCGGCGACGGCAGCACCGATCGCCCGATCGATGAGGACCGCGTGCCACGAGCGTTCCGGCAGAAGCGCTTCGGCGACCGCCGCATCCGCAACCATGCAGATCTGGCCACCCCAGCGCTCGAGTCGGCGCGCGATCAACGAGGCCTCGATGCCGGCGGCGACGATGAGCATCGACTTGCCGGTGAGATCGGGGCTCGGAAAAGCCGTCTGTCCGGCGCCGGCCTGCGAAGGCGGAAGCGGCACCGCGACCTCGAATGTCGAGCCCCTGCCCGGTTCGCTGGTGAGCGTGACCCGGCCGCCCATGCGCTTGACGATGCGCTCGCTGATGGCAAGGCCGAGCCCGGTGCCGCCATAGGTACGGGCGACGCGCTCGTCGGCCTGCTCGAACTCGCGGAAGATGCGCTGCTGTGCTTCGGCTGCGATCCCGATGCCGGTATCGCGGACCAGGAAACTGATCTCGTTCGGCCAGATGCCGGGCTCGACGATCAGCGCAACGCCGCCGCTCCCGGTGAACTTGATGGCGTTGCCGGCGAGGTTGAGCAGCACCTGGCGCAGCCGCGCGGCGTCGCCGACCACCTCGAGCGGCAGGCGCTCGTCGACATAGGCGGCGATCTCGAGCGTCTTCGCCTGAGCGCGCGGCGCGAGCAGCTCGGTGATCTCCTCGACCAGGGCCGAAAGCGCGAAGGGACGCTGATCGAGGTCGAGCTTGCCGGCCTCGATCTTGGAATAGTCGAGCAATTCCTCGATCAGCGCCATCAAGGCTTCACCGGACGTCTTCACCGCCCTCGCATAGGTCGCCTGCTCGGGCGTCAGCGTGGTATCGAGCAGGAGTCCGCCCATCCCGATGATGCCGTTCAGGGGGGTGCGGATTTCGTGCGAGGCCATCGCGAGGAAACGCGACTTCGCGCGGTTGGCGGCGTCGGCCTGGTCGCGGGCGTCGGCCAGTGCGCGTTCGGTCTCGGTCCGGTCGGTGACGTCGCGTCCCACGCTCTGCAATTCTGCGGGCTGGCCGGCATCGAGCCGGACATAGCCCTCGCGCCAGGCGATCCAGCGCGCGCCGAGCGAGGTTGCGATCTTCTGGTCGTGGACGCGGGTGCCGCTGCTCTCGCGGGCGCTGTCGCCCTGCTCCAGCACGTCGAAATCGAAGCGCGTGCCGACCAGCGCGCCGCGCGCCTGTCCTGCGAGTGCGCAATAGGCCTCGTTGGCAAAGGTGATGCGGCCCTCGTTGTCGCGCAGCACGATCAGGTCGCCCTGCTGCTCGTACAGACTGCGGGCGCGCTCTTCGGCTTCCTTCAGCTCCCAATTGCGGTCGATCAGCGCCTCGTTGTGGGCGGCAAGCGTCCGCAGTCGCTTGTTGACGAAGCGCAGCCGCATGCTCAGCGTCGCAAGGCCGAGACAGGCGAGCGCGAACAGGAAGCTCGCACCGATCGCAAACGCATTCGGATCGTAGCCGGAATTCTCGGAACGGCTGCCGGAGACGAAACCATAGGCGGCGCCGAACGTCGCCGAGAAGATCATGAAGGAGCGGATCGCGAAGGCCAGCCTGGGATGCTGCCGCCTGAAGCGACGCATGCGCACCTTGATCCGGAACGTCCGACCCATCGCCACCGATCCCGACCTCTTGCTGCAAAACCTGTGATCGCCGCGTCCGACGATGTCGCGTCGACCTTGCGAACAGTTTGCGACTTGGAGGTCGCCTCCAAACAGGGTTGACGGGATGTTAACGGCTCAGAGCGAGGCGGCCTGGAGATGACGGTGGCCGCCGCGGGCGCCGACGATCAGCGCCGCCGCCTCGCGCTGCGAGAACGTCTTCGAGCGCACATAGATGCGGTAATCCGCCGGTCCCTCGCTGGAGAGATAGATCACCTGGCCGCCATCGACGGGCTCAGCCGCAATCGAGACAAGACGCCGCGACGGATTGGCCTGGCAGGAGTCCGCCTCGGAGCCGAGGCCGTCGTCCACCACGGTGAAGTCCGCTGTATCTGCGTTGTCGGTGATCTGGACCCGCACCGTGGCCTGCGCGGGATCGTCGGTGAAGGCGACATGCACGCCCGCGGTCCAGAACAGGGATGTGAGTTCGACGGATGTCTCGCCCAGCGCGATGCAGGGCTGTGAGACCGATCCGATCTCGGCGCGGGCAAACACCGCAGCCGCCAACAGGGGAACAGCCGAGGCCAAGATATTCAAACGCAACATGACGCTCTACTCGCCGGGCCCTTGGGAACTCACAACCGAAACTCGCGGGCCTTATGGTTTGCAGAGCGTAAAGGAAACTCGTTACCGCCAGGTTGATGCGCGGAATGATCAGGCCATCTGGCGCACATCCTCCGCGAGCGCGCGGTAGGACAGGGCTTCTGCGAGATGCAGGCGACCGATCTTGCCGGCGTGATCGAGGTCGGCCAGGGTGCGCGCCACCCGCAGCACGCGGTGATAGCCGCGCGCCGACAGCCGCATGGTCTCGGCGGCATCCCGCAGCAGCTTTTGGCCTTGCGCATCCGGCTTTGCGATCTCCTCCAGCACCGAGGCGGGCGCCTCCGCATTGGTGCGAATGTGGGGCAAGCCTGCATCAGCATAGCGCGCGAGCTGGATGTCGCGCGCCGCGGCCACGCGTGCGGCGACCTCGGCCGAGCCCTCGGCGGGCGGCGGCAGGATCAGGTCCGCCGCGGTCACGGCCGGTACCTCAATGCGCAGATCGATGCGGTCCATCAGGGGACCGGAAATGCGCGCCTGGTAGTCGCCGGTGCAGCGATCGATGCGGCCGCGTTTGCAGGCATAGCCGGGCTCGAACGCATTGCCGCAGCGGCAGGGATTCATGGCGGCGACCAGCATGAAGCGGGCAGGATAGGTGACGCGGTGATTGGCGCGCGACACCGCCACCTCGCCGTTTTCCAGGGGCTGACGCAGCGAATCCAGCACGCGCGGATCGAACTCCGGCAGCTCGTCGAGGAACAGCACGCCTTGATGCGCCAGCGAAATCTCGCCGGGCTTGGCGCGCATGCCGCCACCCGTCAGCGCGGCCATGCTGGCGGAATGATGCGGCGAGCGGAACGGCCGCCGCGCCGTCAGCGCGCCGCCTTCGATCTCGCCCGCCACCGACGCGATCATCGAGACCTCGAGCAGCTCGCCCGGCGACAGCGGCGGCAGGATCGAGGGCAGCCGTGCCGCCAGCATCGACTTGCCGGCGCCGGGCGCGCCGATCATCAGGAGGTGATGGCCGCCGGCGGCCGCGATCTCCAGCGCGCGCTTGGCGCTTTCCTGGCCTTTGATGTCGCGCAGGTCGAGCGTGGAGGCGGCGGCCTCATGCACCTTCGGCGAGGGCCGCGACAGCACCTGCGTGCCCTTGAAATGGTTGGCGATCTGGATCAGCGAACTCGCGGCGATGATCTGGATGTCCGGGCTCGCCCACGCCGCCTCGGAGCCGCAAGAGGCCGGGCAGATCAGCCCTTCCTCGCGCGCATTGGCGCCGATCGCGGCGGGAAGAACGCCGGCCACCGGAGCGATTGAGCCGTCTAGGCCGAGCTCGCCGAGAACGGTGAAGCCGGCCAGCGCATCCGGCGGGATCGCGCCGATCGCCGCCATCAGCCCGAGCGCGATCGGCAGGTCGTAATGGCTGCCTTCCTTCGGCAGGTCGGCCGGTGCCAGATTGACGATGATCCGCCGCGCCGGCAGGGCCAGTCCCGAGGCGATCAGCGCCGAGCGCACCCGCTCGCGCGCCTCGGATACTGCCTTGTCCGGCAGGCCGACGATGGCGAAGGCCGGCAGGCCAGGGGCGACCTGCACCTGCACGTCGACCGCGCGGGCCTCGATCCCCTCAAAGGCGACGGTAGAAACCCGCTGAACCATGCTCAAACCAGCCTGCCCCTTTCGCGCAATTAGGGGTAGCAGAGCGCGGTCGCTTGCGCAAGAACAATACGGGAACATTCCCCGGCACCGGCGCAAGTCCTAACCAGTCGTAAACGTGACGCGAAGACTACGTCTCGAATGCCGGCTTCTGTCCTCAGCACATTCCAACGAATGTTCGCTACTCCTGAGGCTGCGGGATGGGCCGTAGTCTAACAGTGAAGTAACAAGATGCTTGCAAATCGCCGGAGAAGCGAACGTCGGGTGTGCAGCCGGCTCGCCAAGATACATTTTGGCGCGGGGTCGCTGCCGCGGGATTGCACGATCACGGATATTTCGGACGGAGGCGTGAAGGTGGTCGCCGAATTCCTGGAAGTGCCGCCGCAATTCACCATCATCTTCGCGCCGGACTATTCCCGCCAATGCCGCCTGCGCTGGCGCATCGGCTGCGAGTTCGGCGCCGAATTCGTCGATTAGAACATGATCCGGAAAGCCTGGAGCGGCTTCCCCGGCGGGATCATGCTCAAACGGTAGAGCGACCCCCGCTGCTTAACGGGACTTTAGCGTTAATCGGTAAGCATCGCTGATCAGTTGCCGAGTGATCAGAGTATGTCCAAGCGTTCGCCCCTCGCCTTGCCGGCGAGATTCCTGCTTCCCGCACTTCTGGTGCTTGGCCTTGGCGGCTGCCAGACCGCCGGCATCGACGATGTGACCGGCGCGCTTGGCATCAAGTCGGAACCGGCCGGCAGGGCCGATACCAGGGCCGATACCAGGCCTGACATGGACGCGCTTCGCGAGCGCTATCGCGCCAAGCCCGGCGATCCCGGCGTTGTGCTGGCCTATGGCAAGGCGCTGCGCGAGACCGGTCAGCGCGCCCAGGCGGTCGCGGTGATGGAGCAGGCCGTGCTCGCCCATCCCAGCAACAAGGCGCTGCTCGCCGGCTATGGCCGCGCGCTCGCCGACAACGGCAATTTCCAGCAGGCCTTCGACGTCCTCAGCCGCGCGCATTCGCCGGAAGATCCGGATTGGCGCA
This sequence comes from Bradyrhizobium cedriense, assembly GCF_054602315.1. Taxonomy (NCBI): domain Bacteria; kingdom Pseudomonadati; phylum Pseudomonadota; class Alphaproteobacteria; order Hyphomicrobiales; family Nitrobacteraceae; genus Bradyrhizobium; species Bradyrhizobium cedriense. The sequence continues at coordinate 101,507 of NZ_JBTSWB010000004.1, read as the reverse complement.
TCCTGTCGGCGCAGGGCGCGGCGCTCGACCAGCTCGGCCGCAACGAGGAAGCACAGCAATATTACGCCGCGGCGTTGAAGATCGCGCCCGACGAGCCGCAGGTGCTGTCCAATCTCGGCCTGTCCTACATGCTCCAGAACAATCTGCCGCGCGCCGAGGAAACCCTGCGCCGCGCGCATGAGCGCAATCAAGCCGATTCCCGCGTGCGCGCCAATCTCGCGCTCGTGCTCGGCCTGGAGGGAAAGCAGACCGAAGCCGAGGCCATCGTGAGGGCCGATCTGCCGCCTGATCAGGCGGCGGCAAAGGTCACGGCGCTGCGGCAGTTGGTGTCGAAAAAGCAGCAACGCGCGGACAAGTAGCCCGACCGTGTTCGATTGATTCCTGTTTGACGCGTTCTCCGGAGTCGAGCCGGATCCACTCAGCTCGAAAACGCCGTCAGCCCTACGACGCCTTGCGATGCGGGGCCGAGCTGCGCCCCGATCTGCCCTTCAGCTTCTTCAGCAGCGGCTCGAGCAGCGAACGCTTCGGCTTCTTCACCTCGCCGCGGCCGGCGAGGCGGTTCGCCATGCTCTGGAACAGAAGGGTGGTGCGGTGGGTCCTGGAGACCTCCGCGATCATCTGGCCGTTGTTGGCGGCGGTCGAGAACAGCTTCGAATCGAACGGGATCACCGCGATCGGCTGGCTCTCCATGGTCTTGGCGAACGACTTGACGTCAATCTCCGCGCGCTTGTGCATGCCGACCTGGTTGATGCAGTACAGCGGCGGGCGATCATTGGGGCGTGCCGCTTTCAGCACGGTCAGCATGTTCTTGGTGTTGCGCAAGTTCGCGAGATCGGGCTCGGCCACGATCACGATGTCGTCGGCGTTGACCAGCGCGCGCCGCGTCCAGCCGGACCATTGATGGGGAACGTCGAGCACGATGCAGGGCGTGGTCATGCGCAGCGTGTCGAACACCGCGTCGAAGGCTTCGGCGCCGAAATCGTAGACGCGGTCGAGCGTGGCGGGCGCCGCCAGCAGGCTGAGGCGCTCGGTGCATTTTGCGAGCAGGCGCTCCATCAGCGCCGTGTCCGGCCTGTCCTGCGACAACACCGCATTCGCGATTCCCTGCACCGGATCCTGGTTGTAGTCGAGGCCCGCCGTGCCGAAGGCGAGGTCGAGATCGATCACGACGGAGTCGAGTGCGAGGTCGCGGGCGATGGTCCATGCTAGATTGTGCGCGACGGTGGATGCACCGACGCCGCCCTTGGCGCCGACCACCGCGATGACGCGGCCGGTGATGATGGCCTCGGAGGCCGAGAACAGGCTGCAGATCGAGCGGACGACGTCGAGGGTCTCGACCGGCCCGACCACGTAGTCGTTGACGCCGCGGCGTACCAGCTCACGATAGGGTGCGGTGTCGTTGGGGCTGCCGATCACGACCACGCGGGTGCCGGGATCACAGACGCCGGCGAGATCGTCGAGGCCTTCGAGAAGGTCGCGCGTGCCGTCGGACTCGATGACGATCACGTTCGGCGTCGGCATCGTTTCATAGACCTCGATCGCCGCGGCGAGGCCGCCTTCCTTGGCGGTGAGGTGGGCCTTGGCGAGCCGGCGATCCTGGCCCGCCGCGGTCATCGCGGCAAGCGTCTGCTCGGTCTCGCAAAAGGCTTGCACCGAAATGCGAGGGACAGGCGCAATGTGTTCCTCGGGGTGCCGCGGATCGTCCGCGTCTTCGTCGTGGAGAGCTGTCATCTGCCGGTGTCGCTGAGTTTGGCCTTGTCGGATTCGGGAGAGGGCGTCGCGACCGGCGTGCCCTTGCGGTAACGGTCGAACGCGATATTGCGCCGGGCGGTGTAGGAGGGCGTCTCGGCGCGTGGCTGCTCGAGGTCGGCCGGGTTGTCGATCATCGCCGCGAGATTGCGCTGGCTGGCGCAGCCCAGATTGAAATAAGGCCGGTTCTCGCTGTAGCCGGGGTCCAGGATGGAGGGGCCGACGTCTTCCGGCCAGAGCCCGCAGGGACCGGCGACTGCCGCGATCTTCGAATAACTGACGCGGATGGTGGGGAGCAGCCCGGGATCCTCGGGGCGATAGGGATGCTGGACGATGGCACGCGACGGCACGCCGCCGGACGTGAGCACCGACCGGATCTCCTGATAGGTCGCAGCAGCCGCGCGCGAATTGGCGGTGTCGACGGGCACGTCGACGACGACGGAGCCGGTGCCCTCGTGCCCCCAGTCCCGTGCGATGCCCGCGACGTCAGAATGCTGTGCGGCCGAGAGGCCGCCTCTCGCTTTGCCGACGAAGATGACGATCGACTTCTTGCCTTCCTGCACCGCGATCGGGTGGCGCTGGCGATAGTCGGTCGGCACCGTCTGGGTGACGATCTCCGTGGTGTTGCAGGCGCCGAGCATGACGGACAGGCCCGTCAGTGCCAGCGCGATCCGCAGCTTGCGACGTCGATCGGCCGATGTGTTCGTCATCGCCTGGTCCCCTCTTGCCCCGTTTCTTGCTCCGGTCCCCAAACCGTTCGTCTCAGTCGATGATGAAGCCGAAATCACCGGGCGTGCCGCTGATCGGATCGACGCGGCGCGCGATGCCGTAGAGGCGGTTCATGCGCCCAAGCAGCGCGGTCTGCGCATCCGAGGCCGGCGCGAAGCCGTCGTCGGGCCGCGACAATTCCTTCTGGGCCACCGCGCGCACCACATAGGGCGTCACGATCACCATCAGCTCGGTCTCGTTGTTGACGAAGTCGCGGCTGCGGAACAGCGCACCGATGATCGGCACCTGGTCAACGCCGGGCAGGCCGTTGATCGCCTGCTTGGTCTGCTGCTGGATCAGGCCGGCCATTGCCATCGAACCGCCCGAAGGGATTTCCAGCGTCGTCTCGGCGCGGCGGGTCTGGATCGAGGGGATGGTGATCGAGTTGTTCGTTGTCGCGGACACCGCCTGCGTCAACGTGATCGAGTTCGTGTTCGACAGCTCCGACACCTCGGTCATCACGCGCAGGCTGATGCGGCCCTCGCTGAGCACGACCGGGGTGAAGTTCAGGGAGATGCCGAACTTCTTGTAGGTGACCTGGGTGGCACAGGAGCGGGTGACCGGATCGCAGGTATAGCCTGCGGGGATCGGGAACTCGCCGCCGGCAACGAACGTGGCGGATTCGCCGGAGATCGCGGTCAGGCTGGGCTCGGCCAGCGTGCGCATGACACCGGCACTTTCCATCGCCCGCATCGTGGCGCTGACGGTGGCGACGCCATTGGAGAGGCCGGCGACGCCGAGTCCGTTGCTGCCGACGATTGGCCCGCCAGAGACCGAGAACGGGTTGGAGTTGTTGAAATTCACCACAGCCGTGCCGGCGTTCAGGCTGGCGCTGAGATCGACGCCCAGCTGCTTGACGATGTCGCGGCGGACTTCGCCGACCACGACCTTGAGCATCACCTGGTCGCGGCCGCGCACCACGATGTTGTTGACGACCTTGTCCGAGCCGCCGACGAGCTTTGCGGCGACGTCGCCGGCCTGCTGCGCTTCGACCGGGCTCGATACCGAGCCGGTCAGCATCACGCTGTCGCCGACGCCTTCGATCTGCACGCCCGGCAAGGACTGGCGCAGCGCCGCGCGCATGCCGTTGAGATCGCGCTTCACGGCGATGTCGTAGGAGGCAACCTGCTGGCCGTCGGCGGTGAAGAACACGACGTTGGTCTGGCCGACTTGGCCGCCGATGATATAGGCACGCTGGGACGAGCGGATCACCGCGTTGGCGATCTTGGGATCGGCCACGAGCACGTCCTTGACCTCGCGCGGCAGGTCGATCACGACGGACTTGCCGACGCCGAGCGACAGGAAGCGCGTCCTCGCCGGTGCGATCGTCGCGACCGGCGACACGCCGAGGTCCGGCGCCTGTATCGGCGCCTGGTCGCCGACCGGCGCGTCCGCAGCGCTGACGACGTCGGAGGCCGCGAGCAGCCCCAGCATCGACAGCGTCCCCGCCAAGAACGAGCGCGCGCGCTTCCCCCGAATGCGCAGGCCCGTCCGATCACCCCCGTAGTTCATGCTGTCCCCATCACTTCTGTGACGTCAGTTGCCGTGCCTGCACGCCATAACGGATCACGTTCACGCCGCCCGAACGCTTGATCGCCTGTTCCTCGGGCGTGCCGTCGACCGCGTTGGCATCGACGATGCTGCGCAGCGCGAGCGTCAGTGTGCCGCCCTGACGCGCGGCCGAGAGCGTGGCGACCTGATCGGGTCTGAGCTCGAGCGTGACGGTCTTGCCGACGACGGCGTTCTGGCCGTCCTTTTCCTTCGGCGCCTGGTCGATCGCTAGCACGCGGATGTTGGTGAGAATGACCTCGGACAGGACGAGGTCGTTGCCGCCGGTCGGACCGTTATTGTCGCCGTCGGGATTCTTCAGGCGGCGCGTCAGGACGATGTCGACGCGGTCATTCGGAAGGATGAAGCCGCCGGCGCCGGTCTCCGCTGAAATCTCGGTGGAGACGGCGCGCATCCCGGACGGCAGGATCGCGGCCATGAAGCCGGAGCCTTCGGCCCTGACCAGTTTCTGCTCGCGGATCGGCTCGCCCTGCATCAACGGCACGCGCGCGATCGAGCCGGCGATCTGGGTTTGCGCCTCGGGTCTGCTGTCGCGGCGGATGAAGGCGCTGCTTGCGGTCGCCGCAGGCCAGGCCTGCCATAGCAGGTCGTCGGGCTTCACCGCCTGGCCGAGCTGGATGTCGTTCTTGGCGACGAGGACCTCGACCGTCGGCAATTTCTCGGCGACGGATTGGGCAGGGGCGGGCGCATTCTGGTAGCCGCTCGCCAGATATGCAGCGACGCCGCCGGCGCCCAATGCGATGACGAGAACGACAATGCGTGCGGTGTTCATACGCCTGTACTCTTACGCGGGGCACTCGAACCGCACGTGGCGTGTTCCCCCGTGTCGATGAGTAGGGAGCAAAAGTATAAGGGGTGTTGCGAGGCCGGATGCGATGGCCGGCGGCGATGCCGGATTTCGGCAGATGGTGAACGCGGCGTTATTCGATCGGCCAGCGGCTCCGTAGTTTCACGCAGACCGGCGCGCGCGCTCGAATGCGGCACGTGGCCGTCATGGTGAACGGGTGGTTAGTGACGGCGCGGCTCGAAGCCTCGTGTCATCGCAATGTGTGTGCGACGCGCAGGTGCTCGTCCTGCCGTGTAGGACGAGCACCTCAGGACGACGATGATTGGAATGACGCCAGCGTCGCCGGCGCTACTTCGCCCGCTTCTGCTCGATCACGTCCCAGATCTTCGCCGCGACGTCAGGGCCGCCGAGCCGCGAGATGGCGCGGATGCCGGTCGGAGAGGTGACGTTGATCTCGGTGAGGTTGCCGTTGATGACGTCGATGCCGACGAACAGGAGGCCGCGCTCGCGCAGCGCCGGGCCGACGGTGGCGCAGATCTCGCGCTCCCGCGGGGTGAGGTCGGTCTCCTGTGCCGCGCCGCCGCGCACCATGTTGGAGCGGAGGTCGTCGGCGGCCGGCACGCGGTTCACCGCGCCGGCGAACTCGCCGTCGACCAGGATGATGCGCTTGTCGCCGTGCTTCACCTCGGGGATGAATTGCTGGATCACCCAGGGCTCCCTGAACGTCACCGAGAACATGTCGAACAGCGAGCCGAAATTCATGTCCTGCGGCATCACCCGGAACACCGCCGCGCCGCCATGGCCGTGCAGCGGCTTCATGACGACGGCGCCGTGCCTGTCGCGAAACGCGTTGATCTCGTCAAGGTCGCGCGAGATCAGCGTCGGCGGCATCAGCTGCGGAAAGTTCATCACGAACAGCTTTTCCGGCGCGTTGCGCACGGAGGCGGGATCGTTGACGACCAGCGTCTTCGGATGGATGCGCTCCAGGAAATGCGTCGAGGTGATGTAGGCGAGGTCGAACGGCGGGTCCTGGCGGAGCAGCACCACGTCGAAGCCGTCCAGCGCTTCGCGCCTGGGCTCGCCGAGCGTGAAGTGGTCGCCGGGCTCGTCGCGCACGGTCAGGAGCTGAACCGGCGCGACCAGCTCTTCACCGACCATCGAGAGCTTGTCGGGCGTGTAATAGGACAGGCCATGGCCGCGCTTCTGCGCTTCGAGAAGCAGCGCAAAGGTGGAATCGCCCTTGATGTTGATGCGGGCGATGGGGTCCATCTGGACGGCGACGTTCAGTTTCATGGTCTGCCTTTCAGGTCGAGGCGTCGAATGCCGCCAACACATGGCGCGGAAGTGATCGCGGCGCAATCAGCATGGCGTCGAATCGCAATTCGAATTCGGCATGCTCGGGATGCGCTGCGAGCCAGCCTTGCGCGGCGTCGATGATGCGCTGCTGCTGGCGCGGCGTCACGGCGAAGGCGGCGTCATCCAGCGTCGCCCGCGCCTTGACCTCGACGAAGGCGATCAGATTGCGGCGTCTCGCCACGATGTCGATCTCGCCATGCGGGGTGCGGTAGCGCTTGGCGAGGATGCGGTAGCCCTTGGCCATCAGATAGGCCGCGGCGCGGCTCTCGGCGGAAATCCCGGTGTGGAACGCGGCGACGCGTTCGGGCGAGGCGACCTTCGGTTCCCCGGGGATCTCAGACTTCGCCATCGCCGCCTCGAAGATCCTTTGCGAGCTCGAGCGCACGGGCATAGACCTCGCGGCGCGGCCGGCCCGACAGCGCGACCGCATGGGCCACGGCGTCCTTGACGCTGTTTGCGGCAAGCTGCTCGCGCAAGAGCCCATCGAGCGCATCCGATGCCAGCACGTCGGCGCCCGCTGCGGGCGGGCCGATCACCAGAACGAACTCACCACGCGTCTCCGGCGCATCGGCTTGACGCGCGAACTCGGCGAGGGGCGCGCGCCTGACCTCCTCGTGCAACTTCGTCAGTTCGCGGCAGACCGCGGCCTCGCGTTCGCCCATGATCTCGGCGAGATCGGTCAAGGTGGCCTGCATCCGGTTGCCCGATTCGAACATCACCAGCGTTGCGTCGATGCGCGCAAGCTCGGCCAGGCGTGCGCGGCGGGCCGCGGATTTCGCCGGCAAGAAACCTTCGAAGAAGAAGCGGTCGGTCGGAAGAGCGGCGACCGACAGCGCCGCCAGCACCGAGGATGGGCCGGGCAGCGCATACACGGAATGACCGGCGGCGCAGACCTCGCGGACCAGCTTGAAGCCGGGATCGGAGATCAGCGGCGTGCCGGCGTCCGAGACCAGCGCGACCGAGCCGCCTTGCGCCAGTGCCTCCAGAAGCTTCGGGCGCGCCGCTTCCGCATTGTGCTCGTGATATTGCCTGAGCGTTGCTGCGATGGCGTAGCGTTCGGTCAGGCGGCGCGTGATGCGGGTGTCCTCGCAGGCGATGACGTCGACGCCGGCGAGCGTCTGAAGCGCCCGCAGGGTGATGTCGCCGAGGTTTCCGATGGGTGTCGCGACCAGATAGAGGCCCGGCGCGGCCTTCGGCGCCGCGAGCCGATGGGCGTCGATCGAGAAACCCCGCGAGGCGGCGTCTTGAGCTTCAGACGTATTTATCGGAGCCGGCTTTGCGCGCATAATGAAGTCAACTTAGGCACGATCCGCAGGGCTGGGAACCGGCTGGTCGAAAAAGATCGTGCCGAGGTGAAGGGGTGAGGAACGGACGGGAATGTGATCGATCCAGGTCACGTCGGGAGGGAATGAGGGCCCTCGCGCCATATTCACGACGGAAACGCCGCCTTGATGCTGGACGAGTGACGGCGAACAGCTGCCGGGACGGGAAAGCAGTCGCGTTAAGCGGTTGTTATCCTTTTGTTTTGGTTAACTGTTTGCCGACAATATGCCTGAATCCGCGGCTTGTGTCGCGGAAGGAATGTCGTGACCGGCGGGCGATGGCCGGTGAGAAGAGAAGCTGCCATGGTGGGCCCGCGTCATCCAAAATCTCCCGTTCCGGGCTCCCGATTGTCGGGGGCGACCCGGCGCAGTGCGCTCGGCCTGTTGCTCGGCGCGCCCGTGCTGTCGGCCTGCGCAGGCGTGCAACAGAGTCTCAGCCAGTTCTCCAACCCGTTCTCGAGCTCCGCGCCGCCGGCCCAGCCGGCAGGTCCTCCGCAGCAGGCGACGACCGCCGGCACCGGCGGGGTGAAGGTCGCGGTGATCCTGCCGCTCTCCGCCGCCGGCAACGCCGGCCTCGCGGCGCAATCGATGCGTAACGCCGCCGAGATGGCGCTGGCCGAGTTCCAGAACCCGAACATCCAGCTCCTGATCAAGGACGACAATGGCAGCCCGCAAGGCGCACAAGCCGGCGCGCAGCAGGCGGTCGACGAGGGCGCCGAGATCATCCTGGGACCGCTGTTCGCGCAGTCGGTGCCCGCGGTGGCACAGGTCGCGCGCACGCGCGGCATTTCCGTCATCGCGTTCTCGACCGATTCCAGCATCGCCGGACGCGGCGTCTATCTGCTCAGCTTCCTGCCGGAGTCCGACGTCAACCGCATCGTCGAATATTCGGGCAGCATCGGAAAGCGCTCCGTCGCCGTGCTCGTGCCCGACAACGCCTATGGCAATGTCGTCGAGGCCGCGGTGAAGGCGGCGGTGCCGCGGCGTGGCGGGCGCATCGTCGCCTTCGAGAAATACGGCGCCGATCGCGCCACCCCGGCGCGCACCGTCGCGCAGCAGCTGGGCAGCGCCGACGCGCTGTTCATTGCCGATGACGGCGATGCCGTCGTCTCGGTGGCGGATGCGATGACGGCGGCGGGTGCGAACCTGCGCAACATCCAGCTGCTTGGCACCGGCCTGTGGGACAATCCGCGCGTCTATGCCAGCGCCGCGCTCCAGGGCGGCCTCTACGCCGCGCCCGACCCGGCCGGCTTCCGCGCCTTCTCCGGTCGCTACCGCACCAAATATGGCGGCGAACCGGTGCGTACCGCGACACTCGCCTACGACGCGGTCGCGCTCGTCGCCGCACTCGCGCGCACGCAAGGCACCACGCGCTTCTCGCCCGACGTGCTCACCAACCCTTCGGGCTTTGCCGGCATCGACGGCCTGTTCCGCTTCCGCGCGGATGGCACCAATGAACGTGGGCTCGCGGTGATGAAGGTGACGCAGGGTGGCGGCGTTGCGGTGGCGGGCTCGCCGAAGAGCTTTGGGGCGTAGTCTTCATCCGCATATTTCTTACTTGGTCTCTCATCCCCTTTTGGGAATAGGAGAAAGCGTCTGCTAGGAAGTAGCAGGAAGCTAGATTCGCCGGCCGTCGCGCTTGGTCGAGAAGCTAGTCGATAGGGATTGCCTCTTCTCGAATCTGGAATCTGCAGGCTTGGAAAGCGATGAGAGAACAGAGACAGGGTTGACTTGCTGCGGTCTGTTTTCGAAATACGTCTATATCGCGGTTGTGCCATGACCATCGTTCCTTCGTCCAAGCGATACCGCCTGTATTTCGATGAGACAGGTACTGGCGATATCAAGGCACATGAAAAGGACGCCAATCAGCATGCCCACCTTCCGCCCGATGGTCAGGTCCGACATGCCGCTGATCCGGCGGTGGCTGGACGCGCCGCATGTCGCCGAATGGTGGCATGATCCAGAGACACTCGAATTCATCGGCGGTGATCTCGATCATCCTGACCTGGCGCAGTTCATCGTCAGCAAGGACGGTCGGCCCCTGGCCTATCTGCAGTGCTACCAGCTCGGCGAATGGCACCTCAGCTTCGGTCCACAGCCGGTAGGAACACGCGGCCTCGACCAGTTCATCGGCGAGGCCGACATGCTCGGATGCGGCCACGGCTCCGCTTTCATCCGCGCGTTCATCGACGAGCTCTTCGCGCGCGGTGTGCCGCGCATCGCGATCGATCCGAATCCCGCCAACAAGCGTGCGATCCGTGCCTATGAGAAAGCCGGATTTGTGCCGCAGCATGTCATTGTCACCCCCGACGGTCCCGCACTCCTGATGATCCGAGACCCATGACGCTCGCCGCGACCCCCGCCGCCAAGACCACATTTCCGCCGCTCGCCTGGGTCGGCATCGCGCTGCTACTGCTGGCGCTGCAGGCCTCGATCCTGCTCGCGATGGGGCGCGTGCCGATCTGCACCTGCGGCACCATCAAGCTCTGGCATGGCCTGGTGAACAGCTCGGAAAACTCCCAGCAGATCGCCGACTGGTACACATTCTCGCACGTCCTGCACGGCTTCCTGTTCTACGGCCTCACCTGGCTGCTGTTCGCACGGCTGCCGTTCCTGCCTTTGTCCTGGCCGGCCCGGCTGATCGTCGCCATGCTGATCGAGGGCGCCTGGGAGATCGTCGAGAACTCACCTCTCATCATCGAGCGATACCGCGCCGGCACGATCTCGCTGGATTATTACGGCGACAGCATCATCAATTCGGTCTCGGACAATCTGGCCATGATCCTGGGGTTCCTCGTCGCGCGCGTACTGCCAGTCACAGCGACCGTCCTGCTCGGGCTTGCCTTCGAGATCATGCTGGCGCTCCACATTCGCGACAATCTGACGCTCAACATCCTGATGCTGATCCATCCGATCGAGGCCGTGAAACAATGGCAATCGGGGCCGCCGATCATCTGACCTAAAATGCAGCTTGTCCTTGGCCGCCTCCCGCCCTAGCTAAACAGACATGACAGACTTCTCTCCCCGCGAAATCGTTTCCGAACTCGACCGCTTCATCGTCGGCCAGGGCGACGCCAAGCGCGCCGTCTCGATCGCGCTGCGCAATCGTTGGCGGCGGCAGCAGCTCACCGGCTCCTTGCGCGAAGAGGTGCTGCCGAAGAACATCCTGATGATCGGCCCCACAGGCGTCGGCAAGACCGAGATCGCACGGCGATTGGCAAGGCTCGCAAACGCGCCGTTCCTGAAGGTGGAAGCCACCAAGTTCACCGAGGTCGGCTATGTCGGCCGGGACGTCGAGCAGATCGTCCGCGACCTCGTCGAGGTCGCGATCGCCCAGGTGCGCGAGAAGAAGCGCAAGGACGTGCAGGCGCGGGCGCAACTCGCGGCCGAGGAGCGCGTGCTCGATGCCTTGGTCGGCGCCAATGCGAGCTCCGCGACGCGGGAGTCGTTCCGCAAGAAGCTGCGCGCCGGCGAGCTCAACGACAAGGAGATCGAGGTCGAGACGCAGTCGTCCGGCGGCGGCATGCCGATGTTCGAGATCCCCGGCATGCCCGGCGCGCAGATGGGCGCGATCTCGATCGGCGACATCTTCGGCAAGCTCGGCGGCCGCAGCAAGACACGACGGCTCACGGTGGAGAGCTCGCACGAGATTCTCGTCAACGAGGAATCCGACAAGCTCCTGGACACCGAGCAGCTGACGCTCGAGGCGATCAGCGCGGTCGAGAACAACGGTATCGTGTTCCTCGACGAGATCGACAAGATCTGTGCGCGTGACGGACGCGTCGGCGGCGACGTCTCGCGCGAGGGCGTGCAGCGCGATCTGCTGCCGCTGATCGAGGGCACCACCGTCTCGACCAAGCACGGCGCGGTCAAGACCGACCACATCCTGTTCATTGCCTCCGGCGCCTTCCACGTCGCAAAGCCGTCCGACCTGCTGCCCGAATTGCAGGGCCGCCTGCCGATCCGCGTCGAGTTGCAGGCACTGACCCGCGACGACATGCGCCGCATCCTGACCGAACCCGAGGCCTCGCTCATCAAGCAATACGTCGCCTTGATGCAGACCGAGGGCGTGACGCTCGACATCACCGACGGCGCCATCGACGCGCTCGCCGACGTCGCGGTTGCCGTCAACTCCACCGTCGAGAACATCGGCGCGCGGCGGCTCCAGACCGTGATGGAGCGGGTGCTGGACGAGATCTCCTTCACCGCTCCCGACCGCAGCGGCGAGACCGTCACGGTGGATGCCGATTTCGTGCAGAGGCACGTCGGCGACCTCGCCAGGAACGCGGATCTCAGCCGGTTCATTTTGTAATTCGGGCGGTCACGCTATTGATGCGGCGTGACCGTACGCATCCTGCAAAATCCCTGGCGGCTTCTGCTCGCGATCAACGTCGCCGTCCTCGTCGGCGTCTTCATCCACAAGATCCAGCTGCCGCCTTACGTCCCCTACATCCACCTTCTCGTCGACTACCATTTCGGTTTCATCAAGCGCGCGTTGATGGGAGCTATCGTCGCGCTGTTCACGGACAAGGTACCGGTCTGGCTGGTATTCGCGCTCGGCGGAGCGACGTGGCTGCTGACATCAGCTCTCTATGCAAGGCTGTTTCAGAAGACCTTCGGCTTCACCGCACGAACGCTGCCGCTGTTCGTCTTCACCGCGGGCTCGCCGTTCTTCCTGAAGAACTTCATGCACACGCTCGGCCATTTCGACATCTACGGCTGCGCGCTCGCGCTCATCCTGCTGCTGATGCCGGCGAGCTCGCTGCTGTTCGTTGCCACGGCCGCACTGTTCTCGATCATTCTCGTGCTGATCCATCACATCCATCTCCTGATGTACGTGCCGACGATCATCATCATCGTCATGATCAGGCACTACCTGACCCATGGCTTTGGCCGCAGCAACGTCGGCTTTGGTGTGGTCGCTCTCGTCGTCGTCTCCGCGCTGTTCTTCGCCGCGCAATTTCTGGGAACGATGCCGATCCCGGAAGTGGATTTTGTCGGCTATCTGAAGGGCCGGATGGCCGATCCATCGCGGACCGACCTGCTGCAATTCGCCTACATCTGGTATCAGCCCCTGGCGAAGGAGATATCGGACACCTGGGGCCGCCTGCCCCACAACATCCTCGGCGTGCCTGTGTTCGCGCTTCTGATCTGGCTGCATGCGCCGCTGTGGCGCTATCTTGCGCGCCTGATCGGCGAGCTCGCGAACGAGGCGCACCATCGCCTCATCATTGCGGCGCTGATCGGAATCAGCCTCGCCTATCTCGTGATGTTCGCGATGGTGTTCGATTATTCGCGCTGGATCTCGAACTTGGCGGTCTGCATGTTCCTGATCCTGCATGCAGTGAAGATGCTGCCGGCAAAGCAGCAAGCTGCGCTGATTCCGGCGGAGGATCGCAACACGAACATCTTCGGCCTGATCGTCACGCTGATCCCACGCGTCGGAATCAACCGGCCGTTCTGATGGCGCAAACTCGGAGAAGGTGCGCTCCCTCTCCCGCCTGAGAGGGTTGGGGAGAGGGCTTTCTCCGCGAGCGAGAACCCCCAAGAGGAGAGAACCCTCACCCGCCGCGCTTCGCGCGTCGACCTCTCCCGCAAACGGGAGAGGCAAGAGGAGTCCGGGGCTGGCTTGATTCCGCTAAAACCTCGCCCGTCGGATTCGCACGTACAGCGCACCCTCGCCGCCGTGGCCGATATGGGCGGTCTCGAAGCCGACGACGAAGGCGCGGAATTCCGGCAGGCTCAGCCATTCCGGCACCTGGCGGCGGAGCACGCCGCTCTCGCCGCCGCTGCGTCCCTTGCCGGTGATGACGAGCACGAAGGTCAAGCCGTCGTGATGGGCGCGGTGGAGGAACCCGGCCAACGCGCGATGGGCGCGCGTCTGGGTCATGCCATGCAAATCGAGCCGGGCCTCGATCTCGCTGCGGCCGCGCGAGAGCTTTGTCCGCTCGCGCTTGCCAAGCGGCGCCAGGGGCGGGACGGACGGCTTCGTCACGCGCGGTGCCGGCGCGGCGGCGATGGGCCGCGGCGATGACGCGGGTCGCACGGCCGGACCGGTGGATGATGGCTCAGGGCGCGGCGTGGACGGCGCCTTTGCCGCGCGCCGCTTCCTGAGCGGCTTGACCTGCTTCGAAACGAGATCCCACAGCTCGCGCTCTTCCTCGCTCAGCGCACGGCGGCGCGGCGAGGGGCGAGGCTCCAGCACGGGCGGGCGGGACGATCGCTTCATTGTTGCCGATGAGGACGATTCTTCACCGGCCGCCGGGGCTCTGACTCGGGCTCGATCGCGGGACGCGGCACCGGCAGCGGAACGGGACCGGCGATGGCAACCGTATCGTTCTTGCCTTGCGCCGCGGCGGCGGGCGTGCCCGCCTTTGCCGGATCGGTTTGCGGATAAAGCTTTGCGATCTTCTCCGAGGGCCTGGGATCCGGGACCGGCAGCCGCGCGCCGCGCGCGCCGGGATCGAGGCTCTTCGGCACCAGCATCACGAAACGCATGGGATGGCGCAGCCGCCCGGAGACACGGCCGGCCTCCTGGCCAGCTCCGAAAAAGAGATCCGCGCGCGCGGGACCGATGATGGCCGAACCGGTGTCCTGCGCGATCATCAGCCGGCGGAACGGCGTCTTGGCACGTTCGGAGTCGATCGGCAGCTCGCCCTCGATGAAGAACGGCGTACCGTAGACATGCAGCGATTTGTCGACGGCGATCGAGCGGCCGGCCGTCAACGGAATGCCCTGCGCCCCCACCGCCTCCTCCTTGTCGGAGAGGTTGACCTCGCGGAAGAAGATGTAGGCACGATTGGCGCGGCGCAGCTCCTTGGCGCCGTCGGGGTTCTGCGCCATCCATTCCCTGATCTTCTGCATCGACATCTCCTCTTTCGGGATGATGCCGCGCTCGATCAGGATCCGTCCGACGGCGGTATAGGGGTAGCCGTTATAGGCGTCGTAATTGAGCCGGACCGTGCTGCCGTCCTCGAACTTGATCCGCGCCGAGCCCTGGATCTGGGCGAACAGGAGATCGGTCGGGTCCTTCAGCCAGGCAATCTCGAGCCCGCGGCCGGCGATCTTGCCGTCCTCGATCTCGCCGCGGTCGTAATAGGGCACCAGCTTGCGACGCCCGATCTTGCGATAGACCGGGCCCTTGTTGGGCAGGCTGAGCGAATCCTGCTTGTAGCCGCGCACGAACAGGTTCGAGGGACGGCGATAGACCGGCACGTTGTAGACATCGGTCTGCGTGCGCGATCCCTCCAGCACCGGCTCGTAATACCCGGTGACGAAGCCGTCGGGCTCGCCGAGGCGTGAGATGCGCAGCGGCGCAAAATTTTCCTCGAAGAAGGCCTTGGCCTTGGCGTCGTCGGTGAGATCGAGCGTTTTGGCGGCCCGGCAAGGCTCGCTCAGCGAGGCGCCCAGGGCCTTGGGTTCGAAGGCCTTGGGTTCGGCCGCGCCGTTCTGCGCATTGATCGGCCGGCAGCTGGCGCGGAACGTCTTGTAGGCGGCAAGATGATTGTCCTCGTCCCAGCCCTTCACGTCCGACCAGGCCAGCGGCAGATATTGAGCGCCGGGAATTTCGAACGGCAGGGAGAGCTGCGGATAGGGCAAGGCCCGCGGCGGAGCGGCAGGCGTTCGCGGAAGGTGATGGTGATGGCTGCGATGGTGGCGCCGTGCCGCCTCGGCGCCGAGCGAAAACGATGACAGCGCGACGGCACCCGCGCAGAGCGCCGTCGCGCCGGCCTTCAGAAAGACCTTAATTCGCGCTTCCGGTGCCAACCAGCTTCCAGTTCGGATCGCGAGAGGTGATGTCGCGGGCGAAAGTCCAGATATCGGTGATGTCGGCGACAGTGTCGGCGCTGCCGTCGACGATGTTGCCGGCCTTGTCGCGGGTGGCAGAGATCATCTGCGAAACGAAGCGCACGGTGAGCTGGGCGCTCCGGTCGCGCAACTCGGCGCCGACGAGCTCGGCCTTGTCGATCGAGACGAAGCGCGTCTCGGTCTTCTGTTCGTTCTTCTCGCGTTCCTTGATCGCGGCGTCGAAGCTTTCATAGACGTCGGACGACAACAGGTCGCGCAGCGCGCGGCGGTCGCCGTTGGCGAAGGCCAGCACGATCATCTCGTAGGCGCCGCGGGCGCCCGAGATGAAGTGGCGCGGGTCGAAGGTGGAATCCTTCTCGAGGATGGCATCGAGGCCCTGCGCAAGCGCAGTGCCCGGCTCGGCCAGCCCCTTCCAGCGGTCGGTCGGCGGGACAGGCTCGGCCGTGGGTGCCAGCGGGGCCTGGTCGATCACCTTGCCCGGCATGGTCACGACGTTGTTGTCCTGGGCACCGCCCAGCGCATTGCGGGCGGCGGTTCGATCGAACGGCGGCCGCTCATTGCCGGTGCGCTGCCCGAGCACGCTGCGCAGCCGCAGAAAGATGAAGACCGCGAGCGCCAGGAAGATGATGGTATAGATGTCCACGTCGTATTCGCTTTCTGGTCTGTGCTCTGGGTCTTCGCTTTGGGGTCGTTGCCGGGAAAATCAATCCGGCCAGTAGACCGTTCCCTACGGAAACGGCAAGTCTACATCGCCATTTGGGTCCACGTCTGGTCCGGGGGATGTAGGCACGAAATCTTGCCGGGCCAATGGCGCCTTTTGGCACAGTAGCAAGTGTAGCGCGTTTTATGTTTAAGGGGAAACCCGATCGTGCCCGGAAATCGCGCATCTTCAAGCGTTTAAGGCCGGATATCGCGTAAAGGGCAGGATGAACGTCCAAGGTGCAGGGCGCAGGCCGGATTCTCGCTCCGGAACCGTTCGTCCTTGTAGAACGAGGCGGCCTTATGTTAGCCAACCGCCGCGAAATTCAGCCCCAATCGGGTAAGGAGAGACTTTCATGACCAACGGTAACGGCACCCCTCCCGAGGCGGCCCAGGCTCCCCAGCTCAACGTGCTGGCGCAATATACCAAGGACCTTTCGTTCGAAAATCCCAACGCGCCGGGCTCGCTCCAGCAGCAGAGCCAGCCGCCGCAGATCAACATCCAGATCAATGTGAGCGCCAACAACCTCAGCGAACAGGAGTTCGAGGTGACGTTGTCCGTCGAGGGCAAGGCCGAAGCCGCGGGCAAGGTGATGTTCTCGTTCGAACTCGCCTATGCCGGCGTGTTCCGGATCGCCAACGTGCCGAAGGAGAACCTGCATCCGCTGGTCATGATCGAGTGCCCGCGTCTGCTCTTCCCGTTCGCCCGAGAGATCATCGCGACCGCCGTGCGCGACGGCGGGTTCCCCCCGCTGATGCTGGATCCGGTCGATTTCGTCGGTCTCTACCGCCAGAACATGGAGCGGCAAATGGCCGCTCAGGGCCAAGCCGGTCAGGCCTGACCGGCCGCCAAGGCAGCAACTGGAGCGGGCAGGTACTCGTTCCAGATCGCCTTGTCGCCGAGCGTTGCGATGAAGGCCCGGTGGGCTTCGCGCTCTGTATCCGAAATCCGCGGCGCGAGCGGCACCGAACGCTGCCGCCGCGGCGCATCGCCGGCGGCATTGACGCGGATCTCCTCGGATTCCGAAGCCAGCAGGAGCTGGGACTGCCGCGCCCCGACCAGGTCGACATAGACTTCAGCCAGCAGCTCGGCGTCCAGCAGCGCGCCGTGCTTGGTGCGGTGTGAATTGTCGATCGCGTAGCGTGAGCAGAGATCGTCGAGCCGGTTGGACACGCCGGGATGCTTGCGCCGGGCCAGCAGCAGGGTATCGACCAGCCGCTCGCGCGGGATCGCGGCGCGTTTGATCCGATCGAGCTCGGCATTGATGAAGCTGATGTCGAACGAGGCGTTGTGGATCACCAGCGGCGCGTCGCCGATGAACTCCAGAAATTCGTCGACGACTTCGTGGAACAGCGGCTTCGTCGACAGAAATTCGCTCGACAGGCCGTGCACTGCAAAGGCTTCCGCCGGCATGTCCCGTTCCGGATTGATGTAGACGTGAAAGCTCTGCCCCGTCGGCATGCGGTTGAACATCTCGACACAGCCGATTTCGACCAAGCGGTCGCCGCGAAGCGGATCGAGGCCGGTCGTTTCGGTGTCGAGGACGATTTCGCGCATGTCTTGATAGCCGTGTGAGCCGGCGAATCAGGCTCGCCGCTGCGGCATCTTAACGACCTCGGCCAGGATGTGCGCGATTTGCGCCCGCACCGGGTCAAGTCCGTGTGACGTATCCACTACGAAATCTGCGCGTTTGCGCTTCTCGGCATCGGGCATCTGCTTGGCGATGATGGCGTCGAGTTTTGCCTCGTCCATCGTGCCCCGCGCCAGCACCCGCTCGCGCTGCAGTTCCGGGCTGGTCGAGACCACGACCACGGCATCGACCCGCTTCTCGCCGCCGGTCTCGAACAGCAGTGGAATGTCGAGCACAACGACCGGCGCGTTGGCGGCCTCGGCGTCGGCAAAGAACTTCTGCCGGGAGACACCGAGCATCGGATGGACGATCTGCTCGAGCTGCTTGATCGCCGCAGAATCGTGCACCACGCGCGCGGACAATTTCTGCCGATCGACCTTGCCGTTCGCGGTCGTGCCGGGAAAGGCAGCCTCGATCGCAGGAGCCGCATCGCCTTCATAGAGTTGATGAACAGCGGCATCGGCGTCGTAGACGGGAACGCCGGCCTCCGCGAACAGTTTCGCGGTGGTGGATTTGCCCATCCCGATCGAGCCGGTCAGTCCGAGAATCCGCATCGAGCCATCGCCATGTCTGTCGTCACACCGCAACTAGCCGCTCGCGGCGCAGGAACGCAAGCAGCGGCAGCAGCGGCAGACCGAGAATGGTGAAATGATCGCCCTCGATGCGCTCGAACAGATGGATGCCGAGGCCCTCGAGCTGATAGGCACCGACGCTGGTCGTGACGGCGTCGCCGGCGGCATCGAGATAGGCTGACAGCTCCGCCTCGGTCATCTGCCGCATGGTCATGCGGGCAATCGAAACATCCTCGAATACAATCTTTCCGTCACGCGCCACTGCCACCGCCGAATTCAGCTCGTGGCGGTTGCCGGCGAGCTCGCGCAGCTGTGCCATCGCCTGGGGACGGCCGGCGGGCTTGTTGAAGAGACGATCTCCCAAAGCCAGCGTCTGGTCGGCGCCGATCACGTGGCTTCCAGGATGAAGGACCGATACGGCCTTGGCCTTCTCGCGCGCCAGCAGCAGCGCGATCTCGCGCGGGTTCGAAAGCCTGGACGTGGACTGGATGCCACGCTCGTCGATATCGGCCGTGATGGCCTTGAATTCGAGCCCGGCATTGGCCAGCAGCATTTTTCGCGCACTGCTCTGCGAGGCCAGGATCAACGGAGACGTGCCGAGCCACAGACCCATCGCCGGATCATTCCGAGGGCCGGTTGCGCTGGCGATCGCTGTAGAGCTTCATGATCGCCGCCGCGGTCTCCTCGATCGAACGTCGCGTGACGTCCAGCAGCGGCCAATCATGCTTGGCACTCAGCTTGCGTGCGAACGCGACCTCCTCGGTGACCGACTGCTTGTCAGTGTAGTTTTCGCTGCCGGACTCGGCGCCCATGGAGAGCAGGCGGTTCTGCCGGATCTGGATCAGGCGCTCTGGCGTCGCGTGCAGGCTCACCACCAGCGGGCGCGTCAGTGTCTCCAATTGCGAGGGCACCGGAATGCCGGGAACCAGCGGCACGTTGGCAGTGCGTATGCCGCGATTGGCAAGATAGATCGATGTCGGCGTCTTCGATGTCCGGGACACACCGACCAGAACCACGTCGGCATCGTCGAGGCCTTCGACATGTTGGCCGTCGTCGTGAATCATCGTGTAGTTCAGCGCGTCGATACGCTTGAAATATTCGGCATTGAGCACGTGCTGGGCGCCGACGCGGCCCGTGGTCGCGGCGCCGAGATAGGCTTCGAACAGCTGCATCACCGGCCCGATGATCGACAGGCTGGGAACATTGATCTGCTTGCACTTGTCCTCGAGCCTGGCGACCAAATCCTTCTCGAGCAGCGTGAACAGCACGATTCCCGGCGCCTCCTCGATCTCGTCGAGCACGCGGTCGAGCTGCTTCTGGCTGCGCACCAGCGGATAGACGTGCTCGACCGGCGTCACGTTGGCGTATTGGGCCGCGACCGCGCGCGCCACGGTGATGAGCGTCTCACCGGTGGAGTCGGAGACCAGGTGCAGATGGAAATAATTGTTCGAGGTCGGCACAGAAACTCTTTGTATGAGGGCGGGGCGGTTTGTGGATTTCTGTGGAGCTTAACCCCTTGGAAAGGGATGTGCGACACCAGGGGCGGGACAACGGCCGATTTTCTTCACAGCGCTGCCCTTGAGAACAAGTTCGGCGCCTGGCGATGAGAAAAGCGGGATTGCGCGGATAACCGTATTGATAAGCTGCCGATGGACAAGCGCAAGCCCTTGAGTCCGGACGGCTTATCCAAGCGGTCCGAACCCGCGCCGGATATGTTGATGAATGTGAACAATCGGGCGTGAAGCGGCGGACGGAATTGTGTGAGTCCAATCCACGGTCACACAGACTCAAACCTTAAGATTCTAGAATTTTAAGGTTTAGAAGAGCCAAGCACGCGGATATGTGTGTGCACTCAAATCTATGAATGAATTCTTACCGGACTCGTTCCATCCACTGTTCGGTGAAACAGGGCGCTTTCGATCGACATCTCGGTTCAGGTCGAAGGCGCAAAGCAAGACACGGGAGGCTGCCGGCATGTACGAGTGGATCAAGGCGCTGCACGTGATCGCGGTCATCTCCTGGATGGCTGGCATGCTCTATCTGCCGCGGCTGTTCGTCTACCATTGCGAGGCCGATATCGGGTCGAAGCAGTCGGAAACGTTCAAGATCATGGAACGCCGATTGCTCAAGGCGATCATCAATCCGGCCATGATCGTGACCTGGGTAGCCGGCCTCTATCTCGCCTGGTCCGGCCATTGGTTTTCATCCGGCTGGCTGCACGTAAAACTGGCATTGGTCCTGGCGATGTCTGCGGTCCACGGCTTTTTCTCCCGCTGGCTGAAGGATTTCGCTGCCGACAGGCGCCCGCGAACCCAGAAATTCTATCGAATAATCAATGAGGTACCGACCGTTCTGATGATCGTCATCGTCGTGATGGTAATCGTGAAGCCGTTCTAGGCAGGGCGCGCGACGATTAGCTCAGCGCTTCGGCTTGCGGAGCAGGGAGCGATTTTCTATATTGTCGACATCCCACCCAACGCAGGCGGATGTGGTCGTGTCCGAGCCTTCCAGAGGCCGGACACCGCATCAGGTTTGAAGCCTCAACCGGCACTCACCTTGCCAGACCTGCGGACCTTACCTTCTCACGTCCGCATTTCAGAGCCTCCTCGCACCCCCCTCTTTTCAGGTTACCCCACAGGACCACCCCAATGCGGGAAATTAAACTTCAGGACCTCAAGTCGAAGACCCCGGCTGAGCTCGTCTCGTTCGCGGAAGAGCACGGGGTCGAGAACGCCAGCACCATGCGCAAGCAGGAGCTGCTGTTTGCCATTCTCAAGCAACTTGCGCTCGCGGAAACCGACATCGTCGGCGAGGGCGTTGTCGAGGTGCTTTCCGATGGCTTCGGCTTCCTCCGTTCGCCCGATGCGAATTATCTTCCGGGGCCGGACGACATCTACGTTTCGCCGTCGCAGATTCGCCGTTTCGGCCTGCGCACAGGCGATACCATCGAAGGCCATATTCGCAGTCCGAAAGAGGGCGAACGCTACTTTGCGCTGCTGAAGGTCAACACGCTCAATTTCGAGGATCCGGAAAAGGCCAAGCACAAGGTCAATTTCGACAACCTCACGCCGCTCTTCCCGAATCAGCGTTTCCGCATGGAGATCGACGATCCGACGCGGAAAGACCTGTCTGCACGCGTGATCGATATCGTCGCGCCGATCGGCAAGGGCCAGCGCGCGTTGATCGTCGCGCCGCCGCGAACCGGTAAAACAGTGCTGATGCAGAACATCGCACATTCGATCACGCACAATCATCCCGAATGCTATCTGATCGTGCTGCTGATCGACGAACGTCCCGAGGAAGTCACGGACATGCAGCGTTCGGTGAAGGGCGAGGTCGTGTCCTCGACCTTCGACGAGCCGGCGGTGCGTCACGTGCAGGTCGCCGAGATGGTCATCGAGAAGGCCAAGCGCCTCGTCGAGCACGGCCGCGACGTCGTGATCCTGCTCGATTCGATCACGCGTCTGGGTCGTGCCTACAACACCGTGGTTCCGTCATCAGGCAAGGTCCTGACCGGCGGTGTCGACGCCAACGCGCTGCAACGTCCGAAGCGCTTCTTCGGTGCCGCCCGTAACATCGAGGAGGGCGGCTCGCTGACCATCATCGCGACCGCGCTGGTCGATACCGGCAGCCGCATGGACGAGGTCATCTTCGAAGAGTTCAAGGGCACCGGTAACTCCGAGCTGATCCTGGACCGCAAGGTCTCGGACAAGCGCACCTTCCCGGCGATCGACATCTCGCGCTCGGGCACCCGCAAGGAGGAGCTCATCACCGATCCGCAGGTGCTCAAAAAGATGTACGTGCTCCGCCGTATCCTGAACCCGATGGGCACGATGGACGCGATCGATTTCCTGCTCGACAAGCTGCGCTCGACCAAGAGCAATTCGGAGTTCTTCGAGTCGATGAACACCTGAGTGCAGTGCAGCAAAGGATTGAAGGGCGCCTTAGGGCGCTCTTTTCTTTTCTTTTGTATCTCTTGTGCAGGCTTGCTGCGGCGCCGGTGCAACATGACGTGCGCCTGTCACCCCATCTAGCTCCCTCGTAAGGCATTGACAAAACAACGTAATCCTGGCTTCTGCAAAGCCCAGCCCGGCTGAAGGGCTGATTCCGCAGCAAAATCCATCTTATATTGCATTGCAGCATGAAGTGTTGCTGCGTCCCAAGGTGCAGCACGGGCCGGCGCCTCACCCGCCGCAAACGGATATTTGCCTTTTCCCTGGCGGACGGACAAATAGGCGATGCATCCCCGAGAACAGACCATCTTTGCGCTGTCGTCCGGTCGTCCGCCGAGCGCGCTCGCTGTGGTGCGCGTCTCGGGCCCGCAAGCTAGGCTGGCACTGACGGCGCTGGCGGGGAAGATGCCGGCGCCGAGGCGGGCGAGCCGCCGGCTGCTCCGCGACGGGGCAGGCCAGCCCATCGACGACGCGGTCGTGCTCTGGTTTCCAGGTCCGGGCAGTGCGACCGGCGAGGACGTCGCCGAGTTCCACGTCCATGGCAGCCGCGCGGTGTTGACGGCGCTCTTCGCCGCGTTTTCGGTCGTTCCGAATATGCGGGCCGCCGAGCCCGGCGAGTTCACGCGGCGTGCGTTCGAGAACGGCAAGCTCGACCTCACCGAGGCGGAGGGCCTCGACGATCTCATTCACGCCGACACCGACCGCCAGCGTCGTCAGGCGCTGCGCCAATTGCAGGGCTTGCTTGGCAATCGCGCCCGCGACTGGCGCGAGCGCATCATTGAGGCCTCGGCCCTGATCGAGGCCGGCATCGACTTTTCCGACGAGGGGGATGTGCCTGCCGAGCTGCTGGCGCCGGCGAAGAAAGCGATCAGAGCCCTCCACGACGAAATCGAAAAAGTGCTTACGGCACAGGGACAAGCTGAACGCCTGCGCGACGGACTCGTGGTTGCCATCGCCGGCGAGCCGAACGTCGGCAAGTCGACGCTGATCAACCAGCTTGCGCGGCGCGAGGTCGCGATCGTCTCGCCTCATGCCGGCACCACGCGCGACGCGATCGAGGTGCAGCTCGATCTCGACGGCTATCCCGTTACTGTCATCGACACCGCCGGCATTCGCGAGACCGATGATCCCGTGGAGCAGGAGGGCGTGCGTCGGGCCCGTGCGCGAGCCGGAGACGCCGACCTGGTCCTGTGGTTGGTGGAGGGTGGCCAAGCGATCGACCCGGGAGCCATGTCGCTTCGGAAATCCGGTGACGGTGCTGCCACGACGGGCGGCTCGGTCTGGATTGTCCGGAACAAGATCGATCTCGGCGGGGGCGAGGGACCCGTGATGCCCGGCGAGTTCGCGATCTCCGCGAGCCGGGGCGACGGCATTCGGGAGCTGGTCGAGGCGCTCGTGACGTTCGCCGGTAGCTTCTTCGGGATGACCGAGGGTGCATTGGTGACCCGGGCGCGGCATCGGGATTTGCTGCGCCAGGCATCGGACAGCTTGCGCCGGAGTCTGGAGCTTGTAGAAGACGGTGAAGAGCTGGCGGCCGAGGAACTGCGAGCCGCCGCCTTTGCCTTGGGCCGGCTGTTGGGCCGAGTAGACGTCGAGGACGTCCTCGGGGCGATCTTTCAGAAATTCTGCGTCGGGAAGTAGCGCTAGTTCTTCATGCTAGAACTAGAGCTTCCATTTCTTCCTGTTTCACGTGAAACAGGAAGAAGAAGGTTCTAGCCGTTTCACGTGAAACGTCACGGTAGCTTGGTCCGTGATTTGATGGAGGAGTGGAGCGAAGGGCCGTCGCCACGTGTCTCGTTATTGTGAGAAGTGACGAATCATCGCCGATCGTTCCCCGGAATCCTGGGTTCAGCGGACCTATCACTGCATGAGGCGATATTGGTCTTCATCGATTGCGCAGGATCGTAGCGCCTTCTCGGAGGCCGTTCGGTTTGGCTTTCCCATATTTGTTTCACGTGAAACAGCAATTCCTTCAACACTCTTTCTACTGTGCATGGGGTTGTTTTCGCGAAAAGCCATTGCCGCCATGGGGCTGCTGTTTCACGTGAAACAAGCCCGCCCTGAGTTTCCACTTCCGGCTTCTTCCGCCCTGGGATAGAAGTCCGCTCATGCGAACAGAGCGAGCAAGTTTCGACGTCATCGTGATTGGCGGCGGCCACGCCGGCTGTGAAGCCGCGGCTGCCGCTGCGCGAATGGGGGCGACGACCGCTCTGGTGACGCATCGTTTCTCGACGATCGGCGCGATGTCCTGCAATCCCGCCATCGGCGGTCTCGGAAAAGGTCATCTGATCCGCGAAGTCGACGCTCTCGACGGATTGATGGGCCACGTGGGCGATGCCGGCGGCATCCAGTTTCGCGTCCTGAACCGCCGCAAGGGTCCGGCAGTCCGGGGTCCTCGCGCCCAAGCGGATCGGAAGCTCTACGCGGCAGCGATGCAGACCGCGATCCGGGAGACCGAAGGCCTTGCCGTGATCGAAGGCGAGGCCGACGAGCTGATCGTGGCCGAAGGGCGGGTCACAGGTCTTCGCCTGGCTGATGGCCGGGAGCTTCGGGCAGGGGCCGTTGTGGTCACCACGGGCACCTTCCTGCGCGGTCTGATCCATCTCGGTGAGAGGAATTGGCCCGCTGGACGTGTCGGCGAAGCTCCTGCGCTGGGCCTGTCCAGCTCCTTCGAGCGTGCCGGCTTCGCCCTCGGGCGCCTCAAGACTGGCACGCCGCCCCGTTTGGACGGCACTACGATCGACTGGTCCGCAGTCGAGATGCAGCCTGGAGACGAGCCGCCGGAGCCGTTCTCCGTAATGACGGAGCGGATCACGAATCCGCAGATCCAATGCGGGATCACCCGGACCACGGCCGCCACCCATGAGGTGATCCGGGCTAATGTCCATCGCTCCCCGATGTACTCCGGCCAGATCAAGAGTTCAGGACCGCGCTATTGTCCCTCGATCGAGGACAAGATCGTCCGCTTCGGTGACCGCGACGGCCACCAGATCTTCCTGGAGCCGGAAGGGCTCGACGACAGCACTGTTTATCCCAACGGCATCTCGACCTCGCTCCCGGAGGAGGTCCAGCTTGCGATCCTCGCCAGCATCCCAGGCCTGGAGCGGGTGAAGATGGTGCGGCCGGGCTACGCGATCGAGTACGACCACATTGATCCCCGCGAGCTCGATCCGACCCTGCAAACCAAGCGGCTGCGCGGCTTATTCCTGGCCGGACAGATCAACGGCACCACAGGATACGAAGAGGCGGCCGGGCAGGGCATCGTGGCCGGGCTGAACGCCGCCTTGGCCGCCAGTGGTGCCGCGCTGACGGTGTTCGATCGGGCAGATGGCTATCTCGGTGTGATGATCGACGATCTCGTCACCCGGGGAATCAGCGAGCCCTATCGGATGTTCACCTCCCGGGCCGAGTACCGGCTGACACTGCGGGCCGACAATGCGGACCAGCGTCTGACCGAGAAGGGAATCGCCTTGGGATGCGTTGGCAGCGCCCGAGCGCAGCATCACCGCGCCAAGATGGATGCCCTGAACGCGGCCCGGATGCTGTCGAAGTCACTGGCCATCACTCCGAACGAGGCGAGCAAGCACGGCCTGTCCCTGAACCGGGACGGCCAACGCCGGTCGGCCTTCGAGTTGATGGCCTATCCAGAGATCGGCTGGAGCCAGGTCCGCGCGATCTGGCCGGAGTTGGCGGCGATCGATCCAGTGATCGCCACCCATCTTGAGATCGACGCGAAATACGACGTCTATCTGGAGCGTCAGAGCGCCGACGTCGAAGCGTTTAGGCGCGACGAGGGGATGGCGCTGTCTGAGGTTGACTACCAGCTCGTCCCGGGCCTTTCCAATGAGGTCCGGGCCAAGCTGGAGAAGGCGCGGCCTTTCACCGTCGGCCAAGCCGGCCGCATCGACGGCATGACGCCGGCGGCGCTGGGTATTCTCGCCGCTTATCTCCGACGCGAAGCACGGAAGACTTCCAAAGCAATTGCATAGGCGTTTCACGTGAAACAGCGCGGATCGGGCGGGGACAGACCGCTATCGCGACGACCCGGGGGAGGCGCCGCCGCGCGCCCACCCGAATCGACACCGGTCCGAGCGAGGATCGACAAGGCGAGCGCCAACGATCGGTCGCTGGACGCTATCATCGCCGACGACAAGGCCGCGGCGCTCAAGCTCGCGCCCGTTTCACATGAAACCGAGGCCAGGCTCGATCTCTATATCGCCCTGCTGCGCGAATGGCAGGCGAAGACCAATCTGGTCGCGCCTTCGACCTTGCCGCATCTGTGGACGCGGCACATCGCGGATTCGCTTCAGCTGATTGATCTTGCGCCGGCGGCAAAACGCTGGGCCGACCTCGGCAGCGGTGGCGGCTTCCCCGGCGTCGTCCTGGCCTGCGCCTTGGCGGGGAGGCCGGGCGCGAGCGTCCACTTGGTCGAGCGAATCGCAAAGAAGGCGGCTTTCCTGCGCGAAGCGATTCGCGTCACCACATCTCCGGGAGTCGTACATCTCGCTGAGATCGGGGATAATGTGGATAGAATCACCGGCCCTGTCGATTGCGTCACCGCGCGCGCATTGGCTCCGCTACATCAACTTATCGGCTTCGCGGAGCCGCTGATGCGCCTAGGCGCAAAGGCGCTATTTCCGAAGGGTCAAGATGTAGAGGCCGAATTGACCGAAGCCGCTAAATATTGGAATATTAAGCCGCAGCTCCACCCTAGCCGTACAGGCGACGGCTGGATCGTGGAGCTGACGTCCGTCGAACGGCGCGGGTGAGGCGTTCAGGGGTGAGTGGGGAAATTTCGATGAGCGTGATTGACGAGCCGCAGCAAGAACAGACCACCCAGGAACAGACCGCCGAGGTCCCGCACGGCCACCCGCGCATTCTCGCGCTCGCGAATCAGAAGGGCGGCGTGGGAAAAACAACCACAGCGATCAATCTCGGAACGGCGCTCGCGGCGATTGGCGAGCGCGTCCTCATTGTCGATCTCGATCCGCAGGGCAATGCCTCGACCGGGCTCGGCATCGATCGCCGCAACCGCTCCTGCTCGACCTACGACGTGCTGATCGGCGAAGCCCCCTTGCGCGAAGCGGTGGTCTCGACCGCAGTGCCCCGGCTGCACATCGCGCCCTCGACCATGGATCTCTCCGGCCTTGAGCTCGAGCTCGGCACCACGCCCGGACGTGCCTTCAAGCTGCGCGACGCCATCGGCGCGCTCAACAACAACGTCTCGCCGGACGCCGACTACACCTATGTGCTGATCGACTGCCCACCCTCGCTCAACCTGCTCACGGTGAACGCGATGGCGGCGTCCGACGCGATCCTGGTGCCGTTGCAATGCGAGTTCTTCGCGCTCGAAGGTCTGTCGCAATTGCTCCAGACGGTGGAGCAGGTGCGCTCGACGCTCAATCCGAACCTGTCGATCCACGGCATCGTGCTGACCATGTTCGACTCGCGCAACAACCTCTCGAACCAGGTCGTCGCCGACGTCCGCCAGTTCATGGGTGAGAAAGTCTACAAGACCATGATCCCGCGCAACGTGCGCATTTCGGAGGCGCCGTCCTACGGCAAGCCGGTGCTGGTCTACGATCTCAAATGCGTCGGCAGCGAAGCCTATTTGCGGCTCGCCACCGAAGTGATCCAGCGCGAGCGCGAGCTGCGCGTTCCGCATTAGCGATGCCGTAGGGTGGGCAAAGGCGTCTTCGCCGTGCCCACCATCTTCCGCAAAAAACTGGTGGGCTCGCTACGCTTTGCCCACCCTACGACAATTCAGTTCTGGAGTGCTGCACCGTGAATCCAAGGGAGCTGGCGATGGCCGACGAAGCGCGTTCGCGATTGGGCCGAGGTCTTGCGAGTCTGATCGGGGATGTCGGCGGCGAGGCTCAGCACGTCGATCGTCCGCGCGCGCAGCGCAAGGTGCCCATCGAATTCATCAAGCCCAACCCACGCAATCCGCGCCGCACCTTCTCGGAGACCGAGCTCAAGGAGCTCTCCGACTCCATCAAGCAGCACGGCGTGATCCAGCCGATCGTGGTGCGTCCGGTGAAGGGTGCGCAGGACCGTTACGAGATCATCGCGGGCGAGCGGCGCTGGCGCGCCTCGCAGCTCGCCGGCCTGCATGACGTGCCGATCGTTCCGGTCGACATCAGCGACAGCGACGCGCTGGAGTTCGCGATCGTCGAGAACGTGCAGCGCGAAGATCTCAACCCGATGGAAGAGGCGCAGGGCTATCACGCGCTCGCCAATGAGTTCAAACGCAGCCAAGACGATATCGCCAAAGTCGTCGGCAAGAGCCGCAGCCACGTCGCCAACATGATGCGGCTGACGAAACTGCCGGCCGAGGTGCAGGCCTACATCGCGACCGGCGAATTGACGGCCGGCCACGCTCGCGCGCTGATCGGCGTCCCCGATCCGCTTGCCGCCGCCAAGCGCATCGTCGAGGAGGGGCTCAACGTGCGCCAGGCCGAGGCCCTGGCTCACGAGGAAGGCGTGCCCGAGCGCAAGCCGCAGAAGGCGCGCAGCACCGGGGGCAGGGAAAAGGACCCTGATACGATCGACCTGGAGAAGCGTGTCAGCGACGCGCTGGGTCTCAAGGTCACCGTCAATCATCGCGATCCCGGCGGCTCCGTGCAGATCAACTACCGCAACCTCGATCAGCTCGACGAGGTGATGAAGCGGCTTGCGAAGGGCGCGCTGTAGTCTTCGCCGTCAATCCAGCTTCGCGAAGCGAAAAGATCGAGCTGGCGCAGCTCAGCTCCGCCGCTTTGCGTTCGCGGCGATCGCCATCAGTGCGCGCTGGGCGATCGCCGCGGCGAGGGTGGATTGCTTGCGGGTGTCGAGTGCGGCGGTTGCGAGCTGCTCGATGATGCCGGCGAGCCGCGCCGGGCTGAAATTGCGCAGCGCGGTTTCGACCGCTGGCTTCCGCGAGAAATGCAGGCGCGGAAAGCCGCCGTCGAGCACCGTCGAGGCCGGCGTGCCGTCGGCGATCGCGAGCGCGGATTTGTGCAGCCAGGCGGCCTGGCGCTGTGCGGCGGAGATGATCACGCCGGGATAGGTTCCGGCGATCATGGCCTTGGCGAACTCGCTCTCGACGATGTCGGGCCGCCCGGCAAAGGCGCCGTCGACGATCGGATCGAGTTTCAGCTCTGACGCATCGGCGACCACGGCCATGACGTCATCCAGCGTGACCTCGCCCTTGCCGTGGGCGTAGAGCGTCAGCTTGCGGAGCTCGTTGCGCGAGGCCTGGCGGTCGCCGCCGAGGAATGACATCAGCGCCGCGCGGGCGTCCTGCGCGATCCGCAAGTTCGCGATGCGGAGCTCGTCATCCATCAGCCTGGCAAGATCGCGCTCGGTGTCGGGATAACAGCCGATCGCCACGGCCGTCTTGGCGCGCTCGCAAGCCTTGCGCAGCGGCGATTCCGGGCGGAGCTCGCCGGCCTCGATCACGATGCGGCAATCCTTCACGTTCATCCCGGCCAGCGTGTCGATGCCGCTGGCGAAGCTGCGCGAGCCGGCGCGAACGCGGATGGCGCGGCGGCCGCCGAACAGCGGCACCGTCATGGCTTCGTCCACGAGGCGCGAGGGCTCGGCGGAGAGCTCGTCGCCGTCCAGCCTGACCAGCGAGAACGGATCGTTGGGATCGTCGACGGCCGATGCGATCAGCGCATCGGCGCGCTCGCGCACGAGGCCGGCATCGGGACCGTAGAGCAGGATGATCGGACGGGCCGCATCGGGCCGGGCGAGAAAGGCGTCGATCTCTTTTCCACGCAGTGCGACCATCGGACCCAACTGTCATTCCGGGGCTCGCAACGGAGAACCCGGAATCCAGAGATTGTTGATCGAGATTCCGGGTTCACGCTGTGCGTGCCCCCGGAAAGACGGGGTGTGGGTTAAGTGCCCGCGGTGAAGAACGAGGCGAGCCGCGTCGTGATGTTCTCGGCGATCTCGTTGGCGGCACGATCCTCGGCATCCCGCACGGCCCGGGTGCGCGAGAAGCGCTGATAGGATCCCGGCATGTCATAGGACACCCGTGAGAAGGTCGAGCCGGTCATAACCGACTTGCCGGTCACGACCTCGACCAGATTGTACTGGGCGTCAATGCCAAGATTTTCGCTGGTCGGCAGTCCCGTCGTGGCGCTGACGATCAGCGAGGAGCGGGTGGTGGTGAAGCGGATGTCCAGCCGGTGGGTCGGCGGCATGCCCGTCGCGGTGCCGTAGAGCTTGAAGGCCAGCGCGTTGCGGATTTCGACGCCGACGCGGGCCTCGCGCGAAGCATTGGGCTTGTTGATCGGGGGGAGCTCGATCCCCATCAGCTTCTCGCGCAGGCCCGGGGTGCCGTCGGTACGCTCGGCATACATCGGCTGGAAGCAGCCGGCCGTCAGCGCCGCCATCGCGGCGACTGCCAGCAACCGGGCTGCGATACGGATCCTAGCCGACAACATTCACGATCCTCTTGGGAACGATGATCACCTTGCGGACGGGCTTGCCGTCCAGGGCCAGCTTTACCGCATCGAGGGCCAAAACGGCAGCCTCGATTTCCGGATTCTCGGCCGCTGTTGCAACTGTGACCTCACCCCGCTTCTTGCCGTTGACCTGCACCACCAGGGTCACGTTGTCCTCAACCAGCAAATCGCGTTCGATTTGGGGCCAATTGGCCTCTGAAACCAGACCCTTCTGGCCCAGAACCTGCCAGCACTCCTCGGCCAGATGCGGCATCATCGGCGAGAACAGCTGGACCAGGATCTGGCTGGCTTCCCGGATTGCCCAGGCCAGATCTGGCGCCAGGTCGGCTGCGGGCTGACCCGGGCGCTGGAGCACCTCCGAGAACGCATTGGTGAATTCGCGGATATGAGCGAGGCAGACGTTGAAGTGCAGTCGCTCGATGCCGGTGGTGACCTTGTCCAGCGCGCCATGGGCAGCCTTGCGCAGGGCGGTGGCGTCCGGCCCAAAGCTGGCCGGCCGGGCCGCCGGCGCAGCCTTTGCGAGTTCGGCAGAATCGTTCACGAGCCGCCATAGCCGCTGCACGAAGCGCGAGGCGCCCTGGACGCGCTCGTCGCTCCAGATCACGTCGCGGTCGGGCGGCGAATCCGACAGCATGAACCAGCGAGCGACGTCGGCGCCGTAGGTCTCGATGATGTCGTCAGGGTCGACCGTGTTCTTCTTCGACTTGGACATCTTCTCGATCGGGCCGATCTGGATCTCCTCGCCTGTTGTCAGCAGCGTCGCACGGCGCCCGTTGCCTCCAACCTCGACCTTCACCTCGGCCGGCTGCACATAGGAGCCGTCGGCCTTCTGGTAGGTCTCGTGCACCACCATTCCTTGCGTGAACATGCCGGCAAACGGCTCGTCCAGCGCGATGTGCCCGGTCGCCTTCATCGCGCGGGTGAAGAAGCGGCTGTAGAGCAGGTGCAGGATCGCGTGCTCGACGCCGCCGATATACTGGTCGACCGGCAGCATCCGGTTGGCGACCGCGGGCGTCGTCGGCGCGTTCTCGTTCCAGGGGTCGGTGAAGCGCGCAAAGTACCAGGACGAATCCACGAACGTGTCCATGGTATCGGTTTCGCGCAGGGCCTTGCCGCCGCATTTCGGGCAGCTGACGTGCTTCCAGGTCGGATGATGGTCGAGCGCGTTGCCCGGTTTATCGAATGTCGCGTCGTCCGGCAGCTTCACCGGCAGGTCGGCGTCCGGCACCGGCACCACATCGCACTTGGGGCAATGGATGACGGGAATCGGACAGCCCCAATAGCGCTGGCGCGAAATGCCCCAGTCGCGCAGGCGGAAATTCACTTGCCGCTCGCCGACCGGTGCGTTGCCGCGCAGCTCGCCTTCGAGCCGCTTCGCCACCTCTTCCTTGGCCTGCTCGATGGTCATGCCGTCGAGGAAGCGCGAATTGATCATGCGGCCGTCACCGTCATAGGCGGTGTCGGTGATCACGAAGGACTTGGGATCCTGGCCTTCCGGGCACACGACCGGCGTGTTGCCGAGATTATACTTGTTGACGAAGTCGAGGTCGCGCTGGTCGTGCGCCGGGCAGCCGAAGATGGCGCCGGTGCCGTATTCCATCAGCACGAAGTTCGCGACATAGACCGGCAGCTTCCAGTTGGAATCGAACGGGTGCACCGCGCGGATGCCGGTGTCGAAGCCCTGCTTCTCCGCGGTGTCGATGATCTCCTGTGCGGTGCCGATCTTCTTGATCTCGGCGATGAACTCCGCGAGCCCGGGGTTCTTCGCGGCGGCGGCCTGCGCCAGCGGATGATCCGCCGAGATCGCCATGAATTTCGCGCCGAACAGCGTATCGGGCCGCGTCGTGAAGATCTTCAGCTCGCTCTCGCCGGCCGGCGTCGTCGCCGCATCCAGCGCGAAGCGGATCAACAGGCCTTCCGAACGCCCGATCCAGTTGCGCTGCATCAGCCGCACCTTGTCGGGCCAGCGGTCCAGCCCGTCCAGCGCGCTCAGCAGCTCCTGCGAGTACTTCGTGATCTTGAAGACCCACTGATTCATCTCGCGCTGCTCGACGACGGCACCCGAACGCCAGCCGCGACCGTCGATGACTTGCTCGTTGGCGAGCACGGTCATGTCGACGGGGTCCCAGTTCACCTTGCGCTTCTCGCGCTCGGCAAGCCCTGCGCGCAGGAAGTCCAGGAACATCTTCTGCTGGTGCTTGTAATAGCTGGGATCGCAGGTCGCGATCTCGCGGCTCCAGTCCAGCGACAGCCCGATCGAGCGGAGCTGCTTCTTCATCGCGGCGATGTTGTCGTAGGTCCAGGCCTTGGGGGCGACCTTGCGCTCGATGGCGGCGTTCTCGGCTGGCAGGCCGAAGGCGTCCCATCCCATCGGATGCAGCACGTTGAACCCCTTGGCGCGCATGAAGCGGGCCAGCACGTCACCGAGCGTGTAATTCCGGACATGGCCGATATGGATGCGCCCGGACGGGTAGGGGAACATCTCGAGCACATAGTATTTCGGCCGCGGATCATCGTTCCGGGAGACGAAGATCGCCTGCTGGTCCCAGAGGCGTTGCCAGCGCGGTTCGGCGTCGCGGGCGTTATAGCGTTCGGAGGTCATGGAATCGTTGGGTTTTCGTGGGTTCGGCCGTCACAAGACGGCGGACTAGGCCATAGAAGACCTCGGGGGGTCAATGGGTTGCCGCGTTCTGGAACTTTGGCGGCGCCTCCGCATAACTACGAGGGCCCGCGTTGGGGTGTGATTAAGGGGTCGATGCCAAGTTGCGCCCGACAAGGACCGCATGAGCGCGATGGATTCCAGCTTCGACGATCCCGATCACGACTATGCCGCGTCCATTGCCGGACGGGCGATGCGGAGCATGGCCGAGCAGCGGATTGCGCCCACGCCGGCCAATTTCGCCGTCTGGTTCCAGTATTTCGCAGGCAGTCATGACGATCTGCGCAACGCAATCGATCTCCTGATCGACCACAATCGCCCTTTCGACGCCCGAACCAATCAGGACCTGTTCGAGACCTACGTTGCGCCCCAGGTGAGTGCCGCGGTGGTCGACACGTCCGAGCGGCTGCAGGCACTCATGGGGGCCGCGAAGGAATTTCTGGCGACCGCGATCGCCGACAATCATTCGCAGATGCAGGTCATCAGTGAGGTGGCGGACCAGGGCAGGGCCGGTGTCGATCCAAAACTGCTGGTCGCCCAGCTCATGAACGAGCTGGCGCGGGCCGCCACGAGGGCGACACAGCTCGAGGCAGGCTTTGCCGAAAAGACCCGCGAGCTCGACGTGATCCGCGATTCGCTGTCGCGCTCAGAGCAGCGCGCCCGGACCGACATGCTGACGGGGCTTGCGAACCGGCGGGCGCTCGACGAATTCCTGCGCAAGGCGCAGGCGATCGCGGAATGGGGCGAGCCGCTCAGCGTGCTGTTGCTCGACATCGACCACTTCAAGACCTTCAACGACAATTTCGGCCATGGCGTCGGGGACCAGGTGCTGCGCCTGATGGCGAAGGTGCTGCGCGAAAAGGTTCGCGAGCAGGATCTGCCGGCCCGCTATGGCGGCGAGGAGCTGATCGCGGTGCTGCCGGACGCCGATCTCGCCGTTTGCGCCGAGATCGCCGAGCGCATCCGGCGTGCGGTCGCCGCGTGCACGATCACGCGCCGTTCGACCGGCGAGATCCTGCCCGGCATCAGCGTGTCGGTCGGCGTGGCGCAGTACCGGACGGGCGAGGCGATCAACGATCTGATCGAGCGTTGCGACCGCGCGCTCTATCTCGCCAAGGGCGGCGGCCGCAATCGTGTGGTGACGGAGATTGATCTCGAGCGGGCCGGGGCCGCCGGTTAGAGTATGATCCGGAAAAGTGTGCAGCGGTTTCCCGAAAAGATCATGCTCAAACGATAACCTAAAGCGCGATGACCGTTCATCCTGATCGCATCGCGCTTAGGCGCTGGCCACCATCACCATGTCGGCCGCGCCGGTCCCGATCGCCTGCACGCCGTGCTCGACGACGTTGTTGCGGCCGCGATGCTTGGCGGCATAGAGCGCGGCGTCGGCGGCCTCGATGAGATCACCGGGCCGCAGGACCTCATTTGGCTTCGTCGCGGCAACGCCGATCGAGACCGTGACGATCATATGCGCAGACGTGATGTGCGGCAGGCAGAGCTGCAGCACGGCCGCGCGCACCTTCTCGCCGATCTCGACGGCCCGCGTCACGTCGGTGTTCGGCAGCAGCAGGCAGAATTCCTCGCCGCCGTAACGGGCCGCAAAGCCCATCGTGTCGGCGGCAATGCCCGAGAGCGACTCGCCGAGTCGCGTCAGGCAGGAATCGCCTTCGAGATGGCCGTAGGTGTCGTTGAAGAGCTTGAAATGGTCGACGTCGATCATCAGAAGCGAGAGGTCGCTGCCATATTGCTGTGCGCGCATCCACTCGAAGTCGAGCCGGCTCTGGAAGCCGCGGCGGTTGGCGAGACCGGACAGCATGTCGATCGAAGCCATCACCGTCAGGCGGTCGTTGCTGGCGATCAGCTCGCGCTCGCGCTGGCTCAGCTGCGCAGCCATCGCGTTGAAGGCGCGGGCCAGCGGCACGAACTCGGCCGGTAGGCGATTGCGCGCCGCGCGGGCCGATAGATCGCCCTCGCCGAGCCGCTTGGCCATGTCGGCGAGCATCTCGATCGGCCTGATCACCAGTTTCTCGGCGGCGATCAGCGCGCCGAGCAGGACGAACACGACGACGAAAGCGAGCTGCAGATATGCAGTGCGTATTTCGCGGCTGACCGCTGCGGACACCTTGTCCTCATCGATGCTGGCGATCAGTCGGGCATTGGTGCCGGCGATACGGATGTAACTGACCGCGCGGCGCGAGCCGTCGGCGGCGAGGAAAGAGAGCGAGCCCTCGTCCTGGTCGGAGCGCAGCGCCTTGTCGGCGATCGCGGACATCAGCGGCAAGTTGTCGAGCGGACGGCCGACCGCACTGTGCTGATCGGCCGGAGCCGCCAGCACGGTCCCCGCGCTGTCGACCAGCACCGCGGTGATGCCGGCGCGACCGCCCAGATTGCTCATGACCTTCGACATCCAGTCGAGGTTGACGGTGGCAAGCACGACGGCATCGGTGACCCCGCTGAAGGCGGAGACCGGATAAACCGCCATCACGGTCGGCGACGGTACCGGCCGCGACATGATGAAGTCGCTCAATACGAAGCGGCCGGTTTCCTGTGCCTGCTGGAAGTACGGCCGGTCGCTGAGATCGAGGCCGACATACATGTTGTTGGTGGCGCATTGGATGCGTCCGTCCTGGCCGGCGATCAGAAGCGTGCGGATCCAGGGCAGGCTCGACGGCAGACTCGCGCGCAGCACGTCGCAGCTCTTGCTGACGCCGCCGACCGAAGCGCGAATGAAGGCCTCCGATTTCAGGATGGTCTCGACCGACGAGATGACCTCGCGCTGCGCATCGGCGCTGTGCCTTGCCACCGTGGTGAATTCGGCCGCAGCCTGCGCGATCTGACGCGCGCGCGCGTCCTCGAGCGAACGGACGCGATCGAGCATCAAGGGGGCCACGAGAATCACCGCGAGCAACGCAAGCCGCGCCCGGATTCCGAGAACCTGCTTGAGTTTCGCTCGTTTGCGGTTGAGACTGACGCTTGCCATCTTCGCTACCCACCCCGCGGGCTAAGGTAAAGCGAAGGGTTCAAAAACTGTTTCTTGAACTCGGTAAAATTGGACTTAACTCGGGCTACGAACCCGGCCAAGAGACGTCATGACAGAAGCCAACGCCGCGCCGGTAACCGGCCATTCACCAAACGCGCTCGCCGCGGTCGAAGCCGAAATTACGCGCGCCTGCAAGGATGCGCGGCGCGATCGCGCCTCGGTGACGCTGATCGCGGTGTCCAAGACGTTCGCGGCGGATGCAATCACCCCCGTCATTGCCGCCGGACAGCGCGTATTCGGCGAGAATCGGGTGCAGGAGGCCAAAGGCAAGTGGCCCGCGCTAACGTCCGTTTACCCCGATATCGCGCTGCATCTGATTGGGCCGCTGCAATCCAACAAGGCGAAAGAGGCGGTTGCGTTGTTCGACGCCATCCATTCGGTCGACCGCCCGAGCATTTGCCAGGCGTTAGCCAAGGAAATTGAATCCCAGAACAGGCACCCGCAGCTCTTCGTCCAGATCAACACCGGTGAAGAGCCGCAGAAGGCAGGCGTCGCGCCCGGCGAGGCCGACGCCTTTCTCGCGAGCTGCCGCGATACCTATGGGCTGACGATCTCCGGACTGATGTGCATCCCCCCGGTCGACGAACCTCCGGCGGCGCACTTTGCTCTCACCGCCAAGATCGCCGCGCGCAACGGCCTGACGAATCTCTCGATGGGCATGAGCGCGGATTTCGCGACAGCCATCATGCTGGGTGCCACGCATGTGCGCGTGGGGAGCGCGATCTTCGGTCATCGGTAGTTGCTGTCGGCCCGGACAAGCGCAGTGAAGCGGAGCGCTGATCCGGGACCCGTACCGCGTGAACTCTCATGAGTGAACGGTGTTCGTATCGGCGAAACTTAGGACGACGACGGAATTTGCCGGGCCTAATCGAACCTCACCGATACCTTCCCCAGCACGCCAAAATCCACTGCGAAATGATCGCCGGCTTGAATTGGCAGCGGCGGATGGCAGGTGCCCGTCGTCACCACCTCCCCTGCCCGCAAGGTGACGCCGAGTCCGCACAGCTCGTTCGCGAGCCAAGCAAGTGCTGCGCGGGGATCGCCGAGCACGTTCCTGCCGTGGCCGGTGTAGCGCTCGCCGCGTAGCGTGATCTGCGGTCGCTCCTCGACGAGATCCATCGCGCGCCAGTTCGCCGCCGTCGCCGCGCCGAGCACGAACAGATGGGCGCAGGCGTTGTCGGCGATGAGCTGCGCCTCGCCCGCGCCGGCGAAATCGACAAAGCGCGAATCGGGAATCTCGATCGCGGGATGCAGGGTCTCGACGGCGGCGAGCACTTCGTCAGCGGTGTAGGACGTCGCGCGGGGCGGCAGGTCGCGCCCCATGCGAAAGGCGAATTCCGGTTCGCCGACCCGCATCTCGTTGCCCTTCATCGAAGCGGTGCCGCCATCGGCAATCAACGTGTCGCTCATGATGCGCCCGGCCAACGGTCCCGTGACATTGATGTGCTTTTGTCCGGCCTCGCTCGTTGCCGCGATCTTCCAGCCGAACAATGTCCCGCTCGATCGTCTTTCCAGAGCAGCCTGGATGGCATAGCCTTCCGCGCGACTCTGTGGCCGCAACCGGGCCTCCAATGCCTCAAGCTTGGTGCCATCGCGCCAGTGTTTGACCAGGACCTCTGAGGCGGCGGCGATCTGATCCTTGTCCAGCATGCAACCTCACCCGATGATGATTTTTGTTCGCGGGCCCAAGCGCCGCAGCAATTGCAGCATCGCAGACTTCGTCATGGAGACGCAGCCCGCGGTCGGGCCGAAATTGTCGCGAGCCAGGTGCAGGAACACCGCGCTGCCGCGGCCGGCGATGCGCGGTCTCTTGTTGTGGTCGATCTCGACGATGAAGTCATAGAGATGGTCGGCCCGCTTGAGCCGGTCACCGCCCTGCCCCTCGCCAAGCCGGATATTCTGATTGTAATGACGGTCCCGTGGGTCCTCGCACCAAGCGTCCTCGCCGGTGATGATCCGGGCCGGCAGGAAGGTCCGTGGGCGGCTGTGCCGATCGCCGCGCCACCACAGTCGCCTGGGACGGAAGCTGCCCCTGGGGGTGCCGCCATCGCCCTCGCGCTTATTGGCGAGAATGCCGCCCCGCCCCAGCGCAACCGGTATGGTCAGCGCTCCGGCCGTCAACCACCCCCGGCGCGGATTGCCGGCAGCAGGCTTAACGCGGATCGCGGCGAGCGGCCCGGCGCTTCGAGTCCTGGTGTAACCAGCTGAAGTTGCTTTATTTTTCATATGAACGTGCAATGTCGAATTCATTACAGGACATTCATCAAACCGCCCTGCTATTCTGAGTTAGAGTGCTTCTGGCTTGTGAATCGGTAACAGCCCACTACTTCAACACGAACAACAATAACAACGGCGACCCCTAAACTTCCCCTCGCGGCTGGGTGCGGCACGGATGCGCGCCAAGCCGGACGCTAAAAGGATGACCCCCTATGGCCAATGCCCGCAAGATCCTGATCGTGGATGACGATACCGATCTGCGCGATACGTTGGTGGAGCAATTATCGCTACACGAAGAGTTCGAGGCCTCCGCGGTCGATACCGGCGCCAAGGGCGCGAGCGCTGCCAAGGCCAACTCCCCCGATCTGGTTCTCATGGATGTCGGCCTGCCCGACACCGACGGCCGCGAAGTTGTCCGCTCCTTGCGGAAGGGCGGTTTCAAGGCCCCGATCATCATGCTGACCGGGCACGACACCGATTCCGACACGATCTTGGGCCTGGAATCCGGCGCCAACGACTATGTTGCAAAGCCCTTCCGCTTCGCCGTTTTGCTGGCCCGCATCCGCGCCCAGCTTCGCCAGCACGAGGCGAGCGAGGACGCGGTGTTCTCGGTCGGCCCCTACTCCTTCCGTCCCGGCTCGAAGATGCTGACCGCGGCCAATGCGCGCAAGGTGCGCCTGACCGAGAAGGAAACGGCGATTCTCCGCTTCCTCTACCGGGCCGGCCAGATGCCGGTGTCGCGCGAGACCCTGTTGCAGGAGGTCTGGGGCTACAATTCGGGCGTGACCACCCACACGCTGGAAACCCACATCTACCGCCTTCGCCAGAAGATCGAGAAGGACGCGGCCAACCCGGAAATCCTGGTCACGGAAGCCGGTGGCTACAAGCTGGTGCCGTGATACGTTCCGGAAACGCGCGATTCGTCGTAAATTGGCGCGTTCCTCGAGCCACGGACCGGAATGTCAATCGACGACGACGTAGCGCTTCTCGAGCGTGTCCCGACACTGCGCCTGTTGGGAGAAGCCTCGTTGCGCATGCTGGCGATCGGCTCCGAGCAGCGTGACTTCGTCCGCGGCGACGTCCTGTTCAATCTCGGCGACGATGCCGACGCCGGCTTCGTGGTCCAGCGCGGCGCTTTCAGGGTCGAGGACGGCGCCGGCGCCGAAATGATCGCCGGCCCCGGCGCGCTGATCGGCGAGCTCGCACTGGTGGTGCCGATGAAGCGGCCATCGAGTGCGATCGCGCTGGAGCATTCTTCCGTCATCCGCGTCGCGCGCAGCCTGTTCCAGCGCGTTCTCGAAAGCGATCCCGCCGCCGCCGTGCGTCTTCGCGACGAGTTCGCGGTGCGCTCCAGCCAGATCGCCAGCGATATCCTGATGGCAGGCGCGAAGCTGACGTCCTGAATCTCTCAACCTGTCATTCCGGGGGCGACGAAGTCGCGAGCCCGGAATGATGGGAGGCTATACCTCCAGCGTCACC
This sequence comes from Bradyrhizobium cedriense, assembly GCF_054602315.1. NCBI lineage: Bacteria > Pseudomonadati > Pseudomonadota > Alphaproteobacteria > Hyphomicrobiales > Nitrobacteraceae > Bradyrhizobium > Bradyrhizobium cedriense. The sequence goes on along the minus strand of NZ_JBTSWB010000004.1, from coordinate 61,441 downwards.
GTGACAGGCACATGGTCCGACGGGCGCTCCCAGCTCCGCGCGTCGCGCAAAATCTTGAAATCCTGGACCGCGTCCTTCAGCGCGCGCGAGACCCAGATGTGATCGAGCCTGCGGCCGCGATCGCCGACGGTCCAGTCGGCGGAGCGGTAGCTCCACCACGTATAGACCTTCTCCGACATCGGGATGCGCTCGCGCGCGACGTCGACCCATTCCCCGGCGGCGAGCGCTGCCTTCAGCTTCTCGGTTTCGACAGGGGTGTGCGAGACGACTTTCAGCAGCTGCCTGTGCGACCAGACGTCGTTCTCGTGCGGCGCGACATTGAGATCGCCGACCAGGACGTGGCGATCGTCTCCCCGCGGATGCAGCGGCTCGCACGCCTTCAACTCGTCAAGGAAGCGGAGCTTGTGGTCGAACTTCTCGTTCAGCGCGGGATCGGGAATGTCGCCGCCGGCGGGCACGTAGAAATTATGCAGCACTAGCGGTTTTGCGATGCCGGCCTTCTCGCCGAACGACACCGAGATGTGGCGCGAATCCACCTTGTCGCAGAAGGTGCGGATGTCCTTCGAGTCGAACGGAATCTTCGAGACGATGGCGACACCGTGATAGCCCTTCTGCCCGTTCAGCGCGACATGCTCATAGCCGAGCCGCTTGAAGCGCTTCAACGGAAAGGCGTCGTCGATGCACTTGGTCTCCTGCAGGCACAACACCTCCGGCCGCGCGCTCTTGAGGAATTTCGCGACCAGATCGATACGAAGGCGCACCGAATTGATGTTCCAGGTTGTCAGGGAGAGACGCATGGGAACGATCTAACAAACTCCATCCGTCATGGCCGGGCCTGACCCGGCCATCCACGTCTTTTTGTCGGACCCAGAAACGTGGATGCCCGGGACAAGCCCGGGCATGACGGTGATTGCAGCGGCCATGCTATCTCAGCCCGGTGACGGGCCGTAATTGGTGAAATCGATCTTGAACATGTTGGGATCGAGCTTCTTGCTCGCATCCAGATTGTAGACCGCGATCGTGGTGTCGTAGCCCTGCGGATCGGTGACGGTCCACTGCTTGAGCTGGCCGTCCTTGGCGCCGAACATCAGGAGCAGCCGGCTGGTGCCGACCAGCGCCTGCTTCTCCTCGATCGTCACGCTGACATAGACGTCGTCGGCCGAGACGTTGACGACGTTGGTGTCCTTCATCAGGTCGATGCGGTCGGACAGCAGGAAGCGCAGCGGCGTCTGCGACAGCGGATAGACGTCCTGGGTCGCGAGCTTGCGGTCGCGCACCACCAGCGAGGAGCCGTCGGCAACGATGTCGATCGGGCTCGGCGCATCATATTCGAAGCGAACCTTGCCCGGCTTCTGGATGTAGAAATCGCCCTGCGTCTTGCTGCCGTCGGGACCGACCTGGACGAAATTCCCGACCAGCGTCTGAAGCGACGACAGATAGGCGCTGACCTTGGCCGCCTGCGCCTTCTGGTTGGCATCGAAGGTCTGGAAGATACTGCTCGGCACGTTGCGGCGCGGATCCGGAATCACCGGATTGGGCGGCGTCTGCGTCGCGCCGGTGACTGTGGGTCCACCGCCTCCGGCTGGAGCACCCTCACGTCCCTTCGGCGCGGGTTTCGGCACGGGCACGGTCTGCGCGAACGAGGTCGCAGTCGCAATCGCGGCGGTGACGAGAAGCACGCCGGCCACGCGCGCGCTACGCGCGGCGATGGTGGCAGCGAATCGAATGTCCGGATGTTTGATCAACGCGTCGTCCTAACGTGGCTGGGCGCCTTTTTAGCGTGAATTCGGGCAAAAGCAGATATCGATTTTGCGTGAAATCATGTCTTGAGGCCGCTCGCCTCACATATGGCTGTCTTCTTCCTCGACCAGAATCTCGCGCTTGCCGGCGTGGTTGGCGGGACCGACGATGCCCTCCAGTTCCATTCGCTCCATCAGCGATGCGGCACGGTTATAGCCGATTTGCAGGCGGCGCTGGATGTAGCTGGTCGAGGCCTTGCGATCGCGTTTGACGATCGCAACCGCCTGCTGGAACAGATCGCCGCCGCCATCCCCGCCCATGCCGGTCGCATCGAACACTGCGCCGTCCTCGTCCTCGGCCGGCTCCTCGGCGGTAACAGCTTCGAGATATTCCGGCTGTCCCTGCGTCTTGAGGTGACGCACCACCTTCTCGACCTCCTCGTCGGAGGCGAACGGTCCGTGCACGCGGCTGATGCGGCCGCCGCCGGCCATGTAGAGCATGTCGCCCTGACCGAGCAGCTGCTCGGCGCCCATCTCACCCAGAATGGTGCGGCTGTCGATCTTGGAGGTCACCTGGAAGGCGATGCGGGTCGGGAAGTTCGCCTTGATGGTGCCGGTGATGACGTCGACCGACGGACGCTGCGTCGCCAGGATCACGTGGAGGCCGGCCGCGCGCGCCATCTGCGCAAGACGCTGCACCGCGCCTTCGATGTCCTTGCCGGCGACCATCATCAGGTCGGCCATTTCGTCGACGATGATGACGATGTAGGGCAGCGGGTCGAGCGAGAGCTTCTCTTCCTCGTAGATCGCCTTGCCGGTTTCCTTGTCGAAGCCGGTATGCACCGTGCGCGTCGGTTCCTCGCCCTTGGCCTTCAGCTCGAGCAGGCGCGTATTGTAGCCGTCGATGTTGCGCACACCGAGCTTGGCCATGTTCTTGTAGCGCTCCTCCATCTCGCGCACGGCCCATTTCAGCGCGACGACCGCCTTCTTCGGGTCGGTCACGACTGGCGTGAGCAGATGGGGAATGCCGTCATAGACGGAGAGTTCGAGCATCTTCGGATCGACCATGATCAGCCGGCACTGGTCCGGGCGCAGCCGGTAGACCAGGCTGAGGATCATGGTGTTGATGGCGACCGACTTACCCGAGCCGGTGGTGCCCGCGATCAGCATGTGCGGCGTGCGCGCGAGATCGATGATGACGGGATCGCCCCCGATGGTCTTTCCGAGGCACAGCGGCAGCTTTGCCACCGTGTCGACCGTCTCCTTGGCGACCAGCAGCTCGCGCAAGTAAACCTTTTCGCGATGAGCGTTCGGCAATTCGATGCCGATGGCGTTGCGGCCCGGCACGACGGCGACGCGCGCCGACAGCGCGCTCATCGAGCGGGCGATATCGTCGGAAAGCCCGATCACGCGCGAGGATTTGATGCCAGGCGCAGGCTCCAGCTCGTACAGCGTAACAACGGGGCCCGGATTGGCCTTCACGATCTCGCCGCGCACGCCGAAATCCTGCAGCACGCCTTCGAGCGAGCGCGAATTGGCTTCCAGCTCGGCCTTGCTGAGCGGCTGTCTGTCGCCGGCCTTGGGCGCGGCCAGCACGGACACGGACGGAAGTTCGAACTTGTCGGAGGACTTCTTGGCCGCGGCCTTCGGTGCAGCCTTCTTGCGCGGCGCGCGCGCGGCGGGCTGCTCCTCTTCCTCCTCCTCGTCCTCCTCTTCCTCGTGCCCGTCCTCGTAGTCCTCGTCTTCGGACTGCGGCGAGATCGAGGGCGCGGCGCGGGCGCCGCCCAGCTTCGGCTCCTGGCGGCTGAATGCAACGGCCTTGGTTTTCGGTCCACTCGAGACCAGCGAACGGTAAGCGGCGCCAAGCAGCCAGATCAACCGCGCCTTGGTGCTCATCAATGCGTGGAACAGCCAGCCTAGCGACACCGAGCCGCGATCGCTCTCCTCGTCTTCGTCGAGCGGCTTGTCGTCGTCCTCGATCTCCGCGAACTCATCGTCATGTTCGCGCGCGCCGAGGCCGCAGGCGATCAGGAAGGTCGCCGCCATCGCGGTGAACAGGATGGTGCCCAGCACGATCCGATAGATCATGCCGGCCGGCCCGAAGATCACCGCGGGCGCGCGCACCAGCGCGTCGCCGACCACGCCGCCGAGGCCGGTCGGCAGCGGCCATGCGCCGCCATGCGGCCAGCAGCTGACGAAGCCCGCCGCAATGACGGTGCAGAGAATCCAGGAGCCGAGCCGCAGCGCTTCGCGGTCGAACGGACGATGCGTCATCATGCGCCAGCCCCACACCGCGACCGTCAGGACCAGCATGATCGCGCCGAGCCCGAATATCTGCATCGCGAGGTCGGCGCCGATGGCGCCGGCATAGCCGAGGATGTTGCGGATCGGCCGCGAGGTCGCGTGGCTGAGGCTGGGATCCTGCACCGACCAGGTCATCAGCCCCGCCGAGGCGATGCCGGCCAGCGCGATCAGGCCGAGCCCGGTGAGCTCGCGCAAGCGCCGCGCCAGACCCTCGCGGATCGAAGGCGGCAGATGGCCGACCAGTGGGATGACACGTTCGATTGCGGACATGCTCATGGGCCCCGCCTAACCCAGAGTCTCGACCAGGCGGTGCAGCGCCTGCGCCGTGGTCTCGCCATCCTGCACCAGCGCGAGGCGAATGTAGCCCGCACCGGGATTGAAGCCGTCGGGTTGCAGCCGCGCCAGATAGCTGCCGGGTACCACGCGCACGCCCGCTTCCTTGAAGAGTCTCAGCGTCACCGACACATCGTCGCCGATCGCGGACGTGTCGAGCCAGACGCAGAAGCCGCCGTCGGGCCGGCGATAGCCGTAGCGATTGCCGATGATCTGGTCGGCAAGATCGAACTTGATCCGGTAGAGCCTGCGGTTCTCCTCGACATGCGTCTCGTCACCGTAAGCGACGGTCGCGACGTGCTGGAGTGGCACCGGCACCTGTGGCGCCGCGATGTTGCGCAACTCCAGGAACATGCCGATGAATTTCTTGTCGCCGGCGGCGAAGCCGACGCGCAGGCCCGGCAGGTTCGAGCGCTTCGACAGCGATTGGAACGCGACCACACGGGTGAAATCGGGTCCGGCGCATTCAAGCGCGCTGCCCGGGGCCTCGCGGGTGTAGATCTCGGAATAGCACTCGTCGCTGAGGATCACGAAACCGTAGCGGTCGGCGAGCTGCTTCAGCCGCCTGAAATAGTCCGGCTTGGCGACCGAGCCCTGCGGATTTGCCGGCGAAGCCAGATAGAACGCCACCGTGCGCGCGAGCGTCGCCTCGTCGATCGTCTCGAGATCGGGAAGGAAGCCGTTTTCCACCGTGGTCGGAAGATAGACCGGCTCGCAAGCGGCCGCGCGGGCGCCGGCGCCATAGACCGGATAGAACGGGTTCGGCATCAGGATCGCAGGCTTGCCGGGGCGTGGCCCGACATAACGCGCCGCGGTAATCGCCGCGAAGAACAGCCCTTCGCGGCTGCCATTGAGGACGAGAATCTCGCTCTCGGGATCGAGCGGTCGCGGCAGCTGGAACCGCGCCGACAGCCAAGCGCCCGCAGCCTGGCGGAACGGGTCGGTGCCCTTGTTCGCGGGGTAGCGGCCGAAATCGGCGATGTGCTTGGCTAGGACGGGGCCGACGAAGTCGGGCACGGGATGCTGCGGCTCCCCGACCGCAAGCGAAATCAGGGGCTTGCCGGGCTGATGCGGGGCCAGCAGCTCGTTCAGCCGGACGAAGGGCGAGCGTTCGGGATCGGAGCTTCCACCGGCCTGCGGCGCACGGGATGAAGCGGTCATAGCCATTCTGGGCGCCAGCACTCTTGGAACAGCCGGTCGCACGAAAGCACCGGCGGGAAGCGGTTCAGTTCACCATAGATAGGGCGAGGTTAAGACGCGATTAACCATCGGTCGACGCCCGCGTCCAGAGCAGGAATAATGAGGCCGGACAACAGCGGGAGGCATGCGCGTCCGATCCAAAAGAAAGGGGCTCCAGCTTGCGCTGGAGCCCCTCAACGGTCAGGGCATTGCCGGGTATGTGCCCGAACCGTAGTTGTGGACGCGGCCTCGACGAGACCGCGCCCCGGGAGGAGACTTACATGTTGTAGGCGCGCTCGGTGTGCTCGGTGATGTCGAGGCCTTCACGCTCGCTCTCGACATTGGCGCGGAGGCCAACGATCACATCGACGACCTTGTAGAGGATCGCCGAGCCGACGCCCGACCACACCAGCGTGGTGCAGACGGCCTTGATCTGGGCGAGCATCTGGACCGCGAAGTCGTAGTCGGCGACCTTGGGCGGGATCGCGGTGTAGTCGACGACGCCGGCGCCGCCGAGGGCGGGGTTGACGAGAATGCCGGTGCCGATGGCGCCGACAATGCCGCCGACGCAGTGCACGCCGAACACGTCGAGCGAGTCATCGTAGCCCAGCGCGTTCTTCACGACGGTGCAGAAGAACAGGCAGACCACGCCGACCACGAGGCCAAGCACGATTGCTCCCATGATCCCGGAGAAGCCGGCCGCAGGCGTGACGGCCACGAGGCCCGCGACGGCGCCGGAGATGACGCCGAGCACCGAGGGGTGACCCTTCACGATCCACTCCGCGAACATCCACGACAGCGCGGCTGCCGCGGTGGCGACGAAGGAGTTGGTCATGGCGAGCGCTGCACCGCCGCTGGCTTCGAGGTTGGAGCCGGCGTTGAAACCGAACCAGCCGACCCAGAGCAGCGAGGCGCCGATCATCGACATGGTCAGCGAGTGCGGGGCCATCAGCTCCTTGCCGTAACCGATACGCTTGCCGATCAGGAGTGCGCCGACGAGGCCCGCGATACCGGCGTTGATGTGCACCACGGTGCCGCCCGCGAAGTCGATCGCGCCCATCTTGAAGATCCAGCCGGCGTCGGCGTTGAGCTCGTCGAGCTTGGCCTGTGCCGCGGTCTTCGCCGCCGCGTCAGTTGCAGCAGCGAGCGCCTTGGCGGCATCCTGGATCAGGTCCGGACCCTGCCAGTACCAGACCATGTGCGCGATCGGGAAATAGACCAGCGTGACCCAGAGCGGGACGAAGAGAGCGATCGCCGCGAACTTCATGCGCTCGGCAAAGGCGCCGACGATGAGGGCGGGCGTGATCGCCGCGAAGGTCATCTGGAAGCAGACATAGATGAGCTCCGAGATGTTGGCGTCGACCGAGAAGGTCGCGGCCTTCGTGTCGGTGGTGACGCCCATCATGAAGGCCTTGGAGAAGCCGCCGATGAAGTCGGAGCCGCCGGTGAAGGTGAGGCTGTAGCCGTACACGGCCCAGATCACGGTGACGACGCAGACGGTGTAGAACACCTGCATCAGGACGGAGAGCATGTTCTTGGAACGGACGAGACCGCCGTAGAACAGCGCGAGGCCGGGGATCGTCATCAACAGCACCAGCACTGTCGATGTCATCATCCAGGCGTTGTCTCCCTTGTTGACCGTTGGCTCGGCATAGGCTGCGGTCGCAGCGAACAGGCCGACTGCGAGAGCCGCCAATCCCGCGCCATAGGGACGCTTGAACGTCATATTATTTACTCCTGATTGGATAAGGTTGAGCGCGAAATCAAAGGGCCGCGGCATCGGCCTCGCCGGTGCGGATGCGCACCGCGTGGTCGAGGTTGATGACGAAGATCTTGCCGTCGCCGATCTGTCCGGTTTTCGCCGCGGACGTGATGGCGTCGATGGTCTTGTCGACTTGGTCGGAGGCGACAGCGACCTCGATCTTGATCTTGGGCAGGAAGCTCACGGCATATTCGGCGCCGCGATAGATTTCCGTATGGCCCTTCTGGCGGCCATACCCCTTGACTTCCGTCACCGTGAGACCGTGAACGCCGATGGCGGTCAGGGCGTCACGGACTTCTTCCAGCTTGAATGGCTTAATAATCGCCATAACAATTTTCATGGGTCCTATCCCCGCTTGGGCCCGGTCCGGACGTGGCCGGGCGTTCTCGACTGGTTCGCCACGAGGGAGAGTTCACTACGCGGGCACAGCCAGGACCCTTAGAATCAAATGCCGTGCCAGATCGGGCGCCTTGCCTAACGGACTATGAAAGCAGGTGTTTTCGCGTTTGACGGGGACTGCACTGCAGTGCGTTATTAGGTCGCGCTCAAAACGTGGTCACAGCTGCTCAAAACGAGGGCATGACAGGCTGTCGACACAATGTTGCTCACGCGTCGGGCAGCGGAAAGGTAATAAAGTAGGGCTGGCGCCTTATTGCAGGGCCTCACCGTGCTGCGAAATATCCAGTCCTTCGAGCTCTTGCTCACGAGATACGCGCAAGGGCACGAAGAGGCCGACCAGCTTGAGCAGAATGAAGCTCATGCCCGCCGACCAGACGAAGGTGACGGCGACCCCGTAGAACTGGATCAGGATCTGCTGCGGATGGCCCTCCAGCAGACCGGCGGTGCCGCCGATGGCGCTGGTCGCGAACACGCCGGCAAGCAGGGTTCCGGTCAGTCCGCCGATGCCGTGAACACCGAACACGTCGAGCGAATCGTCATAGTCGAAGCGGTGCTTCAGCCAGGTACAGGCCCAGTAGCAGACCGCTCCGGCGATGATTCCGATGACGATGCCGTGCCAGGGTGCGACGAAGCCCGAGGCCGGCGTGATGGTGCCGAGTCCGGCCACCGCGCCGGAGATCATGCCGAGCACGGAGGGCTTGCGCCGCGTCGACCATTCGATCGCAGCCCATGTCAGCGCGCCGGCGCAGGCGGCGAGATGGGTCGCGATGATCGCCATCACCGCGCGTGAGTTCGCCGAAAGCGCCGAGCCGCCGTTGAAGCCGAACCAGCCGACCCACAACAGGCCGGTGCCCATCACCGCGAGCGACAAATCGAATGGCGAGAGATTTTCGGTGCCGTAGCCGAGACGGCGCCCCATCACCTTGGCCGCAACAAGGCCGCTGGTGCCGGCCGACAGGTGCACCACGAGGCCGCCGGCGAAATCCAGCACGCCCATGCCGGCGAGGAAGCCGCCGCCCCACACCCAATGCGCCAGCGGAATGTAGACGAAGATGAACCAGGCGACCGAGAAAAGGAGATAGGCGGAGAACCGCATCCGGTCGGCAACCGAGCCGGCGACCAGCGCCACCGTGATGATGGCGAACGTCATCTGGTACAGCATGAACAGCGATTCCGGGATCGTCTTCGCCGCAGGGTTGACGCTGTCCATGGTCATGCCGGCGAGGAACCAGCGGTCGAGCGTGCCGATCCACGGTCCGTCCCCGACGAAGGACAGCGAATAGCCGAACGCCACCCAGAGAATGGAGATCAACGTCACCGCCGCGAGGCTCTGCGCCATGGTGGCGAGCACGTTCTTCTTGCGCACCATGCCGGAATAGAACAGCGCGAGTCCCGGGATCGTCATCATCAGCACCAGGGCGGTGGCGACGATCATCCAGGCCGTGTCGGCGGTGTTGATCTCGGAGAGCGCGGCGTGCGCCGGCGACGCCATGGCCGACACAAGCCCGATCGGCGCGGCCAAACAGGCCGCGCGGCGCAACAATCCCGCCATGTCGTTTCCCCCAGCAGTGATGACGTCGCACGCTGTGGCGTCGTTGCCCGGTGCGATCGAAGATTTATCAGAGCGTTTTCGAGCGAAGTGGCTGCCGGTTCGCGCCGAGACGACGCGTCAGACCAAGAACCTAGAGCGCGTCGCTGTCGGTCTCGCCGGTGCGGATACGCAGCGCGTGATCGATCGGTGTGACGAAGATCTTGCCGTCGCCGATCTGCCCGGTGCGCGCGGTCGCGGTGATCACGCTGACCGCCTTGTCGGCGACGTCGGAAGCGACCGCGATTTCGATGCGCAGCTTGGGCAGGAAGTTCACGACATATTCGGCGCCGCGATAAATCTCGGTGTGGCCCTTCTGCCGGCCATAACCCTTCACCTCGGTCACGGTCATGCCGTGGACCCCGATCGCGGTCAGCGCCTGACGGACCTCGTCGAGCTTGAAGGGTTTGATGATCGCGACGACGAGTTTCATGGTCAGGCCTGTTTCCCGGGATGCGCCGCGCCGTATGTCCCCGGCGCAGCGTCAATCTGGCATCTTTCCGGGCAAATGGCATAAAAAAGTTGCAGATTGAAGCGGAAAAACGTTTGGCCGTGTGAACGGGCGCCTCTGTACAGGGCAACCGTTCATCCTTCACAATGCATTTTTGGCATGGATGCGGTGAACCCAGGCGTCCCGGCTGGTACAAAAGTATGTTTGAGGGGGACTCTACATGGCGAGTTGGTTCTACGCATCCGAGGGCAAGCAGCAGGGGCCCTTTCCGGAGGGGCAATTTCGCGACCTCGTCGCTCAGGGCGTCGTGCGCCCGGACACCCTGGTCTGGACCGAGGGCATGGCCGGCTGGCAGAAGGCGGGTGAGATTCCCGGCCTGATCGGCGGCGGCGCGCCGCCGGCGGTCCCGATGGGCGGGCCGCCGATGATGGGCGGAAGCGGTTACGGCGGCGCTGGCGGCTATGCTGCTGCCGGCGGCGGAGGGTCGCTCGCGGTCGATTTCGGCATCCTCGAATTCACCTGGCGCACCATCGTCCTGCTGATCGGAATGATCTTCGTCATCCCCGCGCCGTGGGCGTTCGTCTGGTACACGAAATGGATCGTGTCCTGCGTGAGGGTGCCGGGGCGGCCGAACCTCGGCTTCACCGGCAATGCCATGACGCTGGTGCCCTGGTATTTCGGCTTCATCGTTCTGGCGATCGTCCTCGGCTATATCGGCAGCGATATCCTGAGCAACCTGCTGTTCATCGTGCAGATCGTCCTCTACTGGCTTCTGGTCAAATGGATGGTGGCCAATCTCGCCTCCAACGAGCAGCCGCTGGGCCTGAGCTTCACGGGCTCGATCTGGGCCTATATCGGCTGGAACCTGCTGTTCGCGATCTCGCTCATCACCATCATCGGCTGGGCCTGGGTCGCCGCGGCGCAGATGCGCTGGTTCTGCCGGAGCATCGAGGGCACGCGGCGCGAGATCGTATTCACGGGCAGCGGTCTCGACATCCTCTGGCGCGGCATCGTGGCTGTGATCCTGTGCAGCCTCATCATCCCGATTCCGTGGGTGTATCGCTGGATCATGAACTGGTTCGCCTCGCAGACCGAGCTCGTTCCGCGCGGCTCCGTCTGAAGCATGATCCGGAAAAGTGCGCCGCGATTTTCCGGTAAGACGATGATTGGGCGACAACCCAAGGCGCGATGACGGTTCACCGTGATCGCATCGCGCCTTAGGCGTTAAGCTCTCCGCTCGCGCACGGAGCCTTCCTGCGCGACGGAGGCGACCAGCGTCCCGTCAGGCTTGAAGATCGAGCCGCGGGTCAGGCCGCGGCCGCCTTGCGCGCTCGGCGAATCCTGCGCGTAGAGCAGCCATTCGTCGGCGCGGAACGGGCGGTGAAACCACATTGCGTGGTCGAGGCTCGCCGGCATCATGCGCTTGTCGAACAGCGTGCGGCCATAGCGCGCCATGATCGCATCCAGCAGCGAGAAGTCCGAGGCATAGGCGAGCGCGCACATGTGCAGCGCCGGATCGTCCGGCAGCGTTGCTGCGGTCTTGATCCACACATGGATGCGGCCGTCGTCTATCTTCTGGCCGAAATAGCGGCCGAGCTCGACCGGGCGCAGCTCGATCGGACGATCGGATTCATAGTAGCGGCGGATGAACTCAGGCATCTCCTTGAACATCGGCTGCTTCGCCACCTCCTCCGCCGTCAGCTTTTCCGGCGGCGGCACATCGGGCATCTTGTCCTGATGGTCGAACGCGCTTTTCTCCTCGGCGTGGAACGACACCATGATCGAGAAGATCGCGTTGCCGTGCTGGATCGCGGTGACGCGGCGGGTCGAGTAGCTCTTGCCGTCGCGCAAACGTTCGACTTGGTAGATGATCGGGATCTGCGGATCGCCCGGCAGGATGAAGTAGCAATGCAGCGAATGCGGCAGCCGGCCCTCGACGGTGCGGCAGGCCGCGACCATCGCCTGCCCGATGACCTGGCCGCCGAACACCCGCTGCCAGCTCGTCTTCGGGCTGTTGCCGCGGAACAGGTTCACCTCGAGCTGCTCGAGGTCGAGGATCGAAATGAGGTCGATCAGGCTTTTGGACATGATGTTGCTTTCGAAGATCTCGCCATTCCGGGGCATCGCGATAGCGATGAACCCGGAACCCCGAGCTGATAACCTCTGGATTCCGGGTTCGCGCCTGCCGCGCGGCCCGGAACGACACATTGGGCCATTCGGCCCTTGTTTCACCGCACTGTTTCGCCCAGCTCTAGTCTGCTAGCAAGAGCATGGATCAGCCGGGAAGCTTGGTATGGCGGTACAGGGTAGCATTGTCATCGGCGGCGGCGCGTTTGCAGGGCTGGCGCTGGCCTTGGCGCTGCGCCAAGGGCTCGGGCCCGACATTCCCGTCATCGTCGCCGACCCCGCGCTCGGCACCCGGCCGAGCCGCGACCCGCGCGCGACAGCGATCGTGGCAGCCTGCCGCCGCCTGTTCGAGGCGATCGGCGCCTGGGACGACGTCAGGAGCGATGCGCAGCCGATCCTCGACATGGTCGTCACGGATTCGAAGCTCGAGGACGCCACCCGTCCGGTATTCCTGAACTTCGCCGGCGATGTCGCGCCGGGCGAGCCCTTCGCGCATATGGTCGAGAACCGCCGCCTGATCGATGCTCTGGTGGTCCGTGCCGAAGCCGAGGGCATCGACCTCCGCGCCACCGCCGTGACCTCCTACGACGCGCGTTCCGACGGCATCGACGTGACGCTCGGTGACGGCAGCGTCGTCGCGGCGAGTCTTCTTGTCGCCGCCGACGGCGCAAGGTCGAAGCTGCGCGAGCGCGCCGGCATCGCGACCCATGGCTGGGAATACGACCAGTCCGGCATCGTCGTCACCGTCGGCCATGAGCGCGACCACGAGGGCCGCGCCGAAGAACATTTCCTGCCTGCAGGTCCCTTCGCGATCCTGCCGCTGTCGGGCAAGCGCTCCTCGCTGGTGTGGACCGAGCGCCGAGCTGAGGCGGCGCGAATCATTGCGCTCAGCGACGACGAATTCCACGCCGAGCTCGAACAGCGTTTCGGCCTGCATCTCGGCGAGGTGAAGGCGCTCGACAAGCCGCGCGCGTTTCCGCTGTCCTATTTCGTTGCGCGGTCCTTCATCGCCGAGCGCCTCGCGCTGGTCGGCGATGCCGCCCACGTCATCCATCCGATCGCGGGCCAGGGCCTCAACATGGGGCTGAAGGACGTCGCTGCGCTGGCGGAAGTGGTCGTCGATGCCGCGCGGCTCGGCATGGATATCGGCGCCGCCGACGTGCTCGAGCGCTACCAGCGCTGGCGCCGCTTCGACACCATGGCGATGGGCGTTGCCACCAACTCGCTGAACTTCCTGTTCTCCAACCAGTCGACGCTGTTGCGCACGGTGCGCGACATCGGCCTCGGCCTCGTCGACCGCGCACCGCCGCTGAAGAATCTCTTCATCCGCCAGGCTGCGGGGCTCACCGGCGATGTGCCGCGGCTCTTGAAGGGCGAGGCGTTGTGAGGCGCGAACAGGAAGTAGCGAATAGCGAGCAGGTCCGTTCGCTATTCGCTACTCCCCATTCGCCATTCTCAATCGATCTTTCGCGCTTCTTCCGGCAACATGATCGGAATGCCGTCGCGGATGGGATATGCGAGCTTGGCACTGCGCGAGATCAGCTCCTGCTTTGCAGAATCGAACTCCAGCGGGCCCTTGGTCAGCGGGCAAACCAGAATCTCCAGCAATTTGGGGTCGACGCTGTTTTCGGGACGTTCGGTGGGCACGTTCATGATGGTCTCCGGCGGTCGGCTTGCCTCTAGCATAGAAACTTGCGCCCGCCCATCGCCGGCCTCAAGTGCCATGAGATCGCAATGAATCGTCATCGCGCTTACTGTTGAGCATGATCCTCCCTGAGAGCCACCGCGCATTTTTCGGGATCATGCACAAGGCGTGATGGGCATTCACCAACGCGAGAACCTGATGGCGCGATGTTACCGGACGCAAGCATCCGCGGTCATCTCACCTCTCCCGGCTGGGGAGAGGTGAACACCTCGGCGATCGCTTCTACTTAGGCTTGGACGGATCCGACCGCGCGCCGCTCACTGCAGTGGCGGATCGCCGCTGGTGCGCTTCTTGGCGAGGTCCATCTCGGTGACCGCGATCAGGATCTCGGCGCGGGTCTTCAGGTCGGGAGCCTCCAGCATGGCCTGCTTTTCCGCGGGGCCATAGGGCGACATCATCGCCAGCGCGTTGACGAGCGCCTCGTTTGGCGCGCTCTCGACGCCTTCCCAGTCGACCTTGAGATTGTTGGCCTTCAGGAAGTCAGCCAAAACGGCCAGCAGCGCCTCGCGATCGACCTCCTCCTCGCCCATGCGCGCGGTGAAGTCGTCGACGAAGGCGAAGAAGTCCACCTTGCATTGCCGGTAGGCAGTAAGCACCTCGAGCTCCTCGACCACCTTGAAGCGCGCGACGCCGGTGAGCTCGAGGATGTAGCGGCCGTCGCCGGATTCGGCGAGCTGGGTGATCCGGCCGACGCAGCCGACGCGGAACAGCGCCGGCTTGTCGGAATTCTTCGAGTGCGCCGCGTCGGGCTGGATCATGCCGATCAGGCGATGCCCGTCGCGGAAGGAATCATCGACCATCGCGAGATAGCGCGGCTCGAAGATGTTGAGCGGCATCTGGCCGCGGGGCAGCAGCAGCGCTCCCGGCAGCGGAAACACCGGAATGATCTCCGGAAGGTCGGCGGGCCCGCGATATTCGATGTTGATCGGCATCTGCCCGGTCCCCCCTGGCGTTGCCAGTGTCCTTACGAAAACAGGATCGTCGACAAGCGCTTGCGTCCCTCGACGGTTGCATCATCCGTGGCGCCCCAGGCCTCGAAGAACTGCACCAGCTGCTTGCGGGCGCCGTCGTCATTCCATTTGCGGTCGCGCTTGACGATATCGAGCAGCTGCTCTGTCGCGGCGGCGCGGTTGCCTTGCGCGTTGAGCGCGGTGGCGAGGTCGAACCGGGCCTGATGATCGAGCGGGTTTGCGGCGACTTTCTGTTCCAGCTCGGCGACCGGCCCAAGCGATTTCGCCTGCTCGGCGAGGTCGATCGCGGTCTGCACGGCCTTCACGGCCGGGTCGTTGCGCTTGGATTCCGGCACCATGGCCAGCGTCTGCTTGGCCTGCTCCATCGCGCCCGAGACGGCGTAGCACTTCGCAAGGCCGGCAAGCGCCGCGATGTTGGTCGAATCATGCTGGAGCGCCTCGGCATAGATCTGCGCTGCCGCCGCGGCGTCGCCCTCGGCGAGCACCGCTTCGGCCTCCTGCACGATCTCCGCGACGTTGACCTCGCCCGGCGCTGTGACGCCCTTGGTCAGCCGCTCGATGAAGGCGTTGATCTGGCTCTCCGGCACCGCACCCATGAATCCGTCGGCGGGCTGGCCGTTGACGAAGGCGATCACGGCCGGGATCGACTGGATGCCCATCTGGCCCGGGATCGCCGGATGCTGGTCGATGTTCATCTTGACAAGCTTGACCTTGCCCTTGGCCGCCTTCACCGCCTTTTCCAGCACGGGGGTGAGCTGCTTGCAGGGCCCGCACCACTCCGCCCAGAAATCGATCAGCACCGGCTGGCGCTTCGATTCCTCGATCACGTCCTTCACGAAGGTCTGGGTGGTGGTGTCCTTGATCAGGTCGGCCGCAGCCGGGCCTGCCGCTCCGTTACCCTGGTCGATGATCGTCACGGGATCCCCTCGTCATTGCTGGAATGGCGGCTGTTTAGCACGCCGCCAATTCATATGCTTGTTATCGGCTCCTAAATTGGGCCGGGCCGGCCGAATTTCAATCCGGCCGACCCGATTCGCCGGTTCCGGGGCACTTTCCGGCCATTTAGCCGCATTCAGGGTCCATATGGGGGCTCCGGATGCGCATCTATGCCGCCGGTAGCTGTTGCATTCCCCTCCCGCTTTTGGCATACGACAGCCGTTGCCGGCGCGGTCACGCGACCGACACAGGATGCGGGTGTAGCTCAGTGGTAGAGCACGACCTTGCCAAGGTCGGGGTCGAGGGTTCGAGCCCCTTCGCCCGCTCCAAATTTTCTCCCAGAGCATCCAGAATGAGTTGGCGATCCCCGCCAGGGGCAAGTCGCTACGCCGATCTTGGTGTGACCCACGCCGTGCTGTCTGGGCTCCTGGACTGGAATGGGAGGCAATCCGGAATCCAGGACGATTGTGTCCAAGCTATACAGCGCGAAGAAGGTCCTTGGTCTTCTCCAGCGCCACGTTCGCGATTCTCTTGTACGGATCTTTGATCGAAAGCTGATTGATCACTGCGTTTACGAAGTCAGGCTTCAACTTGCTGATTGCAGACAGGGTGTTTGCGACGCTATCGCGATAGCTGGCCAGTTCCTTGATGATCGCTTCCGCATGCGTTTCGCTGCCTGCTGCGATGTCAAATATATCGCGCGGCGCGATGCTCTGGCCCCGATGATAGACCTTCTTCACGATGATCTCCGGGATTGTCTCCAGAAGCACCACTTCGCCCTCGACCGTCGCTTGGGTCGTTGGCGAGGAAGTCAGTGCCTGCGCGACGATGAAATCGATCTCGCCAAATGCGAAGCCGAGCTTCAGAAGCCGTGCGCCATCCCCCATGTAATCAGCAGGCCTAATCTCGAAATCGAAATCATGCCTTCGGGGATCGAGGAAGGGAAGAACCTGAGGATCCGGCAGAAATATATCGATATCGTGGCTTATCCGATGGTCGATTTGTAGCATCATCGCTGTGCCGCCGCCGAACGTCCAACGCTCAATGATTTGCTGTTCGGCGTTGACTTGCCGGATCATCGCACAGGCAATGCGGAAAAGTTGCGCCCAATCGGATTGAGCGCTCATTTCTTACGCCGCGAGCGGAAAGGATTGCCCCGAAAATTCGGCAAACGCCTTGGCCGCGGCAACCAGCTGATCGCGGCTGATGCCATGCGTCTCAGCGAACGCGATCTGCAATTCGGGTTCAACATCCCCAAAAAAAGACGACATGGGACCACAGGCCGCCTTTGCCGAAGAGGGGTCGAGCAGACAATGGACAAGCTCCTGTGCGTCCAGCTTTTTGCTGTACGGCGCGTTCACAGTCGACAAAACTAGGAGGGGGCTGTTCATCTGCGTCACTATCTAAATGCCCGGTCAATATAGGATTGACTTGAAGCATCTACACTCTTCCTAACGGTCTTCGCGGTCAACTTGTTCCTTCTTCGTTCCATTTGCAATGGGTAGATTCGCCTCAACCCTCCAACCGAACGCCTGGAACGTGCGGTGGCTTTCCGTCGTTGGCGGGTCGGTCTAATCGGTCTCAAATGCTAGTTCTGGTCACCGGCAGTGCCGGCCATCTCGGTGAAGCGGTCCTGCGCACCCTGCGTGAGCGCGGCTTGCCTGCGCGCGGGCTCGATCTGAAGGCTTCGCCCTTCACCGACGCCGTCGGCTCGATCGTCGATCCCGCATTCGTGCGGGAGCAGATGGACGGCGTCACCGCCGTCATCCACACCGCGACGCTGCACAAGCCGCATGTGGCGACCCACTCCAGGCAGGACTTCGTCGACACCAACGTCACCGGCACGCTCAATCTGCTCGAGGCGGCCGCGGCGGCGGCCGTGAGGAGCTTCGTCTTCACCAGCACCACCAGCGCGTTCGGCTCGCAGCTTCGCCCCGAGGCCGGACAGGCTGCGGTGTGGGTCACCGAGGATCTGCCGCCGGTGCCGAAGAACATCTACGGCACGACCAAGCTGATGGCCGAGACTCTCTGCGAGCTGTTCGTTCGCGAACGCGCCCTGCCCGTCGTAGTCCTGCGGACCTCGCGCTTCTTCCCAGAGGACGATGACGATCCGGCGATGCGGTCGGTCTATACGCTCGAGAACGCCCAGGCCAATGAGCTGCTCCATCGGCGGCTGGACATCGCTGACGCGGTGAGCGCTCATCTGCTTGCCGCCGAACGCGCGCCCAGAATCGGCTTCGCCCGCTACATCGTCTCGGCCACCAGCCCGTTCGAGCAGCGTCATCTCGCCGCGCTCGCGCGCGATGCGGCCGGTGTCGTGCGCGAGCTCTATCCGGAGTGCGCGCAGCTTTATGCGGCGCGCGGCTGGCGGCTCTTCCCCGCGATCGACCGCGTCTATGTCAACGACCGCGCGCGGCGCGAGCTCGGCTGGCGGCCCGAATTCGACTTCGCGCATGTTCTGCGCAGCCTGCAAGGTGACCGCGATTATCGCAGCCCGCTGGCGCGCGAGGTCGGGTCGAAAGGCTATCATGACACGGTGTTCGACCATGGGCCGTACCCCGTCGCCTCGTAAGCGCCGCGATTGCCATTTCGCTCGACCTTTCAAATGTCTGTCCGGTCTCACCGGGAACGGGCCGGCCCCAGCCGCTCTACTGTGCATGGGGTTGTTTTCGCGTTTTTGCATGGCCTCGCCCAAGCGCCGCCTGCAACGATCCTCATGCCACTTTGATTCCGCGTTGCAGCGAGAGCATTGTCGTCACGGCGTTCGCCCTTATTGACCTTCCGTCTCAATTTTCTCGGAGCGCGAACGCGGTGCACGCGGCGCGCTTCTCACCGCTCGCGGATGTGCTAACCTTTTTGCGTCTGTCGTGCAGACGGACCCAAACTTCGCCTCTCGACTAGCAGAATACAATAATGCGCAGCCCTGACGGCTGCCTTAGGGGAGTGACGCGATGAAATTCCATCGAACCGTCTTTCAATCCGTTCTGGCGCTTGCAGCGGTTGCCCTTCTCGCGGGGACCAGCGCTGGCCATGCGCAACAGCAGGACAAGAACAAGCCGCTGAAGAAATACGAATCCGGCACCAAGGAGTTCTGGACTCATCCGCCGGACGATTGGTTCCTCGGCGACGAGACCGAGGCGCAGAAGGGCCTCGCGCCGCCGTCGGGACCGCCGACCGGCGCCTCCGACGCCGAGCTCGCCAACATCGTCAAGAAGATCAAGCTGCCGGCGGGCTTCAAGATCGAGGTCTACGCCTCGGGCGTGCTGGCCGCGCGGCAGATGGCGTGGGGTGACAAGGGCACGCTGTTCGTCGGCTCGTTCGGCCTCGGCAACGTCTATGCCATCAAGGACAACAACGGGAAGAAGGAGGTCAAGACCGTCCTCAAGGGCCTGAACATGCCCACCGGTGTCGCCTTCAGGGACGGCGCGCTCTACGTCATCGCCGTCGACAAGCTGATCCGCTACGACAACGCCGAAGCCAATCTCGACAATCTCGGCCAGGGCAAGGTCGTCTATGACGACATGCCCTCCTATGCCGCGCATGGCTGGAAGTACATTGCGGTCGACAAGGAGGGTTGGTTCTTCCTGCCGTTCGGTCCGCCCTTCAACATCGGCATTCCGCCGACCAGCGTGTCGCAGATCCGCCGTGTCGATCCCAAGACCGGCAACGCCGAGATCTGGGCGCTCGGCGTCCGCAATTCGGTCGGCGGCGACGTCGACCCGCGCACCGGCAAGCTCTGGTTCACCGAGAATGCCCGCGACTGGATCAGCGATGACCTGCCTTCGGACAAGCTGAACATGATCAACAGGATCGGCGAGCATTTCGGCTATCCCTATTGCCACCAGGGCAATCTGCCCGACGACAAGTTCGCGATGGGCCACAAATGCTCCGAGTTCACACCGCCCGTGCTGAATCTCGGCGCCCATGTCGCTCCGCTCGGCATGAAGTTCTACTCCGGCGACCAATTCCCCGCCGACTACAAGAACAACATCCTGATCGCCGAACACGGCTCCTGGAATCGCCACAAGTACCAGGGGGCACGCATCACACGCGTGATCGTCGGGCCTGACGGCAAGAACCCCAAGAGGGAGATCTTCGCCTCCGGCTGGCTCGAGGGCGACCAGGGCTATCTCGGCCGTCCCAACGATATCATCCTCGCCAAGGACGGGTCGATCCTCGTCGCCGACGACTGGGCCGGCGCGATCTACCGCATCAGCTACAGCAAGAAGTAGCGCACGCACCAAACGAGGCTGCGGCGGCCGGAAGGCGCCGCAGCCTTTTGCTTGACGCAGCAAGCTCACAGCGGAACGCGCTCGTCATGCCCGGACTTGATCCGGAATCGATCATGCGAGAAGCCCTTCAAGAATGGGATGGATTGCCGGGGCAAGCCCGGCAATGACAGTCGGAGACATTATCCATGCGAGCAGTCTGGTTTGGAGTTCTGGCCGCCACGCTTCTCGTTGCGCCGGCCACGCGTGCCGCCGACGTCGCCGCGGGCAAGGCCAAGGCGCAGGTCTGTGCGGGCTGCCACGGCGAGAACGGCATCTCGCAGACCGAGAACATCCCCTCGCTGGCCGGCCAGCCCGATCAATTCCTGCAATGGCAGCTCGTGTTTTTCCGCGCCGGCTCGCGCAAGAACGAGCAGATGCAGCCGATCATCGCGGAGATCACCAACGAGGACATCCGCAATCTCGGCGCCTATTTTTCTTCGCTGGCGCCGCCGAAGGGAGCCGAGGACGGGGATCCGGACCTGTCGAAGAAGGGCGCGCAGGTTGCGGCCGGCCGCCGCTGCGCCTCGTGCCACACGGACAGCTATGCCGGCACCAAGGCCGTCGCGCGGCTCGCGGGTCAACGCGAGGAATATCTCGTCAAGGCGCTGCATGACTACAAGGCCGGCCAGCGCGTCGGCGGCGGCGTCGCCGCGATGGCCGATGTCGCCTACCACATGAGCGACGAGGAAATCACGGCCGTCTCGCACTATCTCGCCCATTTGAAATAGCGCTGATCTGCTATCGCAAATCCGTCGTCGTCCCGGACAAGCGCGCCTTAAGCGCACGCAGATCCGGGATCCATCACCACAGGATCAGGTTTGGCGAAGACCCGGAGTTGCCGGCGTGCCGCATAGCCACTCTCCGTGGTCATGGGTACAAACCAGCGCTCACTTCGTTCGCTTGCCCGGGACGACGGCCGTGTATGAAGCGCCTACCCAGCGCGCTGCTTCTCATATGCCTTCAGATGCGTATAGGCGATACGCAGCTTCGGCACCGGCACCTTGGCCGTATCGGCGCGCGCGATCAGGTCGCCGATGACGTGGTCGGCCTCGACCGGCAGGCCAGCCTTGATGTCGCGGAACATCGACGCCGTCATTGGCGATCCTTCGGCGGTGAGGTTGCCCTTCACCCGCTCGAAGAACGGCCCGCCCGGCGGATAGCCGCACGCGGTGGCGATCGCGCTGGTCTCGTCCAGCATGCCGAGCAGGAAATCCCGGCCGCCCGGAGCCGCCAGGATGTCGCCGACGGAGGCGCGCATCAGGCTGGTGGACGCCGCGAGCGACGAGAGGAACACCCACTTCTCCCACATGTCCTGCATGATGTTCTGGCTCGCGGTGGCGCCAGTGATGCCGCTCTTGAAGGCTTCGTCGATCGCCTTCACCCGGTCCGACATCTTGCCGTCGCGCTCGCCGTAATTGATCGACTGCATCGGTTGAAGCTGCACCACCTCGCGCTTCTCGTTCAAGGTCGCCGCGATGGCGCAGAGGCCGCCGAGCACCCGCTCCTTGCCGAACCTGGTATCCAGCGTGTCGAGATGCTTCATGCCGTTGAGCATCGGAATGATCGCGGTGTTCGGTCCGACCGCGGCCGCGAACGACTTGATGGCGTCGTCGAGGTCGAACGCCTTGCAGCTCAAGAGCACGACGTCGAACTTGTCCTTGAGCGCGTCCGCCTGCACGGTCGGCGGGTTTTTCAAGGTCACGTCGCCATTCGGGCTCTTGATGACGAGACCGGCACCCGCAAGCTCGCTGGCGCGACGGGGCCGGACCAGGAAGGTGACGTCGCGACCGGCCTGCAACAGCCTGCCCCCAAAATAGCCGCCGATGGCGCCGGCGCCGACCACGAGGATACGCATGGGACAAACTCCGTTATTGTTCTTCTTCGGACAGAAGCGAATGGCGAATAGGGGGTCGCGAATAGGATAGCAGATAGCGAAACGCGAGTAACGTTTCCACTACTCACTACTCGCCACTCGCCACTCACTACTCGCCCTTTCCCAGCACCATTTCCTCGACCTCGCGCAGCTGTTCCTTGCCGAAGAAGATCTCGTCGCCGACGAAGAAGGTGGGCGAGCCGAACGCGCCGCGGGCGACGGCCTCCTCGGTGTTCTTGATCAGCTTGCCCTTCACCTCGGGTTCCCCGGCGCGGGCGAACAGCTTCTGCGCGTCGAGGCCGGAGGAGGCCAGCGCATTCGCCGCGATTTCAGGATCGTCCATCTTCTTCGGCTCGCGCCACATGTGATGGAAGGCGGCCTCGACATATTTTTCGAAGACGCCTTCGAGCTGTGCCGCGATTGCCGCGCGCATCAGGTTCAGCGTGTTGACGGGGAAATGCGGATTCCAGACATAGGGCTGGACATGGAAGCGCTTGATGAAACGCTCGGTCTCGATCGCCTGGAATTCGCGCTTGTTCCTGATGCCGGCCAGGCTCTCCGCCGGCGACTTGTTGTTGGTCGACTTGAAGATGCCGCCGAGCAGGATCGGCACATATTCGAACTTGACGCCGATCCGCTGCTCGATCGCCGGAATCGCCAGATGGCTGAGATAGGCGTTGGGGCTGCCGAAGTCGAACAGGAATTGCGGTGCGGTGCGGGTCAAAATCATTCTCCCTGACGTCGCTTTTTGTCATTGTGGCGCAGGCCGCGCCACAGGTCCACCGTTTAATGACGGTCATAATACTTAGGGTCCCGTCAGATCAGACGCCGCATCGCCTGCTTGCGCCACACCAGGAGGTAATAGCCCATCTGCAAAACGAACATGGCGCAGAACACGATCGGATAGGCTGCCCAGACGCCCTCGAGGCCGATCTTTCGGCTGAGGATCACGGCGGCCGGCAGCTCGATCGCGACAATCGCGAAGATCGAGAGAAGCATGGGTGTGAACGCGACACCGGCCGCGCGCATCGCACCGGAAAACACGGTTGCCAAGCCGAACGGCACCGAGCTCCACAAGGCGATGTACAGCAGCCTTTTCGCCATATCGAGCACGGCGCCGTCGGTGATGAAGATGCCGAGCACCGCGCGCGGCATGAGGTAGATCAGCGCGACCAGCCCGCCGGTCAGGACGAGGTTGAAGATGAGGCCGGTGCGTACGATGCCGTCGAGCCGTGCCCTGTCGCCGCCGCCGATTGCTTGCGCGCCGAGGATCGAGACCGCGATCGAAATCGACATCGCCGTGAACTGCGCATAGCCCATCACCTGGTTGACGGCGCCGTAAGCCGCAGTGGCGTCGGATCCGAAGCCGTTGACGAGGCCGAGCAGCACCAGCTCTGCGATCGCCATGGACATCATGCCGATCGCGGTCGGCAGTCCGATGCCGAGGACCTTTCCGAGCACCGCGCCGTTCAGCCGCAGATGTCGCAGCAACGCAGCGTCCGGTGCGAGCGCGTGTGTCTTCCGCAGCAGATAGGCCGCCAGCACGATCAGCGTCATCGCATTGGCGATCGCAGATGCCCATGCCGGACTGGTGATGCCGGCCGCCGGCAATCCGAACGCGCCGCGGATCAGCAATGGCGTCAGGACCAGGCCGATCGCGGTCGACAACGCCAGCGCCAGCAGCGGTGTCAGCGCGTCGCCGACGCCGCGGATCATCGCCGTCATCAGCAGGAAGACGAAGCCGAGCGGAACTGTCAGCAGCATGATCCTGGCATAGGCGCTGGCCTCATCGAGAATGTCGGCGGGCGTGGCGAGCGCCATCATCAATTGACGGCTGAACAGCCCGCCAATCAGTGCAACCGAAATCGACAGCAGCAAGCCGACTGCGAGTGTCGTACCCGCGATGACCTTGATCCGGCCGTGCTCACCCGCGCCAAAGGCCTGGCCGATCAGCACGGTGGCGCCGGTGCTCAGCCCCATGACGAAGGCGAACAGGAAGAACATCACCGGGAAGAAGACCGAGACCGCGGCGAGCGCATCGACGCCGATCATCTGGCCGAGATAGACGTTGCTGACGGTGCCGAACAGCGATTGCAGTGCGTTGCTCAGCATCATGGGGGCGAGGAAGCGGAGGAATATGGTCCAGAGCGGTTTTGGAGCGGACATGGATCGGCCTTTCATCAGGGCGTGCGAAGCCGTTGCCGCGCGATGCGCGGCTCGGCCGTCGATGGGGTTGTGAAGAGCGGCGCCTTAAGCGCGGTCGCTGTAGGCGAGCTTGACGATGTGGTCGCGGATATCAGTCGGCCAATCGGCGATCAGTCCGGTGAAGCGCCGCCGGTCGTCCGCGAACAGCGCGCGCGAGGCCTCCTCGAACTGCGGCAGGTTGCCGGCCATGGTCGACATGAAGTGATAGGCCGCATCGCGCGCGTGGCGCTCGCGCTCCTTGGCGCCGCTGGCGCGCCTGGCCTCGTCGACGAGCTTGCGCAGCGCGACCGAGGCACCCCCGGCCTGTGCGTTGAGCCACTCCCAGTGCCGCGGCAGCAAGGTCACCTCGCGTGCGACCACGCCGAGCTTCGGCCGGCCACGTCCGCGCGGCCCGCTAGGCGGCTCGCTGTTTTCGGTCGCCGGTGGCGGCATCAGCTTGGCCAGCCGCGCCAGCACCTCGCGATCGTCGCCGCGCAGGTCGAAGTCGATCGACCGGCCCGTGCCGTCGTCGAAGATGATGACCGGCTGATCCAGCGGCTGCGTTGCCCGCTTGACGGAGAGCGCGACTTCGCCGGCCGTGCCGGAGGCCAGCCGGCGCTGGCCCACAAACGCTGTGTAGGTCCCTTGCATCGGAAACGTTCCATATTGATCGTGTGGGCAGCTTAATATCCGGGTAAATTACCGGCGTCAATATACCCGGGTGAAACTATCTGCGCCGATGGCTCGACAATGTGTTCCCGGGCTGGCACGAACGCGCGGCCGATCGACCACGCCAAGCCCTGAGGACCTCGCGATGCTGACCGTTCACCACCTCAACAATTCCCGCTCGCAGCGCGTGCTGTGGCTGCTCGAGGAGTTGGGCGTGCCCTACGAGATCGTGCGTTACCAGCGTCAGCCGGACATGCGCGCGCCAAACGAGTTGCGCGCCATTCATCCGCTCGGCAAGTCGCCGGTCATCACGGACAACGGCAACACCATCGCCGAGTCAGGCGCGATCATCGAATATCTCATCGCCACCTATGGCAATGGCCGGCTGACCCCGCCGCCGAACACGCCGGAGCGGCTGCGCTACACCTATTGGCTGCATTATGCGGAGGGATCCGCAATGCAGCCGCTGCTGCTCAAGCTCCTGTTCACGCTGATGCCGAAGCGCGCGCCGGCATTGCTGCGCCCGCTGGTGCGCAAGGTTTGCAACCAGGCGCTGACTGCGCTGGTCAATCCGCAGCTCAAGCAGCACATGGACTATTGGGAAGGCGAGCTCGCCAAGAGCGAGTGGTTCGCGGGCAGCGAGTTCACCGCGGCCGATATCCAGATGAGCTTTCCGCTGGAAGCCGCCCAAGCGCGCGGCGGGCTGGAGCAGGGCCATCCCAAGGCGATGGCGTTCCTGGAGCGTATCCACGCGCGGCCGGCCTATGCGCGCGCGCTGGAAAAAGGCGGACCGTATCAGGTGGGCCGGTAATCGCGCTCACCGTCATTGCCGGGGCGCGCAACCCGAACGACAGTGAGCAATTGCGCACCTGCGCATGCAAACGAAGAGGTCTACTGCCCCGCCGCTTCGGCGCCGCGCGTGCGTGGATCGGCCGCGCCGAGCGGTCCGTTCGGCGTCACGAGAATCGAATTGGCCGATGTCTGCCCCATGGGCTCGACGGTGAGGTGGCCCATTGCCTTCAGCTCGGACAGCACATCGTCGGGAAAGCCACGCTCGACGCGCACTTCATCCGGCAGCCATTGGTGATGCAGCCGCGGCGCAGCGACGGCGGCCGCGACGTCCATCTTGTGGTCGAGGACGTTCACGATCACCTGGAGCACGGTCGAGATGATGCGGCTGCCGCCGGGGGAGCCCGTCACCAGCACCGGCTTGCCGTCCCTCAGCACGATCGTCGGCGACATCGACGAGAGCGGCCGTTTGCCGGGACCGGGCAGGTTTGCCTCGAAGCCGACGAGACCATACGCATTGGATGCACCGACCGCCGCGGTGAAATCGTCGAGCTCGTTGTTGAGCAGCACGCCGGTGCCTTCGGCGACCAAGCCGACGCCGTAGCTGAAGTTCAGCGTATAGGTGTTGCTGACGGCGTTGCCGCGACCGTCGACGACGGAAAAATGCGTGGTGTTGCTGCCCTCGCGCGTCGCGGCAGAAGCGGACACGATCTCCTTCGACGGCGTGGCCCGTTCGTTCGAAATGCCCGCGCGCAGCCTGGCGGCATAGTCCTTCGCGACCAGCGTCTCGATCGGCGCGTTGACGAAGGCGGGATCGCCGAGATAGCGCGCGCGGTCGGCATAGGCGCGCTTCATGGCCTCGATCAGCAGATGCAGCGATGCCGCCGATCCCTGCTTCAATTCGGCAAGCTGAAAGCCTTCGAGGATGTTGAGCGTCTCCACCAGCACCACGCCGCCGGACGAAGGCAGCGGCATCGAGACGATGTCATAGCCGCGATAGGTGCCGCGCACCGGCGCGCGGATGATCGGCTGATAGGCCTTGAGGTCGGCCGCTGTCATGATGCCGCCGGCATCAGTCACGGACTTGGCGAGTTTCTCCGCGACCTGTCCCTCATAGAATCCTCGCGGCCCCTGGGCGGCGACGGTCGACAGCGTTTCGGCGAGATCGTTCTGCACCAGCCGGTCGCCTTCGCCCAGCGGTGTGCCATCTGGCCGCGAGAAGATCCTGGCCGAAGACGCCCAGCGTGCCAGCCGCCGGTGCCAGGTTGGCAGCGTGTCGGCAATGTCGTCACCGACGATGAAGCCATCGCGTGCGAGCGCGATTGCGGGCGCGAGCAGTTGCGCCAGCGTGAACTGGCCCGAGCCGTATTTGTCCAACGCCAGGGCGAGGCCTGCGACAGTGCCGGGCACGCCGATGCCGAGCGCGGAATCGCGTGACTTCGCTGTATCGGGCTTGCCGTCGGCGCCGAGGAAGATCTGCGGTGTGGTCGCAGCCGGGGCGGTCTCGCGATAATCGATCGTGATGCCTTCATTGCGATCGGCGGAATGGATCACCATGAAGCCGCCGCCGCCGATATTGCCGGCACGCGGGTAGGTCACCGCCATGGCAAAGCCGGTCGCGACCGCGGCGTCGATCGCATTGCCGCCGCGCCGCAGGATGTCGGCACCGACCTGGGCGGAGATCTTCTCCTGCGCGACCACCATGCCGTGCTCGGCGCCGACGGCGCGCACCGTGTCGCGTGGTGGCAGAGCATGGCCCCGCCGCGCATCCTGAGCGGTCGCGGGAACGAAACCGAACGCCAGAGTGGCAATGACCGCGAAAAACGTCCGCCGTGTCGAATAAGGCGACATCATCAATTTCCGTCGTGCTCTCGGGCCAGTTCACACCCCTCGCTACAATGCTATACGGTTTGCCCCGACAGAGGCAAAACTGTTCGTGATGAGGACTGCTGATGACGACGATCGCTCCCGATCTGCGCATGGCCGGCGCACGGCGGACCTATCCGCCGCGCGCCGCCGTCGTCAGCTGGATCTTCTTCGACTGGGCCGCGCAGCCCTATTTCACGCTGATCACGACCTTCGTCTTCGCCCCCTACTTCGTGACCAGCATTGCGCCAAATCCCGCCACCGGCCAGTCGCTGTGGGCTTTCGCGATGGCCGCGGCTGGCCTTTCAATCGCGCTGTTGTCGCCGGTACTGGGAGCCATCGCAGACGCGGCTGGACGCAGGAAGCCGTGGATCGCAGGCTTCGGCGCGGTGCTGGTGCTGGCGTCCTGCACGCTGTGGATCGGCAAACCTGGCGATGCCGCCGTCATTCCTTTGCTGCTCACTGCTGTCGCGCTTGCCAGCATCGGGGCCGAGTTCGCTACCGTCTTCAACAATGCAATGATGCCGACCCTGGTGCCGCCTGAACGGATCGGCCGGCTCTCCGGCACCGGCTGGGCCACGGGCTACGTTGGTGGCATCGTCAGCCTGATCATCGTGCTCGGCTTCCTCGCCGCCAATCCCGGGACCGGCCGCACGCTGCTCGGCTTCGCGCCGTTGTTCGGGCTCGACCCCGTCACTCATCAAGGGGATCGTGCCGCCGGGCCGTTGACCGGGTTATGGTTCATCATCTTCGTGATGCCGATGTTCCTGTTCACGCCGGATTACCCTGCGAAGCGACCGCTGCGCGAGGCGCTGCGGGAAGGTCTGTCCGAGCTGAAGCAATCGATCAAGCGACTGCCCAAGCAGAAGTCGCTGGCGGCATTCCTGCTCGCCAACATGATCTACACCGATGGACTGGTGTCGCTGTTCGCGTTTGGGGGTATCTATGCCGCCGGCACGTTCGGCTGGCACACGATCCAGATCGGCACGTTCGGCATCATGCTCGCGGTCGCGGGCGCGTTGGGTGCATGGCTCGGCGGCAAGCTCGACGATCGCCTCGGGCCGAAGCGCGTCATCGCCGGCAGTCTGCTGGTCCTGCTGCTGGCGGTGGCCGCGATCCTGCTGGTCGACAAGGACAGCGTCCTGTTCGTCAAGACCGCGCCGCCGCAAGCAGGCGCTCCCCTGTTCTCGAGCGCGGCGGAGCGCGCCTATCTCGTGCTGGGCTGCTTGATCGGTGCAGCCGGGGGCCCGCTGCAGGCCGCCTCCCGCACGCTGCTGATCCGCCTCGCGCCGCAGGATCGCATCGCGCAATATTTCGGCCTGTTCGCTCTGACGGGGAAGGTGACGTCGTTCATCGGACCGCTCTTGATCGGCACGATCACCGCGGTGACGGCGAGCCAGAAGGCCGGCATGGCCGTGCTGGTGGTGTTCTTCGTCGCGGGACTGGGACTGTTGATGCGGGTGCGGAAATAGCCGCACCACCGTCACTCCGGGACATCGCGGAGCGATGAGCCCGGAATCGCGCCAGTGTCGCGCGAGATTCTCCGGTGCGCAATTCGCACCAGAGTTCGCTCTCTGCGCCCTGGAATGATGGCAGGCTTCAATGCCTGAAGTGCCGCGTTCCCGTGAAGACCATCGCTATGCCGTGCTCGTCGGCGGCCTTGATCACCTCGTCGTCGCGCATCGAGCCGCCGGGCTGCACCACGGCCGTGGCGCCGGCGTCGATGCAGGCGAGCATGCCGTCCGCGAACGGGAAGAACGCATCCGAGGCCACCACCGAGCCCTTGGTCAACGGTTCGGCGAGCTTCAGCTCATTGGCCGCATCCTGCGCCTTGCGCGCCGCGATCCGTGCTGAATCCACCCGGCTCATCTGGCCCGCGCCGATGCCGACGGTGGCGAGGTTCCTGGCGTAGATGATGGTGTTCGACTTGACGTGTTTTGCCACGCGGAACGCGAATTTCAGGTCGCGCATTTCCGCATCCGTCGGCGCACGCCTGGTCACGACCTTGAAGGTCATGTCGTCGACCACGGCATTGTCGCGGCTCTGCACGAGAAGACCCCCGGCCACCGTCTTGGCCGTGAGGCCGGGGGCGCGCGGGTCGGGCAGGCTGCCGGCGAGCAGCAGGCGCAGGTTCTTCTTGCCGCCGATGATGGCGATCGCCTCCTCGCTGGCGTCGGGCGCGATGATCACCTCGGTGAAGATCTTCGTGATCTCGCGGGCCGTGTCGGCATCGAGCGGACGGTTCATCGCGATGATGCCGCCGAACGCGGACGTGGAATCGCAGGCCAGCGCCCTGCGATAGGCTTCGACGAGGTTCGATCCCTCCGCGACGCCGCAGGGATTGGCGTGCTTGACGATGACGCAGGCCGCGGTGCGCTCGGCGTCGAACTCGCCGATGCATTCATAGGCCGCGTCGGTGTCGTTGATGTTGTTGTAGGAGAGCTCCTTGCCCTGGAGCTGCCGTGCGGTGGAGACGCCCGGGCGCTTGTCCGGCGTCGCGTAGAACGCCGCGGTCTGGTGCGGGTTCTCGCCGTAGCGCAACGACTGGATCAGGCGGCCGCCGAAGGCGCGGAAGTCGGGCGCGTCGATCTCGAGCTGGCGGTTGAACCAGTTCGAGATCGCGGCGTCATACGCCGCGGTGCGGGCATACGCCTTCGCGGCAAGACGCCTGCGCAGTTTCAGCGTGGTCGCGCCCTTGTTGGCGGCGAGCTCGTCGAGCACGGCCTGATAGTCCTGCGCTTCGACCACCACGGCAACATCGTCATGGTTCTTTGCGGCCGCGCGGATCATCGCGGGACCGCCGATGTCGATGTTCTCGATGCAATCCTCGAAGCCGGCGCCCTTCTCGACGGTGGCTTCGAACGGATAGAGATTGACGACCAGCAGATCGATCGGCGCGATGCCATGCGCCTTCATCGCTTCGGCATGGTCCTTGTTGTCCCGGATCGCGAGCAGGCCGCCGTGGACCTTCGGATGCAGCGTCTTGACGCGGCCGTCCATCATCTCGGGGAAACCGGTCAGTTCGGAAACGTCCTTCACCGCGAGGCCGGCCGCGGCAATGGCCTTGGCGGTGCCGCCGGTGGAGACCAGCTCGACATCATGGGCGGCAAGCGCCTTTGCGAACTCGATCAGGCCGGTCTTGTCGGAAACGGAGAGTAGGGCGCGGGTGACGCGGCGGGGATGGTCAGTCATGAGCAAGATCCTCTGTCTTAGGAGTGTCTATGCCCAGGCGCGCGGCGGTAACGTCCCGCGCTTCCCGATGGTGCTCCATCCAAGGTCGCCAGTCGCGCGAGCGCGTGCTCGATAGCAGCTTTCGGCCGGTTTCACAACGCCGGACAGGACTGGCGTCCGCGCGGCTACAGCGGTAGTTCCGGCTCCCGCCGTGCGTTGCGCCGGGCATTCGTCACCGCCGGCGACGCCGTGGAGCGCACGAAACTCCAGCGGATCGAGGGGGCCTGCCGCGCGTCCTGCCGGATCACGATCTGGGCGGTGCGGCGCGGGCCGTCATTGCCGGCCAGGAACACGCTGTCCTCGAGGTCGACCTTGTCGTCGAGCGCCTCGAAGGTCCAGACGTCGCGGTTCGGCAGCACCAGCATCACGCCGCGAGCGTCCGACAGCCGGCTCGCCTTCACCGCCGGATGCAGGTGGAAGCGCAGCGCGAAGTCGGCATCCGCGCCCCTGAAGCGTCCGCCCTGCGGCGGCGACAGGGTGTCCTCGCCATCGATGCGCGCGCCGTCATTGGCGATCATCAGCACGCGGCGGTGGATTGCCCCGAACTTGGCGAGATAGCCGTCATGCGAGGTCGTCAGCAGCGTGCCGTTCTGCACGATCTCGCGATAGCTCTCGACCTGGACGGGTCCGCTGGTGATGGGAGCGCCGTGCAAGAGCCGCTTCATCGCCGACATCTCGACGAACTGGCATGACGAGGTCTCGTGATAGGTCAGCGTCGAATGCGCCGCCGTGCTGCGTGCGAACGGCCGCCAATTGTCGCGTCCCGTGGTCGGCATGCCGCTATTGGTGACGATGCGGCTGATGCCGGAAGACAGTTCGAACGACAGGCAGCCGGCATGGGCATCGTGGCTGACGCCGGCCGGCGGCGGCGGGCCGGTATCGATGATCAACGTGGTCTGGCCGGCATCGAGGCGCTGGAAGCCGGTATGCGGCATGTTCGCCATCGGCGCGCCGTGGGTGTCGTCATAGGCGAGCAGCGTGGCGAGCAGGTCCGAAGACGTCGCGCTCATGCCGTTGAACAGGGCAAAATTGCCGTCGCCGTGCCGGAAGAAGCGCAGCATCGGCATCATGCGGTCGATCGCGTTGAGCAGCGCCGGCGGCGGCGCGATGTTGCGCGCGGCAAACGTCTGCCGCAGCGGCAGCAGATCGATCAGGAGCTCGATGAGCGCACCCGGATTGCGGGAGATGTGCCCCCCGTCGGGCAGGATCTGCCGCTGCAATTCGTCGGACAGCTTCTTGGAGGCGCTGCGGATGTGGCGTGTCTGGTTGGCGAGACACAGGGCCGAGTAGCACAGCGCGATCAGCACCTGGAGCTTCGGCACTCCGTCCGGGATGTCGACCATCGTGTAGCGCAGGAAGCGGATCTCGCGGGCCAGGGCGCGCAGATAGCGACGGTAGAACTTGTTGTCGGTCTCGCTCAGCACCAGCGGCGCCTGCGACAGAAGCGAGATCACGCGCCGGGCCAGCACGTCGGCGCGGCGCGCGACGGGGCGGCGCTTGTTGGCAGGGTTGGCGATCCAGTCCTCGATGAGCGCGCGCGCATTCGCCCGCGTCAGCGCAGTGTCGGCGGCGCGCAAATGACGCAACCAGCCGAAGCCGAGCAGCGCGACCTCCCAGTCCTCCGACGGAGGTTCGAGATCGAAGATCGAACGTCCGTGGCAATTGACGATCTTGCCCGCGAAGACGAAGCGGCCGGCATAGATTTCGGCGGCGCGGGTTGCGTCCGCGGTGCGCAGGTCGTGCGGCGCGATGATCAGTCGGTCGGTGCGGCCGGGCCAGACCCGCGAGAGCGTCACGGAACCACCGCTCGCGCGCGCGAGCATGTTCCGCGCGAAGCGGTTCATGACCAGCGTCGAGATATGTCTGCGTTGAGCGACCGACACGCCTTGCCTTGATGGGGGGAGAGGATCAGCGACGAATCCTTATTAGCCCCAAAATCGGTCGTCTGACACCACCTTGAACGGCGCGAATCAGAGTCGTGGCCGCAAAATCCAGTGCAAAATCAGGATTTAACGAGCCGGGCCGCGAAAAATCCGTCGAGGCCGCCGAGCTTGGGATCGGCGTTCGGCAGATGGCAGGGCAGGGTGCGAAGGTCGCCGTCTCGGTTGAGGATTTCGTCGAGGCCCGCCACCTCCGACGCCTCGATGGGGACGCGGCGAAGCACGGGCTCGGCCGCGAGCAGCGCTGCCACCGCCTGCTCACCCTCCTCGGGTTCCAGCGAACAGGTGCAATAGACCAGCGTCCCGCCCGGCTTGAGCAGCGACACCGATTTCCGCAGCAGCCGCTGCTGGAGTGCGGCCAGGGCGGTGATGTCGGACTCCTGCCGCAGCCAGGCCACGTCGGGATGACGGCGGATCGTGCCGGTCGAGGTACAGGGCGCATCGATCAGGATACCGTCGAAGGCCTCGGCAGGGCCGGCCCATTCCACGGCGTCAGCGACGACGGTCTCGGCCTGGAGCGACAGTCGGGCGAGGTTTTCGCGCAAACGTGCCACCCGGGCGGGCGAGCGGTCGATGGCCGTGACATGCGCGCCGGCATACGCAAGCTGCGCGGTCTTGCCACCGGGCGCGGCGCAGAGATCGGCTATGGACTTGCCTTTGACGTCGCCGAACAGCCGGGCAGGCAACGCGGCGGCGGCGTCCTGGACCCACCATTGTCCTTCGGCGAATCCGGGCAGCATGGTCACCGAACCGTGCAGCAGCATCCGCACGGTTCCGGTCGGCAGCGTCTCGCCATGCAGGCGGCTCGCCCATTGTGCGGGATCCGACTTCACCGTCAGATCCAGCGAGGGCTCGTGGCCGAGCGCCAGTGCCATGTCTCGCGCGATCGCCTCGCCATAATGCGCGCTCCACCGCGCAAACAGCCATGGCGGCAGATCCAGCGATTGCGTCGCGACCTCATCGATCAGCCCCTTGCCCTCGCGCGCGCAGCGGCGCAGCACGGCGTTGACGAGGCCGGCATAGCGCGCCGCGCGGCGGTCGGATTGCACGAGGCGAACGGAGAGATCGACCGCCGCGTGATCGGGCACGTCCATCCAGAGGATCTGGGCGGCGCCGATCAAGAGCGCGCTCTGCGCGCGCGGCGCGTCGGAGGGAATACCCTTGTCGAGCAGGCGGGACAGCACATGACCGAGCGTGCCGAGCCGGCGCAGCACCGTGGCGACGAGGCGCCGCATCAGCGCACGGTCGCGATCGGCCAGCGTCTTCAGTCCGGGGTGGGCGCCACTGCCGTCGAGCTGGTCGTCAAGCGTGCGGTGCTTGTGCAGCACGCCGTCGACGATGTCGGCGGCAATCCGCCGTGCCGCAAGACCAGGCACTTCGGATGGAGGGACGAAACGTTGAGATGGCATGCGGAAGCAAGGTTCTGAGCGAGCGGCAGTTCCGCCGCAAACGGCGCATGCCTTGAGAACCCGATCTCTGGCACGCGAATATGCCAAATGTAAGAATCGCTTGCGGGTTTTTTCAGCCCTTGGAGCCGATTTCAGGAATGCGTTATTGGGCATCGCGTTGCGCCCGGTCCTGCGCTAGAAGGCGTGACGATGAGTGACCAGTCTCCCGTTCCCGTTCCCGATCGCAAGCCGCTATCGCCGGCGGCCCAGCGCGCGCTGGCCGAAGCCGAAGCGCGCCGGCAGGCTGCGGCCGCCCAGGCCATGCACGAGGCGAGGGCGAAGGAGTTGCAGGGGCCGAAGGGGCCCGAGCCCACCCGCTACGGCGATTGGGAGCGCAAGGGCATCGCTTCCGACTTTTGAAGTCGCCGCTTCACGCGCGCTCTTCATAAGCCAGCTTGCCGGTTCAGCCGACTCAGCCCTAGCGTGCGCGGATGTCGCGCTTCGATCCCAGCCGTCCATACCGGACTTCAAACAGCGGCTCGCCGTTCGGCCGTCGCTTCTCCGGACTGTTGCCGTGGATGTTCGCGGTCGGCGTTGTGACGGCCGTGGTGCTCGGCTTCCGCCAGGGAGCGATCTGGCCTGTTCCGCAAGTGAATGACGAACGATCGCGCGATGCCGAGATCATCCTGCAGCAGTCCGGCGCAGCCGGCCTTCGCCAACCGGTCGAGGTCATTCGCACCGTCGACGGCGACACATTTCTGGCGCGCGTGCATCAGCATCATGGTGGTGATCTCGTCGCACGTGTTCGGCTGCGCGGCATCGATGCGCCCGAGCTGAAGGCCTCCTGCCAGGAGGAGCTGGACAAGGCCGAAGCTGCGGCCCGCGCATTGCGCGATCTGCTCAGTCAGGGCGGCGTGACGATCACCAATCTCGGCCCCGACAAATACGGTCGCGTTCTCGCCGATGTCGCTACCCGGAAGACGCCGAGCGTCGCGGCGGCAATGCTCGCCGGCGGCTTTGTGCGCAGTTACAATGGCGGCCATCGCAACGGCTGGTGCGCGCGCGGGTGGCGCTTCTGGTGACAAAAAAAGCCGCGTCGGTGACGCGGCCTTTCCATCTTGGCTGTTTCAGGCGATCAGCGCGTGACGACCACCGTCGTGCCGACCGAGACGCGGCCATAGAGATCGGTGATGTCGTCGTTGAGCATGCGGATGCAGCCATAGGAGACGAAGCCGCCGATCGAGCCCGGCACATTTGTGCCGTGGATCGCATACTCACCGCCCGCCAGCGTCATCGCCGCCACGCCCATAGGGTTGCGCGGCGAGCCGCCGGGAATGACGTCGGGGATGTTCGGCTTGTCGCGCTTCACCTCGGCGGGCGGCGCCCAGGCCGGATTGAGGTACTTGCCGTCGATCTTCGTCGTGCCGGCCCATTGCTTGCCGGTCTTGCCGACGCCGACCGGATAGCGCACGGCGTGGCCGTTATCGAGGATGAGATAGAGCCGCCGCTCGCTGGTCTTGACCACGATGGTGCCCGGCGAATAGTCGGCCAGGTGTGCGCCCACCAGCTCCGGCTTCGCCTCTGCCGCCGTCGACATCAAGATTCCGGCCCCGATGGTGGCGGCCAGCGCCACCGCAATCCTCATCGACATCGATGCTTCCCCTTGCCCCAAAACGGATCGCTCAAAATGACGCAGAACCCGGCAATCGCCGCGCCAAGCCCTCATAGCGCTCATTCTTAACCGCGCCTGTTAACCGGATGGTTTCCACGCACGGCCGCCGAGGGCCAGCCAGCAGCGGGAACAAAGGAAATGTTCGAAATAAAGTAAATGACTTGAAAACAACACCTGGCGGGAAAGATGCCGGACGCGGCAGGGCAGTCCTGACAAGTGTGTGAGGACGTGAACGGCTGTTGTTTCGAGGAGGCGTTGGCGCGAAAGGCGGCCCTGGCCCGCACGCAGGGCAGCGCCTTGGCGCTGCTGCGTGGAGCCGGAGCACAGCTCTTCATGGGGTTGGCTAGCCCCGGTTCAGCAGCGCATCACTTGCGGGCTGCGCTGCGTCCGCGGCACGAGAGCGGCTTACGCCGACTTTCGGTTCTGCCGGTTCTTGACCAGGTCGTCGACGACAGCGGGATCGGCCAGGGTCGACGTGTCGCCCAGGCTACCCGGCTCGTCTTCGGCGATCTTGCGCAGGATGCGGCGCATGATCTTGCCCGAGCGGGTCTTGGGCAGGCCCGGCGCGAACTGGATCTGGTCGGGCGAAGCGATCGGACCGATCTCCTTGCGCACCCAGGTGACGAGCTCCTTGCGCAGATCGTCGGTCGGCTGCACGCCGGCCATCAGGGTCACATAGGCGTAGATGCCCTGGCCCTTGATGTCGTGCGGGAAACCGACCACCGCAGCTTCCGACACCTTCTCATGCGCGACCAGCGCGCTCTCGACCTCGGCGGTGCCCATGCGATGGCCGGAGACGTTGATGACGTCGTCGACGCGACCGGTAATCCAGTAATAGCCGTCGGCATCGCGCCGGCAGCCGTCGCCGGTGAAGTACTTGCCCTTGTAGGTCGAGAAATAGGTCTGCTCGAAGCGGGCGTGATCGCCGTAGACCGTGCGCATCTGCCCAGGCCAGGACCGCGTCAGGCAGAGATTGCCTGTGGTCTCGCCTTCCAGCACCTTGCCGTCGGCATCGACGATCTCGGGCACGACGCCGAAGAACGGCTGCGTCGCCGAGCCCGGCTTCAGCTTGGTGGCGCCCGGCAGCGGTGTGATCAGGATGCCGCCGGTCTCGGTCTGCCACCATGTGTCGACGATCGGGCAGCGATCGTCGCCGACGACGCGGTGATACCACTCCCAGGCCTCCGGGTTGATCGGCTCACCGACCGAGCCGAGCAGGCGCAAGCTCGCGCGCGAGGTCTTCTTCACGGGTTCGTCGCCCGATTGCATCAGCGCGCGGATCGCGGTCGGCGCGGTGTAGAAGATGTTGACCTTGTGCTTGTCGATGACGTTCCAGAACCTGGAATTGTCAGGATAATTCGGCACGCCCTCGAACATCAGCGTGGTCGCCCCGTTCGCCAAGGGCCCGTAGAGGATGTAGCTGTGGCCGGTGACCCAGCCGACGTCGGCGGTGCACCAGTAGATGTCGCCGTCGTGATAGTCGAAGACGTATTGATGCGTCATCGAGGCGAACACGAGATAGCCGCCAGAGGTGTGCAGCACGCCCTTGGGCTGGCCGGTCGAGCCCGAGGTGTAGAGGATGAACAGCGGATCCTCGGCGTGCATGTGCTCGACCGGGCATTCGGTCGTCACCATCGCCGCGGCTTCGTGGTACCAGAGGTCGCGCGTCGGGTTCATGTCGACCTTGCCGCCGGTGCGCTTGACGACGACGACCCAATCGACGCCATCGGCCTTGGCGAGCGCCGCGTCGACATTGGCCTTCAGCGGCACCTTCTTGCCGCCACGCAGGCCTTCATCCGCGGTGATGATGATCTTGGATTGGCAATCGTTGATGCGCTGGGCGAGGCTGTCGGGCGAGAAGCCCGCGAACACCACTGAATGGATTGCGCCGATGCGGGCGCAGGCCAGCATCGCATAGGCCGCTTCCGGAATCATCGGCAGGTAGATGGTGACGCGGTCGCCCTTCCCGACGTTGCGGGTGCGCAGGATGTTCGCCATCCGGCAGACTTCGTCATGCAGCTCCTGATAGGTGATGTGCCTGGACTGCGAGGGATCGTCGCCTTCCCAGATGATCGCAGTCTGGTTGGCGCGCGTGTGAAGATGCCGGTCGATGCAATTGTGGGCGACGTTGAGGATGCCGTCCTCGAACCATTTGATCGAAATGTTGCCGGGCGCGAACGAGACGTTCTCGATTTTGGTCGGCGCCTTCATCCAGTCGATGCGCTTGGCCTGCTCCGCCCAGAAACCATTGGGGTCCGAGATCGAGCGAGCGTACATCTCCTTGTACCTGGCCTGGTCGACCCAGGCGCGCTTCGCCCACTCCGCGGGGACGTCGTAGATCTTCTCGGACATGCTTCCCTCCACATACGGCAGGCCAAACGCCAGCGATCGGCGAGCCGACTTGATCATTGACTGATTATGCGTCGGGCTAACCGGACCCGACAAGGAGCACAAGCTGGACCTTCGGCGGGTTGCCGGCCATGCGGAGGATCAAGGCCGCCGGCTGCCACTGTCGCAGATCTGAAACAGGCCCAGGTCGCCTTTCGCGTGTTTACCCCATTTGCGCGGAACGGGCCGGCCCAGGGCCTCATGCAGCGCTAGAGGTATTTAGAAACCCCTTCTCACTGATTCGGGACTCGCAATACGGTTCGGAACACCCTAAATGGCCAACCCGGGTCCAAAGAGACCCCTCGGAACAAAAATCAGAACAGCGGCATTGATCGATAACAGACAGGGCTAAGGCATAACGCTATGATGGATCAGCAGAATCTCGGGACGATGCGGCCCGCTTCAGCCGATCCTGCGGCCATCGCGCTGGCCAAAGCCCTCGGACAATGGCCCAAACCGGCCGGTTTCAGGCGCCCCAGCCCGAAAAAGACCTTCGATACGGCGCCGGCGACGGTCGAGGCGCTCGCCAGGGAGCATGGCCTGCGGCTGGGCGACCAGAACGAGCTGACCATCCGGCGCGTCAAGCGCGGCAAGGGCTATTCCTTCGTCCGCCCCAACGGCGCGCATATCCGCGACGCCCGCACCATCCGCCGCCTGCATGCCATGGCGGTGCCGCCGGCCTATCGCGAGGTCCGCTACTCGGCCGATCCGAATTCGCATCTCCAGGCGGTGGGACGCGATGCCGCGGGCCGGCTGCAATATCGCTATCACGCCGATTGGGAGAAGGTCCGCGAGCACCGCAAGGCGCATCGCCTCGAAAAGCTCGTCGGGGCGCTGCCAAAAATCCGGCGCAAGGTCTCGGCGTTCCTGTCGGGCGACGAGCCGACGCGTGAGTTCGCGCTCTCGGCCGTGATCGAGCTGATCGCGCGTACCGCGATCCGTCCCGGCAACGAGTCCTATGCCCGTCTCAACGGCACCCGCGGCGCAACCACGCTGCTGAAGTCCAACGTCACGCTCGAGGACGACTGCTTCGTGCTGACCTTCAAGGCGAAGGGCGGCAAGGCTGTGCGGAAGGAGTGCGACGCGGCCAAGCTGGTGCGCGCCGTCGGCATTTTGCAGGCCGTTCCCGGTAAGCGCATGTTCCAGTACCGCGATGCCTACGGCATCGTGCGCGCGGTCAACACCACCCAGGTCAATGCGTTTCTGCGCGAGATCGCCGGCATCAAGATCTCGCTGAAGGATTTTCGTACGCTGATGGCGTCCGCCGTCGTGGTGGAATCGCTGTCGCGGATCACGCCGGCGACCAGCCAGCGCGGCCGCAAGAAGCAGGTGCTGGACGCAATCCGCTCCGCGGCGGACAAGCTCTCGAACACGCCGGCGATCTGCCGCAGGAGCTACGTCCACGATACCATCGTCACTGCGTTCGAAGAGGGCATCCTCGAGCGCTTCGCCGCGACCATGAAGGGCCAGCGCTCTCAGGCGAGGCGCGAGCAGCTGCTGGCGCAGGTGGTGGCGACCGTCGCGGTGTGATGCGCATCCGGCATCGTAGCCCGCATGAGCGTAGCGATATGCGGGTCGAGTGATCCCGGATGTCGCTGCGCTCATCCGGGCTGCGGCGGCGGTGATCTACACTCCGCCCATCTTGCAGACGAGCTTCCACTCCTCCGCCGTCACCGGCTGCACCGACAGGCGCGAATATTTCACCAGGGCCATGTCCGCGAGCTTCTTCTCGGCCTTGACCGCGGCCATCGTCACCGGCGTCTTCAGGGGCTTGTCGGCCTTGATGTCGACGCAGACGAATTTGCCGGTCTTGTCGGTCGGATCCGGATAGGCCTCCTTGATGACCTCCGCGATCCCGACGATCTCCTTGCCCTCGTTGGAATGATAGAAGAACGCCTTGTCGCCCTTCTTCATGTTCACGAGGTTTTGGCGCGCGGTGAAATTGCGCACGCCGGTCCAGGCCTCGCCCTTGCCGCCCTTCGCGACCTGCTGGTCCCAGGACCACACCGACGGTTCGGATTTCACGAGCCAGTACGCCATGCCTATTCCTCTGCCTTGAAGGGGCGCGTCATCAGCGCCGAGATCGCGGCGTCGATCGTACGTCGTCCGCTCAGGATCGCCGCGACCGCTTCTGATACCGGCAACTCGATATTTTGCGAAGCTGCGAGTTCGATCAGCACGGGTGCCGTGAACTCGCCCTCGGCGAGCTTGCCAGCGGGAGGCTGTTCGCCGCGCCCCAGCGCGAGCCCGAGCGCGAAATTGCGCGATTGCGGGCTCGAGCAGGTCAGGATCAAATCGCCGAGACCCGACAGGCCGGTGAGCGTCTCGCTGCGCGCGCCGAGCGCGCGGCCAAGACGCGTCAGCTCCGCAAAGCCGCGGGTGGTGAGCGCAGCCTGGGCCGAGGCGCCGAGCCTGCGCCCGACCGCGATGCCGACCGCGATTGCCAGCACGTTCTTGGCCGCACCGCCGATCTCGACGCCCCGGATGTCCGTGGAGTGATAGGGGCGGAACGTCGGCGAACCGAGCGCCTGCACGAGCGCGCGCGCCAGCGCCTCATCGTTTGCCGCCAGGGTCACCGCCGTCGGCAGGCCGCGCGCGACGTCGTCGGCAAAGCTCGGGCCCGACAGGATCGCCGGCTGCGCGTGCGGCGCGGCCTCGGCGATCACGTCGGTCATGAACTTGTGGGTGCCGTGCTCGATGCCCTTGGCGCAGGCGACGATCGGCACCGGCCTTGCCAGATGCGATGCCAGCATGTTGACGGCGCCGCGCAAATGTTGCGCCGGTGTCGCAATCAGCAGCATGTCCGCGCGCGCCGCGAGCGAGAGGTCGCTGGTGACGACGATATCAGGCGCAAGCTGGACGCCCGGCAGCCGCGGATTGTCGCGGCTCGACGCAATCCGCGCGGCATGCTCCGCATTGCGAGCCCAGAGCGTGACGCTTCGCCCGGCTCGCGCTGCAACGGCCGCCAGCGACGTGCCCCATGCGCCCGCGCCGATCACCGCGACGGAGTCGAACGCCGACATCGCTAGAATCCCGCCCGCGTCTTGCCGTAACCCGCGGGTGCCGTCGCGTCGGCGTCGAGCAGCCATCGTGCGCGCGGCTGCGCCTCCATCGTGTCGGTCAGCCCGAGCGCGAGGCGTTCGGCGCCGGCCCATGCGATCATTGCGCCGTTGTCGGTGCAGAGCGCGGGCGGCGGCACGATCAGCTGCGTCTGCGCTTGCTTTGCGACGTCATCGAGAGCGCTGCGGATCGCCTGATTGGCGGCGACGCCGCCGGCAGCGACGAGCGCGTGCGGCGCGCCGAACCTTTCGCGGAAAAGCCTGAGGCCGACGCTCAGCCGGTCGGCGATCGAGTCGATTACGGCGGCCTGAAAACTCGCGCAGAGATCGCTGACGTCCTGCGGCGTGAGCTCAGCCAGCCGGCTCGCTTCGGTGCGCACTGCCGTCTTCAATCCCGACAGCGAGAAATTGGCATCGGGGCGTCCCTGCATCGGCCGAGGAAACGCAAAGCGCGTGGCGTCGCCGCCTGCCGCGGCGCGTTCCACCTGCGGCCCGCCGGGATAGGGCAGTCCCAGCATCTTCGCGACCTTGTCGAAGGCCTCGCCGATCGCATCGTCGACCGTGGTGCCGAGGCGTACATACTGGCCGACGCCGGTGACTGCGACGATCTGGGTGTGGCCGCCGGAGGCCAGGAAGAGACAATAGGGAAATTCGATTCCATCGGTGAGCCGTGGCGTCAGCGCATGCGCTTCGAGATGGTTCACGGCGACCAGTGGCGTGTCGTGCACCATCGCGATCGCCTTCGCGGTGGTGAGCCCGACGATGACGCCGCCGATCAGGCCGGGTCCCGCGGCGGCCGCGACGCCGCTCAGTTGGGCGAAGCCGATGCCGGCCTCACGCATGGCGCGATCGATGATGCCGTCGAGCAGATCGACATGCGCACGGGCCGCGATCTCCGGCACGACGCCGCCGAAGCGGGCATGCTCCTCGACCTGCGACCTCACGATGTTGGACAGGATCTTGCCGCTGCCGTCAGGCGCGCGCTCGATCACGGCAGCCGCGGTTTCGTCGCAGGTGGTTTCTATGCCCAGCACCAGCATTGGCGAATTGTTATCCAATTTGCGCCCTTGCGCTCATCCATAAAGCAGAGTTCTGGTACGTCCGGTAGCATCCCGAGGTCGGCTTGCGCAATCGTGACGCGCGACCGTCCAGGTCAATGCGTCCGCCACGTGGTTCGGGAACACCAGCGATGTCCATTCTTGTCACACGGCCGCATCCCGACAACGAGGCGACGGCGGAAGGCCTGCGCGCGCGCGGGCATGCTGTGCTGCTGGCCCCGGCGCTCAAGTTCGAGCCGGTCGCCCTCCATGGCGAGAGTGAAGCTCCCTATGGCGCCGTTCTCGTCACTTCAGCCAACGCCATCCGCGGCCTCGCGCCGCAATTGCCGGATCTCGATCTCCTGAAGCTGCCTTTGTTTGCGGTCGGCGAGCATACGGCTGCTGCGGCGCGCGAGGCCGGTTTTACCGAGGTGATCGTCGCCGGCGGCGATGCTGCTTCCTTGCGCGAAAAGGTAATGCAGAGCGTGCGTGACAAGGTGCTGAAGAAGAAGAGCACGCTGCTGTATCTCGCCGGCGCGGATCTGTCGCGCGACCTCGGCGGCGAACTCGGTGCGGAGGGGTTCCGTGTGGTCACGCAAACGACCTATCGCATGACGCCAGTCAAGCATCTGCCGCGAGAGGTTTGCGAGGGCTTTGTCGCCCACGACGTCGAGACGGTGCTGCACTACTCCCGTCGCAGCGCACGAGCGTTCTTGGATGCGGCGCGGGAAGAAGGCGTCGAAATTTCGGCGCTGGCCATCCCCCATTGCTGCCTGTCCGCGACGGTTGCGAGCGTGCTGCGCGACGCTGGCGCGTCACAGGTTCTGGTGGCCGCGACGCCGGACGAAAGTGCCTTGTTCGACACCTTGGAGCGTGCGTTGCGCACCCGTTTGGCGTAAGAGGTCAGGCCGAATCCGACGCAATCTAGTTCACCCAGGTAATGGAAGTGTGAGGAACCGTCACGATGGCCGACGACAAGCCTGAAGACGCTGGATTGGCGCCCGACGAGGGTCGTGCAAGGCGCACCCCGCCCACCATCGATCTTGAGGCGACGGAAGTCTCGACCCAGCCGCAGCAGGTCGCGGGCGAGCCCGAGGCGCCCGAGCAGGCCGCGCAGGAGCAGGCCGGGTTCGAAGAACCGGGATCGGAAGAGATCAAGGCCGAGCCTCGGTCCGAGTCTGCAGAGGAGCAGGTTTCCGCAGCGGCCGCACCCGTGTCGGCGCCGATTTCCCCCTGGGTCGTTGCGCCATTCTCCGGCGCCGCCGCAGCGGCGGTCGTGATCGCGGTCGGCTGGATGCTGGGCTGGCCCGCGGTGCAGGCGCCGCCTGCCGCGCCGCAGGTCACCAGTGCGTCCGTCGATGCGCTGAGCGCACGCATAGCCGGGGTTGAAGCCAAGGCCGGCAAGCCCGCAGCCGATCCGGCCACGGCGGCGCGGATTGACGCGCTGGAGAAATCCGCAAGCAGCCTGCGCAGCGACATGGCCAGTCTGCGTGCGCAGTCCGACAGGACCGCGAACGCCCTCAACGACGTGAAAGCGGGGTCGCCTGCCGCAGCGCCTGATCTTACCGCTGTCTTCGACCGGATCGCCCAGCTCGAGCGCGCCAGCAAGACGGAGCGCGCCGAGCTCGCGCAGCAGGGCGAGAAGATCGCCGCCGCCATGACGGTGGACGACAAGCCGCTGCGCAACGTGGTGGCGGCGGCCCTGCTCGATGTCGCCGTTCGCCACGGCGATCCCTATCAATCGCAATTGACTGCGGCGCGATCGCTTGCGGCCAAGCCCGACATGCTGAAGCCGCTCGACGCGTTTGCATCGTCCGGCATTCCGACGCCGGTCGCATTGAGTCGCGAGCTCCTCAACATCGTGCCGAAGCTGTCGCCGCCGGCGGAAGCTCCGGCGAGCGACGCGGGCATCGTCGAGCGTCTCCAGGCGGGAGCGTCGAAACTCGTTCGCATCGAGCGCACCGACAGGGTCGGCAACGATCGCGGCGCCATCGTTGCGCGCGTGACGGCGGCTGCGCTCCGCAACGATTTCGCGGAAGCGCGGCGTGAACTGAAGACCCTTCCCGAGGCTGATCGCGCCCCGGCGCAGGCCTGGCTCGACAAGACCGATGCTCGCGAAGCCGCGCTCGCTGCCTCCCGCAAATTCGCCGACGATGCCATGGCGGATCTCGCCAAATCCGATCCTGCAAAGTCCGATCCTGCAAAGTCTGATCCGGTCAA
This sequence comes from Bradyrhizobium cedriense, assembly GCF_054602315.1. Lineage (NCBI taxonomy): Bacteria > Pseudomonadati > Pseudomonadota > Alphaproteobacteria > Hyphomicrobiales > Nitrobacteraceae > Bradyrhizobium > Bradyrhizobium cedriense. The sequence continues at coordinate 17,360 of NZ_JBTSWB010000004.1, read as the reverse complement.
GCCTCTTCAGTAAACGGTCGCGCAACAATCGGCGCGTATAGGGATCGCCATGCTTCGCATCGTCCTCTTTCTCGTCCTGATCGCGCTCGCGGCGGCCGGCGCGGCCTGGGTTGCCGATCAGCCCGGCGATCTCGTGCTGACCGCGGGTGGTTTCCGAATCTCGACGACGCTTCCCAGGTTCGTGTTCCTGCTTGGCCTGTTTGCCGCGGCCGTCGTGCTGGTCTGGAGCATTCTCACGATGATCTGGCGCACGCCGGGCCGCCTGCGTCGCCGTCGCCACGAAAAACGCCAGGCCCGCGGCCGCCACGCCATCACCCACGGCCTGCTCGCGATCGGTCATGGCGATCCCGCGCTCGCCCGCCGTCACGCCGACGCGGCGCGGCGGCATGCGCCGAACGATCCGCTCGCGCTGCTGCTGCACGCGCAGTCGGCCCAGCTCGAAGGCAATCGCGACGAGGCGCAGCGCGTCTTCCGCGTCATGGCCGAGCGCGAGGATACGCGGCTGCTCGGCCTGCGCGGCCTGTTCATCGAGGCGCAGCGCGCCGACGATGCGGTCGGCGCGGTGATGATCGCGGAGGAAGCGATCAGGCTGTCGCCGTCCTCGACCTGGGCTTCGCATGCGGTGCTCGGCTTCCGTTGCGCGCGCGGCGACTGGAGCGGCGCACTGGCGATCCTCGACTCGAATCTGCGCGCGGGGCAGATCGACAAGCAGACCTATCGCCGGCAGCGCGGCGTCCTGCTCACCGCGCGCGCGCTGGAACTGGAAACGATGGACCGCGACGTCGCGCGCGAGAGTGCGATGGAAGCGGTCAAGCTCGCACCGACCCTGGTGCCGGCGGCGGTGCTCGCGGCGAAGTTCGAGAGCGAGGCGCATCAGGTGCGCCGTGCCATGAAGCTGGTGGAGGCCGCCTGGCTCGCCAATCCGCATCCCGATCTCGCGGATGCCTATGCGCATGTGAAGCTCGGCGACACGGCCTGGCATCGCTTGCAGCGGGTCGAGACTCTCGCCGCGAAAGCGCCAGCCGACAAGCCCGGTCATTTCGAAGGCCAGCTCGCGATCGCTCGCGCTGCGATCGACGCCTCCGAGTTCGCCCGTGCGCGCGAGGTGCTCGCGCCTTATCTCAAGGATCCGACCCAGCGCGTCGCGCTGCTGATGGCCGAGCTCGAGCGCACCGAGCATGGCGACGGCGGCCGCGCCCGCGCCTGGACCTTGCGCGCGGTGCGCGCGCGCCTCGATCCCGCCTGGACGGCGGACGGCTATGTCAGCGACCGCTGGCGTCCGGTCTCCCCGGTCACCGGCCGCCTCGATGCGTTCCAGTGGCAGACGCCGGTCGCGAGCCTGCCCTCGGACAGGGGCGCGATGATCGAATCCTCGGCCTTCGAGGAAGCCATGCTGGCCGCTCCGCCGCCGAAGCGGGTGGCGGCACCCGCAAGCGAGATCCCGGTGGAACCGGCAGTGGCGGCTGCGGCCCCGACACCGGCCGCCCAGGACAACTCGCCCCCTGAGGTCAAGGAAGCCTCGAAGGAAACCTCGAAGGAAACCCTGGCGGAATCTGCAAAGGACGCTGCTTTGGAGGTCCCGGAGGAAAAGCCGGTGGTCACGCCCTCCGAGCTGGCTGAACCGGCCCCGGCGCCCGCCGAATCGTCGCCTCCGGCGGCAACGCCGGTCTTCCGAACCCGGACCGATCTCGGCAAGCCGGTCTCGGCACCGATCCAGGCCGTCATCCCGATCGTCCGCGCACCTGACGATCCCGGGATCGACGACGACGGCCCGAGCGATGAATTTACGGAACAAATCGGCACGCCGAAGGCCCAGGCCGGCGGTTGGCGCGGATTCTGGTCCCGCTGGGGCGCGTGAGGCACATTTCGCCTCCCGCTTGTCCTTGCCAATTCGGGCCGTGCCCGATATCAGGAGCGCGCGTATCGGGGCCGGTATCGTCCGGGCTCCGGCAGGGTTCGCCGCAATAGCTCAGTCGGTAGAGCACGTCATTCGTAATGACGGGGTCGGGGGTTCGAATCCCTCTTGCGGCACCAGCCTCCAATCCTCCGACTTAGCGGCTTGAAGCGCCGCCATTGGATGCTCGAACGCATTGGAAATCTCGTCGATCCTGAGATTTCGATTTTCTACGGCGTGCTAAATTTAGCGCTTTCCGCTCGACCGATAACGCACATGATCGATCAGGGCGCGCAGCTTCGGCGGAAGATTCCGCCGGTCCGGGAAGTAGAGGAAGAAGCCGCGGAAGAACGGACAATAGTTCTCCAGCACGGGCACCAGCTCTCCTCGTTCGATATAGGGGCGAAAGGTGTCTTCCATGCCGAACGTCAGGCCGCCTCCCGCACACGCGGTCCGCACCATGACCCACATGTCGTTCGTCGTGATCCTCGGCTCCACCGCGACGTCAAACTCGCGTCCGTCCTCGGCAAATTCCCAACGATAGGGAGCCACATGCGGCGCCGGCCGCCAGCCGATGCAGCAATGCTGCGGAAGTTCGCGCGGATGAGAGGGGGTGCCAAAGCGCTCCAGATAGGCCGGCGCGGCCACGACAAGCTGGCGCTGCTCGCCTGAGACCGGGACGGCTACCATGTCCTGCTCGATCACCTCGCCGAGCCGAACGCCGGCGTCGTACCCTTCAGCGACGATGTCGAATTCCTCATCGGTCACCGTCACGTCGACCTGCACGCCGGGATTGGCCTGGGTGAAATCGGCAAGCAACGGGCCGCAAATGAATCGCTCGGCGATCGATGAAACAGCGAGACGCAGCTGCCCGGTCGGCTGCGCGTCACGGTCGCGGGCGCCATTGATCGCCTGTTCGACTTCGGCGAGCGCCGGCGCCACGCGCTGGTGCAAGCGCAGACCGGCTTCGGTGAGGCTGACGCTGCGCGTCGTTCGCTGGACGAGAGCCACGCCGATCCGATCTTCCATGCGTCGGACGGACTGGCTCACGGCGGATCGCGTCACGCCGAGCCGCTCGGCGGCGCCACGGAAGCTCTTCGCTTCCGCGACCGCGATGAAAACGGCGACGAGATTGAGGTCGGTGATCATTGGTTAGCTGAGCTTACCACCCTGGTCATCATTGGCCAACTTGTCTCACCTTTCGCTGAGAGCTACCTCCCGGCCATCCGATGGAGGCAATGATGACAGCACTTGATCAATACCGCCTGCTTGGCCGCTCCGGTTTGCGCGTCTCGCCGCTCGCATTGGGCACGATGACCTTCGGAACCGACTGGGGATGGGGAGCCGATGCCGGCGAGGCCCGGCGGATCTTCGACCTGTATGTCGATCGCGGCGGCAATTTCATCGATACGGCGGTGAACTACACCAACGGCGCTTCCGAGCGCCTCGTCGGCCAGTTCGCCCGGGACAAGCGCGACCGTCTCGTGCTTGCGACCAAATTCACCATGGCGCGCGATCCCGGCAATCCCAATTCGGGCGGTAACCACCGCCTCAACATGATGCGATCGGTGGAGCAGAGCCTGCGGCAGCTCGATACCGACCGCATCGACCTGCTCTATCTCCACGGCTGGGATGCGACGACGCAGCCCGATGAAGTGATGCGCGGCCTCGACGATCTCGTGCGCAGCGGGAAAGTCCAGTACGTCGGCATTTGCAACACACCGGCCTGGCGCATCTCACAGCTGCAGACGATTGCAGACCTGCGCGGCTGGTCGCCCTTCGTTGCCCTGCAGATCGAATACAGTCTGATCGAGCGCACCGTTGAACACGAGCTTATTCCGTTGGCAGCCGCCCTCGGCCTCGGTGTGCTGCCGTGGTCGCCCCTCGGCGGCGGCGTGCTCACCGGCAAGTACACACGGGCCGACGTCAGGGATTCCCAGGCACGAGCGGTCGGAACGACACGGGCCTCGGTCATCGCCTCGTCCGGCCACCTCAACGAGCGATCCTTGGAAGCCGCCGAAGCCGTGCGATCCATCGCCGCCGAGCTCGGCGCGACGTCGTCGCAGGTGGCACTTGCGTGGACGCTGGCGAATCCTGCGGTCACCTCGCCGGTGATCGGGGCGCGCACGCTGGACCAGGCGCAAGACAATTTCGGCGCAGTCGGAATGTCGCTTTCTCCTGACCAGATGGCGCGACTCGACCAGGCCACCGCGCCGGATCCGATCTTTCCAGGCCGATTCTTGCGCCGGCCGATGGTCGAGCAACTCATCTTTGGCGGCTCGACCATCGCACGGCGCGGATAGATCGAGAGCAACATGTCGGCGATGGTTCGGCCGACACGTGTGCATCACTTCGGGGCAGGACGGCATTTTGCACCAGAAAGGGAGACACCAATGGCAGCCATGCTCAATCGCGCACTCGCGTGGTGCGTCTACGCCGTCATTTTCACGGCATCCAGCCTGACAACGGCAGCGCCCTGCGGACAGGCCAACTCAGTGCAGGACGACAACAAGCGAATCGTCGTCGATGCGTTCGACCGCTGGGCGGCGGGTGGAACCAGCTTCTTCAATGACCTGCTGCACGACGACGTGGTGTGGCGCATCAAGGGATCCGGCCCAAGCGCCGGCGAATTCCGAGGGCGCGATGTGTTCCTGGATCGAGCGGTCCGCCCGTTCGCGAACCGGTTGTCGACACCCGTCCGTCCGACGGCCGTGAGGATCTTTGCCGATGACGACCACGTGATCGCGCATTGGGAAGGCAGCGGCGTGGCAGGCGACGGCAAGCCTTACGCGAACAGCTATTCGTGGATCATGCGCATGCAGGACGGCAAGGCGGCGGAGGTGACGGCCTATCTCGATCTCGCACCCTATGACGACATCCTGCGGCGCATTCCCCCGTCCGCGCAATAGCGCTGGCGCGCGAGCCGACTCGATCGGCATGCGGCCGCCAGCTTCGGGTCGAAATTATCGCATTGTGGACGCGCTCGGGACCGACCGATTGCAGACGCGCGAGGCCCGGCGCGTGTCCGATTCAGGTCGCCGCGTAAGTCATTGATCTTGCAGCGGTCGCCTACTGTGCATGGGGTTGTTTTCGACGTTATTGTTATCTGAAGCGTTATCTGGCCCGGCAAAGCCCTCATTCCCCCCGCCTTGAACCCACTCCCCGCACGATCCGACCTAGCAAGGTCCCGCCATCCGGCGAGACCCAGTGATCCCCAACCATGTTCGACAAATCTTACCGGCAGCGCCTCGAAGCCGATCTTGCGCGATGGGAGGCCGATGGCGTGATCGCGCCGGCGGCGGCGGCCTCCATCCGCCATGCGCTGCCGCCACTGCCCGCGGGCATCAACATCGCCGTGGTCGTCGCCATCGTCGGCGGCCTGCTGATCGCGGCCGCGTTCCTCGCCTTCGTCGCCGCGCACTGGACGGAGATCGCGCGGCTGCTGCGGTTCGCGATCCTGCTCGCCGGCATGGTCGTCACCGGCGGTCTCGGCGCGTGGTTCGCTGCGAAGGGCCGCAATGTTCTCGCCGATCTCTGCGCCAGCATCGGAGCGATCATCTTCGGTGCGGGTATAGCGCTGGTTGGCCAGATGTATCATCTCGGCGAGGATTTTGCCGGCGGCATGCTGCTGTGGTCGATCGGCGCATTTGCCGCGGCAGGGCTGACCGGCTCGCGCGGTGCGCTCGCGGTCGGGCTTGTCGCCGCCAGCATCTGGACCTGCATGCGGACCTATGATGCACCCGACGTCCTGCATCTTCCGTTCGTGGCGGTCTGGCTGGTCGCAGCCAGCCTCGCCTTCGCCTGGAATTCGCGCGCGGCGGCTCATCTCGTCGCGCTCGCAGTGCTGCCGTGGTGGATCGCGACGTCGCTGCGCTTCGAACTCGACGGAGCCCAGCCGTCATTCGTGCTCGCGAACGGTGCGGCCCTGCTGTTCGGCGCCGGGCTCGCGATCGCCGCGGCACCCTCGCCGAGGGCGCTCCGCCTCGGAACGGTCGTGTCGATTTACGGAGCGTTGTCGCTGGCCGGCGTCGCCGTCCTGGAAGTGACGACCGTCGACGACATCATCCGCCTCCGGACCGCCACGGTGCCCGCCCAACCCTTGTGGGCGATCCTGTGCGGTGCTGCCGGCGTGATCCTTGCTCTCGTGTCGGCCGGGATCACCAGGCGCATCGGTGAAGTCCTGGCGGGATGCGCGATCGCCCTCGTGCTGATCGCCGCGCCGCTCTGGCCGGCATCTGCGGCCGGCGAGCCATGGTTCTCCTATGCCGCGCTGCTCTGCGCCATGCTGTGCCTGGTCGTTTCCGGCATGCTCGACGAGGTGCGCCCGCGCATCATTGCCGGCTGGCTCGGCATCGCGGGCGTGATCGCCGGCATCACCTGGGCCGTGAAGGGCTCGCTGCTGCGCCGCTCGGTCTTCCTTGCGGCGGCCGGGATCATCGCCATCGCATTCGCGACCGCGCTCAACCGCCTGATGCCGAGGGCCGCGCGATGATCGAGCTGGCCACATCCGCCGCAAAACTCTGGCAACGCATTCCGAAAGCCGTGCTGTTCGGCGTCGCCGTCCTGCTGCAATGCGCGCTGCTGGTCCTGATGGTCGCCGATCGCATGCAGATCCTGCGGGAAGGCACCGAGGTGACGTTGCAGACGCAGCCGGTCGATCCCCGCGATCTCCTGCGCGGCGACTATGTCGTGCTCCGCTACGACATCTCGCAAGTGCCGGCGGGGGCGCTCGCCGGCAAGCTGGCCGACGCGCGCCACCCTGATGTGTTCGTCAAGCTCGCGCCCAATGCCGACGGCCTTTACCAAGCGGTCTCGGTGCATGCGGAGCCCGTCACGGTCACGGCGCCCGAGGTGCTGATCCGCGGCCGCGTCGGAAATTACGGCGGGTCCTGCGGCGCAGACCGGCGCCGCTTCTGCGACAAGCTACCGATCAAATATGGCCTCGAAAGCTATTTCGTGCCCGAAGGCGAGGGCCGAAAGCTCGAGGATGCCCGCAACCAGCAGAAGCTGCGGATCGTCGCCGCCGTGCTGCCGTCAGGCCGGGCTGCCATCAAGCGTCTGTTGCTCGATGGCGAGCCCGTCTACGAAGAGCCGTTATACTGAAGCGCGATGAGATCAGGATGGGTCGTCATCGCGCCTCGGGTTGTTGTTTGAGCATGGTCTTTTCGGAACACCGCTGCACACTTTTCCGGATCATGCTTTAGATGTCTGTCGTTCGCCCGCCTTCAACGCCCGTCGCAGCACGTCCCAGACCCGCGCATCGCTCATATGCGCCACGTTGAAGCGCATGAAGTCCGGCGCCGACTGCGACACGCTGAACACGTTGCCCGGCGCCAGCACGACATCCTCATCCAGCGCGGCGCGCGCAACGGCAGTGGCATCCTGTCCGCCCGCGAGGCGGCACCACAGGAAGAAGCCGCCGCGCGGCATCAGCCAGGGTTCGATGCCCAGCGCCTGAAGCTTTCGCGCGACGTCGCGACGCGAGCGCGTGAGCTTATGCCTGAGCTCGTCCATGTGCTTGCGATAGCTGCCGCCCGCCAGGACCTTTGCGATGATCTCAGTGGCGACCGGGCTCGGCCCGCCGAAGCTGGTCGCGACCTGGACGTCGACGAGATGCTCGATCCAGTCGGCGCGGGCCGCGATGTAGCCGCAGCGCACCGATGCCGACAGCGTCTTGGAGAAGCTGCCGATGCGGATCACGCGGGTGAGGCCGTCGAGCGCGGCCAGGCGCGGCGAACGCTCCGGCTCGAAGTCGCCGAAGATGTCGTCCTCGATGATGGTGAGGTCGTGCGCTGCGGCCGCGGTCAAGAGCCGGTGCGCGGTGGCAAGAGACAGCGTCGCACCCGTCGGATTATGTAGTGCTGAATTGGTGATGTAGAGCCGCGGCCGTTCGCTGCCCAGGATCTGCTCGAACCGCGCGACGTCCGGGCCCGACGGCGTGGTGGGCACGCCGACGATCCTCGCCTGATGTGCCCGCAGCAGCGCACGGAAATTGAAGTAGCAGGGGTCGTCGACCAGCACGGTGTCGCCGGGTCGGAGCAGGAAGCGGCAGGCGAGGTCGGTGGCCTGCGTGCCCGAGCCCGTCAGCATGAGCTGGTCGACTGACGCTTCAACTGCATCTTCAGCCAGCCGCGTGATCAGCAGCCGGCGCAGCGCCAGTGCGCCGCGCGTGCTGCCATAGTCGGTCAGCAGGCTCTCGTCGGCGCGCGCCAGCGCACGGATGGCCCGCCGCAAGCCGGCCTCCGGCATCCAGTCTGTCGGCAACCAGCCGCAACCCGGCTTGAGCACGGCTGCATCGGCGTCGAGCGACTGCCGCGACACCCAGAACGGATCGACCTCCCGGTCGCGCCGCGGCTCGACCTCCGCCAGCGCGAGCGGCGGCGTTGCCGTCGGAGAGACATAGAAGCCCGAGCCGCGGCGCGCGCGGATCAGGCCTTCGGCCGCGAGCCGGTCATAGGCCTCGACCACCGTCGAGGGCGAAACGTCCATCGTTGCGGCAAGGCTGCGGATCGAGGGCAGGCGGTCGCCTGCGCTGAGCGCGCGGCCCGCGACCTTGGCGCGGACCGCGCTCATGACGTCAGCGGTCCGCGTGCCGTTGCGGCCCCTCATGCGTGCATCAGCGCCCAATGTGTACGGCTTCCATACCAATACAGTTTCCTTGTATTGTATGGGATTGTCGCTGGATTTGCCATGGTCGAAGGAGATAGATGGCCGCGCCAGGGAATGAGTTGACATGCAATCTGCAGGCAGCGGCTGGGGCAACGGGCTTCTCGGCGTCATCATCTTCAGCGGCTCGCTGCCGGCGACGCGGGTTGCGGTCGGCGGCTTCTCGGCGCTGTTCCTGACGTCGGCGCGCGCCGTCATCGCGGCGCTGATCGCTGCGGCCGTGATCGGCCTGCTCCGGCAGAGCCGGCCGCAGCGGGAGGATCTCGCGTCCCTCACCATCGTCGCCATCGGCGTCGTGATCGGCTTTCCCCTGCTGACCGCGCTCGCGCTCCAGCACATCACCTCGGCGCATTCGATCGTCTTCATCGGCCTGCTGCCGCTGTCGACCGCGATCTTCGCCGTGCTGCGCGGCGGCGAGCGGCCGAAACCTCTGTTCTGGCTGTTCGCCGTTCTCGGCAGCGCCACGGTGGCGGGCTTTGCGCTCTCCGGCGACGGTTCGGCCTCGCTCGCAGGCGACCTCTTGATGGTGGCCGCGATCGTGCTGTGCGGCCTCGGTTATGCCGAAGGCGCCGCGTTGTCGCGCCGGCTCGGCGGCTGGCAGGTGATCTCCTGGGCGCTGCTGCTCGCGCTGCCGCTGATGGCGGCGCTCGCAATCCTGACGTGGCCGTCCGCCTGGATCGGGATTAGCGTGCCCGCCTGGATCGGGCTCGCCTACGTCTCGGTCTTCAGCATGTTCGTCGGCTTCATCTTCTGGTACCGCGGGCTCGCCACCGGCGGCATTGCCCGTGTCGGCCAGTTGCAGCAGCTCCAGCCATTCTTCGGTCTCGCGCTCGCAGGTCTGCTGCTGCACGAGCCGGTCGCCTGGAGCATGATTGCCGCGACCGCGCTCGTGGTGGTCTGCGTCTTCTTCGCGCGCCGGTTTGCGTGAGGCCCGTGCCTCACGCCTGCCCCATCACCGTCCGGGTCAGCGCGCTCCTTGCGAACTTCTTCAGCGGCATCGGCTTGCCGAACAGGAAGCCCTGCACGAGGTCGAAGCCGACCTCGTTCGCCGCGACGAGGTCGGCGCGGCTTTCGACTCCTTGCGCCACGGCGCGCGCGCCGAAACCCTGCGCCAGCTCCACGATGTGACGGCACACCGTGCGCTTCAGCCGATCGCCGCCGCTGCCGGTGACGAATTGCCGGTCGGCCTTCAGCTTGACGAAGGGAATCCTGTCCAGCCCCATCAGCGACGGCCAGTTGGCGCCGAGATTGTCGATCGACAGGCCGATATTGTGCAGGCCGATCTCGCGCGCGACCTCCGTCAGGAGATCGAGCTCGCGGATCGCCTCCTCGCTGTCGATCTCGACCGTCAGCCCGCCGAAGGCAGGATGCGTCGGCACGCGCCGGCAGAGGTCGCGCACCGCCTGCGGCTCGCTCAGATAGGCGGCGGGAAGATTGATCGACAGATCGACCGGGCTTTGCTGCTCCAGGAGATAGTGCCAGTCCTGCACGGCGCGATCGATCACGAATTCCGACAGGCCGCGAAAATGCGGATCGTGCGGCTCCGGGATGAAATAGGCTGGCGGCACCACGCCCCAGGTCGGATGCCGCATCCGCACCAGCGCCTCGGCGCCGCAGCGGGTCAGGGTGCGCGCGTCGATCTTGGGCTGGTACCAGAGTTCGAGCCAGCCTGCGTGCAGGGCCTCGCCGACATGCACGGCCGGGCTGGGCGCCGGCTCGTCCGGCAGCAGCATCGCAACCCGCTCGCGCAGCGTCTCCGCGGCAAAGGGCGTGGTGAGCGGCGGCAGCATCGCGAGGCCATATTCCTCGCCGACCTGCCGCACGGCTTTGACGATGATCGAATCGCGGGCGCCGACGGCGAGGACCCTGCCGCCGAATGCCTCGCGCACCAATATTTCCAGGAATCTGCCCGGCTCGATGCCGTCGGCGGCAACGCCGAGCAGGATCAGGTCCGGCAATTCGGCGGCGAGCACGGTCTGCAGCTCGTCCGCGCTGGCGCATTCGCAGGTGACGAAGCCGAGATCCTCGAGAATTTCGCTGAGGAAGGCGCGCAGGTGACGTTTGCTGTCGGCCACGCAGGCGCGCGGCGTCACCTTCCGTCGTCCGAAGGTCACAGGCCTTCGTCCGACGAGTTCAATCATCCCATCGTTCATCGTACACCACTCCCGTTCCGTGACGGTTTCTTAAACGGCGAGCGTGGGTCCAAATAAGGAGAGCTTCAGATCGTTCTTGAATTATCTGAGTAACGTTAAGCCCTGCAATTCGAGCTAATTTGTCGACATTACTCTCGAGAGGAATTCGGTACCCAGGAGCGCGCGCGGCGACGCGTTTGCTTGCGAGGATCGTGGTCAAATTCGCTTCGCGCGATGCGCGAATGTCTTGTTTTCGCTCGCGACGGATATGCGACAACATGCGCGGGCGCCACGCCGCGAATGTGAAGTGCATCACACGCGCGTTGCGGAACCTGCGTTAGTGCTCCGCGGAGCCGGTGGTGGGCTGTCGAAGGACTCCAGCAATGACGACGCGGCGTATGATGTATTGGTGGTTCAGGTTCGTGCTGTCAGGGCGGTTTCTCGACCGCTTCCTGAGCGTGCCCCGCGCGCCGCATTGAGACATGATCCGCAAAGGTGCGCAGCAATCGTCCGGAAAGATCACGCCTGATCCGCAACCCTGAACCGCGATGACGAATCACCCCAATCGCATCGCGCTTTAGTGCGCCGGGTTCTGCCCGATCAATTTGCGGAACGCCGCCGCACCGTCCTGCATCGCGTCGCGTCCCTTCCAGGCCAGGTAAGTCAGCTTGCCGCCGAGCGTGTCATGGCTGCGCAGCCGCCGCGATCCGAGAATGTGGCCGACATTGGCGGGGAAGCGGCTCACCTCGGCGGATACCAACGCCGCAATCGCGTCCATCAATTGCTGGAGACGGACGCCCCAGTCGCAATGTTCGATGCCGTCGATGCGGACCTTGAGCGCATATTCGGTGTCGTAGATTTCGGCGAGCAGGTCGCGGGCGACCAGCACCCGGTTGTTCCGGAGCGCGACCCGAAGCGCGAGGCGCTTGTCGTCGAGCCGGTCGAGCACCATGGGGACGACGCAGGCATAGGGCGTGGCGGCAACGTCCGCGGCGGACTTGCTCGCAGCGGGCTTGGTGGCGAGCCGCATCAATTGCCAGGAGGTCTTCAGGCGCCGCGCCACCAGCGCCAGCGCGAAGTGCAGTGCCTGCGGATGGGCCTTCTTGAAGGCGTCGAGCTGCGCGGTGATCTGCACGACCTGACCGTCGTCGAACTTCGCGATTGTCCCGGGCAGTTTCTCGTTGAACTTCGGCAGCGCATCGCCTGCGCGCAGGACGAGAAGCATCTTCAAGACGTCGTCGAAGGCGGTGCGCGAGGCCGTGTATTGCGCGAGCTTGGCTCGCGCAGATTCAGTGCTCTCGGACGAGGTAACGGTGTTCTCGAGGACCTTGACGACCTTGGTCTGGAAGGTCGACGCGATCTTCTGCACTTCCTTCGGGTTGTTGGCCGCGACCTGGTCGGTGATCGCCTTGATGTAGTCGCGCGCCATGGTCGGCAGCAGGTCGCGGCAGATCCATTCCCAGATCGGGGTGAGGGTGTTGCGCGAGATCCGCCCCATGTTGGCGTGCTCGGGCGCGCCGTCGATCAGGAACAGCTCGAGCGGCGCGAAGAAATAGCGCGACGGGTTGGTGGCGCGCGCCTGAGTCGATCCGTCCTTGCGGAACTCGGCGCGCAAGCGGGACTGGATGGCGGCTGAACCCGGCATGTCGATGCCGCACAGTTCCAGCCGTTCGAGCTCGCTGAGCAGACAGCTGCGCGACAGCGGCGTGAGCCTCTGCAGGAATTCCGACAGCCGATCGATCTCGTCCATTGCACGCAATCTTTCGCAGCGTGTCCCGCGGGCTTGCGGGCCCCATGCGTGGAGGCATTTGCGCGCTCTCAACCGCCCTAGAGAAGCAAGTGGCCGTTAATTAATCCGTAAAACCCCAAGGGGTCGGATCTCGGCGGAGGGCGGTGGCCAGGGCGTTTTCCGCCTCTCCGCCCAATATCTTGGCGGAAAGCTCAACCCCTGCGTGGTCGAATACGAGGCCACGCAAGCACAAATTGTGCCTAAGTCGCCATTTTAGCGCAAAACGGCCTAAATCACCGTAGTCTTACGGAGCAAAAAGTTAACCACAGACCGGCCCGGGTTCCGCTACACCAACCGCATGGAGTCACAGAACGATACGGCCACCGATTCGCGGCCGTCGGAATGGCACGAAGGCGCCGCTCCTTCAGCTGAAGAGCCCGATATCCGCCTGAGCGCCATCCGTGCCAAGGCGGCCGACGAAATGGCCGCTGCCATCGCCCGCGAGCTCAACGGCCCCCTGACTGCGCTCCTGCTCTACATGGGCGAGATCAAGCATCACAGCGACCAGCTAGCGCCCGCTACCGGCGATCGTGCCTATTTGCAGCGGGTGGTGGAGAACGCGCTGGCACAGACCGAGCGCGTTTGCGGACTGGTCAAGCAGCTTGCCGGCCCTCACAAGGGCAGCTTACCGATACCGTCCAGCACCGAGGAGGCAGAATCGAAGGCTGCCCGCGCACAGCAGGCCCAGCGCGTGCCGAGCGCCGAACTCCTCGGGCCGTCGGGCCAGAAGCGGCTGACCAAGCGCGAGCGCGAGGTGCTGAGGCTGATCAGCGAAGGCTATTCGAACAAGCAGGGCGCACTTCGCATGCAGATCAGTCCGCGCACCTTCGAGAGCCATCGCGCCGAGGCGATGCGCAAGCTCGGGGCGCGCAACACCGCGGACCTCGTCCGAGCGGCGCTGCTGCATTCGATCGACTGAGGCAGGCGGATTGCGTCGTCAGGCGGGTGCGGCGAGGCGCTGGACGTCTCTGGAGAAGCTTGGAAGCCTGTCGCGCTCAGAAATAATCTTCAGTGAACGGACGTGCGCGCGAGGCGGGACGCAGCGGCTTGATCTCGTCCTTCGGCGCGTTCGGAATGATCGTGATGGTCCAGCGGGGGGGCATGCTCGACTCCTGCTCCAGCACCGAACGTACGAAGCCGGTCACGATCGTCTCGCCAGTCTTCACCGTCGCCATCCGGCCGTTGAACTGTGCGATGCGGAAGCGACGAACCTCCTTCTGGTCTGCGGTTTCGTAGGTGAACATGAAAACCCTCCTGGTTTTCCGGGACTATCGCCAGCTATGATTAGCCATCCGTGAAAATCCCAAACCGTAGAAGTACGGCGGGCTTGGCGCAGCCTGTGGCGGAGCGTTTTCGAGTGAAGTGATACCGGTTCGCGCAGGCAAAGCGCGCCAACGCGGGCGTGCGAATTCCGTCTCGTGCTCTAGACCTGCGGCTCCTGCGCGCGTGCGGCGGCGTAGGCGGCCTCCATCAGGCCCAGGAGCGCGCGGAATTCGTCGTCGCCGAGACCATCCACGGTCTTCTCCAGCCGCAGCGCCAGCGCTGCGAGCCTGACATAGCCGAACGTTCCGGCCGCGCTCTTCAACGAATGCGCCTCGCGCGCGATCCTGGCGTGGTGCTGAGCAAGCGAGAGCGTGCGGAACAGCTGCAGACGCGCGCAGGTCTCGGTCCAGAACACACCGCGTACCTCCAAGGCGCCGTCCTCGCCGATCTCGCGCACCAGCGCCTCGTAGGCGCGCGGCTCGCGCGCGGGTTCGGCATCGAGCGCCTTCGCAGGCGCGATGGTTGCATCAAACATGGCCTTTCCTGACCTGATCAGGGTTCGCTGTCGCGCGGTACGTGGCGGTGCGACGCCTGCCTCGGGTCTACGCCATTCGAATTTCAGTTCCGGTAGCAGGACGGCCGGTGTTTGCAGGCCGGCATTAGCCGGTGGTTTACCAGTCGACCGCGGCGTTCAGTGCACGCCCAACAGCCGGTCGTACTGCGCCTTCACGGTGGCGTAGCATTCGCACGCCGTCTGGCGCAGGCCGTCCAGGTTGATGATCTGGATGTGTCCGCGGCTGTAATGGATGAAGTTGGCCTGCTGCAAGGAGTTGGCGACGAGCGACACGCTGTTGCGCCGCGCTCCGATCATCCGTGCCATGGTCTCCTGGGTCAGCAGCAGCCGGGGTTCGCACGACAGATCATGAGTGTGCAACAGGCACCGCGACAGCCGCGACTCCACCGGATGAGCGGCGTTGCAGCCCGCGGTCTGCTGCACCTGGGCGAAGATCGCCAGCCCGTGGCGCGTGAGCAGCGTGCGCAGGGTGCTGCTCTGGTCGGCGGCGATCCGCAGCCGATCCAGATCCACCACCGAGGCGACGCCGGGAACCAGCACAATGGCGGTGTTCAATGCACACGCATCGCCCATGATCGAGAGCGTTCCGAGCAGGCTATCGCGGCCGATCATGGCGACTTGCACATGCTCGCCCTTGGCCAGAGCCACGACCAGCGAGATGACGCCGCGGTGGAGAAAATAGGCACGCTCGAGTGTCTCGCCGGTCTCGACCAGCACCGCATCATGGGGCAGGTCGACCGTTCGCAGGTGCGGTCGGATCAATTCATAGTCGTCTGCCGACAGTGCGGACAGAAAACCGTTGGATGGACGCACCATCGTTTCCAAAGCTGCCTCTCCCCTTCCTGCAACTTCAAATCGCGAGGCGAAACCAAGGTCCTGCGTGGGTCAATTTTCATCATGTTCATGCCGGGATATATTGGCAATTGGGACAAGTTGTCCGACTGTGCCGGTTGATCCTGCGACGCTGCCTGCGCGCTGGCGCGCAGGGACTGTGCCGTGCTCCAGCCACGGCACGGCTCCCATCAAGTGCAGGTGGTAGGCCTTCACCCCCGAACAGCAGCCGCAGGACATCGTCATCGACGCCCGCAGATCGACGATATCGATTTGGCTGCGGCTGCACGGAATGATGCCGGCCCGCTGGAGCGCATGTGCGACCGCCGAAACGGCACTCCGTCGCGTCAATAGTTGCGGCATCTGATTGGGGCTGGGCACCGCTCGTGGTCATGCAGGTCAATCCGGCGGGTTCGATGGACGATCGGCGCGGTGCTCGTCGTCATTCAGTTGCACTGCGTTCGGACAATATCCCAAAGGTTGTCTTGCCGTCCATATACCCGTTAGGGCAGACAGGTTGTCTCGTTCGCGGGGGAATCGAGTGAGGCGCGCTGACTCCCTGGTGGGCGAAGCAGCGCCACGCAAGAAACACATAGGAAAAGACGGCAATGTGGCCCCATGAGCCGGAAAGCGTTGCACCCGCGCAGGCCGTCGGGCGCAAGGCGGCCCGCGCAGCCTCGTCCGTTTCCGCAGACGACGTTCGGCGCATGTCTCCATCGAAAGCAAAGGGGAAGGCGTGATGACGGTCGAATCGCCAAATCGCCGAAACGGGAAGCCTGAATGGGGCCACAAGATCTGCGCCACATCCTAGTCGTTGACGACGACACCGGTGCTGTGCGTGGCCATCGAGGCTTGTCTCCAGCGCAACAATTTCGGGCGACGATCGCCGAGGGAGGTGAAGCGCGCATTGCGGACCCCCGAACACGAACGTTCGATCTGATGATCGTCGACATCTTCATGCCGCATATGCGCGGATTCGAATCGATGCGGATTTTCCACGAGCGGGCGCCGGTCATTCCGCTGATCGCGATGTCTGGCCACGCTTCGCAGATCTGGATTCGCCAGCACCGATTCTCTCCGGATGGCACGGGAGCTCGGCGCCACGCGTTGCCTGCGCAAGGCGTTTACGTCGCACGCGCTGCTCGCCGTCATCAGCGATTGCCTGGCAGAGCATCGCCCCGAGGGCGACATCGCCGCGGCCGTCGGGCTCGGTTAGCGCGGCAGGCGCCGCTATGGCCGGGGCGTAATCGTTCGTTTACCTCACGCGTGGACCACGCAGACCGCGGCACAGCCCAAAACGCAGCGCGCGGGAGCGCCGCCGGTCGCGGCGGCCGGAGCCAACGCCATGCGGGCCGCCTCTATCGTTCTTCACGAGCTGGAGTTTCCCGCGCGCCTCGCCCTGCCGTTATCGGCCCGTTTACCTCGCACGTCTCCTCCGTTGCGAGGCGGAGCCGGATTGCCGAAAAGCGCTGCATCACGCCGTCAAACCGCAAACTTCTCTTCAATATCCGTAGTAGCACGGAGGATGAAATTAACGGGACTGTGAAAGGGGATGTCTAACGATCCACGATCAGGACGTCCGTGCGTGCCGACGGTGGCTCAGGCGTCGAGTTCAGGTCCAGGTCAGTAAGGCGTAGCTCATGGATGATCTGTTGCGGGAGTTTTTGACGGAGACCAGCGAGAGCCTGGACACCGTGGACAATCAGCTGGTGAAGTTCGAGCAGGAGCCGAACAACGCCAAGATCCTGGATAACATTTTCCGCCTGGTTCACACCATCAAGGGCACCTGCGGGTTCCTGGGGCTGCCGCGGCTCGAAGCGCTGGCGCATGCCGGCGAGACGCTGATGAGCAAATTCCGCGACGGCATGCCGGTGACGGCGGACGCAGTGTCGCTGATTCTGGCTTCGATCGACCGGATCAAGGAGATCCTGGCCGGTCTCGAGGCGACCGAAGCCGAGCCCGAGGGCAACGACCGCGATCTCATCGACCAGCTGGAAGCGATGGTCGAGCGAGGCATGGCGGCTATGGCCGCTGCAGCCGCTGCTCCGGTTGCGGAAGCGCCGCCGCTTGTGCCGGAAGCGCCGGCCGCTGCGCCTGCGCCGGCACAGGATATGACCACGGGCACGCTGATCGATCAGACGCTGGAGCGCCCGTTGCGTCCGGGCGAAGTCTCGCTCGACGAGCTCGAGCGCGCCTTCCGCGAGACCGCGA